>NZ_JANPGP010000127.1:0-6993 GCF_031424035.1 Novosphingobium sp.
ACCACATCGAGGACTTCATCGGCGTGGCTGGCAGCTATGAAAACCTGCCCCAGCTTCCCGATGGCAAGTTCCTCAAGGCCTGGGAAATGAACGACGCCGAAAAGATGCTCAAGGCGGCCGTCGAGAAGAAATTCCCGACCCGCAAGGTCATCATCGGCCGCAACGCCAACTTGTCCGAAGCCAAGCCGCACCACGAAGCGCTGGGCCGCGGCCCCTGCCAGAACCGCTCGATCTGCGAGCGCGGCTGCTCATTCGGCGCGATGCACTCGACGCTGACCTCGTCGCTGCCGGCGGCGCGCAAGACCGGCAACCTGACGCTGATCACCAATGCCATCGTCCATTCGGTCGTCACCGATCCGAAGACCGGCAAGGCCACTGGCGTGCGGGTGATCGATGCCGTGACCAAAGTCGGCAAGACCTATGAAGCGAAGATCGTCTTCCTCAACGCCTCGTCGATCAACTCGGCAACCATCCTGCTGAATTCGGCCAATGACGCCAATCCGCGTGGCCTCGCCAACGGTTCGGACCAGGTTGGCCGCAACCTGATGGACCACATGTACGCGCTGTCGACCGCTGGCATCCTGCCGAACGGTCCGAAGGATTCGTACTACAAGGGCCGCCGCCCGACCGGCATCTACATCCCGCGCTTCCGCAACGTGACCGAACCCGGCGAAGGCTATGTCCGCGGCTATGGCTATCAGGGCGGGGCCATGCGCATCACCGGCAAGGGCCTGAACCAGCCCGGCACGATCGGCGCGGAATACAAGGAAGGCATGCACAAGTTCGGTCCGTGGATGGCCTTCATCTCGGGCTTCGGCGAAATGCTGCCCAACCCGGAAAACCGCGTCACGCTGAACGCCACCCGCAAGGACAAGTGGGGCATGGCCATCCCGCACATCGAATGCGTGATGGGTCCGAATGAACACGCCATGGTCAAGCACATCATGGATGACGGCAGGGCCATGATCGAGGCAGCTGGCGGCGTGGTCGTCAGCCAGGCAGACACACCGGGCACTCCGGGCCTCGGCATCCATGAAATGGGCACGGTCCGCATGGGCAAGGACCCCAAGACTTCAGTGCTCAACAAGTACAATCAGGCCCATGAAGTGCCGAACCTGTTCTGCACCGATGGCGGCGCAATGGCGTCTTCGGGCTGCCAGAACCCGTCGCTGACCTACATGGCGCTTTCGGCCCGCGCCGCGCACCATGCGGTGGAATTCCTCAAGGAAGGCAAGATCTGATGCGCATGGTTTTGAAACTTGCCGCCGGTCTGGCGGCTGTCGCGCTATCGGCGCCTGCCCTGGCCGGTCCGGTTACGGACTGCCCAAACCGCGACGTGCCGTTCTCGGCGAGTTCGCCGCTGATCGACATATTGCTCAGTCCGGCGGCGAAAGGCGTGATCGACAAGTACGCTCCCGGGCGGATGGACAAGATGCCGCCCATCTTCATCGGCACAAAGACGCCCAGCTTCGCCTCGATCCTCACTGCCGAAACCGCCTCGCGCTTTACCGGGCTCGATGCAGCCAGCGTGGCGAAGATCGACGCCGAGCTGCGCACCCTGCCGGTGACGGCGGCGGACCAGGTCGCCCGCTGCCAGCGCTTTGACAACGACATGCCGGCATTCAACCTGCCGAAAGCGAAGGTGCGCCTGCTGGTGATGGAAAAGATCAACGGCTTCAAGGACGTGCCATCGGTCGAAGCGGCCCACGCCGCGCTGACCGCCATGGCGACGCGCAAGGGCTGGGCCATCGCCTTCACCGAAAAGGGCGGCGCGATCAATGCCAAGACTTTGGGCCAGTTCGACGCGGTGGTGTGGAACAACATCAGCGGCGATATCCTGACGCTGAGCCAGCGCAAGGCACTGCAGGCATTCCTCGCACACGGCGGCGGTTTTGCTGCCATGCACGGCAGCGCCGGCGATCCGGCCTATTTCTGGGACTGGTATGCCGACACGCTGATCGGCACCCGCTTTACCGGCCACCCGATGGCACCGCAGTTTCAGGAAGCCCGCGTGATCGTCAGCAATGACCATCCGATCGCCAAAGCTGCGAACCTGCCGCGCGAATGGCGCATGACCGACGAATGGTACTCGTTCAAGACCAGCCCGCGCGCCGCCGGTGCGCAGGTCATCGCCTCGCTCGATGAAGGGTCCTATACGCGCAAGAGCCCGATGGGCCCTGACGGCTATCTCGACATGGGCAACGATCACCCGATTGCCTGGACCAACTGCATGGGAAAAGGCCGGATGTTCTATTCCGCCATCGGCCACATGCCGCAAACCTACAGCCAGCCGCAGGCGCTCGCCTTGCTTGAAGCAGGCATTGACTGGGCGGCGAACAACAAGAAGGCGTGCCCCGCACGATAGTCAAAAAGAGAGCGGCTGTTCACGTGAGACAGCCGCTCTTTAGGCGGGGAGAAACGAGGTCCTGAAAGGACCTGCCGTGTCGGGCTAAGCCTCCCCACCGACGACAACCTTGACTTGCGTCAAACCTGTCGAAATTTTCTCGCCGTCAGATCGAAAGGGCCTTCGCGCCCGGCTCACCCAGCCAGCGGGCGCTGACTTTCCACACCGCGCCGATCAGGTCCGGCGTCAGGGCTTCGGCAGGCGGGCCGTCGGCCGCGATAACGCCGTCCGCCAGAACCACCACGCGGTCGGAATGGTTCATCGCAGCGGCCAGATCGTGCAATACGACCACCACGCCGCGCCCTTCACGTGCCTGTCCGCGCAACTTGCCCATCAGTGCGGCAGCGTGGGCGAGATCGAGGTTGGCAAGCGGTTCGTCCGCCAGCAACCAGCGCGGTTCTCCGGCCAGCACGCGAGCCAGCAGCGCCCGCGCGCGTTCTCCGCCCGACAGACGCAATACGCGGCGGTGGCGCAAATGTTCGAGATCCATGACCGCGACCGCTGCTTCGATGGCCGCGCCGCCCGGAGTCCCCGGCCATGGCAACCGGCCCAGCGCGACCAGCGTTTCAACTGTCACGTCCCACGCCACTTCGGGCGTTTGCGGCAGAAAGCCGATCGCCTTGGCGCGGTCATGCGGAAGAACCTCACCCAGCGCGATACCGTCCAGCCGCACCATGCCGCCTTCGAGCAATCCGGCGAGGCAGGCGAGCAGGCTGCTCTTCCCCGCGCCATTCGGGCCGACGATAGCCGTCAGTTCGCCGGGCCGCAGGGTTAGCGATATGCCGTCCAGCCGTCCGGGCAGTTCGAGTGCGTTGGCGGAAAGGGTCATGCCCAGCCTCCATCCGCCGAAGTGCCGCGCCGCATGCGTAACAACAGCGCGAGGAAGAACGGCGCACCGATCAGGCTGAGCGCGATACCCAGTCGCAGCTCGCCGCCGGCCAGCGGCAGCACCCGGCACAGGCAATCGGCGATCAGCAGCAGCAGGGCTCCAGCCAGCGCACTCGGCACGATCAGGCTCGATGGGCGGCGGTCGGTCAGCGGGCGCACCAGATGCGGCACAACCAGACCGACGAAGCCGATGATCCCGGCCACCGCCACGCCGGTTCCGACGGTCAGGCCGACACCAATGACCAGCAGCGCCTGCAAGCGGCCAAGGTTGATCCCGAGCGACCGCGCCACGGCATCGCCGAGCAGCAAGGCATCGAGCCCGCGCCCGGCAAGGCGCAGCGCAGCAATGCCCACCAGCGCGCCGGGGACGGCGATCCACGCCTCATTCCACGACCGATCGGCAATCGCGCCCATCAGCCATGTGACGATCTCGGACAGCGCAAAAGGCGAAGGCGCGAGGCTGATGGCGAGGCTCATCAGCGCGCCGGCAAGGCTGGCGAGCATCATCCCGGCGAGCGTGAACGTGGCAACCCCGCCGTTCTTCCCGGCGATCAGGCTGAGCAGCAACATGCCGATCGCCGCCCCGGCCAGCGCGAACAGCGGCAGGGTCCAGGCGCTCACGGCATAGCCTGTCCACAGCGACAGAACCGCGCCCAGTGCTGCACAGGGCGCGATGCCGAACAGCCCCGGATCGGCCAGCGGATTGCGCAGATAGCCCTGCATCGCCGCCCCCGCCGCGCCGAGGCCGCTGCCGACCGCCAGCGCCAGCACGGCACGCGGCAGGCGCAGTTCGAGCAGGATCGCTGCCGCATTTGGCACCGCCGGGTCGAACGGATTGATCCACACCTGCCCGGCCAGCAAAGACAGCGGCACGGCCAGCACGATCAGCGCCAGCAGGGTCAGGTTGAGGCGGTTCATGTTCCGCGCACCTCGGCAAAACGGCGGGCGGCGCGGATGATCGTCGGGCCGCCGCAGTAAAGCAAGGCGGGATCCACAGCCTTGCGGCGGGTCTTCGTCAGCTGCGCCAAGGCAGGATGGCCCAGCAGGCGGTTTTCCTCGGCGCGCGGATTGCCGGCGGTGAGCACCAGTTCCGGCGGATCGGCAAGCAGGCGTTCCAGTGGCAGGTAGTCCGCTTGCTTCATGCCCTTCCCGGCGGTGAAATTCGCCAGCCCCGCGCGGCGCATGATGTCGGCGACCAGTGTATTGTCCCCCGGCACAATGCCGCCCGGCTCCCACAGGACAGTCTGGATCGGAGGCGCTCCCGGTGGCGGAGCGGCCTTTGCCAGGGCATCGGTGATCCGGGCAACCAGCGCTTCGCCCTGTTCGGGATGGCCCGCCAAGGCTGCAAGGCGCCGCACCTGTGCGATGCTCTCCTCGACGGTCGAAGCAATGCCGACCTCTTCCAGCCGCAAACCCAGCCGCGCATAGGCGCTGCGTGTCGCTGACGGCGTAAAGGTGCCGCCGACGATCAGGTCGGGCCGCAGAGCCAGAACTTCCTCGACAGTTCCGTTCGTCGCCCGGAACCGCCGCGCCTGTGAGAGATCCATCGAACTTGACGCCGGATCGTGACTCCATGCCGAAATCGCGATAATTTGCGCCGGATCGACCACCTCTGCCAGAATGGCGTCGGTGCAGGGATTGAGGCTGACGATGCGCGGCAGCGAAGGGGCGGGCGCCCTGCCCGCCTGCACCGGGGAGCATGCCCCCAGCACCAGCGCGAGAAGGACGCCCGCCGGCTTCATCAGAACCGCGCGCGCACGCCGGCGTAGGCGCTGCGCCCCGGCGTGTTGTAGCCGGCGACCGCCTGATAATCGGCATCGCCGACATTCTCGACGCGGCCGAAGACTTCGATCTGCTCGGTCACTGGCAGGCTGGCGCGCAGGGTAAGCACGACATGGCCCTTGAGCCGCACATCGTTGGCGAGGTTCTTGTCGCCGAACGGATCGTCCATGCTCGGCCCGACAAGGCGCGTATCGGCCCCGATCACCAGACCGCCCAGCGGCGTGGTCCAATCGCCCGACAGGCTGAGCGCATGGCGCGGGCGGCGATAGAGATCGCGGCCCGTAGTGCGGTTCGCGGCCTTCACATAGGAATAGGCCGCGCGCAGTTGCAGAACCTCCACCGGGCGAACATCGGCCTCCATCTCAAAGCCGCTGGCGCGTGTCTGGCTCTCGTTGAGGTAACCGCCCCAGCCGCCGTTGGCATTGGCGTCATAGACGATCAGGTTGCGGCTATCGCGGCGGAACACCGTGGCGGCAAAGTGCAAGGTCGATCCGCGGTCGCCCTTTTCGATGCCCGCTTCGTAGGATTGGCTGCGTTCGGGTTCGAGGCCGAGGTTCCCTGCGAAACCGAACAGCTGGTACAACGTCGGTGCCTTGAACCCTTCACCGTAAGATGCGCGCAGCCGCCAGCCACCGCCAATGCCGACCGATCCATTGGCCCCCATCGTCCAGGCATCGCCGAAGCGGCTGTGGTGATCGAGCCTGACCCCGGCGGCGAAATTGGCGCTGCCGGACGTAAAGTCAGCCAGCAGATATCCGTTCGCCTGCCGCGCCGTCTGGCGGGTATCGAAGGTGCCCTCATAGCGGTCCCAAACGTGACCGGCGCCGAACAGCACGGCGACCGGCCCGGCCAGCTTCCACTTGCCGCGCAGTTCGGCCTGCTGGTTCCGGCTGTCATAGGCGTAGCCGAAGGAGGCGCTGTCATAGGCGCGGTTGGTATCGGCAAGGCTGTAGGCTGCCGTCAGGTCGAGCACCTCAGAGGCATAGCGCAACCCCGCCCGGCCCGATGCCTGCTTGGTGGTCTGGACGTAATCGTTGGCGAAAGAGAAATCGATCCCCGCTTCCGACCGGGCATAGCGCGCATCGACGAAGGCCGAGAGGCCGCTGCCGATGTCGAGCGCGGCGCGTCCGCCGGCCTGCCATTGCTCAAAGCCGTCGGCCTCGGAATCAGCGGCAAGCGCGGAAAAGCCATCGCTGCGAGAATAGCCTCCATTCACGGAAAGCGTGAGGTCGCCGGTCTTCATCCCGCCCGAAGCGGAGCCGGTGAAGCTGTCATAGGCACCGTATTCGGCCGAAGCCTCCACGCCTTCGCTGGCCTTGGTGGTCACGGCAATCACGCCGCCGATGGCGTCCGATCCCCAGATCACGCTGTTCGATCCGCGCAGCAGTTCAAGCTTTTCGACATTGCCCGAAAGCAGCGTGCCGAAATCGAAACCGCTGCCGGGTGAGGACGTGTCCGCCACCCGCGCGCCGTCGATCAGCACCAGCGTTTGTTCGGCATCGGCGCCGCGGATGCGTACACCGGTGAATGATCCCAACCCGCCATTGCGGGTCAGCGTGACGCCGGGCAGGCGCTCCAGGACGCGGGTGATGTCAGGCCCCTGGATCGAGGCGAGTTCCTCGGCATCGACCACGCTGATCGCCTGCCCCGTCTGGTCAACAGGCTCCGAAAGGCCGGTTGCGAGCACGGTAATTTCATCGTCTGCAGCCCAAGCGGGCGCAGAAACGGCAAGCGAACAACCAAGCAAAAACAGATATTTCACGTAAAAAACCTCCAACCATGAACGAACGTCGTCCATGGCGAGGCCACCCGCCCTTATTGGCGAGCCCACGCTGCATCCGGTACACCCCGCCCGGCTGCGGAACGACCATCATCGGCAGGTCTCCTGGCTCCCGGATCACCGCCTGCGCCCGCCTTCC
>NZ_JANPGP010000128.1:0-1567 GCF_031424035.1 Novosphingobium sp.
TGAATGAAGGCCTGGGCATCGGCCAAGTGCTCCTGTCGCCGCGCCAGCGTTGCCGAGAGCAGCCATCCGGCCGGATTGTCAGGGCTCGCGGTGCGGCCTTCGGCAAGGCCCGCAGCGGCCGCAGCGTCTTGCTTGAGCGCAACTTGCGCCCGCGCCCGGTCGATCTCGATATCGCCCGCCAGCCGCATGTCGCCGCCAGCTTTGGCCTCCCCAAGTGCTGCGGCAAGCCCTGCATCGGCACGCGCCGCATCGCCTTGCTCGAGCACCGCGAGCGCAGCCATCGCCCCGAAGCTGGCGCGGCGGACCATTTCACTGCCCGGAAGGGCCTCGCGCGCCGCGTTGAACGCGACTTCGGCCTCGGCCGGACGACCCAGCCGGTTATAGGCCACGCCGAGGCAATGGTTGGGCTCAGCCGAGGTCGCGCCTTTGGTGAGTTTGCGCCACTCCTCCGCCGCCTCGATCGCGGAGAGCGGATTTTCATCGATCGCCGAAAGGCACAGCTGGAGTTTGCTCGGTTCGGGTGCGGCCGCAGCCGACGCGGCCTCCGGCGCCTTGCGCGGGATCGGCAGGGGGGCCGACTGGATCGGCGGCGCGGCTCCGCCGCTCACCGAGGGGCCAAGCTGCGCCAGCAACAGCGCGAGGGCAGGGATCGTCATTCAGGCAGCTCCGGTCGGCAAGGCAGCAATCGTCCGTAACAGCAACGCGATGTCATCGTCGCGGCTAACGCGGTGGTCGCCGTCCTTGATCAGCGTCACCTGCACATCGGCTGAATGCAGCGCATGGGCGAGTCGGAGCGAGGTCTCGAACGGGACGTCGGCATCGGCCTGTCCGTGGAGCAGCCGGACCGGACAGCTCAGCGCGATTGCGCTTTCGAGAAGCCGGTTGGTCTCGCCATCTACCCAGAAAACCGGGTAAGTCGGGGTTGATTCGGGACCATTGGGATTGGCTTCGAACACCGGCTGACCAGCGCGCAGCACGGCCTTCTGCGCGGCGTCATAGCCCCAGTCGGTAAAGTCCGGTGCGGCGGCGATCCCGACAAAGGCTGCAACTCGCTCCGGGACCGCCAGCGCGACCAGCACCATCAGCCACCCGCCCATCGATGAGCCGATCAGCACGACCGGGCCAGCCACCAGCGCATCGATCAGCGCCAACACCTCGTCGCGCCAGCGAGTCAGTGTGCCATCTGCAAAGTCGCCTTCGCTTTCGCCGCAGCCTGAATAGTCGAGCAGCAAGCATGCCCGCCCCTCGCGCACCGCCCAGTCGAACACCGCGGTCGCCTTGCTGCCGCTCATGTCGGACATGTAGCCGGGCAGGAACACCAGCGCCGGGCCGGTGCCCGCGATGGAGCGGTGCGCGATCCGGCGACCGTCAGACATCGTGAAAAACGCGGGTTCTTCCATCGGTCACAGTCATGGCGCATGACGCTGCGCAACCGCAACCGTCTCTGCCGGAAAGATGCCCCATGGTCCCGCCCGCACCTTCGATTCCCCCGGCGTCTCCCGTGGCGGTGAACCGCCGCGCCTTCATTCGCGGCGGGCTCGCGGGAGCGGGGCTGGCCACTTTGCCC
>NZ_JANPGP010000129.1:0-73615 GCF_031424035.1 Novosphingobium sp.
GGTCACCACCCAGCCGCAGGTATCGGGGCAATCGTGCCCGCATGCGCCTTTGACTGTGCTGGAAGGGGAATTCATCGCTAACCTGTCTTTGCGCATTTCCCGGCGACCATAGCCGCAGAGCGGTCCGGAGCAAATCGCCGCAACCGGCAAGGGAACAAATGCTGCGAACAGGCATTTTGAACGCGATCAGCTCGCCATAATCGGCAAAGTCCGGCAAGCACCAAAATGAGGAGTTCGACATGAGCGATACCAGCAATTCGCCCGATCACGTCACGATCATCAAGGAAGGCAGTTCAAGCGGCGGAATCGTCCTCGGCATAGCCGTGGCTGTTATTCTCGCGATTCTGGCCTTCATGGTTTTCTCGGGTTCGAACAAGGCTGATCCGTCGGACGCATCAATCAAGGCAGCGGCCGAGAAGGTCGGTGCAGCTGCGGACAAGGTCGGCAATGCCGCGCAGGATGCGGCGAAGAAGGTCCAGTAATACCGCCTGACTGATTTCAATCAGCAAGGGTCGCAACGCCCCGGTGCCCGCCAAGGTGCCGGGGTTTTCCTTTGCCCGCTGAGTGCACGCGAAAACGCCGCCCCAATGGGACGGCTGCAATAGGTTAAAGGCGGGGTGTAGCGTGGAGCCCCCGCACTCGGCGGCGGATGAAAGCGAGAGCTCCACGTTATGTTGTGACTGCCGGCGTGAAAAGTCCGGCGCGTCGTCGGAAGGGTAAACCGACCGGGCCCGTGATTTGTTCCCAGAATTGAAAAACTCTATAAGATTGATTGGCGGGCCAGCTTTTTGACGGGAACCCAGCGGCACTGACTTGCGTTCCCCCAGAAGCGCGATCATCCCGGCGCTGACGCCTTTCGGAGAATGCGTTTGACCACCCCGACCCGCAACGAAGCAGAGGCCAAGCGCCTGGCCATTCTTGACCAGTATCCCCTCGACCGGTCGGACGAAAACCGGTTGAACCGCATCGCGCGGCTGGCGGCAGAGATCTGCAATGCCCCGATCGGTCTGGTTTCGATCGTCGAGGAGAACCGGCAGGTTTTCATTGGGCGTTCCGGCCTCGATGTCTGCGAGACGGAGCGCGAACATTCGTTCTGCGAGCATGCCATGGGCCAAAGCCAAGCGATGGTCGTTAACGACGCCACGCGGGACGATCGTTTTGCCACCAACCCCTTGGTCACCGGTGATCTGGGCATCCGTTTCTATGCCGGGCAGCCGCTGGTTTCCCCCGAAGGCCAGCCGCTTGGCGCGCTATGCGTAATCGACCATGCGGCGCGTGACGGGCTGACCCCCTTGCAGGCCGATTCGCTCGCCACATTGGGCGAAGTGGTGATGAGCCTGCTTGAAGGGCTGCGCGCCGATGCGCGCGCGGAACTGGAGCGCAGCGAATCGCTGGTGCAGGTTGCAGAACTGGAACAGCGCTTTGCCGTGCTAGCGGATTCCTTGCCGCAGCTGGTCTGGTCGACGCCGCCTGACGGCCTGTCGGACTATTTCAACGGCCCTTGGTGCGATTTCACCGGCCTGCCTGCCCAGGCGAGTTATGGCACTGGCTGGCTATCGTTGCTTCACCCGGAGGACGCTCCTGTCGCCGCGCAGGCCTGGAGCCGCGCCGTTACCACCGGACGCTCCTATGAAGTTCGCTATCGCCTGCGCCGGCATGATGGCGCCTATCGCTGGGTGATTGCGCGCGGGCTGCCGCTGTTCGATGCCAATTACGAAGTCATGCGCTGGATCGGAACCTGCACTGACATCGATGATGAAATGGCCAATGCGGATGCGCTCGAACTGCTCAGCCAGGAACTGCATCACCGCATCAAGAACATCTTCGCGGTGATTGGTGGGCTGGTTTCGCTGAGCTCTCGCAGCCATCCCGATGCCGCCGATTTCGCTGCCGAGCTGTATGGCCGCATTCTGGCACTGGGCCGCGCTCATGCTTTTGTCGGCAGCCCCGGCAGCCGCAGTGACGGCACCACGCACGGCGGGCTGAAAGGCATGCTGGAGGAGCTGCTATCGCCTTACATGATCGCCGGCAGCAACCGTATCACGATCACCGGTGACGAGATCGCGGTTGACGATCGCTCGGCCACGCCGCTTTCGCTGGTGTTCCATGAACTGGCGACCAATTCGGCCAAATACGGCGCGCTGGGCGTGGATGAGGGAACGGTTGAGATCGCCCTCGAGGCTGGCGATACAGTGTGCCTGCGCTGGATCGAGCATGGCATTGCCAAGACTGGCGAGGCCATGCCGGGCGGCTTTGGTTCGCGCCTGATCGACATGAGCATCAATCGCCAGCTGGGTGGCAGCTACATCACGACTTGGGGCGATAGAAGCCTGGAACTGGAGATCAGCATTCCATCAGGAAACGTCCAGCGGGTCTGAGGTCCTTGACTTCGCAAGCCGAAGGAAAACAATCTTCGCATTGGGGCGGCATTTGCCGTCACGAAGTCAGTTGAGCCGATGAACGCCCGGCGGCGGGTTATTTCCGGCGATTGCGGCTTCTACTGCCGAAATGACCACATCGGGGCGAAACGGCTTTTGGACATAGCCAATGGCGGTTTCGGGCGGATCGGTGATCTGCGCCGGGTTGGCAGTGACGAAGATGATCCGCGTGCCAAACTGGCTCGCAAGGGCGCGGGCAACTTCATTGCCCGTCGGCCCATCGCGCAGGTTGAGGTCGACGAGGGCAACCACTGGCGCACGCTGGATCGAGTCTGCGCCCTTGCGGTCGGCTACGATGCCAAGGACATCGTACCCTCCGGAGGTGAGAATGTCCTCTAGGTCGAGTGCCACGAGGAGTTCATCTTCAACGATCAGGATATCACGCATTTCAATGCTAAGCCTATAAGTTCCTTACCAAAAAGCCACCAGGTCAGGCAGCTTGCAGCATGAGTTGGTCGCTGCGGTTTCCGCCGTTGGCGATATGACGCATACGGGCGAACAGCAGTTCGGTTGCATTTCCTTCCATGACAAAGTCATGGCGCGAATCTGCCAGCTGTCCGCCGTCAATGATGGCGGCAAGCATGGCGCGGGCGCGGCAGATGCGGCTTTTGACCGTACCCAGCGCAATGCCGCAGATCACCGATATCTCCTCATACGAGAAGTCGCCGATCGCCACGAGGATCAGCGCATCGCGGTAGGATTCCGGCATGGATTCCAGCGCGCGAAGAACGTCGGTCAATTCCAGGCATTCTTCCTGGCCGCCCTTGGTGCGAAGGGTGCGTTCGGCCATTTCCTCGTCATACTCGCCGGTAAAGCGGGCACGGCGGGTCTCGCTGTAGAACTGGTTGCGCAAGATGGTGAACATCCACGCCTTGAAATTGGTTCCGGCGCGGTAGCTGCCACGCGCTGACCATGCCTTGAGCATGGCCTCCTGCGCCAGATCGTCGGCGCGTTCCGAACAACCCGACAGCGTACGCGCGAAACCGCGCAAATGCGGAGCGATGCGGGTCAGGGCGGTACGGAATTCTTCGTCGCTGAGGCTGGGTGCCGGCACAATCTCAACCGTGATTTCCGGTTCGATCGTCAGGGTTGTGTGCTGTGCCAAGGGGGCCTCCTCCATCTTGTTCATGGGGGTTGAACACGGATGGAGGCGGAATGGTTCCCGGAGTTGCCCTGGATTTGCCCTTGATTTGCAAAGTCACTGCATGACCATTGCAACCCGGCCGAAAGCCTCAATGCGCGGCGTGGAGCTTGGGGGTAATCTCTGCCTTGTCCTTTTCTACCGGCTTGCGGCGCGAAAAGACGCTTTCCATGTAGTCACGGTCAGCCTTGTCGAGGTGCTTTGACACGGCCTCGAACAGCTCCTGCTCCTCCTCGCGGATGTGGTGGAGGTATTCCTCCTTGAGCGCGCCGAAGCGCACCAGCCATGATCCCTTGGCCATGTCGCGCGCCGCCAGTTCGTTAAGCAGGTCGTCGATTTCCTTGTGCTCGGCCACGGCATGGCGGCCCTGCTCGGTGATCTCCGGTTTGCGCAGGACGCTGGACCAGAGCGCCTGCTCTTCGGCGGCGGCATGTGCCTTGAGTTCGTAAGTCAGCTCTTCGAACAATGCCGCGCGTTCGGGCGTGTCTCCGCTCGTCTCTGTAATCGCGGCGAGAAGTTCGCGGTGGCGGTCATGGTCCTCGATCAGGCGGCCGAAAATGCCGGGCTTGTCACGAAAGCGGGTGTCGGGCTTGCTGCCGATGCGGGCCATGGAATGCTCCTGAGAAACGGGAAAGGTCGGCGGGGCGAATTTGCCCCAGCAGTTGCGTCAACAACGGTCAATCTGCAGCGATGTTCCCGGCGACTTCACGGGAACCAATCCGGATCGGGCGCGTTTTAACAGTCGCAAAGGCCGGAATCCGGCCGCCGGGGAGTTTGTGTGATAAGTCAGCGCATGATCAGGCAGCCTAGGAAACCGAATCGGGTGCAGGTCCTCGCGGACGATCTCCTGACTGGGCCGCGCCGAGTCCGGGCTGCCCGCTTATCCGGCTGCGTCCTATCTCTGCCGAACTTGCCTCTGCCAGCCTTAAGGCATATCCCCGTCACGCAAGCACCGGGCGCCTGTCCGGCAACACCTCCGCGAAAGTAGCTAACAGACAATGGCATTCAGACAAATACTGGCCGAACGGCTACCCTTCCTGCGCCGCTATGCGCGTGCCCTTACCGGCTCGCAGCATTCGGGCGACGCCTATGTGCGCGAACTTCTGGAAGCCGCCTTGCAGGACGAGGATCTCCGCGCTGAACTGGTGATGGGCCGCGTCCAGCTTTACCGCGCCTTCACGCGGATCTGGTCGAATGCCCATGTCGAGCTGGCCTATGGCGGCGATGTAACGGCCCCGGAAGCCGGTGCCAATTCACGGCTTGACCGGATTCCCCCCGAGCATCGTCAGGCGCTGCTGCTCACCACGCTTGAGGATTTTTCCGAGGCAGAGGCGGCCGAAGTGCTTGACCTGCAGCCCGAGGAGGTCACTGCACTGGTCATCCGCGCCGTCGAAGAGATCGAGGCGGAGAGCGCCTGCAGCGTGCTGATCATCGAGGATGAACCGCTGATCGCGATGCAGCTGGAAGAGCTGGTTACCGATCTGGGCCATACCGTGGCCGCCACCGCGACCACGCGCACTTCGGCGACCGAGGCTTTTGCCCGTCTGCGCCCGAACCTCGTGCTTGCCGATATTCAGCTGGCTGACGCAAGTTCGGGGATCGACGCGGTCGAGGATATCCTTGCCATGGCATCGGTGCCGGTGATCTTCATCACCGCCTATCCCGAACGGCTGCTGACGGGCGAGCGGCCCGAGCCGACCTATCTCGTCACCAAGCCGTTCCAGGAAGAGACTGTACGTGCGACGATCAGCCAGGCGCTGTTCTTCGGCACGACCGAGCCCCTGTAACGCGCTCCAAAGCCGCAAGCTGAAGCAAGGGCGCTGCCTCTCCGGGCGGCGCCCTTTTCTTTTGGTCCTTGCGGACAGAACGCTCGCGGTCGTCCGGTCAGGCTGGTGTGGGGATCGGTCCGGTGCGGATGGTGAATTCGCGGGGGCTGCGCAGCGGCACGACCAGCTTACAGGTCACACCGTTGCTATCGAAGCTCAGGTCAACCGGTGCGTCGAGTTCCTGACTGACAATCTTCTCGATCAGTTCAAGTCCGAAGCCGCGGCGGGTCGGGGCGATGACCGGTGGACCGCCGTGTTCCCGCCACGATACCGAAAGCCGGTCTGGCGAAATGATGTCCCAGGTGACCGAAACCTTGCCGTCAGGCACGCTCAGCGCGCCATATTTGGCAGCATTGGTCGCCAGTTCGTGCAGCGCCAACCCCAGCGACATGGCGTCATTGGGGGCAAGCAGGGCATCGGGGCCGGCAATCTCCGCATGGGGATCCTCGGGATCGAGATAGGGCGCCAGTTCGCTCTGAACGACATCGGCGACCAGCGCATTGGTCCATTCACGCTGCGAGAGGATGTCGTGCGTAGCGGAAAGGGCGCGCAGGCGGCCGCTGAGCCCATCGGCGAATTCGTCAATATCGCGGGTCCGCCGGCGGGTGAGTGCGACGATCGACAGAACATTGGCCAGCGTGTTCTTGACCCGGTGGTTGAGCTCGCGCGTCAGCGAGGTGCGCAGTGCTGCCTGGTCGGTAAGCCATTCCAGCACCTTGCGATCTTCCGCCGCGCGGCTGGTCACCAGCCAGGCCACGGCCATCACCAGCAGGCTGATCAGCGTACCCAGTCCCAGCACGAGCAGCGAGATCCTGGTCAGTCCCGCCCCCCGGTTGGCGGACACGACGATGGTCCACTCGCGCCCGGCGAAGTCGACTTTCGCGCGCGAGAATTCGTTCTCATTGAAATCGCCGGGCGTGGCAGCGAGCAGTCTGGCAGGATCGGGCTGACCGTCATAGATAGCCACGCGGCCCGTGTTGCGATGCGCGCCGGTGATGGCCGTGCCAAGCAGTTCGGGAACCCGGACCGGCGTGTAGATGAAGCCCTTCAGCGGACCGACCGAGCGGCCCAATTCTTGCCGGCCATAGACGGGCAGGAATATCAGCACGCCGCTGACGGGTGGTTTTCCAGCATCCTGGATCAATTGCACCCGGCCTGATCCTACCGGTCGATTCAAATTCAACGATTGTTGCATCGCCGTGCGGCGGACCGTTTCGGAATACATGTCGAAACCAAGCGCGCGGGTATTATCAGGTGTGCGGGGTGCGAGCAGCGATATCACCGCCTTGTCGCCCATCGGATCCGTATCTGGATAGATGCGAAAGGGTATGTCGGAGTTGAGCCGCCGCTGTTCCGCTTCAAATGCGGGCGCGCTGCCGGCGGGAACCCAGGCGGTCCAACCCATGCCAAGCGCTCCACGGGTCGAATGGCCCGTGCTCATCTCGGCAACGAACTCCGAAAATTCGTCGTGGCTGACATCCTTCGACATGCCGAACAGTGCGGCCGCCGCCTTCAGATATGCCGTGTTTTCCGAAGCTTTGCGCTCAAGCTCGGTGGCGAGCGCATTCACATCGGTGTCGAGCGTCATCTTGCGTGCCATTGTGTCCGTCTGCTCGATATTGAGCACGAACAGCGTGGTGATCAGCAATCCGATCGCCAGCAGGGTAAACGGCAGGCTGCGTGGGTAACGGTGAAACAGGGCCTGTTTTTCGACCCGGGAGAGCAGCGCTTTGTCCATTATCTTGCTTTTCGTGCTCCCGGCGTGGCGGCGCGGCCACGGGCCAGTTCCATTATGCGATAGTCTGAACTGGCAATACGGGAACCAAGCTGACGATTAATTGTTCCAAGACTTGCCGCAAATTGGCAAGCTGTTTTACTGAATTACCGCGCACTCGCTTCGCATCCGCGCCACGGAGCCATCCCTTGACAGATCATGACCCCAAACCCGCCCCCCGCGCCATGCCTCCAAGGCGTGACCCGCAGGGCACGGCTGGCGCTGGAAAACAGACAAGTGGCAGGCAAGGTTGGGCTGACGGACTGCGCAAGCTTTACGACGGTGTCGTATCGGAACCCTTGCCGGACAGCTTCGAGGACTTGCTCAAGCGGCTGGACAAGGATGGAAATGGCTAAGCCTGCAACTGTCGAGAAAACAGCCGAAGCTGGGTCGGAACCGGCCACGGTTGCCAATCAGGATGCCGGACAAGATGTCCGCGAGGCTCTGGTCGGGCTCTTGCCGCACCTGCGTGCTTTCGCGCGCGGGCTGTGCGGTCAGGCCGAGCGCGCCGACGATCTGGTTCAGGAGGCCGTGCTGCGCGCGTGGACTTCGCGCGATTCCTTCAAACCGGGCACCAACTTCAAGGCCTGGGTATTCACTATCACGCGCAACAACTTCCTCAACGAACTGCGCCGCTATCGCCGCGAGACGCAGCTTGAGGACGGCGTGGCAGAAACGATGCTGGTGACGGCCGCCGATCAGGAAGATGCGCTGCACATGAATGACTTGCAACGCGCGCTTGACCGCCTGCCACCCGAGCGGCGGGAGGCATTGCTGCTGATCGGCGCGAGCGGCTTTTCCTATGAAGAGGCCGCGCAGGTCTGCGGTGTGGCCATTGGCACGATGAAAAGCCGGGTCGCGCGCGGACGTGCACAGCTAGGCCTGCTCCTCAACGAGGGCGCCTCGTCACCCTCAGAGTGATCGAGGCCGCCCCCATTTAAGCACTAATTGGACCAGATGCCGATCAGGCCGGATAGGTCCAGCGTTCGCCGCTGGCAAAATTGGCCGAGGCGAATTCCCAGTTAAGCAGCTTCGCCGCCGACGTCAGGTAGGCCTTCCGGTCATTGCGGCGGTCGATGTAATAGGCGTGCTCCCAGACATCGAGCACGAGCAGGGGCTTGCCTTCGCCTTCGTCCGGCAGCCCGGCGTCATGGGTCGTAATGACCGCAAGCTCGCCGCCGTGCGATACCAGCCATGCCCAGCCTGATGCGAAATGGGCCACGTCTTCCTCGACCAGCTTGGTGATCATGGCGTCATGGCTGCCGAACGCAGCGGAGATAGCCTTCGTCAAGTCGGCCGAAGGCGCGGTCTTTTCCGGGCTCAGTGATGCCCAGTAGAAGCCATGGTTCCACACCTGCGCCGACTGGTTGAACAGCTTTTGGTCCTTGCCCTTGGCGGCGGCAATGATCGCCTCAAGCGGCTTGTCTGCCAGGTCAGTGCCGGCGGTCAGCTCGTTGGTCTTGTCGACATAGGCCTTGTGATGCTTGCCGTGATGAAACTCCAGCGTCTCGGCAGAGATGGCGGGCTCAAGGGCAGCCTTGTCAAACGGCAGGGGCATCAACGTGATGGGCATGGGAAACTCCGGGAGCTGGAAAATTCATTCTGCGGACCCCAAACGAACTTGGGGGCGGTGCTTGCGCAAACCGCCCCCAGGCCCAGGTCCACCCGGATGCCGACGGGGCGGCATCGGGAATGTGGTTCAGTGCTTAACGCACGGCGCCGCGGCGGAACAGGTTCACGATTGCGAGAAGCACAACTGCGCCGATGAACGACGAGATGAGCGACATCGCGCTGAACGAACCGCTGGTAATCGGAGCGCCACCGATAAGCGGGGTGATGAGGAAGCCGGCAAGCAGAGCGCCGACGATGCCGACGACGACATTCAGGATGATGCCCTGCTGGCCATCGGTGCGCATTACCATGCTGGCGAGCCAGCCGATGATGCCGCCGACGATGAGAACGAGGAGAAGAGTCATGGTTGGGGTCCTTCCAAGCGTAGTGTGACTTCAAAACAGTTCAGCGCAGGTTCGGTTCCGGTCACCGGGAAACTTTTTGTGCGGCGACCCGTTGCTGCGGACATGGAACCCACCCCCCAACAGGCAGGCGCTACGGCCTCTCTTCGCGCCGCCCTCATCGTCAATACGCACAGCCGCAAGGGTGCCGATCAGTTCGTGCAGGCGCAAAGCCTGTTCGCAGCGGCGGGCTTGCCGCTGGCCGAAGCGCATGGCGTGCGCGATCCCTCGCAGATGCGTGTCACCGTTGAGAAGGCGCTGGCGGATGGGGCGCAGCTGCTCATCGTCGGCGGGGGCGACGGTTCGATATCGACCACGATCGGTGCCCTGATCGGCAGCGAGGCGATTTTCGCGCCGCTTCCGCTCGGCACCGCCAACAGCTTTGCCCGCGGCCTGGGTATCGGGCCGGGAATTGAAGAGGCAGTGGCGACCATTGCTGCCGGCCACGCGATCTGGGTCGACCTTGCCGAAATCGACGGCAACATGTTCGCCAACAGCGCCGCCATGGGCATGCCGCCGATGATTGGCGACACCATTCCGCCCAAGGTCAAGCGCTGGTTTGGCCGTGTGGGCTATCTGGGCTGGGCGATCTACAGCCTGATCCGCTTCCGCCCTTTCCGCCTGACGCTCGAAAGCCCGGACGGCACCGAGCAATGCTGGGCCACCGAACTGCGCATGCTCAATGGGCAATATACCGGCGGCATCAAGGTGAGCGACGAGGCCCAGCTCGATGATGGTGCGATCCTGATCCAGATCGTCTCAGGCAAGAGCAAGTGGTCACTCGCCCGCGACTGGTACCTCAGGCTGCTCGGCCTGCGCCGGCGCGAAGGCATGGCGCGCGAGATCAAGCTGACGCAGGCTCGGATCGATGCGCACCCTCGCCAGAAAGTGGCGATCGATGGCGAAGTGCTGGCCCGCACGCCATTTAACCTCAGCATCCACCGCCATGCCGTGCAGGTGATCGCCCCGCACCCGGACGCCGCGCCGCAAGGCGAAGGGATAGGCGCGGCCCTGCTTTCGGCAGCACAATCGCTGATGCCCGGGGAACCAGCGCAAGGTCTTGCGGGTTTAGATAACAACGGGCCGCAGCGGTCCCCCCAATCCGGGAGAAATACCATGGACAAGCAGAAAATCGGCGAAGGCAACTACGAAGCTGCCGAAGAATTCCAGAACGAGCAGCACGAATTCGCCAAGTCGGGCAAGGCTGAACAGAAGGCCCGCGAAGCCGCCGACGCGCTCGACGGCCCGGAAGCCGAAGAGCTGGAAAAGGCCCGCAAGGCTTCGGCTGACGGCCACTCGGTCTGAATGCCTCAGCCTGAATAACTGGCGCGGAGCTCTGCCATGTCTGCCCTGACCTTTGCCCTTGTTCTGCTTGGCTGTTCCGATGCCGGCGATGAATGCCAGGCCTTGCAGGCCCAGCAGGCGGCCTTTGCCACCCGCGCCGAATGCACGGCCCAGATCGAATCCGCGCTGATGTCGGATGTTGCAGCGCGGGCCGATTTCCCCTCGGTTCTGGCACGCTGCGAAGTCCGCACCAGCAAGGCGCGCCCATCTTATCTCAATCGCCAAGACGTCAACGCAACGCGCCCTGCGCGCTGATCTTCAGGAGTAACCGATGAAAACCCTGTTCACTTCCGCCTTCGCCGGAAAGTTCGCCGATGTTGCCAGCGATATTGTCGGCACGAACCCTTTCGTCCGGCTGGGCGCAGCCGGGCTTGCCACGCGCGTTGCCGCAGCCTCTCTCCCGCTCGCTCTGGTTGCGTTCGGCGCGGTGACGGCCTGGAGCCACTATCACAAGAGCGACAAGGCCAAGACGCGCACCAGCAACCGCCGCAAGGCGCCCGCCAGCAAATCAGCCAAGAAGGCCAGCACCCGCGCTACCCCGCAGGCAGCCACCGCCTGATTCCTCGCGAAAGGACTTCTCCATGACCGATATGACCCCGGCTGACGCGATCAAGCAGGATGAGACCAGCAATCGCGCGCCAGATCCGCGCAAGCATTACGCCAGCCCGGAAGATTTGCTTGAGGATATCGACCTCAATCCGGCAGAGCGTTCCGCCCTGCTGACTCAGTGGAAGGACGAGGTGGATTCCCAGCTCGCCGCCGAAGCTGAAGGCATGAGCGCATCAGATCCGATCCGCGCTGAAGCCGAGGCGAAGCTCGCTGGCGAAGCCCGCCGAGTCAACGAAGCGCTCCAAGCGGCAAAACTGGCCGACTGCGCCTGATCTAGCCACGCAGAAAAAAGCGAAGCCCGTCCTCGCGAGAGGGCGGGCTTTTTGTGCTCTGCGACGGTGCTTGCCGTGGCCCGGAAAAGAAGACGGGGCCTCCGGTTTTTACCGAAGGCCCCGAGAGTCACACAGCCGACAGTGGGGGGGGAGGGAGGGAGCGTCAGTCTGTGTTGATGATAAAACACGCTACGATCCCTCTGGGTTCCCGCCCGCTCAAATTTTTTGAGAAAATTTTTCGCTCCGTGGGAAACACCGGCAAATGTCCGGTTCAGCGACCAGAAGCGGCACCCCGGCGCAGCGTCAATGCCCGGCCGGGCAGCGGCGCATCACGCAGTAGGGCGACGATGGCGCCAAGCAGGGCCGGGATCACCGCCCACCACAGCAGGTCGCGCACAAACAGGGCGACATAGCGCAAGGCATCGAACTGGCCCGCGCTGGCCATCACGCCATCCTCCCACACCATCCGCCAGGCGCCGGTCCACAGCAGGGCCAGCGCCGCGCCGGTGATCCAGCGATAGATCGGCCTGCCGGTAACCGCGATCAACGCGGTCAGCGCCGGCATGACGAGGATCAGGTTGATCGCGCGGTAGCCGATGTTCTGGGCCGAGAAATAGCACGAACAGCACATCAGCGCGCCGACCAGCAGGAACGAGCGCTCGCGCGGGGTCAGCCGGGCAAGGTCGGCATGAAGCGGCTGCCCTAGTCCGATGCGCAGGCCCGCCGCCAGCGCTGCCAGCGATAGCCCGAAGCGCAGCAGCGGATCGACCCAGCGCGGCGCGCCGAACAGTTCTACCATGGTCAGCCCGACCGATTTGGATCCGAACATGTCGGTATAGAACTGGCCGATCGGGATCGAACGCAGAACGCGGACCAGATCGCTCCATGTCGCCAGAACCGCCAGCGCCGTGACCGCAATCGATACCGCGGTAATCACGAGGAAACGCCGGGGCTTTTCGCGCAGGGCAATGGCCATCGCGCCCAGCGGATAGTACTTGAGCAGGCCGGCCAGCAGCACCAGTCCATAACCGATGCGGCGCAGGGCAAGGCTGCGGATGGTCAGCATGGCGGCAGTCGACACCAGCGCGAAGATCACCAGATCGTTGTTGCCGCGCTCCATTGCGTAGACACTGGCGCTGGATGCGGTCGAGGCGATCATGATCACCTGCGCCTCACGCCCCCGCGCGGAAGGCAGCAGGAACAGCGAGCCGAGGAAAAGGACCACCCACGACAGTCCCACCCATGGCACCCATGCCTCGGTCACCGGCAGTACGGTCAGTCCCATCCACAAGGGCGAATAGGTGAACACGCGAAGCTGCGGATCGCAGGGATTGAACTCATAGGCGTCGACATCCTGCCGCAGGCAGCGTACGGCCGAGAGCACGGTGTCGGTATCGAGGAACGGGAACCAGTAGGCCTTGTTGCCCAGTAGCAGGTTGGCGTCGCGATAGAAGCCGTGCGGGGCAATGCCGAAGGCGATGGCGAGGATCGCTGCGACAAGGCAGGCGGCAATCGCCGGGGCTTTGCTGTGCAGGAACATGTCAGGCGCGTGTCGACGCGGGCTGGCGGCGCAGGCCCAGTGCGAAGTCCACCATGCCCAGCGGACGGATCAGCGCCGTGGCGCAGGCGATCATCAGGGTCACCATCCACCACCAGGCAATCTCGCGCCCCAGCCAGCCCACTCCGAATTCAAGCACGGTGCCCAGCGTCCCGCCAGCAATGGCGGCAAAGGCCTGAATCCAGTGGAACAGCAGCTCCGCCCACAACAGGCCTATCGCCACCAGCGCCATCGCCCTTAGCGCGCGCGGGGCATCAACGATCCGCAGCGCGGTGAGTGACGGCAGGACCAGAAGGAGGTTGATCGTGCGGTAGGATATGTTCTGCGCGCTCATGAAGCAGCCGATCGTCATCAGCGCGCCGATCAGCAGGAAGTCCCGCTCGCGCACCGAAAGCTGCGTCATCGCCGCGCCGGTCGCCGGTCGCAGGCCATAGCGGATGCCGATGGCCAGCGCCGCCAGCGTCATCACGCCGCGCAGGATCGATCCCACCGGTGGCGGCAGGTGGAACAGCACGACCAATCCCTTGCCGAAATTGGGCGCCCCGAACATCTCGTAAATCGGCGATCCTTGCGGCACGATCATCCACGTTCGCACCAGATCGTGCCATGTCACGGCGGCGGCCAGCAAGGTCACGACGATGGACACAGCGGTGATGGCAAAGAACCGTCCCGGCCGCTCACGCAGCGCGTTCAGCATGACCAGCATCGGGTAGAATTTGAGCAGACCCGCCAGCAGCCCCATCGCATATCCCGCCAGCCGCGCCGCCTGAGACCGGCCCATCAGCGCCGCCATCCCGGCGACCAGCGCGAAATTGACGAGGTCATTGTTGCCGCGTTCCACTGCCAGAATGGTGGCGCTGGACAGCAGACCGATGATAATCAGGATCACCGCGTCGCGGTTGCGTCCGGCGGGCAACAGCCACAGCGCGAAGACGAACAGCGCGAAAAAGGCCAGTCCTACCCACGGGATCCAGCCGATGGTCACCGGGAACCATGCCAGCACCATCCACAGCGGCGAATAGCCATAGGTCCGCGCTTCGGGATCGCAGGGGTTGAAGGCATAGACGTCGGCCCCTTCGCGCAGGCAGCGCGCGGCGGAAAGCACGGTATCGGTATCGAGGAACGGCCACGGCCACGCCCGCACGCCCCAGGTGCCGAGCACTTGCCGGTACGTCGGCCAGCTAGCCTCAAGGTAGAGCGCGGTCATGGCACAGAATACGATGACGGCCACGAGCGGCGGTACGGCGCGCCTTTTCAGTTCGTTCTGCACCTGCCCAAAGCACCCCTTGCCTGCGCGCCCGCTATGTCACGGTGCCCCCGGATCGTAAATAGCTGTTGACGGTCGATTCTCGGTATCTAGGGGAATGCCGCAGGGTCTGGCAGACCCGCCGCAAATGGGGATCGGACGCATACGATGATGAATGGTCGCAAAGTGGCGGTCGTGCTGCCGGCGTACAACGCGGCGCTCACGCTGAAGAAGACGTATGACGAGATACCGTTCGATGTCGTCGACGACGTGATCCTGACCGACGATTGCAGCCGCGACGACACCACCGAGGTTTCGCGCGCGCTTGGCATCCATACCATCGTCCACGTCAATAACCGTGGCTATGGCGGCAACCAGAAGACCTGTTATGCCGCCGCACTGGAACGCGGGGCGGACATCGTCATCATGCTCCACCCCGATTACCAGTACACCCCGCGGCTGGTCACCGCGATGGCCAGCATGATCGCCTCGGACCAGTTCGATGCCGTGCTTGCCAGCCGCATCCTTGGTACCGGGGCGCTGAAGGGCGGGATGCCGATGTACAAATACGTCGCCAACCGCGCGCTGACGCTGATCCAGAACCTGCTGATGGGCCAGAAGGTTTCCGAATATCACACCGGTTACCGCGCCTTCAGCCGCAAGGTGCTGGAAACCCTGCCGCTTGAGGCTTGCTCGGACGATTTCGTCTTTGACAACCAGATGCTGGCGCAGGCCACCTGGTTCGACTTCCGCATTGGCGAGATTTCCTGCCCGACCAAGTATTTCGAGGAAGCCAGCTCAATCAACTTCAAGCGCAGCTGCATCTACGGCTTCGGCGTGCTGGGCACGGCGCTGTCGTTCCGGCTGGCGAAGCTGGGACTGGCCAAGCCGGCGATCTTCCAGCGCGGCGTAGCGCAATGACGGAGCCGGACCGGCCCGATCCCCGGCCGGGTGCAAGTCGCCTGCCGGGAAAAGGGACGATCATCGGCGGCGTGCTGCTCGCGATTGCTGTCGCGGCGGCCACAGTGATCGCGCATATCCCCAAGACCCGCGCCACAGCAATGCGCCTCCTGACCGATCTCAGCGCCTATCCGTCCGAGCACTGGTTTGCCTTCGCCGTGGGGCAAGTGCTGATCGCCGCCTGCGGCGTGCTGCCGGCCTCGGTCATGGCGGTGATGGCCGGCGCGGCTTACGGCATGGTCAAGGGGCTGGCGATCTCCGTAGTCTGCACCTTGCTGGGCGGCTGGATCGCCTTCCTGCTTTCGCGCTCGATCCTGCGGCCGTGGATCGAGCGACTGATGTCGCGCTCGAAATTCGCCGAGCGGCTTGACGAAGCATTAGAGGGCGAGGGCTGGCACTTCGTCTTCCTGCTGCGGATTTCGCCGGTCATGCCCTTTGCGCTGACCTCTTACGGCTTCGGCCTCACCCGCATCCGCCAGCGCGACTACCTCATCGGCACGCTCGCATCGCTGCCGGCGATGGCCAGCTATGTGGGCCTTGGCGCAGCAGGGCGACAAGGCATGGAGATGAGCCTGACCACCGCTTCGCCGATGCAGTGGTTCCTGCTCGTCGTTGGCATCCTCGCGCTGCTGCTGGCGGCATGGCGCACCGGGGCCGTGGTGAAGAAGGCGATGCGGAAGTAGGGGGGCACCGGCGCAAGGACTGTCAGCGGCCTGGGCATCGGAATTCCCCCTGTATTTCCACGAGGCTAGCCGCTCGCGGCGTTATCCGGCAACACTTGTTAGGTTTTTCCTTGCCCTTGCCGCCGGTGACCCGCCATCTAGGAAGCGATGTTCCGCCAATACGAACTTGTTGAACGCGTCAAAGCGTATGATCCGAACGCCGACGAGGCGCTGCTGAACCGCGCCTATGTCTATACCGTGCAGAAACACGGCAGCCAGAAGCGCGCCTCGGGCGATCCCTATTTCAGCCACCCGGTCGAAGTTGCCGGCCTGATGACCGAGCTCAAGCTCGATCAGGAAACCATTATCACCGCCCTGCTCCACGACACGGTGGAGGACACGCTGGCGACCATCGAGGAGATCGAGCGTTTGTTCGGCCCCGAAGTCGCGCGGCTGGTCGATGGCGTGACCAAGCTGTCTAAGATCGAGGCGATGGGCGAGAACGAGCGCGCCGCCGAGAACCTGCGCAAGTTCTTCCTCGCCATGAGCGAGGATATCCGCGTCCTTCTCGTCAAGCTGGCTGACCGACTGCACAACATGCGCACGCTGCATTTTA
Organism: Novosphingobium sp.; assembly: GCF_031424035.1. GTDB lineage: Bacteria > Pseudomonadota > Alphaproteobacteria > Sphingomonadales > Sphingomonadaceae > Novosphingobium. The sequence continues at coordinate 16,459 of NZ_JANPGP010000129.1, forward strand.
TCAAAAGCAGCGAGAAACGCACCCGCATCGCGCGGGAGACGATGGATATCTATGCCCCGCTCGCCGAGCGCGTGGGCATGTACGAATATATGCGCGAGATGCAGCTTCTCGCCTTCGAGCAGCTTGAGCCCGAAGCCTACAAGCTGATCACGGGCCGGCTCTCGCAGATCCGTTCGAGCGAAGGCGGGCAGGTCGATTCCATTGCGCTGGCGATCAAGCAGGCGCTGGCCGAAGGCGGGGTCAGGGTCGAAGTTTCCGGGCGCGAGAAACACCCGTTCTCGATCTGGAAGAAAATGGGCGAACGCCACGTCTCTTTCGAGCAGATCACCGACATCATGGCTTTCCGCGTGCTGACCGACAGCGAGGACGAATGCTACCGTGCACTGGGAGTCTTGCACCGGACCTGGCACGTGCTTCCGGGCCGCTTCAAGGATTACATCTCCACCCCCAAGGCCAACGGCTACCGCTCGCTGCATTCCTCGCTGATCTATGAAAACTCGATGCGCATGGAAGTGCAGATCCGCACGCACGAAATGCACCGGCTCAACGAATTCGGCCTCGCCGCGCACTGGGCTTACAAGCAGGGAGGGCCAAACCAGTCGATCCGGCCCGATGGCCAGGTTGGCTGGCTGCGCGACCTGATCGAAATCGTCGATGCCAGCCACGATGCCGAAGAGCTGCTCGAACACACGCGCATGGCGATCTATCAGGACCGGATCTTCGCCTTCACGCCCAAGGGCGCACTGCACCAGTTGCCCAAGGGTGCGACACCGATCGATTTTGCCTATGCCGTGCACACCGATCTCGGCTCGATGGCGGTAGGCGCGAAGATCAACGGGCGGCACATGCCGCTGCGCACCAGCCTCAACAACGGCGACGTGGTGGAAATCATCAAGAGCCGCAAGGCCAGCCCGCAGCTTGCCTGGCTGGGCTTCGTAGTCACCGGCAAGGCGCGCGCCGCCATCCGCCGCGCGGTGCGCATGAAGGAACGCGAGGAAATCGCCGCGATCGGCCGCAAGCTGTTTGACGAGATCGCCGCGCGGTTGACCGGCAAGCTGAGCAAGAAGGCGATCAAGGACGCGGTCAAGCGGCTGGGGCTGGAAGACGAGGAAGAGATGATGGTGCGGATCGGCACCGCCAAGCTCGACGACCGGCAGGTGATGGAAGCCCTGGTGCCGGGAAGCACGGCCAACCTGCCCGAGCTTGAGGACTGGCCCAAGCAGGAACGCGCCATCTCGATCAAGGGGTTGACCGCTGGGATGGGCTTCCATCTTGGCGAATGCTGCCACCCGGTGCCGGGTGATCGCATCGTCGGCCTGCGCCGCAAGGGGCAAGGCGTGGAGGTCCATACCATCGATTGCCTGTCGCTGGCCGACGGGGTTGATGCCGACTGGCTCGACCTGTCATGGGGCGAGACGACAACCGGCGCGATCGGCCGCATCCGCGCCGTGCTGCACAACCGGCCGGGCACGCTCGCCGAAGTCACCGGCATTTTCGCCGGCAACCGCGCCAACATCATTCACCTGCAGATGTCCGGCCGCGACGAGCTGTTCGGCACCTATGAGGTCGATCTCGAGGTGACCGATCTGGCCCACCTCGCCCGCATCATCTCGGCCCTGCGCGCCAGTGACGCGGTGGCCGAGGCGGAGCGGATCTGAGCCTTGACGGTCGTCACCCTGAACTTGTTTCAGGGTCGATCAAGCCTCGCGAGCGTAGTTGGGTCCGAAGGCGCGAAGGCATCGTTCGCGCTTCTGATCACGACTTTGAGCGCAAGGCTTGATCGATGCTGAAACAAGGTCAGCATGACGTTGTTTTCTATTCGCCCCAGCGCTTGAACGAAGGCTTGGGCAAAGGCGCAGTGCGGGCACGTTCATAGGCTGCGCCGGCATCCAGCACCGCCTTGTCCGCCCACTGCGCCGCGACGATCGACAGGCCAACCGGCAAGTTCTCCACCGCGCCCATCGGCACCGACAAGTGCGGATAACCCGCCACCGCCGGCAGGCTGCCCATGCCGACGCCCGGCAGTGATGCGCCGCCGGTGATCAGATCAATCGACCACGCCGGACCTTCGGTGGGGAAGACCAGCAGGCTGACCTTGTGCTTGGCAAGCAGCATGTCGATTCCTTCCTTGCCCGCCAGCCGCAACGAATTTTCGCGCGCCTTTCTGTAGGCGGCCTCGTCCGTCAGCTTGTCGGCAGCCTCGAAGGTATCCTGTCCGAACCAGCGCAGTTCCTCCGCCGCGTTGACCTTGTTCCACGCGATGACGTCCGCCAGACTGCGCACCGGCGGATTTCCGGGCAGTGATTGCAGCCAGGCGGTGAGGTCGCGCTTGAGCTCCCAGCGCAGCACGAGGCTTTCGTCGCGGTACATGGAGCCGTCGGGCTCCCAGTCGATATCAACGAGCACCGCGCCGGCGCGCTTCATATCGGCCAGCGCGGCTTCGAACAGGGCCATCACGCCGGGATGATTACCCACCCCGCGCCGCATTACCCCGATGCGCAGCCCTGACAGGCTGGCGGCGTCGATCCCCTCGGCAAAGACCTGCGCGTGGAGATCGGCCCGCGCGGTGGCCGGATCGCCGCCATCGACGCCGGCCATCGCGGTGAGGAGCAGCGCGGCGTCCTTCACCGTGCTGGTCATCGGCCCGGCGGTATCCTGGCTGTGGCTGATCGGCGCGATGAAGCGGCGCGAAACGAGCCCGACCGTTGGTTTCAGTCCGACCACGCCGTTTGCGCTGGCCGGGCAAGTGATCGAACCATCCGTTTCGGTGCCGTTGGCCGCCCAGGCAAAGCCGGCGGCAACGGCAGCTCCGCTTCCGGCGGATGATCCGCAAGGGCTGCGATCGAGTGCGTGCGGGTTCCGGGTCTGCCCGCCCACCCCGGACCAGCCGGAGGAAGAGCGCGACCCGCGGATGTTTGCCCATTCGGACAGGTTGGTCTTGCCCAGGATGACCACGCCCGCCGCGCGCAGCTTTGCCACCAGCGGGGCATCGCGGCCGGTGACGTTGTCTTTCAGCGCAAGGCTGCCGACCGTGGTGGCCATCCGGTCCGCTGTTTCGATATTATCCTTTATCAGCAGGGTCTTGCCCGCTAGCGGCCCCGGCATCGCCTCTGCCCGGGCGGCATCTCGCAGGGCATCAGGGTTGATCGCGATTACTGCACTCAAGCGCGGCCCCTGATCATCGAGCGCGTCGATCCGCTGGACATAGCCGGAGGCGTTCGCCGGAGCCGAGGTGAGGTCCGGCTTCGGGATGGAACCACAAGCGGAAAGCGCAAGCACGATCGGCAGCAGATGCGCCCGGTGTAACATCGTTGGCTACTCCCCCTCAGTTCTCGACAATAATAAACGGCGCCCAAATTGCCGGGTGCCCGGAATCGGAAATCTTGCGGTCTGCCAGCAGCGCCAGCTGCGCGCGCCGCAGGGCCTCCGCGCGACCAAGCCCGCGTCCGGCCCCGCGCACGGTCTCCACGCTCAGCATGGCGGCGGCATCATCGCGCACTTGCCAGTGGGACAGCAGCAGGGCCTTGGCCCCGGCCTGGGCAAAAGCGGTGGCGAGACCCGAATAGACAGGTCCGTCGCGCCGATCGCCTGAGGACGTGTTGCAGGCAGACAGGATCACCCAGTCCGCCGATAGCTTCAGCTGGGCAATCTCGTGCGCGCCAAGCAGACCATCCTCGCCGCTTTCCGGACCAGATGTCCCAACCAGCAGGGCAGGTTCCCAAAGATCGCGCACTTCGCCAGCCACCAGCCCGTGCGTGGCAAAGGCAATGATGCGGGCCTTGCTCAGATCGGCGGACTTCAGATGCTCCTCGCGGGCATCTGCCCCGATCAGCAGCAGGTCGTTCTCACCGGGAAGCGCATCGGCGATGGCGCGCAGTTCGCGTGCGGCATTGGGCAGGGCGGGCAGGGCGTTGATCGATGCGGCCTCGGGCGATCCGGAACGGAACAGTCCGGCGATGGCCACGCGGCGCGCGCTCGCGGCAGGCAGGTCAACTCCGCCGATGCCGATTACCATGTCCCCGGCTTTGCTTTCCGCCGCAAGGGTCAAGGGGTTGCGCAGGGCGAGATTGCCGACAACCTGAAACGACGCCCGGTGCAGCAACCAGGGCGCTCGGCGCAGGTCGCCGGAGTACTTGCGGGTGAGCAGCAAGGGCAGCGGCAGGCTGGCCAGCGCGCCGCCGCCATGGAACAGGACGTGCGATCCCGGCTTCACCCCCTTCGGGAACAGATCGCGATAGAGCTTTTCCGCTTCGGCAAATGGGAACGGCCCCAGCCCGGCAGAAGGATCCTCCACCGCGCGGCGCAGGACGCGGACCGACTGGCCAAGGTCTGCCCGGTGCCACGACATGCCACCCTTGGAAATCGAAACCACGGTCGTACCTCTCGGGCCCTCGACCGGGGCCAGCAAGGTATCACTCTTCGACAGGGTCGAGCGGAATTGCGCCAACGTCACCGGGCTGGGGCGATAACGCAGGACGAATTCGGGGAAGCGTGCCTGCAGATCGGCCTCTGCCGCTTTGACCTGGCCCTCAAGCTTCGTCACTTCGGCGGCAATCGTTGTGACCTTGTCCGACTGCCGGGCCTGCAGCGCGATGTCGTGCTGGCCTTGTGCCTGCGACAGGCGACGGGCCAGATCGAGCAGATTGCGGCGCAGGCGGGCTGCCTCTCCCTCACGGCCAGAAGCACCGGTATCGCTGGCGAACTGCTGGCCGATCGCCAGATCGCTGATATTGACGAGCTGCAACGCGGCGAAGGCGCGCCCCTGATCCCCGGCCGCCAAAGCGGTTGTGAAATAGATCAGCGCGGATCTGCGGTTGGTTTCAGCCTCGCGCACCAATTGGCGGTCAGATACGGCTATATTCGCAAGTTTGGCGGAAAGCTGGCCTATCGCCTTGTCCGCCATATCCCAGTCCGTCGCTGATGGCGATGGCGCAGACTTCTGGCGCAGGCTGGCGAGCAGCATTTCGGCCCAGATGCGGTCCGAGTGGCCGGGGATGAGGGCTTTCTGCATCACCGGCACCCAGCGCTCAGCCGCCGCGAGTGCCTCGGTGCTTTTGCCTCGTTCACCTTGCCGTTCGGCATGCTGCAGGTGCAGGCGCGCGCGCTCGAAATTGCTTTCGGCGAGCTTCTTGTCCACCTCGGCCAAGGCGTCGTCGGCAAACCGGTCATAGGCCGCCCAGTCGCCGCGCAGGGCGGCAAAATCGGCCAGTTCGTAATAGAGCGTCGCCAGCGCCTGCGGAGTATCGGTTTCGCCGCTCCTGGCGAAGATTTCGGCAGCCTTGCGCGACAGTTCTTCTGCCTCGGCAGTAGCGCCCGTCTTCTTCAGCGCAGTCGAGAGATTGCGGAGCGAAAGTGCCGTTCCCGAAGCGGTTTCGCCAATGGTCGCCACCCGGATGCGCAGTGCCTCGCGCATCATTGGCACGGCTTCGGAATAGTTGCCGTTTTCGATCAGCGCCGTGCCCAGATTGTGCACTGCGATGGCATAGGTCGGATGCTTTTCGCCTAGATTCTTGCGGCCGATCGCTTCCGCGTGTCGGGCCACCTTCAACCCTTCGGCCTCGCGGCCCGAGCGGCTGAGCACCGATGCCAGCGAGGTCATCCGCACGACGATCAGTGGATTGTCTGGCTTCAGGAATTCAAGCTGCTGTTCTACTGATTCCCGCAGCAACGGGATCGATTCCTCGATCCGGCCCGTCCGGTAATAGACATAGCCGATGCCGAACAGCGACGAGGCGACCGAGGCCCCGCGCTTGCCTTCCAGCTTTTCGCGGATTGCCAACGCGCGGCGATGATAGGTTTCCGCTTCGTCATATCGTGTCAGTGAGGACAGGATCGTGCCCATGTTGGCATAGAGCCCTGCCAGTTCCGAAGGTGCGGCTTTCGCCTGTTCGAAATGGCGGGCGGCAATTTCGTAGTGCGCCACCGCCTTGGCATAGCGCCGGGCATAGAAATGGCCGGCGCCTGTGGCGGATTCAAGGTTGCCCAGCTCCTCTTCCGGAAAGGCGTGATCTGCCTCGATCCGCTTACGCAGTTCGGCCAATTTGACGAGGTCACCTTCGGGATCCCGGCTGGGGTCACCGGCACCGAACTTGGCGACTTCTGCGATCAGAGCCTTCGTCTGTGGGCCAAGGCTTTTTACGGCATAGGACTGCGCATGGGCAGCAGGCACTGCAGCCGCAAGGCTGAGCAACGCGGCGCCAACGATCGACTTGTGAACCGGACCCATGCAACCCCCAGCACTCTGCCGGACCAGCCTATCGTGTCTGGAACAAGTCCACAATGTGCCATTGCCGGGGCATCACGAACGGGAAAAGGGGGTTAATGCCCTTGAACATCGCGGACGCAGCGCCGACATAGGCGCGTCAATTCATACGCCAAGACTACAAGAGGGACTTCATGATCGATCTGTTCAACCAGCCCGGCGCGCAAGGCAAATTCTCCGTCGATCCGATCACAGGGGCGCTCGTGCCGATGGTTGTCGAGCAGACCAGCCGCGGCGAACGCAGCTTCGATATCTTTTCGCGCCTGCTGCGCGAACGCATCGTCTTCATCACCGGCGAGGTGGAAGATCACATGGCTTCGCTGATCGTGGCGCAGCTGCTGTTTCTCGAAAGCGAGAATCCCTCGAAGGATATCTCGATGTACATCAATTCGCCAGGCGGCGTGGTGACGGCGGGTCTCGCGATCCACGACACCATGCAGTACATTCGCCCGCGCGTATCCACGGTTTGCATCGGTCAGGCCTGCTCGATGGGTTCGTTCCTGCTTGCCGCGGGTGAGCCGGGCATGCGCATCGCGCTGCCGCAGGCGCGGATCATGGTGCACCAGCCTTCGGGCGGCGCGCGCGGCATGGCCAGCGATATCGAAATTCAGGCGCGTGAAATTCTGCGCCTGCGCAAGCGGCTGAATGAGCTCTATTCGAAGTTCACCGGCAAGACGATCGAGGAGATCGACACCGCGCTTGATCGCGATACCTGGCTCGATGCCGAGGAAGCCAAGACCTTTGGTCTGGTCGACAAGGTCTTCGAAAGCCGGCCGGCTAGCGAAAGCGTAGGCGATGCAAGCGGTTCGGGCGGCGCGCCGGAATAAGGTTTCCAAGCGCTTTCCGTGCGATTAAGGCCAACGCCACCACGGTTTTCAGCCCTTTGAAAGCTTATGGCGTTATAGGGCAGGATTGATTCTACGGGGGGCGGAGCTAGACTTCGGCGAATCCCCCGCGATAATTCGGACGGGTCGACAGGATATAGAATGACGAAATTGAGCGGATCCGACGCGAAAAGCACCCTCTACTGCAGCTTCTGCGGGAAGTCGCAGCACGAAGTGCGCAAGCTCATTGCCGGGCCGACGGTATTCATCTGCGATGAATGCGTCGAACTGTGCAACGACATCATCCGCGAGGAAACCAAGGCCGGGATCGCCGGCAAGAAGGACGGCGGCGTACCCAGCCCGCGTGACATCTTCGAGACGCTGAACGATTACGTGATCGGCCAGGACCGCGCCAAGCGCGTGCTCTCGGTGGCGGTGCACAACCACTACAAGCGGCTCAAGCACAGCGCCAAGGGCGGCGAGGTGGAGCTGTCGAAGTCGAACATCCTGCTCGTCGGGCCGACCGGTTGCGGCAAGACCCTGCTGGCGCAGACGCTCGCCAAGACGTTCGACGTGCCGTTCACCATGGCCGATGCCACCACGCTGACCGAAGCCGGCTACGTGGGTGAAGACGTCGAAAACATCATCCTCAAGCTGCTTCAGGCCAGCGACTACAATGTCGAAAAAGCCCAGCACGGCATCGTCTACATCGACGAGATCGACAAGATCAGCCGCAAGGCGGAAAACCCCTCTATCACCCGCGACGTGTCGGGCGAAGGCGTGCAGCAGGCGCTGCTCAAACTGATGGAAGGCACCACCGCTTCGGTGCCGCCGCAGGGCGGGCGCAAGCATCCGCAGCAGGAATTCCTGCAGGTCGACACCACCAACATCCTGTTCATCTGCGGCGGCGCGTTTGCCGGTCTCGACAAGATCATTTCGGACCGCCTGCAGAAGCGCTCGATCGGTTTCGGCGCCCACGTGGCCGATCCGGACAAGCGCAAGGTTGGCGAACTGCTGCAGAAGGCAGAGCCCGAAGATCTCCTCAAGTTCGGCCTCATCCCCGAATTCGTCGGCCGCCTGCCGGTGATCGCCACGCTGGAAGACCTCGATATCGAGGCGCTGGTGAAGATCCTCAAGGAGCCTAAGAACGCCCTCGTCAAACAGTATGCCAAGCTCTTCGATCTGGAAGACGTGGCGCTGAGCTTCACCGACGATGCGCTGGAAGCGATCGCCAACAAGGCCATCGCCCGCAAGACCGGCGCGCGCGGATTGCGGTCGATCGTCGAAGCCCTGCTGCTCGACACGATGTTCGACATCCCAACCGAAACCGACATTGCCGAAGTCGTGGTCGATGCAGAGGTCGTCGCCGGCCGCAAGGAACCGGTGCGCGTGTTGAAGGGCAAGGAAGAGGCGGCCTGAGCCGCCCCTTCGCTACCTATCCAATAATGTAATCAGTCAGCCGGCGGCGGAGGCGGTGCGCCTTCGCCGCCCGGGCCTCCGCGTCCTTCACCGCGCGGGCGGCGGGGCGGGATCGGATCGCCCTTCTTGAAGCTGCGCATGACCACGCCGTCGCGCTTCATCGTCACTTCCTGAACTTCGGTCGACTTGAGCAGCCAGGTGGTGCCCTGCTGGACCCAGGTGTCGTTCGATGACGTGATGAATTCGCCCTGGTGCATGACGCCGTCGCGGCCTTCGCGCTGCATCTTCATGCCGCGCGTCTGCACCACCTTGGCGTTTGCTCCGTCGACCGTCACCGAAACGATCTTGCTGTCCGACTTCATCGCCGGATCGACCGGGATCATCGCCAGCCGGGTGATCATGTCATCGGCGTCTGACGTCTCGCCAGAAATGTCGACCGACTGGAAATCCTTGGTCAGGAATTTCTTGATTGCCTTGTCGTCGCGCTCATCCATGGCAACCTTGAGCCCGGCGGCACGGGCTTCGATATCGCTCTGCGCATCGGCCAGCAGCGGGGCGGAGACCAACAGCATGGTCGCGGTCAAAAGCGCGGAAATCGTCTTCTTCATCGTGGTCCTTCCATGCGGCTCCGGAAAGGGTAGCTGCCCCGGCCGGGTTTGCCAAACCAATCGCGGCAGCGGAAAGTGCCGCGCCGTGCTTGTGCGCCATGCCGCAACCCGCCTAGCCCGGTGATGAACGCAAGTCCGGGAGATGGATGAATGACTGACCGCATCAAGGTATCGCGTGTGATCCACACGATCCATGCGACCACCGAAATCGCCCGGTGCCGCGCGCTGTATCAGGATGCGCTGGGCGGGCTGGTCTTTGCCGAGAACTACTTTCCCGCCGAGGATCGCGATGCGGCGCTGCTTTATGTCACCAACCACATGGTCGAACCGATGGCGCCGCGCACTCCGGACGACCTGACCAAGCCCTTCGCGCGGATGGCTGCCAGGATCGGGCAGGCCTTCCATTCGTTCGAGCTCAAGGTTGCCGATGGCAAGGCGGCAAGTCAGGCATTTCGCGATGCCGGCGCGGTGACCGCCAGCGATTACGGGTTCTTCTTCTTCGTCAAACCAGAGGGCACTGGCGGCGTGCTGCTCGAAGTCTGCGAAGTGCCGATGCCCAACGATCCCTATGACCGGCGCGGCTGGGGACCGCAAGTGGGTCAGGGTCATGCCTCGGGCGTGCTGCGCCTCGATCACATCGCCTGCGTGGTAGCTGATCTGGACAAGGCGCTGCACTTCTTCACGCAGCTTTGCGACGGCGAGGTGATCGAGGACGCGCGCAGCGAATGTCCGCAGCCGGGCCGCCGCGCGCTGATCCAGCTGGGCGATACCCGGGTGGCCTTCATCCAGCCGGACGATGCCGAAGCCGGCGCGCTGGGCGCGTTCCTCGGCAAGGTGCAGAATGGGATCTACGCGCTGGTCTGGCAGGTCGAGGATGAGGAAAAGGCCAGCGTCCATTTTACGGGAAAATGCAGCCTTCGCGTCACTGCGGAAGGCTGCATCTCATCGGGCTTCGCCATCGAGCCGGAAGATTTCCTGGGCGCGCGGCACGAGTTCATTTCCGGCGCGATCTAGCAGACAGTCTGAAGAAAGTGGCGCCCTGCCCCCGAAGGGCAGGGGGAGGGGCAGGGCGCGGCGCTGCGTCGGTTATCGCAGCGCCAGGGGATCGATCAGCGCGGAATGAACACGCCGTTGGTGACGTGGATCACGCCGTTCGACTGCAACACATTTGCCTGAGTCACTGTCGCCTTGTTGCCCATGGCGTCGGTAATCACGATGGCCTTGCCCATCATGCGCGCGGTCAGCTTCTGGCCCTGGACGGTGGCGAACTCTGCCTTGCCGCCGCCCGCCTTGATCATCTTGGCGAGGTCGGTGGAAAGCACGCGGCCAGCAACCACGTGATAGGTCAGGATCTTGGTCAAGGTATCCTTGTTCTCAGGCTTGACCAGCGTTTCGACCGTGCCGGCGGGCAGCTTGGCGAAAGCAGCGTTGGTCGGCGCGAATACGGTGAATGGTCCGGGGCTGGACAGCGTTTCAACGAGGTCCGCGGCCTTGACGGCGGCGACCAGCGTGGTGTGGACCTTTGAGTTGACGGCGTTCTCGACGATGGTCTTCGTCGGATACATGGCGGCACCGCCAACAATCGGGGCCTTCATGTGGTGGCCGGCAAGCGCCGGGCCAGAAACGGCGAGCGAAGCCATGCCAAGGGCGGCAACGACGCCAAAAATTTTGGGGGTGAGCGACTTGCGATACATCCTGAAATCTCCTGCATTCCGCAAGGCCGGGGGTGCCTTGCGAGCGGAGTTACGCAGCCGATCGGCCTAAGGATGCATCAGGTCGGGGAAAATTTTGTCGTGGCCACAATCGGCCCGGCTGGACGGCCTTGCGAACCGCCCAGCGGCTCACGCGTGAGAGCCAGAGTCGCGCCGTCCCGCAGGCGGGCGGCAAGGTCGTTGGATAAGTGCAGCCGTACCGACTTGTCCGGCGCGACCAGGCCGAGCGAGATCGTCTTGCCTTCGGGCGGCACCAGCCACAATTCGTGATCGTGCACCCCGTCGCCGGGCAGGCCGGCAGCATCGACCAGCAGGTCGCGCTGGGCGGGGAGCCAGGTCACGCCAAGGCGCGCAGGCGTGGACGGCAAGGTAAAGCTCGCCACCAGCGGCGCGGCAGGTGCTTCGGCCGGACGCGGCGCGAGGACCGGCGACAGGACAACCAGCGCCAGCGCGCAGGCGGCAATTGCCGATACCGCCGCAGCGCGCTGCCAGGTGCGCAGGCGGCGCTGAAGAACAGCGATATGCGCGCCGCCTTCGGGCCGGGCCGAAAGCTCGGCGGCGATGCGATCCCACAGCTGCTCAGGCGGCGTTTGCGCTCCGATGGTATCTAGCATCGCGGCGAATTGCTGCTGCCAGTCTTCAACCTGCCGGGCAAAGTCCGCGTCTGATGCGGCGAGCCCGCGCGCGGCGATCAGCTCTTCGCCGTCCAGCAGCCCCAGCGCCAGTTCGGCGGCAAGATAATCGCGTTCGGTCATGCTTCGAGACACAGCTTGAGGCGGGCAAGACCGCGCCGGACCCATGATTTCACCGTGCCCAGCGGCACGTCCTGCCGGGCAGCAAGATCCGCATAGGTCACACCATCGAAAAAGGCCGTGCGGATCACGCCGCGCTGTCGCTCTTCCAGCGTTTCGAGGCAGGTGTGAATGCGGTCGTTATCCTCACCTTCGATCAGAGCGGCTTCGGCCAGCGGCGCCCCATCGGCAACGTGCTCGGCAGCTTCAAGCGGCGCGCTCGCATCAACCCGCCGCCGCCGGCGAAGGCGGTCGATCGTGCGGTTGCGCGCGAAGACGGCGAGCCAGCTCACCGGGCTCGCACGCGCCGCATCAAAGCGGCCAGCGACATTCCACAAGTTGACGTAGACGTCCTGCAAGGCGTCCTCCGCTTCACCCCTGTCACCCGAGATACGCAGGCAGATGCCAAAAAGCTTCGCCGAAGTTGCGCGATAGACAAATTCGAGCGCCTTGCGGTCGCCCTTGGCAATGCGTCCGATGGCTTCGGCCAGTTCAATGCGGGCGGTGTCAGCCCGCGTGGTCATGTCCAGCCTCGTGCATACGGGCAGCATGGCATGGACCATCGGCGGTTTCCACCTGGAACGTCGCGTGGTCGATGCCGAAATCGTGATCGAGCGTATGGGCGAGGTCGCGCAGGAAGGCATCACCGGGATGGCCGCCGGGTATGATCAGATGCGCGGTGAGCGCGGTTTCCTTGGTGCTCATCGGCCAGATGTGCAGGTCATGCACGGCCGTCACGCCCGGTTGGCCATCAAGTAGGGCGCGCACCTTGGTGGCATCGATGCCGCGCGGCACGCCGAGCAAGCCCATCTTCACCGCTTCACGCGTCAGGTCCCAGGTTGACCAGCCTATCACCGCGACGATCAGCAGCCCGGTCAGCGTGTCGATCCAGATAAAGCCGGTCCACAGGATCAGCAGCCCGGCGACCACCACCGCCGCCGAAACTGCCGCATCACCCATCATGTGGAGGAAGGCGCCGCGAAGGTTGATATCGTGCTTGCTCCCTCTGACGAACAGCATGGCAGTGAGCGCGTTGATCGCGATGCCAATGGCAGCGATGATCATCATCGTCTGGCCGGCGACGGGTTCGGGACTGAAGAAACGGCGGATCGTTTCCGCCCCGATCGCGCCGATGGTCAGCATCAGCAGCGCCGAATTGGCCAGCGCGGCAAGGATCGACGAGCTCTTGTAGCCATAAGTGAAGCGTTCCGACGCCGGGCGGGCCGAAAGGCTGTCAGCAGCCCAGGCGATCAGCAGGCCAAGGACGTCGGACAGGTTGTGCCCGGCATCGGCCACCAGCGCCATCGAGCCGGAGAGGAAGCCATAGCCCGCCTCAATGATGACGAATGCGGTGTTGAGCGCGATGCCGATGGCAAAGGCGCGGCCATGTGAGCCGTGTCCGTGTCCGTGGTGATGCCCATGCGCGTGCCCATGATTCTCGCCGTAATGATGGTGATGCGCGCCCAAAAGTCCCTCGACATTCCGTTTCAGTCGTAACCGTTGCACAATTGCCGCAGTGCAGCAAGAATCGTAGAGCGCCTATTTGCGACCCAGAGGCGATATCGAGACAGACTTGCTCGATTGAGTTAAATTATTACCCGAACGGGGCTGCTGTGGAAAGGATATTCCAAACGGCCCTTCCTGCCTACAAGACTGTCAACAGGCTGTCATGAACGGGGTGTTCAGGTGGCGGGCCGGTGCTTGTATGAGCCCGGCAGAACCGGAATTACCGCTGATTCGCAGCACATTTCGGCGCGCATCTTTCGCCAACTTCCTCCTGGGGCACATCGGGGGGCAACCGGGGTTGAAAAACCATGCAGTTCAAGTCGTTCCTCGCCGTCACTGCGGCCACCGTTCCCCTCGCCTTCGGCCTTGCCGCACCTGCATTCGCGCAGTCGACCGGCACGATCGACTCTGAAAAGGAAATCGTCGTCACCGGCACCCGCAGCGGCGTGCAGGAAGTTGGCGGCATCTCCTCGCCCGATACCTCGAAGGCCAAGTCGGTCCTGACGAGCGAGAACATCCAGCGCCAGAACCCCGGTCAGTCGATCCTCGACACGATCAACCAGGTCCCCGGCGTTTCGTTCCAGAACAACGACGCATACGGTTCGTCGGGCGGCACGCTGAACATTCGCGGCTTCTCTTCCGACCGCGTCAGCCTCACCTTCGATGGCGTTCCGCTGAACGATTCGGGCAACTATGCGATCTTCTCGAACCAGCAGGTCGATCCCGAACTGCTCGAGCAGGTCAACGTCAATCTCGGCACCACTGACGTTGACAGCCCGACCGCCTCGGCGGCCGGCGGCACGGTCAACCTGCGTACCAAGAAGCCTGACCGCGATTTCGGCGCCATGCTCTCGGGCTCGGCTGGCCAGTACGATTTCATGCGGATGTTCGGCAAGATCGAAACCGGCGACCTGACCCCGGGTGGCATCCGCGCGTGGGTTTCGGCCTCGATGGCCCGCAACTCCAGCCCGTTCAACAATGTCGGCAAGGTCGACAAGCAGCAGTACAACGGGAAGCTCTACGTGCCGCTGGCAGGTGACGACTTCATCTCGATCGCCGGTCACTGGAACCAGAACCGCAACAACTTCTTCGGTTCGCTGCCCCTGCGCCTCGACACCACCCGCACCGCCACGGTCAACGGCGTTGCCAACGTAGTTGTTCCGCGCATCGTCGGTCCGCTTTCGCAGAACCGCTACCCGGCAAACGCGGACGAACGCCAGTACCTGGTCAACTACCCTTGCTCGATCGCCGTTGGCACCAACGGCGTTGCCGATGGCGTTGCCGCCTCGCGCAAGCCCGATGGTTCGGTTGACACCAATGGCGACTACGGCAGCTGCGGCACCGAATTTGACCGCCGTTTCAACCCATCGAACACCGGCAATATCCGCATCAACATGCGCTATTCGCTGGCTGACAACATTGTCCTGACGATCGATCCCAGCTTCCAGTACGTAAAGGCCAACGGCGGCGGCACGACAAACGGCTTCGAAGGTCTGCGTGACATCAATCCGGCTGGCGGGACTGCCGCAGTCCGCGGTAATGCGACCAGCTGCGCCACGGTTCCGTCGAGCGCGAATAACACCTGCGTCACCGGCTACCTCGGCGGCAATCCCTACTTCGGCCGTGACATCAACGGCGACGGCGATACGCTCGATACCGTCACTGTAGTGGCCCCCAGCCAGACCCAGACCAAGCGCTATGGTGTGATCGCAGGCCTGCGTTATGAGATAGACGATTCGAACACGCTGCGCATTGCCTACACCTGGGATCGTGCCCGCCATCGGCAGACTGGCGAAGTCGGCCTGCTGCTGCAGAACGGCAACCCTATTGATGTCTTCCCGGTCAATTCAGGACAGGCAGATTCGACAGGTGCAATCGTGCAAAAGCGTGATCGGCTGTCCTACGCCATCCTGCATCAGGTCTCGGGTGAATATCGCGGCGAATTCTTTGACAACCGCCTGGTCGTCAACGCCGGCCTGCGCATGCCGTTCTTTAAGCGTGACCTGACAAACAACTGCTTCACCAGCTCTGCCAGCGGTTTCGTTGAATGCTTCAGTTCGAACACCGCGCTGGGCACCACAGCGGGTTCGTTGAATCCCTATTCGTTCAACGCAACGAACAATGTCGTAACCGGCTGGGCCGCGCCGCAGAAGCGCGTCTACAACTACAAGAAGGCACTGCCGAACATCGGCTTCACCTACAACGTGGTCGACAGCTTCAGCGTGTTCGGTAACTTCAGCCAGGGTATCTCGGTCCCTGGCACCGATAACTTGTACAATGCCTTCTTCTACCCGGTGGGCACGCCGCCGGCGACGCCGGCTCCGGAAACGACTGACAACTTTGACCTTGGCGTTCGTTACAGGTCGGGCAACATCCAGGCGCAGCTTTCCGGCTTCTACAACCAGTTCCACAACCGTTCGGCACAGGCCTACGATCCGGAACTGAACCAGACCGTTTATCGTAACCTCGGTGACGTGAAGAAGTACGGCATGGATGGCTCGATCGCTTGGCAGCCGATGCCGGCTCTGACCTTTTATGCGTTCGGCTCGATCCTGAAGTCGGAAATCAAGGACAACGTCGTGATCGGCCGCAACAGCGACCTTTCGCCGATCTATGCCCTGACGGCCGGCAAGCGGGAATCGGGTGCGCCGAAGTACACGTTCGGCTTCACTGCACGCGGTGAAATCGGACCGGTCGAACTGGGCATAACTGCCAAGCGCACCGGCGAACGCTACGTCTACGACACCAACGAAGCGGTCTACACGGGAACGTTCGTGCCAACCGGTGCCAAGGCCTGCGCGACAGTCGCCAGTGTTCTGACTTGCGGTGCGCCGACGGCAACTGCTGTAAACACCAAGGTCTATGAAGCCACGGCAGCCGCCTACTGGCTGGTCAACCTCGATGCCCGCCTGAACCTCTCGTTCATGGGCCTCAACGACAAGACCTATCTGCAGCTCAACGTCTACAACTTGTTCGATCAGTTCTATGTCGGTGGTTTCGGCGGCGGCCTGAACCAGGCGCTGAGCGGCAGCATTTCGACTTCGACCGGTGGGGCAACTTACGGCAACGCCCCCAACGTCCAGATCGGCGCGCCGCGCACGATCAGCGGCACGGTGGTCTTCGCGTTCTGATCGGCGAAGACGTCACGAAAATCGGGAAGGGGCGCTTCGGCGCCCCTTCTTTTTTGTCTGACCGGCGCGTGGCGCTCTCAGGCCGCAGCCCAGAGCGGAAACTCGGCCACTTTGCCTTTCGTCGCGAGCAACGCCCTGATGCGCCGCGCGGGCTGAAGGGCAGAGAGGATCGCCGGATCGGCCGCATCCATCCCGCCGGTAAAGGCACCGAAGGCGGGCAGCACCAGCCGGTTCTCGCTGGCAACGGCGCAGGGTCGGACGATGTTGCGTCCGCGCACGGACAGCCGCAGGCGCGGGTGGAAATGGCCGGACAGTTCGGGCGCGGTTTCCCCTCTGCGCGCGTGATGTCGCAGGATCACTCCGCCGGTCTTTATCTCGCTGACCAGCGTTCCGCCCTGTCCGGGCCGCAGGCCTTCATCGTGATTGCCGGTGATCCACACCCAGTCGGTCGCCCGGGTGAGCGCCGCGAGCATCCCGGCGGCGTGAGGTTCCAGCCGCTGGGCACCGGCGTTGTCATGGAACGAATCGCCGAGGCAGAACACCCGCCGTGCGCCGGATTGCCCAACGGCGAGGGCAATCCGCTCAAGCGTCTCGCGGCTGTCGTAAGGCGGGATCATCTGTCCGATGCGCGCGAAGAAGCTGCCCTTCTCCAGATGCAAGTCCGCCACCAGCAAGGCATTTTCGCGAGGCCAGAATAGCCCGCCGCTGGCCAGCAGCAGCCATTCCTCACCAGCGAACGAAAAGGGAACCATGGCTTTCCCTTGCCCCAGCCGTCATCCCTTGGCAAGGGCAGGACATGACTGACTGGACCCCCATGACCGCCCGCGCCTCGGCCTGGTTCGAGGACCTGCGCAACCAGATCTGCGCCGAATTCGAAGCCATCGAACGCGAAGCCGGCTCCGACGCCGCGTTCCAATACGATCCGTGGAAGCGCAGCGAAGTCGATGGCGAAGGTGGCGGCGATACGGGAGGCGGTACGCGCGGCCTCATGAAGGGCAAGATTTTCGAGAAGGTCGGAGTCAATATCTCGACCGTTGTCGGCGACCTGCAGAAGGACTTTGCCGGCACCATCAACGGCGCTTCGGCCGAGCAGAACGCTTTCTCCGCCACCGGCATCAGCCTTGTCGCGCATATGGCGAACCCTCATGTGCCGGCGGTGCATATGAACACCCGCTTCCTGACGACCACCAAGGCGTGGTTTGGGGGCGGCGCAGACCTCAATCCGCCGCTGCCCTATGAGAACGACACCGAAGAGTTCCACGCCGAATTCCGTGCCGCCTGCATGAAGCACAATCCGACTTACTACGAGCGCTACAAGAAGTGGGCGGACGACTACTTCTACATCCCGCACCGGCAGGTCCACCGCGGCGTCGGCGGGATATTCTACGACCATCTCGAATGCGACGATGAATCGGCGTGGGAACGCAATTTCGCCTTCACGCAGGACGTCGGGCGGGCTTTCCTCGCTGTGTTCCCGCGCCTCGTGCGCCGCCGTTTGGGGCTGGAATTCACGCCGCAGGACAAGCGACAGCAGCTCGCGTGGCGGGGGCGCTATGCCGAATTCAACCTCGTCTATGATCGCGGTACGCTGTTCGGGCTCAAGACCGGCGGCAATATCGACGCCATCCTGATGAGCCTGCCGCCCGAAGCGGTTTGGGAATAGGCGCAGTTCGGGCTGAATCAGCCCCGCGTTGCGATCCACGACTTGGTCAGCCCGCCAAAGCGCTCGCGGCGGAATTCGGCGTCGGGAAACAGCTCGCGCATTTGCCGCCCAGTCACCAGCCGCGTGTCCTCGACAATCTGGCGGGCGAGCCGGCGGTCCGTGATCCGGCCGGCGGTCGCAATGCTGAAACGCGTCAGCAGTTCGGTGCGCACGGCCTCGGGCATCCAGTGGAAGAACGGTGCCTTCCAGAAATGGGGATCGATCGGGAACCACCAATTGGGCGTCTGGACGTAATAGGCCGGTGCCAGCCGGCGCGCTTCCCCGGCAAAGGCCGTGACTTCGTTCCAGCCGCCAACATGTTCTATCACCGAGTTCGAATGGACGATGTCGAAGGAATTGTCAGGCAGGTCGATCTTGCAGGCATTGCCCACCATGCACTTGAACGGGCCTTCGCCCAGCTCGGTTTCCTCGATGTTGACGATGGTGACGGTAAAGCCGTTGTCTTTCAGGAAATCGAGCCCGACGCGGCGCCAGTAGTCCGATGTACCACCGAGGTCGATGATCGACCGGCCATTGCGGAGCAGGAACTCGCGCAGGAAGTGGTCACGCTTGCTGCGCAGGCGATAGGACAGCGAAGTGACGTCCTTGGGATCATTCAGAGCCACGTTATCTCCAATTGATGCGAGGCTTATTTGCGCTGCCGAAAGCGCGCAGGAGCCATGTGATACCGAAACCGTTCAACACGGGCTCCATTCATGAGCCTTCCCCATCCCGGCGCGTCCGCGTCCAGACTGTCTGGCGCGACAGCACCAGTCCGGCATAGATCGGTAACTTGCGCAGGGCGTAGATCGGGATCTGTATCAGCGATTGCCATGGCAACGTCTGTCTGCCTTCGGCGATCCAGGCTGCAAACAGGGCGACGCCGGCCAAAGCAAGCAGGGCTGCAAGCGATATGGCCGGGGCCCAGCTTGCGCCCAGCAGTGCCAGGGCAATGACCGCTATCAGCACCATGGTGGCCAGCATGACCAGCAGGGCGAGCGGCGGAACCAGCAGATGCATGGCATAGCCGCACAGCCGCCGCGACCCGCGTCGCAAGCCCAGTCCCAGAAGGGGCAGCGCCTTGGTCATTCCGGTGATCAGGAAGCCGTGCTCCCAGCGCCGGCGCTGGTTGATGGTTTCCCCCCAGTTCGCCGAGGGGCTGGTGACAAGGGCATCTTCAACCAAGCGGCAACGCAGGCCGGCCCGCGCCAGTTCAAGCGTCAGGGCAAGGTCATCGACGATATTGTCGGTGGCCAGCGTTTCGCGGCGGAAGTGGCGCCATGGCAGAGCCATGCCCGTGCCGAACAACGATGAACTGCCGCTCAGCCGTTGCAGACCCCGGGTCCGCACAAGGTTCTTTACCAGCAAGGCAAAGTTGGAGACATCGACCAATCCGCCGGAGCGCGAGCGATCGAATTGCAGGTTGACCGACTGCGCCGCTTGCCCGCTGGAAAAGGCCACCGAAGCCAGAGCCTCTATTCCGCCCCTGGAGATTGCGCAGTCCGCATCAAGGACAATGACGACTTCGGGCGGATCGGCGAGCAGGTAATCATGGGCAAATGCCAGCGCAAATCCCTTGCCGCGCAAGCTCGGATCGTCGCGCACCAGCACTTCGCAATCATGCTTCCGGGCGATTTCGGCAGTGGCATCAGTGCAATTGTCGGCCACCACGATCCGCCGCACGCCCGGCGGACAGACGCTAATCAGGCTGGCGAGGCTTTCGCCAATGGTCTGCGCCTCGTTATGTGCCGGCATGATCACGGCCACCTTGCCAAACGGTGCCGGCGCGCGCGTGCGAATCGGACGCAGGCCAAGGATGCATTCAACCCCGAGAACCGCCAGACATATGCAAAAAGGAAGTACCGCCAGCCAGGCGACAAGATCGAGGATCGGCAATTTACGCTCCTGCCCAGGCGTTGCCTCGTCCTTGCCGCAAAGCCTGTTGCGGCGCAAGGATTGTAACAGCATGCTGCAAAGCGTTTGAAACCGTATCGAAATTGACCTGACTCAACCCACGGTATAGGTAATTTGGCTAGGGACGGCTTCAGGTGATGATCTGGCCGAGATCGCAAAATGCCTCCGAAGAAGGGTCGCACGGTTTTGAAGGATTCACGCGGACAAGGCCAGCCTGCCGATAAGCGTGTCCTCTGCGTGTCGTCCGGCGGCGGACACTGGCAACAGTTGAACGCGTTGCGCCCGGCTTGGGGCGGCGGGGCAATGGACGGCGGTGACGCATTCTATGCCTGCACGACACCAATTAGCCAGAAGAAGCTCGGGATTGCCCAATTCAAGCAGATCCCTGACTGCAACCGGAACACGGTAACGAAGATATTCTCTTCGATCCCGGCCTATGTCGGCCTGTTCCGTCATGTGCGGCCAACGACCGTCATTTCCACCGGGGCCTTGCCGGGCCTGTTCTTTATCGTGATGGGCAAGTTGACCGGCGCGAAAACCGTGTGGGTTGAAAGCATCGCCAATTCGGAGAAACTTTCGCTCAGCGGCACGGTAGCCAGCTATGTCGCCGACCGTTTTTTCGTTCAGGCCGAACACCTCGCGGATGGCAAGCGGCGCATCTATGCAGGATCGGTACTGTGATCTTTGCCATAGCCGGAACCCAGCTGCCGTTTCCAAGGCTGATGGCCGCGCTTGATGACATGGCGAAGCGCATCGGCCGCCCGATCCTCGCTCAGACTGCCGATCCCGTCTTCACGCCGCATACTATCCAAGCGGTCGACTTCCTGCGCGGAGCAGAGTTTGAAGACGCAATGGCCGGCGCGCGACTGATCGTTGCCCATGCCGGCATTGGCGCAATCATGGCTGCAGCGCACTTGCGCAAGCCAATCATCCTGATGCCACGCCGCGCCGATCTTGGTGAACATCGCAACGATCATCAGATCGCCACAGCGCGGCGGTTTGCTGGCGTTCCCGGCATAACCGTGGTGCAGTCACCCGAAGAACTCGAATCCGCGATCCGGGCCAGTGACTATCAGCCCGTGACGATCGGCGATCAGGCGCGACTTGGCACCTTGATCGAGGCGATATCGCAGGCCATCGGCTAGCCTGCGGCAATCGTGAGCGCTGCCTAGCGGCGAAAGACCTGTTCGCGCAGGATGATCGACAGGATCTGCGGTCCCTTGACGAGATAGCGGCGCCACAGCCGGCGCGGTTCGCTGGCCAGCCGATGCAGCCATTCCAGCCGTGCCCGCTGCATCCAGTGCGGCGCGCGGGCTTTCAGTCCGGCAAGGAATTCAAGCGAGGCACCGGTGCAGATCGCCACGGACCGGGCCTTGCCACGCTTGGCGATCTTCCGGCAGCAGACCTCGCTTTGCGGGCCGCCAATCGCGAAGATCACCAGCTTGCAAGGAACGGTTTCGACGAACCGTGCGATCTCGTCCTGCGCCACAGGATCGGAAAGCACGCCCATCGGCGGAAAATGCGCGCGCCAGACAAGGGCGGGATAGCGCAGTCTCAGCCGCGCGATCAGGTCTTCGTTGCCGCCGATCACGGCAATGTCATCGAACGGCGCATCGCCCAGTTCGAGGATCTTCTGCGTCAGGTCACTGCCGGGCAGGACCGACAGCTTGATGCCGAAGGGCTTGGCCAGCAACTGGAGGACCCGGCTGTCACAGACGCAAAGGTCAGCCTCGCGATAACTTTCCCAGACCTGCGCGTTGTCGCGGTCAGCGTGGAGTCGCACCAGATGATCGACATTCGGCGTAATCAGGTAGGAAAACCGGTCCAAGGCTGCAAAGACGCGCAAGGCATCGATCGTCGCCGCCTGATCGAGCAAGTCAAAACGCAGCGACAAGAACTCGATGTTGGGCACTTTATTGACCAGTCCAGACACACTTCGATCGCCCAAGAAGATCGCCCGCCTTTGCTTGTTGAGAAATGGCCGCGCGCTGGCAAATACAGTCGCAGCCAGGATAGCCCTGCGCGGTATTTGACAGATAGCTTGGTTAATTCAAGTCAATCCGCAGGCCGGCAATCTCGTCATGGGACGGTCTTGCCGCTGGTAAGGCAGATCGAATTGCACCGGCGAACGCATCCCGCACCGCTGCGAGGCCAAATGGTGCCAGACCGCCGGCTGCCTGAAAGGCGGCAAGGTCTGCCTTCAGACGTTCTTCATCGCGGTAAAGCGTCAGCAATCCGGCAGCGATCGCCGCCGTGTCCCGCGCATCGACCGGCAGGGCGAAGGAACAGCCTGCGAACCAGCCGTCCACCGCTGCGCCGCGCGGGTACAGGATCGGAGTGCCGGCCATCAGCGCCTCGATGAAGACCAGGCCAAAGCTTTCTCTCAGCGACGGCATGGCAAAGCCGCGCGCGGCGTGGATGCGCTGGAAAAGTTCGGTTCCGGGAAGGTGGCCGCCCAGCCCGATCGCTTGTCCGCAGTGGCGGCGGACCTGCGCCAGAGTTGGCTCGTCTCCGCCGCCGTAAAGGGTGAATTGCAGGGGCGGTTCCGCTTGCCGGGCGAGGGAGACGGCGCTGGCCAGCCGAGGCAGGTTCTTCAGCCGGTAATTGTGCAAGTGAAAGGCGCTGACCAACTCGCTGCCAGGTTCGGGGACGATCACGATGTCGTGCTCGGTCAGACAGGGAAGCAATACCGTGGGCCCGCTGCGCTGCCCGAGGATCGCTTCCGTCCGGGCCAGGGCCCATGGGGCGAAAGGAAAGACCACCGCCGCGTCATGGAAGATGCGGGCAAATTCTTCGCGCAGATCTGGGCGGGCGGACAGGATCTTGGCGTCGGTATTGCCCTGTATCGACAAGGCATAGGGCACGTCCAGCAGCTGCGCGGCGCGGGCGACGGCGATGCCTTCGACCGTCAGCTTGTGCCCGATGATCAGATCCGGGGGATTCCCTGCGCCGATGCGCTCGGCCAGTGACTCACCCAGCGCGCGCAATAGCCGCAGATGATGAATTCCGCGCGGAGGCGCAGAATAGAGGACCGAGCAGAGATCTTCGCGCTCGTCTCGGAAACGCACCTCCGGTTTCGGCCAGGGCCAACTGGCCAGCGGCGGGGTCACCCGGTTCAGCGAATAGATCTGCTGGTCCAAATCGCGCGAAACCGCCGCGACCAGCCGTGCGATGACCGGCGTTTTCTGCTGCCCGGACTTATCGGGAAAGTCGGCGCTGACGTGGATGAGAAACGGCTTTGCCACCGCTCGCTATCCGGCATTCCGGTCGGACACGTCGGCGCCGGC
Organism: Novosphingobium sp.; assembly: GCF_031424035.1. Taxonomy (GTDB): domain Bacteria; phylum Pseudomonadota; class Alphaproteobacteria; order Sphingomonadales; family Sphingomonadaceae; genus Novosphingobium. The sequence continues at coordinate 39,615 of NZ_JANPGP010000129.1, forward strand.
ACTGGTCCACGTGCGGCGATCCTGCCAGACCGCATCCCAGACCCTCGCCTTGTCGGCACCTTTGCCGGATACCGCGCTGAGCAGGGCATATCCCGACCGCCGCAGCGCCGCCGCAAACAGGAAAAGGCCGTGGACCACGCGCGCCCGCAGCGGGCCCATGTGCTTGCGGGCCAGCGCCACCTTGGCCCGGATGACGCGGCGCACTGCCTGCGAGTTCGATGTCGCGCTGGCGCCGCCATAATGGATGATCGTTGCCGCCGGAGTGACGCGCGGGCGCGCGCCCATCATCGCGGCACGCAGGCAAAGGTCGGCCTCTTCGGCATACATGAAGAAGGCCTGATCGAAGCCGCCGAGGTCTTCCCACAAGGCCCGCTCGATCAGCAGGAAGCAGCCCGAAACTATATCAACTTCGCGCTCGCTGCCCCGGTCCCAGCCGCGCATCGCTTCGGGATCGAACAGCGAAAACCGTGACAGCAGCAGGCTGAGTCCGGTGGCAAAGCAGAACGCGCTCCAGACAGTTTGCCGGCCCCATGCCGATCCGATGTTGAGGCTGCCATCGCCAAAGACCGTGCGTCCGCCCCATATCCGTGCCTGCGGTGCGGCACGGGCGAAGTCCATCAGCCGGTCAACGGCAGAATCGAGCACGACCGTGTCGCTGTTCAGCAGCAGCAGGTATTTGCCGCGCGCCACCCTGGCAGCGATGTTATTGGCCTTGGCAAAGCCGTGATTGGCGGTCTCGCGCAGCAGGCGCACCTCGGGAAAGCGCTCCGCGATGGCATCGGCGGAACCGTCATGCGAGCCGTTGTCGATCAACAGCACCTCGAACGACCCATCGCGCGTCTCGCGGTACAGCGATTCAAGGCAGGCGATGGTCATGTCGCGCGTGTTCCAGTTGACCACCATGACCGAAAGTTCGGGGTCCGATGCGCCAGCAATGTTCATCAGATTCCCTTTTCCGGACTTTCCGACAGCCAGTCGCGCAAGGTATCGGCCTTGTCCATGTCGCGCTTGATTTCGGGGTCGAATTTCGCCCGGGCCAGCGCAGAAACGCGCTGCGCGATCCAGCGCGGATAGCCAAGGTAGCGCAGCGGATCGCCCGGCTCGCGACCGGCAATCGCGGCTAACGCCTCGGCGCGGGGCGAAAAGGCGCGGGCGAGGGTGGTCAACAGCCACCGGGCGGCGGATTTGCTATCGGCAATGTCATCGTGAAAGCGCAGCTCCCGGTCGCGCCCTTGCGGGGTGAGCATCGCGTGCATTGCCGCTTCGAGGAGCGCATTGCTGCCCGGCTCTGCTTCAGCGCGCCACTGTTTGTCCGGCAGTGCGCCAAGGTGGTCGACCAGGCCCAATGAAAGCCCCAGCGCCCGGCCCAGCCCCAGGGCTTGTGCGCGCTTTGCCAGTGCCGCCGGATCGATGGTCCCGCCGGCGATCAGTCCGGCAATGTCGGCGAGGAACTGCGGACCCGGATCGAACGGGCGATTAAGCGTGGCATGGGCCAGCAAGTGCAGGAAATTGCCCTCGGGATCGGCCACCCGCACCATTTCGCCCAAACATGAAACCGCAATCGCATCGCTCAGCAACCCGCAACGCAAGGCGGATTCGCCAGCCCAGCGCGCCTTGGTCGATCGCACGTGGAGTTCGGCCAGATTGCCGTTCTCGGGGTCGGCGATCACTGGCAGGTGGTGGCTGCCGGGATCGGTATCGCGCAAGTAGCCCGGCGGCACGGTCCAGCCGCAGCGCAGCAGGTCGGCGTGCAGCCGCGCTGCATCTCCGGGCGAGAGCAGCACATCGAGATCGCGCATGACGCGCAGCACGGGTTGGCCCGGGCGCTGCGTCATGACAAGCGCGCCGCCCTTGAGCACAACGTGGTCCATGCTCAGCTCGCTCATCCGCCAGGCTAGCACGGCCAACGTGCGGAGCTGTGACAAGGCGCGCAGCGTGTGCTCGCGCCGGTCGCAGTCGAGCAGGTTGCCGGCTTCGCCCGGTGCGCTCCAGCCGTGCCGATCGATGGCGCCCGCCACCAATGGACCCAGCCGGAACGCAACGGCCTGCCGGACCAGCGCCGACCATGAACCGGCGTCCAGCTGGCTGAGTTCGCCGTCGAGCGCGCTGCCCGCTCCGGCGGCAATCCGCAGCAGGAGGACATCCACCGGATCGATGGTTTTGGCCGTCATCAACCGTTCGACCCGTTGGCAAAGCGGATGAACCGGCTCGCCGCGATGGTTCGGCTGCTGGCCAGAGCGACGGTTTCAAAGACCCGGCTGGCGCGTGTGTCGCGGCCGTCCCATTGTTCGAGCGCGGCGGTGATGCGCGGCAGGTCGAACCGCTCGGCCATGCTATCGTCGGTGACCATGGCGTTCAATTCGGCGAGCATCGCTGGCCGCGCCCGCTCCAGCCGCAGCGGCCAGTCAGCGCCTTGCTGGCCGATCCGGTTTTCCAGCCGGACAGCTTCGGGGATGCGTCCTTTCAGGACCCGGCGCGCCAGCCAGCGCGACACGCCATCGCGGCGATACTGGTCTTCGGGGATGCCGGCGCAAAATTCGAACAGCGGACGGTAGGCGGTGGGATCGCGGAAGGGCAGGCCGTGCAACAGCTCGAGGGCCAACTCGGTGTCCCCCGCCTCGGCGCTGCCCATCGACAGGAGCTGGCCGCGGGCCAGCCGCGAAGTGCGGGCGGGGCGTTGAGGAATCGCGTCTGCCAGATCGTGCAGGCCGTGTCGGCGCAAGTATTCCTCGCGCAGAGGGCCGGCCAGATCGTCTGGTCCCGGACTTACCAGCTTGCTCAGCCGCACCCGGATCGGCCGGGGCAGGTTGGGCATGACCGCCCAGGTGATCAGCCGGCGGTACAGCGGTCTCGCCCGGTCAACGCTGCGCAGTTCGCGCGCCAGCCGCATCATGTTCCCTTGCCGCAGCCACAAGGCAAAGGCGGTGTCACCGTCATAGCTGAAGCTGGCGTTGCCGCTTGATCCGCTCAGCATGACATCGCAGCCCTGTGCCGATGCCTGTGCCAGCGATTGATGGATCCAGTGCAGGTTAAGCGCGGCGAGTGGCATTGCGCTGCCCAGCAGGAACATTTCGGACAGATGGTGGGTAAAGTCGCGGTCCGCTGCCTCGACGGTGTGGACGTTCAGGCGCGGATACATGGCGGCAAGCGCTTCAACATGGGCGCGTTCATCCGGAAACGTATCAACCCGTTCGATGGGGATAAACCCTTGCGTGGGCACCGAGGTATAGCACTCCAGCGGCTCCTTCGGCCCGATGGCGTCCAGCGCGTAACTGGCGACGGCCTGCGAATCGAGCCCGCCGGACAGCAGCAGGCCCGGCTTGCGGACTCCGATGAGGGCTTCGGCGGTGGCGCGGGTGAACAGATCGTCCAGCGCCTCGACATAGTTCTCGTCGCGCTTGAAGCGAACTTCGGACAGGGCTTCGATCGACCAGAACCGGCGCGAAGTTTGCGCCCCCCGGCGCCAGGTCATCACGGTTCCGCCTTCAAGCCGGTTGATGCCGGAAAACCAGCTGCGCGTGGGATCGGCGAAGCTGCCGACCAGTGCTGCATCAAGCTTGGCATCATCCAGCCGCCGCGGCGCGCCGGCGGCAAAGATCGCGCGCGGGGTGGAGGCGATGACCAGCCGCGTGCCATCGCTCCACCAGTGCAGCGGCGAGGGATCGACCGGGCTGCGCGCGGCGCGGACCAGGCCCTGATCGGGATGCCACAGCACGGCGGCATAGTGTCCGTTAACCTGCCGGTCGCAGTCGTCTCCCCAGCGTGCATAGGCTGCGGCATAAATCTCGCCATCGTCGAATGGTTGGCCGGGCGGAAGGCCAAGCCGTAGCCGCAAGTCGCTACGATCATGCAGGTGCCCGGCGAACAGGATCTGCACGCCGTGGTGGCTTTTGCCCGGGCCCGCTTGTCCGGTCGTGCCGTCCCGGTGCCGGACAAGCAGGATGGCGCCGGGCGCGGAATCGGACCGGACCTTGCCGCCCCTGCCAAGTTCGAGCGAAGCAGCCATCCGCTCGGCCGTGCCATCTGCCCAGCCGTGGCGAGCAAAGTCGATTGCCGCCGCGATGAGCAGGTTGGAGGCGGGCGCGGTCATGGTTGGTTGGTCAGGCAGGCTGGTTGGACAGGGTCATCAGCACAGCATAGTCGCTGCGCTCGCAATTGCCGAGGATCATGATACCGCCCAGCTCGACCCAGGCATGATAGGGATCTTGCGCGGCAGTGCGGCCGGACTTCAGCATGGCGATCACCAGATTGCTGGCAATGCGGCTGCTGCGCAATTGCCATTGCAGGACCATCGCTTGCGGCAGGCATTTCACGGTGAAGGGGAAATGGCTCGCTGCCCGAATCACGTGCAGGGTGTGCCGGGATGCGGTCCGCAACACGGCGTCATCCGGTTCTTGCTGCGGGATGGAGAGGGGATCGGCGAGCGAGCCGAGGTATCCGCGCCAGACGCGCATCGGCACGAATCGCACCAGTGCTGAGGCCAGCAAGAGTTGCGCCATGGCGATCGCAGTGCGGAAACGGCCTTGCCAGGTCATCGGCTTGTCGGGGCATCTCTGCCCGAGACGGGCTTCGATCGAGGCATCGGGACCAAGTGCGAAAAGCGGCGAGTTATCCGCCGCGCCTGACGAAGCGGAGTGCTTCCAGCTGGCCAAGGAAATCCACGACCTCTGACCTTGCCGCATCGGCATCGATAGCGAATTGCTTGGTCAAGCCAGTAGTGATGTCATCGACATCACCGGATTCGTCGAGCAGGCGCCAAATCTCGACACCTGAGCCCTTGATCGCGAAAAACTCGCCTGACGAGGCGGAAATCAGCACAATTTCGCCATCAACTTCGGCAGCGCCGAAGGCGTCAGGCAGTTTTTCGAAGATCATCGGAAATTAGGAATGCGAGAAGGAACGTTCAGCCTTCAGGAAGCCTGAGCTGCTGCGGCCTTGTGCACGTCCGACGCCGCGCCGTTACCCTGGGCAACCGAGCGCAGGTCAACCTTCAGTGCAGCGACTTCCGGCTTCTGCCATACGCGCTTCGAATCGTACTGTGAAACTGACATGGCTAATGCACCTTAAACCGTTAATCGTGGCAGCATTACTATCTTTGCTGCACCGCAACGTCAATCGAATTGTAAATTCGCGTCTTTGCTTGCCCGCGACAATTCTTTGGCGAGAAATTGCGTCGTATCGGCAAATAAAGCGCGGTTTTTTGCCCGAACAAACTCCCATACGCGCAACTTGCCCGCCAGTTCGATCATTAACGCGGAATGGTCGCGGTCGCTGGCGATCTGGACATAGAGGTCCGGACGATACAGCGAATCGGCACACCGCTTTATCTTTTCGGCGCCCCTGACCTGCCGCAAGGCAACGTCCGGTCCATCGGTTTCGACCAGGACAACAAGGTCGGTCAGCGGCAGCAGCGCCGACGATGATGCACTGACATGGTCAGCATAGAACTTGTCCACGCCGGGTTGCAGGCGCTCTCCCCGTTCGACTTTGGTGAGTTCGAAGGCGTTGTCCCACAGCTTCAGCCGCTTGTGCCCAGGCATGGCGACGAAGGCACCGTCCTGCCGGTCGAGGATGAGGGTGTCGTCCGCGTAAAGCGGATATCCGTAAGCGCCCAGCGCTGCGGCGAGGGTCGATTTGCCCGCCCCCGAATCGCCCGCTAGCGCGATGAGGTTGCCGCCCGATTGCACCGCGCTGACATGCAGCGCGACCAGTCCGTTGAACCAGGCCGCTAGGCCAGTGACCGAACCCATGTGCCATAGTTCCAGTTCTGCCGAGGTCGTGCCGGGAAGGCACAGGCAGGCGGTGCCGGTGTCCTTGCGGTATTCGAACCGGATGCGGTCCTCGACGCAGATATTGAAACCGCCTTCGACCGGGGTGAAGAACAGGTCGGAATTGCCCAACCTTTCGGCATGCGTGACCGAGGACAGTGTGCCGGTGGCATCGAAGAATTGCTGGAGTTTCGTCGTCATCCGGATCTCTGGTGATTACCCCGGTTCCGGGTCTGCCTGGCCATTCAGGCCGGCCACCCGGTCTGATCATCCGGGCCACCCTCGCACCTGACAGCTTTTTGCACCGGCAGCAAGGCGCCGCGCCTCGGGTGGCTAGTTGGCAACTGGCTCCTGCAATCTTTGCTGTGCGTCGGGGCGGCTTGGGCTATGCCTTGATTGAGCACCTCGTCATGGGGGCTGGCAGGAGGCTTGCGACAGGAATGGCGACCGGATCGAAGGCGCTGCCCCAGCTACGGGCCTTCGCTGCTGCGTTCCGCGCGCTCGGTCCGGGGCGTCTGGCCTTGGTGCTGGGACTGGTGATAGCTGGATCGTTGCTGGAAAGCGTCGGCATCCTGATGCTGATGCCGCTGCTTGGCATTGTCTTCGGCTCGGCCCCGGCCAGTGGCGGCGCGGTGTGGCAGGCGGTCGTCAGCTTTGTCCCTCAAGGATTGGGCAGCACCGGGCTGCTCGCCGGCATCCTCGGGTTCTTTGCGATCCTGCTTGGCATTCGCGCGGTCGTTGCCTGGCAGCGTGATCTGCAATCACTGCGGCTTTCGCTCGATCTGGTCGACCGGCAGCGCGAAGACCTCGTGCGCGCGATCGCCGGCGCTGACTGGCGGCAAGTACAGGAACTGAGGCACTCCCGTCTCGAATTCGCGATGAACGCCGAAGTGACGCGCTTGTCGATTGGTACGGATCGGCTGCTGCAAGCCACGGTGGCAATCCTGCAACTGGCCTTCCTGCTGGCTCTGGCCTTGTGGCTTTCGCCAGCATTGACGGCTATCGCGGCGGCGGCAGTCGTGGCCGGCATTCCCCTGCTACTCCCGATCGTGCGCGCCTCTCACCGGCATGGCGAGGAACTGAGCAGCTATGGGGCTGAACGTCAGGCGGTGTTCAGCGATTTTCTCGCCGGGATGAAGCTGGCCAAGGCCTATCGCGCCGAAGCGCGCTACACCGGCGATTTCCTGACCGTTTGCCGCAATATTCGCGAGCGGGCGCTCGCCTTTTCCAGTTTGCAGGTGATCAGCCACAATGCGTTCCAGTTTGCTGCCGGACTGGCGGCAGCCGGCATCGTCTTTGCCGGGATCCAGTGGCTGCATACGGCGCCGGTGTTGCTGTTCACGATGCTGGCGCTGATGACGCGGATCATCGGGCCGGTCCAGCAACTGGCGCAATCGGTGCAGGACGTGCTGATCATGCTGCCGGCCTTCGGCAACCTCTCCCGCATTGCGCTGGCGCTGGAACCCGCGCGTGACCCGGCGGGAGTGTCCGCCACAGCAGGCACGAGTGAACAGCCAAATCTGCCGCCGGCCGGTCCGCTCGGCGTTCGGCTCGATTCGGTGAGTTACAGCTTGCCCCACGGCGGGCACAGGCTGCTCGAAAACGTTACCCTGTCCATCGAAGCCGGAGAGATCGCCGTGCTGCTCGGGCCTTCGGGAAGCGGCAAGACTACCTTGGCCGACATGATGATGGGGCTTGTCAGCCCTCCGTCCGGGCAGGTTCGCGTGGGCGGCGTAGCGCCGGCCGGCGGGCAAGTCGCTTTGGGTACACGGCGACTGGCGGGCTATGTTCCGCAGGAATCGTTTCTGTTCGATCTCAGCTTGCGAGAAAACCTGATATGGGCCGCGCCCGAGGCCAACGAGGATGACTTGTGGCGGGCTTTGGCCTTGGCCGAGGCGGAGGAGTTTGTCCGCCGCTTGCCTCAGGGACTCGATACGGCAACGGGCAACCGGGGCTCCCGGCTTTCCGGAGGCGAGCGACAGCGGATATGCCTGGCGCGCGCGCTGCTTGGCCGGCCGGGCCTGCTGATCCTCGACGAGGCGACCAGTGCGCTGGATCCTGAGGTGGAACTGCGGTTGCTGGATACTATCAGCAACCTGCGTGGCAAGACGACCGTACTGCTTATTGCACACCGTCTGCACGAATCCTTCGCTGCCGATCGCACATTCATGCTGCGCGAAGGCAGGATTGAATGATCGCACGTCAGGCCCGACGCTCTGCACAGTGCAAGGCAACTGCTTGAGGCCTGCAAGGCGGTTACCCCCTGTATTCCGACCGCTTCGACCCGGCCGCAGATTCCACTTTCCTACATGATGGCACATTGCATAGAAGAATGTTCCTTCTTTGTTCTTGCATCATTCAGGAGTATGTGCCTTGCCCTCGAACCCTTTCGAATATTCCGCCGATTCCGTTTCCAGCCCGGCCCGCAATTGCATCGCGGTCGTCCCCAGCGATGCCCTTGAGCTCACCGTCGTGACCAAAGCGCTTTACGTCGGCACGGGCGGAAACGTGGTGGTCCGTCCGGTTGATGCCGCCACCGATATCACCTTTGCCAACGTGCCGACCGGTACCGTCCTTCCGGTTCGCGCCCGCGCAGTTCGCGCCACCGGTACGACCGCAAGCCAGATCGTGGGCCTCGCCTGATGTTCGGTATCGACTACAAGGTAACCAGCACGTTGCAGAATCGCGGCGGGGGCGGGGCCCCTCCTCCGCCTCCGCCTCCTCCGCCACCGCCACCTCCGCCCCCACCACCACCTCCTCCCCCGCCGGCATTTGCGCCCAGCAGCCTTTTTGCCGCCGGCGAAGAAGGTTTCTGGTTCGACATCCAGGACCTTGCGACCATGTTCCAGGATACGGCTGCGACTGTACCGGCCGTGGTCGGACAGGCTGTTGCGCGCATCAATGACAAGAGCGGGCGTGGCCACAACGCCACTCAGGCTACGGCGACTCAGCGACCGGTTCTTCGCCAGAACGCGACGACGGGGAAGTACTTCCTCGAATTCGACGGGGTGGATGACAACCTGACGACAACCGTAGCCTTCGGCCCGGTGAGCGTCCTTTCGACCTTCGCCGCCCTGCGCAACCGGGCCCAGGTGAACCTATCGGGCATCGTTGAAATGGCCTCTAGCGCAGCACCCGGGCCGTCAACCTTTCGAATCAGACAACGCGCATCCGGATCGAACACGATCTGGGATGCGCTACTTTCGGCTACTGCCACCGAAGGTTCGGGCGCCAATGCAACGGCCAACTCGACTGCGCCTAACACCATGGTCATGTCATCGCAGCACGATATCCCCGGAGACCTGTCGACAATTCGCGTCAACGGTGTGGCGGGCGTCAATGGCGTCGGTGACAAGGGCACGAATGCGCTCGGCACCGTAACCGTCAATATCGGCAAGATGTCGTTCCGCCCCGGCATTGCCGCCGACATTTACGGGCTCATCGTTCGCGGCGCGCTGACCGCTGATCCGGTACCGGCCGAATACTGGCTTGATACCGCGATGGGAGGCGGAGTCATGCCCCCTTTTGAGCCGCCGGCCCCACCGCTCAATCGGCCCGACGAGGGCTTTGCGCGCGAGCTGGGGGGCCGGTTCCCGTGGATGGCTTTCGCCCAGCCATCATCGCAATTCACGTTCTGGTCTGACGTGGGAGCCAACATCATGGATAGCTGGAACCCGAATGTTTCCGGGGTCAGCGGATATGATCCGGCGAATATGTCGAGCTTCACGAACCAGCACAGGAACGCAGCACAGGCGTGGGACAGCGCGGCAATCGCGGCAGGATTCAAGCTTGCCCGGCATCCGTTCACATCAACGCGGGCCTTGGCTGACCTTGCTCCGGCTATGCGCCCGAATATTGCTGGCTGGCCGGTGCAGGACGAACCCGAGGCTGGCAGTGGCTTCAACATTGCTCCTCAGCTGGCGATGATTGATGCGGCGGACCCGACGTTCACCGTGCCGCGCGCGATGAACAACACCGGACCCGCTGTCATCTACCAACAGGGCGTAACGCTGTTCCCTTACTTCGACCAGTTCGCGGCCTATCCGGCGGTGCAGGCAGGCTTCGACATGTATCCGGTGCAGCAGACCACAGCCGGCAAGACCGTGGTTATGGCGTATCGCCCCAATGGACAGCCCTATACTGCCACTCATGCTTCGGCGGGCCTTGTATCTGCCCGCACCGAGCAATGGTCGGTGAGCGGCGTGATGAAGGTAAACTGGCTGGCTGCATCGCCCTATGCCGTTTTTATCGCTACGGGTGGCTTTGTCGAAGGGTATCAGACCGAACTTCGGGTGCCGACGCCCGAGCAGGTGCGATTCCAGATTGCCGATGCAATCGTCATGGGGGCGGAAGCGATCAGCTTCTTCCCGCAGCGCTTTGAATGGATCGCCGGGGCCAAGACGTTCACCAGTCACAATGCCACGCCGGCGGCTGTGAAAACGGCGCTGACTCAGGTCATCACACGGTGGAAGCAGCTGGAAACGGGATTCGCTGCCAACCTCCTCGTCAATCCGCTGACCAACCGGATCTGGCCGACGACTTACCGCGTCTGTCCGGATACGGTGCCAACAGGCCAGCAGACCACGGCAGAAAGCGGTCTGGTGTTCGCCGCACCGCCCACTTCAGAATTCCTTCCCGGTCCATTCCAGGGATCAAAGCGGGTGACAAGTCTGGGCAATGTCTATTTCATCCAGAACATGATGGATGAACCAGGAACGCTGACCGACGCAACCTGGGGCTTTGCCGGCGTAGCCTTCGCTGCGCGTGAGACACGGGTGTTTTTCGAAGCCAACAAGGCCAACGCCGTGTGGAGCGATATCGGCGGAATTCTGTAACCCTCGGTTCCGGGAGCGCACCAACGTATTGTTGGATGTTCGCGGACACCACGATTTCGGGCCGGCTTCCTGCGTTCAGCAGGCCGCCGGCCCGATTTTCAATCGGGTGGTAGCGCTCAAAGACGCGGCAGGGCGATCAGCAGAATAACGATGATGGCCAGGATACCGCCGCCATACCAGATGACCTGGCTCTTAGTGCGCCGCGAATAGTCATGATTGGACATTTGGATGATCTTTCAGCAAGGGCCTTGCGCGCAGGCCATAATCGCTCGCCTGAAGATGGACAAGCCTTCAGACCCCAACGGGAGCGCAAAGCCGGATGGCCTTTATTTCAGGCCCGGCACCAGCCGGTATATCAGCGACCGGATTGGCCTCGACATTTCTTCTGGCAAATTCTTCACAGCGTAGATCAGCGACGCAAAACCCATACCGATCGCAGCGGTAAAGGCGTTCTGCCAGCTGTGGAGATGATTGGCGATTGCCAACACGACCAATACCGCCAAAGCAGGCGGCAACAAGGTGCCAAGCACTGTGGCATTCCAGCTGTGGCCTGCCTTCAGCAGGACGAGCAGGTCCACTAGGCAGCGTAGGGAAAAGGCGACAGCCAATCCTATAAGGCCCCACTGCAAACCCAGAAAATACAGCATCGCCATGTAAAATGGCAGTTCCACGGAATGGAGCAGTGCAGTAAATCGCGGATTCCCGCGCGCCTGGATCAGCGCGTATGGGACATTGGCGATACCGTTCACCCAGAATCCGGCGAGGACGATCTGGGCAACCGGAACCGATCGCGGATCGAGCCGTGATCCAAGCCAAAGTTCCAAAAGCGGCTGGGCAAGGGCCATCAGGACGAGAATTACCGGAGCAAACGCCAAGCCTACGGCAATCGTCGCTTCCGCCGCTCGCTCCTTTGACCGTTCGTGCGAATCAAAGGCGAAGCGCGGGAAAAGGACCTGTGCTATTGCCGAAGGGATCACCGTGGTCCGGTTGGCGATCTGGAAAGGTATCGCGTAGGCCGCGACAGCCACTGCTCCCAGCACGGAGCCGATGACGAAGCGGTCAGCGAAGATCATCAGCGGACTGACAAAGGCGGAGACCATTACCCACTTGCCGAATGACATCAGGTGCCTGGCCTCTCTTGCAGAAATAGCCACGGCCTGACCTCTGAGGAATCGCCACCAGACGGCGCCGGACATCATGACCAGCGCGATGCCGCGCGCGATCAGCGACGCGGCGATCAAGACGCCCAGATGATTTCCCAGCAAGCTGGCGGCCAACAAGGGCAGGAGCTGAAGTGCGGAATTGCCGATCAGGTTGCTCAACGACACCAGCTTGAATCGCTCAATTCCCATCAGGCTGCCGGAGGTCACACCGGTGAGCGCCACGATCGGGTTGCACAGGGCCAGCATCCACAGCGAGTCCAGCAATTCGCCCCGCAGGCCTGGTTCAACCTTGAACAGGCTGCCGAAAAACCAGTGGCCGCCCCAGTAAATCAGCAATGCTCCCAGCACGGCAAAGCCGGAAATGGCAGCCAGCCCGGACCAGACGATTTCGGCGAGCTGCTTTGCGTCGGCACCGCGGCATGAAGCGATGCGCTGGGTGATTGCTCGCCCGATGCCGAAATCGGCCTGTCCGAAATAGCCGAGGAGAAGCCAGGCAATCGACAAGGCTCCGTAGCGCTCCATGCCGATCGCCCTAATGTAAAAAGGGACCGTGGCTATGCCGATTACAATCGGCAGGATTGTCCCCGCAAGGCTATAGAAGCTGTTCTTGACCAGGGACATGCGGCCGCCATCAGTCTTGCATCGTCAGTCTGTCAAGCTCCGACACTCGGGGTATGCGATAACCATGACAATTCCGTTGATATCTGTGGCCGGGTTGGACGACCGGCAGTAACCAGATGTGGCCTAGACAGCAGCCAGAGACCGAAAATTCTTCTCGCGTAGGGCCCGTTAGCTTCTATACGAACGCCCATGAGACATTCGCCGGATGACGTTCAAGCAATCGCGATCCACCTGCCGCAATTTCACCCGATTCCTGAAAACGACGAATGGTGGGGCAAGGGGTTCACCGAGTGGACCAATGTGGCGAAGGCCAAACCGCTATTCCCCGGACATGACCAGCCCAGACTGCCTGCCGATCTTGGCTTTTACGACTTGCGGCTTGACGAAGTGCGCGCCGCTCAGGCGGAAATGGCAAAGGCATATGGGATTTCGGCGTTCTGCTATTACCATTATTGGTTCAACGGTCGGCGCATCCTTGAACGCCCGGTGCAAGAAATTCATGCATCGGGTGAACCGGATTTCCCCTTCTGCCTGTGCTGGGCCAACGAGAATTGGACTCGCACCTGGGACGGGACGGAAAGCTCTGTCCTGCTTCACCAGGACTATAGTCCGGACGATGACAGGGCGCATATTAGGTCCTTGATCCCGCTGTTTTCAGATCCCCGTTACCTGCGGATCGACGGTAAAATTGCGTTCTTCGTTTATAGGTCGAATCGTCTTCCCGATCCGGCGGCGACTGTCGCGATCTGGCGGGAGGAAGTCGGGCGGGCCGGTCTTGGAGAACTGTTCCTCGGCGAATTCACGACCAGCGACGTCAATCTGGCGACGTCGGGTTTCGACGTTGCGGTGGAATTCGCGCCCAGTCCCTATGCGCTGCCAAAGCAACGCCGGTTCCAACGCCTGCTGACGAAAATCTGGTGCCGATCCTTCGCGCGCACGCGCGGGACACGTCAGGCCGCCATTCATCTGTACGATGACCTTTGCGAGGCGATGGTCGGACGCGAGACTCCGGCGGGCGTTACGAGTGATCGGTGGCTGCGGTGTGTTTCGCCATCTTGGGACAATTCGCCGCGCCGCAAGGACAAGCCGCTCATCTTCATCGGCTCGACGCCCGGGAAATATGAAGCCTGGCTTCGCAGCATGGTCCGCTGGACGCGTTCTAAATTGCCGCCGGGACGTCGCTTCGTTTTTATCAATGCTTGGAACGAATGGGCCGAAGGAAATTTCCTGGAGCCTGATCAGAAAAATGGCCACGCCTACCTAGAAGCGACCAAGCGTGCGCTTTCTTCCGAAGCAAATGAATAGCGATGTTACCTCCGCCACGGAACGGAAAGAATACTAAATTCCGAACGCTGTTCGCCAATGCTCCTCAAAGCCGGAATCGACTAGTTTGGGCCTGGAAATTATAGACATGCGCGCTCTGCTAAAACGCCATATTCCCACGTCCCTGCGCAATCTGGTGATCAGCGCGCGTGGGCGGCTGGCCGCGCCGCCAATCGATGACGTTGTGCTGGCCGACTATGGTTTTGTTGCCGAAGGTTCGAGGGTCCCGCGCCTGAACCTGATGATGCCGAATCTGTCAAAGGCCACAGCGTTCGGCGGTGTCATGACCGGCCTCGACATCTTTTTCAGCCTCGCCGCCGCGCTACGCCGGACCGGCACGTGGGACCTGCGTATCATCCTGAGCGAGCCGGGGCGCGATACGGATGTGGCCATTGCCGCAAGGGTCGCTCAGCGTCACGGCATTGCATCGGCCGACCTGGTAATGGAACTGCTCGCACCCGGTTCCGGTTCGCTGGCCATGCGGCGCGGTGACGTCGTCATTGCCTATAACTGGTGGTGCGCGCTCAATGTCCAGCCGCTGATCGCGGAGCAGGCGCGGCACTTCGGCGAGGAGCGATTACCCCTGGTGTATCTCATCCAGGAATACGAACCCAATTTCTATGCGATGTCGACCGCGCACATGCTGGCGCGGGAAGCCTATGACGGCGCAGGCCGGCTGTGGGGCGTATTCAACAGTTCGAACCTGCACCGCTGGTTTGAACATGTCGGCCACCATGCCGAGCGCAGCTTCATCTTCGAACCTGTGATCAACGATGCACTTAGGCCCTATCTGGCGCAGGTCGGTGGGCATGAGCGCGCCCGGCGCATCGTGGTCTATGGTCGGCCCAATATCGAGCGCAATTGCTTTCCGGCCCTGGTGCGCGGGCTGAATGCCTGGATCGCACAGGATCCGGATCACACCACCTGGGAGATTGTCTCGGCTGGAACCCCGCACCCGCCCGTCCAGCTTGACGGAGGCCACGTCATCCGCTCGCTCGGCAAGCTCTCGCTCGATGACTATGCGCAGCTCATGCTGACCAGCTCGGTCGGGATCAGCCTGATGGCTTCGCCGCATCCCAGTTATCCGCCGCTGGAAATGGCGCACTTCGGCCTGCGCACGGTTACCAACGGCTATTTCCTGAAGAACCTCGCGGCATGGCATCCCAACATCGTCTCCACCGACGCAATCAGCGCGTCACGCCTTGGCGAGACGATCGCAATTGCCCGTGCTGCGTCGCGGAACCCGGCGCCCGCAGCGGTCAATGCCGAGTTCGTGCGGAGCGATCCGTATCCGTTCATGGCCGAACTTGTTGAGGCAGTCGGCGATCTGGTGCAAACCTAGGCGCTGGCTGATCGCCGCATCTTTTTGCTGTGCGCAATAAGCTCTGGCAACTTGCGGCTGAGCGCGACCCGACGGTCGAACAGGGTTATCATGCTGGATGCGGCGCCAAGCATGAAAATGTACCAGATCTGGAATTCGTTGACGAATGCCACGGTCAGCCCCAGCGCCGTGGCGCAAGCCAGGATGATCATCATCGCGCTGTACGGGCTGCCCGCCCTTTCCGGCAGCTTCATCGAAATGCTGCCCAGACGATAGATCACAAACAAGGAAAGGGCGAAGAAGAGGACAAACCCTGGAATGCCATACCGCAGTGCGAGGAACAACCAGTGGTTGTCGACGCTGTTGTTGGTAATCCAAAAGGGCTTATCGTAGCCAGAATATCCAAAACCGAACAGTGGTTTCCGCGCTACGCTGGCTGTGCCGTACTCCCAGATGACCAGACGAAAATAGCCGGTCTGGGAGTCAAACGCGCCATACCGGATGATGGTGGCAACGGCTCCACCTTTGGACAGGATCTGCAGCAAGGCAAGCGCGCATACTGTCATCAAGGCCAGCGGACGCCATTCAGTGCGATACCCGGCGACCTTGATGATCTTGCGGTAGACCAGGAACCCTGCTTGCAGGACCAGCCCGGCAAGCGCGGCGGAACTCAGGGTGAAAAACCCTGAAAGACCCGCAGCAATGCCCAGCCATCGCGAAATCTGTCCCCGCACGATCATGCCATACAGCGTCACGAAGGATGACATGAATAGCCCGGCCAGAATGGCATGGCTGAACGGTCCGAACGCGCGCAGCAGGCCCAGGCGGTACTGGTCTACCGAGGTGCCAATCGCTCCCTCGAGCGGAAAAATATCAATCACGCGAAACGTGCCGGTGACGCTTTCAATGAACAGCAGTCCTGCGACGACCAGCATGCCCGGCAAGATGAGTTTGAGGATTCGGGCAATATCGTCTTCATCCCGGATGCAGCCCCGCGCGAGGAACCATGTGCCCAGAATGTCGATGACATCGCGGCCGCCGCTTTCGATGCCCCGCGAAAGCCCGCGGTTGACGAGGAATGACAGCACCATCCACGCGACACCCGCCAGCACCAGATAATCGAATGCCCTGAGATGCAGTCGCACCCGGATGCACTGGGCCAGGATGAAGGGCAGCATCACGATCAGGTAGACGCGGCTGGCATAGAACAGCAGGTCGCCGACTTCCACCGTCAGGCCGGCGGGAACGAACAGGGTATAGATCAGCCCGGCCGGCATCAGGGCCGCCAAGGCGTCCATGCCGGTCTTGGCGCGGGCTTGTCTTGCTATCATTGCGCCATGGTCCGGTTGGCCAATCCACTCTGGTCGAGGCGAAATGCCTGCAACGGCTCCTGCCCGATTACGGTCACGCGGCCAAGCAGGTTTGCATGAAGCCGCCAACTAAACCCGATCTCGCGGCGGATTGAACGAACGCGGGCCACCTTCGATTGTTCCTTGAACTGACGATGCTGCTTCGGCGCCATGATCAATCCCCCAGGCGCTGCAGCACGGGCGCCGGCAAGGCAGACGGGGTGCCCGGATCGGAGACGATGAATAACACCTGTTGCTCGCAGCTCTGGGCGATAGCCAGATCGACGGAGGAATTCACGGGAATCAGAGCAGGAGCATCGCGGGTCGAGCAGGTGAAGCCGACTCTCCAGCCTGTCGCAGCGCCGGCTTTGATGTCCGGGAAACTGATCCTGTAGCGACCAGGGGCGAGGCCCATGCGAAGTCTCGCCGGCTCTGCCGGGGCAGCATCCTGCCGTTTGATCTGTTGTCCGCCGGCTGTGTCCACAACTGGGTAAGAGGCGGGAAGCTGCCAGCTGAATACGGCACTTGCAGGAAAATCGGCTTCAGGCTGCCAGTCGAGGCGCAAGGGACCTCCGGCTTGCGGACCGTGGGCGAGCCGCCACGCAATCCGGGTCCGGCCAGTCTGCGCGAGCTGTGCGGCAAATATTGTCAGCGACTCGCGGCTGCGCACCTGCCGGAATTGGGGGGAAGCGGACAGCTCCGTTAATGTAACGTCGTCTAGATGCGGACCTTCGAGTCCGGCCCAGCGATCAGCCCAAGCGCCCTGCTTGGAGAGCATCGCAACCAGGGCGGCACGAAACCGGGCATCTCCCGACTTGCGTGCAAAGTCTGCAGTCAGGTCTTCGAAGGCGAGGCCCTGACGCAGCAGGGCTTCGGCGCGGCGCAGCGCATCCGTCTGATTATTGTCCGAGGCAGCCCGGTCATAAAGGATGCGCTGAACGGCTCCATCATGCCAGCCCAGCGGCCTCGCTGCTTCGAGCAGGAATTGCGTTCTGGCTTCTTTGCCTTGCTGCTCGGCTACGAGAGCAAGATAGGCGAGAGGCTGTGCGGATAGTGGCGCTCGTCTGATGGCAAGCACGGCGAGATCATCCCGCTGCGCCTTTGTCAGCTTAGAGTCACCGGTCAGCAGCTGCCGCTGTGCCATGGTTGCCTGATTGAATGGGAGCTTGACCGCCAGCGGCGGCCCTGCCTGCGCCATGCCAAGGCCAAACCAGGCGAGAAACGACCAGCTACTCAGCAGGGCTGCGATGGCTATGGCGGCTAAACTGCGAACCATGCGATCACCCGCTTGGTCCTGCCGCGATCAGGCCGGGCTCTCATCATAGCCGTAATAGCCATAGCGATAGTCATAGTTGTAGCCGGCATCGCGGTAATTGAACTTGGTCATGACCACGCCGATAACCTTGGTTCCGGCTTCCTCGACCTTGCGCACGGCAAGTTTGGCCTGACCGAAGTGCGACCGTCCTGCCTCGATGATGAGCACTGTGGCGTCGGCCGTCCGCGCAATCAGCTGGGCATCGGCCATGCCCATGACCGGCGGGCTGTCGATGATGACGACATCGTAGTCCTTGGCTGCGGACGCGACGAAGTTCTGGAAGATTTCGCCGCTGAGGATCTGCACCGGATTGCTTGGCTTGGGCCCCAGAGTGAGCACGTGCAGATTTTCCGGACCGAATTTCTGAACGACGTCGGCCAGTTTTGCATCGCCGGTGAGCACGTCCATCAGGCCGGTCTTGTTCGGAATTTCCAGCTGGCGGTGGATGCTTGGTCGACGAAGATCGCAATCGATCAGCAGTACGCGGCGGCCGACACGGGCAAAGTCGGCAGCAAGCGCAACCGAAGTGGTCGACTTGCCTTCGCCCGGCTGGCAACTCGTGACCTGAAGGATTTTCCTGACGTTGCCCTTGGTCGCGTAATCGACAGCAGTTCGGACCGCGAAGTAAGCCTCGCTGACGTCGCCGTGTCCTGACAGGACTTCGGCTGCTGTGAATTCCTTAACAGCCGGCGTTGTGCCGAGAAGCGGTCGGCGCAGCTTTGCTTCAGCATCGTCCGGCGACCAGAGCGTATCGTCAATCACCTCACGCAGGATGCCCAGGCCCAGTCCGATGATCAGGCCCACCGCCAGCGCCAGCGCCAGACTGCGTAAGAGGTTCGGAGACACTGCTCCCTCTGGACGCATGGCATAGTCGACCAGCGAAACGTTGTTCGTGGCGATGTCAGACAGGCTGTTGACCTCACCCAGACGGCGCTCGAGCTCAAGCAGCCGATAGCGCTGGCTTTGTGCGTTGCGCAGCAGCTGGTTATATTGGACGCGCTTGTCTTGCTCCGCGAGGGTATCGACCGAGCTGCTTTCGACCGCGTTTGCGAGCTGGCGTTCCTGGTTAAGCGCGATTTCGTAATCATTGCGAAGCGCACCACGCATGTTGTTCGTCGCCAGCTTGAGCTGGGCCTCAATCTCGACGAGCCGCCCCTTCGCCTGAACCACCGACGGGTGATCATCAAGGTAGGTCTGCTTGAGTTGGTTGAGTTCGGCAGCAGTGGTCGCGCGCTGGCTTAGCAAGCTCTGGATGAAACCATTCTGGCGCGCGTCGGGAAGGCTCAGCGCCGAACCCGTCTGCGAATTGCGCCAACGCTGTTCAGCAAGGATCCGAGCCTTGCGCGCCTCGCCCAAGGCCATGTTGACCTGGCCGAGTGAGGTCGTCTTGATCGAACCGCCGCTGGACGCAGCCGTATCGTCGTTCGAGGTTGTGGTCACGCCTCCTGCATCGATCAGCCGGTTGCGGCGGGCATAATCGACGGCTTCTGTGTCGGTTGCCTTAAGCTTGGCTTCGGCTTCCTGAACCTGCTGCGCAAGAACGCCGCGCGCATAGGATGTCGCGTTGTATCGCGAAGTTATGTTGTTTTCGATGAAGGTATCAGCATACGCATTGGCGACCAGCTGAGCGAGCTGGGGATCGGGCGCAGTAAACTTGATGATAGCGATCTTGTCGACCGCCGGAATATCCATTTTCAGATTCGCTTGCAGCAGCGACGCAGCCGCTTCCCGGCGCGCCAGCGTGGCGGCGCGCGGCGAGAGCGTATCGGACGGCGCAGAAGCTTCCATCCGTTGCAGGAATGTGTGGTTCTGGTCCAGCTTCAGGCGATCGATGACCTTGTAGGCCATGGTCCGGCTCAGGAAAACGCCCTTCTGGGCATTGAGAAAGCGGTCCGTATCAAACGAGCTGACGATCGGGTTGACGTCGTCGCCCTTGATGACCTGAATGGTTTCATTGTCGATGCGAACCGACGATGTCGCCTGAAACTTCGGCGTCATCAGAAACACCGAAATAAGACCGATCTGCAGGGCAACCAGCACCATCGTAAGCAGATAGCGTCGCTGGCGCCAGGCCATTGCCTTCACGTCGACCAGGGTCGTGCGCTTTTCGTCCACCGAACTGCCTTCGCCTTCCGACATCCAGTCAAGCACGCTGGCGAGGTCCTGCTTCATTTCCGATTCTTTTTGCACAACGTTTCCTGTCAGATGCGCGTGAACAGCGCGAGCACCGGCAGCGCCTGGAGCAGATCCTGCCAAGCCTGCGACTTGCCTGAGACACCCAGTACGATGCGATCGTTCGGCAGCAGCACGGGATCGATCATCTTGCCGGCCCGTACCTGATTAAGGTCGAACCGTGCGGCCAGCGCCTGGCCATTCACTTCCCTGAAAATCACGACCTGATCCAGGCGAGCCACTCGTTTTGGGCCTCTGGCCATGGCCATTGCGCCCAGCAGGGTGGTATTGGTCTGGAAATTGAAGACCCCCGGTTGCTCTACCGCGCCTTCGACCGTCACGATGTTCGAAACCGTCGAAGCGACGTTTACCGTAACCATTGGTCGCCGGATGTACCGGGCAGACAAGCGCGTGGTGATGTCGCGGGTAATGGCCTCGACCGTCTGCTCGGACGCCTGGACCCGGCCGATCATCGGGAACATGAAACCGCCGTCTTCATCCACGCGCATCTGCTCGAAGGTCAGCGACGGTTCGCCCACCACAGAAATGGTGAGGATGTCCTTGGCCCTGACAAAATAGGACTGCGCCACCCCGGTTGGCGAACGGAAGTTGTAGTTTTCCGCACCTGCAGGCGCGGTAGGAGCAATGACTCCGGTCGCAATATCGGGTGTTCCCGAGCACGCCGAAACTGCGCCTAGAAGAATAGCCGCAATCATGGGCTTTACGTAACAGTTGACCCTGCAGTCTGAATGCATCTGAAATTCCATTTAGGTGAGACAGCCCGCTAACCCCGCTTAACCAAGGTGCCTAAGCGCAAGGCGGCGTGACTTCAAGCATTCGTTATACGTGTAAATCCTGCTCTCGCCTCAAGTGACGCAATAGCCACTGCGAAAAGGACCGAGATGGCCATGGTTCGCAGCGGATAGTCGACAAGTGAATGAACGAGGGGGATGGCCAGAGCCAATCCTGTGGCGGCCGTGGCCAGACTATCTGCTTGCCTCGACCGCAAGGCGCGGCCGGTCAGCATGAGGATGCGGAGCGACAGGGCGACGATGAGCACCAGCGCCGGTAATCCGCCCTCGATCAAGGCCTCAAGCAGGTCATTGTGGGCATGGGTGACATCAAGAAAGCGCAGGGCCTCGATCGGCTCGACCTGACGGTAAGGCGTCTGGAACGTGCCAAAGCCCGAGCCTGTCGGCCAGAATTGCCAGATCGCCCGCCAGGCAATCGGGGCAAGTTCGAATCGCTGGTCTTCCATCAGCCCGCCGCGGCCGAGGGTGTAGCGTTCAGCCCCGATGACCATGGCCGAAATGATGGCGGACAGGACCGCGGCCGCCCCGAGCGCCCAGGCGAAAGGGCGCAGAGACGGCTTCTGCGTGCCAGCGGAACGAGGGCGCGTGACCAGCCAGAACAGTCCGATGGCCAGTCCCGTCCCGGCCATCAGCACGAAACCTGCCCGCGATCCCGATGCGACCGTGGCCATGGCCGCCGCTACTGCAAGGCCTGCCAACTTGCCATTGATCGATCCCTTGCCTGCAGTCGGCCCATGCCAGGCCAGCAAGACTGCTGCCATCAGCACCAACGTGGCCTGGTGATTGTGGTTGGTGAAAAACCCGTTCCCGAACTGGTTGTCCGCCTCGATCGGGTAGGGGTGGAGAAAGTCGAGTCCGGCAACCTGAAGCAGGCCGAGCGCCACTGCCCATACAAACCCGATGGCCACGCCGCGCATCATCGCGCTGCGGCGCGCCTCGTCGCCGCTGCGATAGGCGAGGTAGGTGCCAAGGAAGGGGATGAGAAACGCGAAGGTCTGCCACGTCGCTTCGGTATGGATCGATAACGGCCGCCACAGCAGGTGGCCGAAGACCTCGCGGTCGATTGCCGCGATGGCATCCCGCCCGCCAAGCAACGTCCACAGCTGCGGTGGAAGCGGAATGAGCTGAATGACAAAGAGGACAACGATCCCGGCCAGAATGAAGTCCGACGGGTTGGGCCGGGTCCATCTGGATGTCCGACTGGTCAAGGCAGCAGCGAAAACTATGGCGCCAAAAGCGCCGGAAAGCGTGCGCATCAGCGGATAGGCGATGTTGGTCCCGCCCCAGGCGATCATCAAGGCGATCAGTACTGTCCAGAACCAGCCGCTAAAAACCGATGAAGTCCGCTTCTTGGCCGAGACAGCCTTTCCCGATTCGGCTAACCCGGCGCAATTGTCCTTCGAAACTTTAGGCATGCAGATGAAAGCCCCGATTGATGGCCGCATTTGATCTTGGTGTAGCGAACCTTCTAGGGATCGCAGTCTATTTGGCCAGTGCCTTGGTCGCGGTCGTGACTGCCGTGCAAACGCGCAGGGATGCTCCAGGCAAACCCTCGCTGTGGCTGGTCGTGGCGGCAGTTTTCGTCGGACTTGCCTTGTTCCGGTTGTCCGGCGCTGAAGAAGCGATTCGTCAGGCGCTCCGCACTATGCTGGTCGAACGGATGGAATACGAGGAACGCCGGGTGTTCCAGACTGGCGCTGTGCTTGCCTGTCTTACGGTGGTCGGGATCGGGGCGTACTTCTATGTGCCGCGCATGGTCCTCTGGCCAAGGTGGCTGGCGATGACGTCTGCCAGCCTGGGGGCGTTGGCCGTGCTCTATGCCCTGAGGATCATTTCGCTCCACGGCGTTGATCGGATTCTTTACGCTTCGATCGGCCCGCTACATTTTAATCATGTACTCGAACTGATGCCCATCGCGGCAATCTGGCTTGCGGCATGGGATTACCGTCATGGTCAGATGTGCCGGGGACGGGGGCGGTCAGGAAGGCCCGAAACCGCGCGGCGATAGGTATCGGCAATATCGGGGCGGGCCATACGGGAAATTAGAAACGCACCGCCGCGCGCCAAAGCAGGCCCACAAATGCAAACTCCCGCGACTTTCGTCGCAGGAGCAGCGAATTACAGGTCCCTGAAGAGGGAGGAGTTCTTAGCGGCTGCCCGAGACAACGCTGCGGGGCGAGAGCATGCCACCAAACAAGCTGGTACCTGCGCTGGCGATCGGAGCCGCAGCCACAGCCATCAGGCCGGTGGCAGCAATCGTGAACGCAATCTTGCGAATCAGAGTCATGAGAAATGTGTCCACTTTTTGCTACTCGAGACTTAGCAATAACCCGTATTCTCGCGCTGTGTCAAGGCAAACGGCCCGGCAAATCAATTGTTCCGGCGAATTGTTCCGCAATGCAGCAAATGAAGGTTCAGAAGTGTAACCTAACCGCCTCAGCGGCGAATTGACGCCGCAGCTTGATTTGCAGGGACGAACTGGACGAAGGCTGCCCCAGTGAACCTGTCCCGACCCCGCCCGCCGTCGATCGACGCCCTGCTGCGCCTGCCTGCAATGGCGGATGCAGTCGCCTTATACGGCCATGGCGCGGCTGTCTTGATACTTCGGGCCGTGTTGGACGATTGCCGCGCCGCCGCCGAACTGCCGTCGCCGGTCGATCTTGTAGCGCGAGCAACTGCGCGGCTTTCGGACCTGGCTCGGCCCCGGCTGCGGCGCGTGTTCAACCTGACCGGGACAGTGTTGCACACCAACCTTGGCCGCGCGGTGCTGTCTGATGCGGCAATAACCGCAGTGACCATGGCCATGCGCGATCCTTGCGCGCTTGAATTCGATCTCGACAGCGGCGGGCGTGGTGACCGCGATTCGCTGGTCGAAGGGCTTCTTTGCGATCTGACCGGTTCCGAGGCGGCGACGGTGGTGAACAACAATGCCGGTGGCGTCCTGCTAGTCCTCGCCGCCCTTGCCGCGCGGCGTGAAGTGGTAGTCAGCCGGGGCGAACTGGTCGAGATTGGCGGCGCTTTCCGCGTGCCCGACGTGATGCGCGCGGCAAATGTGAAGTTGGTTGAAGTGGGCACGACAAACCGCACCCATCCGCGCGATTACCAAGCGGCGATCGGCCCGCGCACGGCGGCGCTGATGAAAGTCCACGCCAGCAATTACCGGGTCACCGGCTTCACCGCCGAAGTGCCCCGCGTGGAGGCGGCGCGAATCGCGCACGACGCCGGACTGCCATTTATCGAAGACCTCGGCGCGGGCAGCCTGATCGACATGGTCGCGCTCGGCCTGCCGCCGGAACCTGTCGTGCGCGATTGCATTGCCGCCGGGGTCGACGTGGTCACCTTCAGCGGCGACAAACTGCTCGGCGGTCCGCAAGCCGGATTGATCGTCGGCCGCCAGGACCTCATCGCGAAGATCCGCAAGCACCCGTTGAAGCGCGCGCTGCGCGTCTCGAAAATGACCCTCGCCGCGCTCGAGGCGACGCTGGCTGCCTATCGCCGGCCGGGCCTGCTGTCGCGCGACTTGCCTACGCTGCGCCACTTGACCCGGTCCGTTGCCGAACTGGAGGCTGTGGCCGCGCGGCTGGTTCCCGTGATAGGCGAACGGCTCGGCAGCGAATGGACCGCCAGTGCGGTTACCAGCGCGGCGCAAGTGGGCAGCGGATCGCTACCCGATGCGGCGATCCCCTCCTGCGCGGTGTCGTTGAGGCCGGCGAGCAGTTCGGGCAAAGCGCTCGCCGCGCTCGCTGTCCGATTGCGCGCCTTGCCGGTGCCGGTCATTGGCCGGATTCACGATGGCGCGCTGCTGCTCGACCTGCGCTGCCTGGAAGATGACGCCGGTTTCATCGCCCAACTGGAGCACTTGTAATGGCCGAAGAACCGCGCCTGACCTCGCTCAGCCACGGCGGCGGCTGCGGCTGCAAGATCGCGCCGGGCGTGCTCGCGGAAATGCTCAAGGGCACCGCAGGCCTGCCGGTGCCGCCGGAACTGCTGGTCGGTATCGAAACCAGTGATGATGCTGCCGTCTATCAATTGTCGGACGACATTGCCGTAGTCGCCACGACCGACTTTTTCATGCCGATCGTCGATGACCCCTACGACTTCGGCCGCATCGCCGCGACCAATGCGATCAGCGACGTCTATGCCATGGGCGCGCGCCCGATCATGGCGCTGGCGCTGGTCGGCATGCCGGTGGGTGTGCTCAGCCCGGCAACCATCGGCCGCATCCTTGAAGGCGGGGCGGCGGCGGCGGGGGCCGCGGGCATACCGATCGCCGGCGGCCATTCGATCGATTCGGTCGAGGCGATTTACGGACTGGTTGCGCTGGGGGTGATCCATCCGGATCGCTTCCGCACCAATCGCGGCGCGCGGGCGGGGGACGTACTCGTGCTCGGCAAGCCGCTGGGCGTTGGCGTGCTGTCCGCCGCGCTCAAGAAAGGCGCGCTGGACCAAGGCGGCTATGCAGCGATGATCGCCGCGACGACCCAACTCAACACGCCGGGGCCTGATCTGGCCGCGATTGCGGGCGTCCATGCCATGACCGACGTCACGGGCTTCGGTCTTGCCGGCCATGCCATCGAGATGGCGCGCGGATCAGGCTGTGCGATCCGGCTAGACTGGCCGGCCGTGCCGGTGCTGCCCGGCGTGCGCGAATTTATCGCGGCTGGCCTTGTTAGCGGGGCCTCGGCGCGGAACTGGGACGGGTTCGGGGCGCAAGTGCGGCTTGAAGGCCTAAACGCCCAGGATCAGGCCCTGCTCACAGATCCGCAAACCAGTGGCGGATTGCTGGTGTCCTGCGCGCCGAATGCACTCGGTGCGGTCATGGACTGTTTCACATGCCACGGCTTCGGGTCAGCGGCAGTTATCGGGCGCGTGGAGACGGCGGGCAATGCGCCGCTCCTGACGGTCTCGGCCTAGCGGGCAGGCTTGCGCCACGGCGGCGCCGCGCCGACCACGGCTTGCCAATCGCCGCGCATTCGCCGCATTTCGCCGCTGCGTCGGGTGACACCGATGCGATCGCAGAATTCGAGCAGCTGGATGATGAAATTGCGTCCGATGCCGCTGGCGTCACGCAATTGAGCCGCGGTAAAACCCGTGCCGGTCGCTTCATCCAGCTCGGCGGCCAGCGCCACCAGCGCGGCGACGTGATCTCGCAGCATGAATTTGCCGCCCGTTACTTGCCAGAGGTCGCCGCTCGTCCGGCGGCGCTGGAGCATGGCCTGAACCGCCGGTTCGCCCAGACGCTGGTCGCGCGCGAGTTCGGCGGCGGTGATGGCAACCAAGGCGCGATCATCGACCAGTTCGATGGCGCGGCGCCAGAAGGAATTCTCCGCCTCGCTGAAACGCGCCGAGTGACTGGGCAGTCGTAGCAGCGCACCTTCGGCCTGAATCCTGCCGTGGGCTGAAAGGTCGCCGACCAGACCGGTGAACAGGTCCGATGAAACCGGCTCCTCCAGCACCGTGCGAGCGGCCCGCAGAAGCAGGCCGCTCTCATCGGGATGGCGCGCATGATGGTCTGCGAGAGCTGCGATCAGACGATCACCAAGCGCCACATAGCGCGCGGACGAAACGATGATTGCGCGCGACTTGCCGGCAAGTTCATAGCCCTCCAGCAGCACAGCCATTGCCTCGGGGGTAAGATTGCAGGCCTGTGCGAACCACCGCGCGTCCGGTTCGATGCCGGGTGCGGAGGCCAGCGCCGCCAGCTTGTCGGCAGGATTGGCATGCGCCAGCGCCGCCGCGCGCGCTTCCCTTTCCCCCACCGACCGCCTGCGGACCGAGGCCAGCGGATCGAGCACCACCCCGCCACCCAGCAGTTCGCGGCCCGAGGAATCGCGCAGGACAAACCGGTCACCCGAAACCGCCTGCGTCGGCGCGTCGAGCACCAGCACGGCGCTGCCCGGAACCCCCGGCGCCAGACCCTTCTGCCGGGGCATCTGCACCCGTGCACCAAGATCCGCCGTGCCGATGTGCAGGTGCACGTGGCTGTCATGCCGCAGCGGTGCGACGCGTTCAGCAAGGATCGTCACCCGCGCTTCGATGCGGCTGGTCGGGGCGTGGGCTGTCGGGGCAACCAGCCAGTCGCCCCGGTGGATCTCGCTGGTCTCTAAGCCGGCAAGGTTGATGGCGCAGCGCGCGCCCGCACCGATGCGCTCCACCTCGCGGCCGCCGCTCTGCATGCCACGCAGACGCACCTCGCGGCCCGTGGAAGACAGCACCAGCGCCTCGCCAATTGCGGCTTGGCCGGCCAGCACCGTGCCCGTCACGACGGTCCCGGTACCGGTGACCGAGAAGGCGCGGTCGATGGACAGTCGGAAGTTGTGTCCGGTGTCGGCGGGGCTGGCGGCGTACGCATCACGCAGGGCTGCGCCAAGGCCCGCCAAGCCGCTGCCGGTGACTGAAGAAACCGCGAAGACCTGCGACCCCGCCAGGGAGGTCCCGGCGAGCAATTCGGCCATGTCCTGCGCAACCTCGGCCACGCGTACGGCATCCACCGCGTCCATCTTGGTCAAGACAACCAGTCCGCGGACCACCCCCAGCAAGTCGAGAATCCACACATGTTCGCGCGTCTGCGGCATCACCCCGTCGTCAGCCGCCACGACGACCATGGCAAAGCCCACGCCGCTCAGCCCGGCGATCATGTTGCGCACGAAGCGTTCGTGTCCCGGAACGTCGATGAAACCGATCGTCGCGCCATCGTCGGGCCGCCAATAGGCAAAGCCCAGATCGATCGAAATCCCGCGCGCCTTTTCTTCGGGCAGCCGGTCGGTCTCAACCCCGGTCAGCGCCCTGACCAGCGATGTCTTGCCATGATCGACATGTCCGGCTGTGGCGACGAGCATGAGATGACCCTAGCACCTGTCACCGGGCCGATGCCAGCGCCGCGCGCGGTAGACGCCGCCGCGCCCGCAGCCTAGGAAGGTGGCGGAAGAGAAATTCCCCCGGTGGGGTGCGCGGACTTCAAATCCGTTGGGAGGCGCCTGGCGTCTCCGGCAGGTTCGACTCCTGCCTCTTCCGCCAGCCTGTCCTCACCGGTCTCAGTCGATGCGGCGTTCCGCGACGATTGACAGGCCGTAGCCTTCGAGCGCCACCAGCGAATGGTGGGTGTTGGTCAGCAGGACCATGTCGTGCACGCCCAGTTCAGCCAACACCTGCGCGCCGACGCCGTAGTCGCGCAGTTCCTCAATCGGAGCGTCCTGGCCGGCGCGGACCTGTTCCTTGATCTCGATCGTGCGCGACATCAGGCGTTGCATCGGGCGGTTGATGATCACGATCACGCCGGTGCCTTCATCGGCAATGATCTTCATCGCCAGTTCAAGCAGGTGGGATCGCTCGCCGGTCTCATTGAAGATGTCGGCGAACATCGACAGGGTGTGCATGCGGACCAGCGTCGGTTTGGTCGGATCGATGCGGCCCTTGACGATGGCCATCGTCTCGTCGCCCGTGGCCTTGTTGTGGAAGGTGCAGGCCTTCCACGTTCCGCCCCATTCGCTCTGAAAATCGAGCTCGGCCTTCTTGGTGACGAGGTGATCGTGCCGGCGGCGATAAGTGATAAGATCGCGGATCGTGCCGATTTTCAGGTCATGCAGCCGGGCAAAGGCGATCAGATCGTCCAGCCGGGCCATTTCGCCATCATCGCGCATGATCTCACAGATCACGCCCGAGGGGTTGAGGCCCGCCAGACGCGAAATGTCCACCGCAGCCTCGGTGTGCCCGGCGCGGACCAGTACGCCGCCTTCGCGGGCTTTCAGCGGGAAAACGTGGCCGGGCGAGGTGATTTCGGCCTTGGACTTCGATCCGTCGATCGCCACCGAAATGGTGCGGGCACGATCAGCGGCGGAAATGCCGGTGGTGATCCCTTCGCGCGCTTCGATCGAGACGGTGAAGGCGGTGCCAAGCGGGGTGCCGTTGACCCGCGCCATGGGTTCCAGCTCCAGCTGCTTGCAACGGTCGGAAGACAGGGCCAGACAGATCAGGCCGCTGCCGTGCTTGGCCATGAAAGTGACGCTTTCAGGCGTCGCCATCTGCGCGGGGATGATCAGATCACCCTCGTTCTCGCGGTCCTCGTCGTCGACCAGAATGAACATGCGGCCATTGCGCGCCTCGTCGATGATTTCCTCGATCGGCACGAGCACCGGGCGGTCGTCATTCGACAGCAGGAAGCGTTCGAGCTTGCCGAGCGTCTCCGCCGTGGGGTTCCAGTGCGGTTCGCCGCAATCGCGCAAGGTGTTGGCGTGAAGCCCCGCTGCTCGCGCAAGGCCGGCCCTGGACATATTACCGCTGGTGACCAGCGATGTGACGCGTTCGATAAGATCTTTGGACATGCCAACGTAAAAGCACATTGAAATGTGATTTTCAAGCTCTAGGAAGCCGGGAATGTCCGCTGAACGGGCAAATGTCGAAATCTTCATCACATTCCGATACGCCTTGCGGCCCTTCCGGCCTGCAAAAATCACCAGCAGGGCAGCGAATCGCAATTCGCATGGATAGGACAGACCTCAGCCGCGTCTTGGCAGCAGTAACCCGCATTCGCGCTAACTTGTCATTCAGCCGTGCCGTCCTACATTGGCACCGCGAAAGGACTCTCCCCCCGATGAACGAAGACCAGCCGAATCCGAATCCCTGGCTCCGCAGCCTGATGGTCTGGGGCGGAATATTCCTCGCCCTGGTGCTCGTCGTCTCGATGATGAGCCCGCGTGAGGCCGCGACCGGCCCCGCGATCGCCTATTCCGATTTCCGCGCCAAGGTGGTCGAAGGCAGTGTGTCCGAAGTGCAGGTCGCGAGCGACAAGATCACTGGCAAGTTCAAGAACGGCGACACCTTCTCCACCGTGCCGATCCCGGGCGATACCTCGCTCGGTGCATTGCTGGCGGACAAGGGTGTGAAGTTCGCCGGCAAGCCCAAGGAAGAGATGTCGGTCGTCACTTACATCCTCATTCAGGCGCTGCCGTTCCTGCTGATCATGGGCATCGCCATTTTTGCGCTGCGCCAGATGCAGAAGGGCGGCGGATCGGGCGCAATGGGTTTTGGCAAGTCGAAGGCCAAGCTGCTCACCGAACGGCAGGGGCGCGTCACCTTTGATGACGTGGCCGGCATCGATGAAGCGCGCGAGGAGCTGGAGGAGATTGTCGAATTCCTCAAGGACCCGCAGCGCTTTGCCAAGCTGGGCGGCAAGATCCCCAAGGGCGCGCTGCTGGTCGGCTCGCCCGGCACCGGCAAGACGCTGCTGGCTCGCGCCATCGCGGGTGAAGCCGGCGTGCCGTTCTTCACCATTTCCGGCTCGGACTTCGTCGAAATGTTCGTCGGCGTCGGCGCCAGCCGCGTGCGCGACATGTTTGAACAGGCCAAGAAGAATGCGCCGTGCATCGTCTTTATCGACGAAATTGACGCAGTCGGCCGCCACCGTGGCCACGGCCTCGGCAATTCGAACGATGAACGCGAACAGACGCTTAACCAACTGCTGGTCGAAATGGACGGGTTCGAGGCGAACGAAGGCATCATCATCATCGCGGCAACCAACCGCCCCGACGTGCTTGACCCGGCGCTGCTGCGCCCGGGCCGGTTCGACCGTCAGGTCGTGGTGCCGATCCCCGACATCGAGGGCCGCGAGAAGATCCTGAGCGTCCACATGAAGAAGGTGCCGCTCGCCCCGGACGTCAACTCCCGCACGATTGCACGCGGCACGCCCGGTTTTTCAGGCGCGGATCTCGCCAACCTCGTGAACGAGGCGGCGCTGCTTGCAGCTCGGCGCAACAAGCGCCTTGTCGCCATGCAGGAGTTCGAGGACGCCAAGGACAAGGTCATGATGGGTGCCGAGCGGCGCTCGATGGTCATGACCGAGGACGAGAAGAAGATGACTGCCTATCACGAGGCCGGCCACGCCATCGTCTCGGTAAACGAGGAGGCATCGGACCCGATCCACAAGGCGACTATCATTCCGCGCGGCCGTGCTCTCGGCATGGTCATGCGCCTGCCCGAGCGCGACAGCTATTCGTATCATCGTGACAAGATGCACGCGAACCTGTCAGTCGCGATGGGCGGCCGCGTCGCCGAAGAGCTGATCTTCGGGCACGACAAGGTCAGCTCGGGCGCATCGTCAGACATCCAGTATGCCACCGGCCTCGCCCGCGCGATGGTCACCAAGTGGGGCATGTCGGAAAAGCTCGGCCCGCTGCAGTACGAGGACACCCAGGAGGGCTATCTCGGGTATGGCGGCACCCAGCGCACGATGATGTCGGAAGAGACCAACAAGCTGATCGATACCGAGATCCGCGCGCTGGTCGACGGCGGGCACAAGCGCGCCACCGACATTCTTAAAGCGCAGGAAGACAAGCTGCACCTGCTGGCCAAGGCCATGCTGGAGTACGAGACGCTGACCGGCGACGAGATCAAGCAGTTGCTCGACAGCGGCAAGATCGATCGACCCGAAGAGCCCAAGGGCGGCGTCGGCGTGCCGGCACCCGTGCGCGGCTCGGCGATTCCGAAGGCGGGCAAGCGGTTTGGCGGGACTGCGCCGCAGGGGGCGTGAACCTACGACACATTCGCATACAAGAAGGGCCGGTCTCACGACCGGCCCTTCTTGTATCAGGCTTCGGCGCTTAATTGCAGCGCAGGCTGCCACGCTCGATCTCGCGGCCGAGCAGGGCTCCGGCACCCGCGCCGATAACTGTTCCGACCACGCGCGAATCCCCTCGATCGATTTCACGGCCCAGCAGCGCGCCAACCGCACCGCCGATGATCAGCCCGGTCGTGCCGTCATTGCGGCGGCAGTAATAGCGGCCGTCATTGCCGCGATAGATGCGGTCGTTCCGGCTCAGGCGGCGATCACTGTAATAGCTGCCATCGCGGTAATAGCGGTCGGCGTAATAGCGATTGGCGCCCGGTTCGTAGCGGTTGTAATCGTAGCGATTCCACTGCTTCCAGTCGTCTCGATTGGCCTTGGTCAGTTCCTTGCGGCATTCGCGCAACTCACGTCGGTATTCCTTGCGCGAATCAGTCTGGCGCAGTTCGCGGTTACATTCCCGCAGTTCCTTGTTGTAGCGTGTGCCATTGTTGTACTGCGCGAGTGCCGGGGTGGTCGCCGCCGGCATAGCGACGGCGGCCAGCGCGGCCACGATGATCAGCTTCTTCATTTCCGATGCTCCTTGTGCTTTCGATTTAGTCACAAGGTGCGAAACGCACGCCTGGCTGCCGGGTTGCTCGCCCTACCGCGTGCAGTAAACGGCCTGCCCTTCAAGTCGGGAAGCGGGAAGCCTATTCTATCCCCATCGCGATGATTGCCATGAGGAAAAAGGTCAGCGCGATACCGGCATAAATCAGCAAAGCTGCCGTACGCCAAGAAGCGCCAAATCGAGACAGCGCATAGGTGTATCTGACGTGTTTGTAGATGTGCACCGGCGGGATGAACGTCATGCCGACCGCGAGCGCGCCGAGCCACAGGGCCGACATTGCGGTCAGCAGGCTCACGAGCAGCATCATGAAAGCCAGTGAATAGGTCACGAAGACCGTGTGGTCATACAGCCCGAAGCGCCGGCTGAACGGAAAAAGCAACCAGAGAAGAGGCACCGAAATCGGAATCAGCAACCATGCGAATTTGTAAGCGTTGGATTGCAACTTGTAGAGCGCCAGCTTCGGGTTCTCGCTGGCGTGCTTTAGGATCGAGTTGAGTGCAGGTATATCGCTGTACACCCGAGGCTTGCCTGTGGGCGTTTTCTCTCCGCCGCCAGCAATCGTTTCCTCTAGCGGGTTGTTCAATTCCTCCATGACAGCAATGCCGCTCTTGCGGCCCTGAATCTCGCCCTCGATTGCTTCGGTGGGCTTCCCCTCCTTTACGAGCAGAGCGCGCTGGGCTTCCAACCGCTTGATTGCCGCCTTGTTGGCCTCCAGGCCCTTAATGCTACTCCCGTTCACGTCGACGTTGGTTCCGTCGCCGAGGGACCCGCCGATGTTGCTGACCAGGGCGAACATCAAGAAAACGCAGAACAGGAACAATGCGATAGGCGAGACATAGCTCGCCCTCCTCCCATCGATATATTCGCGGGTCATGCGCCCGGGGCGGAAGGCAAGAGCCGGAAGTGTCCGCCAGATCTTGCCTTCGAAGTGAAACACCCCGTGCAACAGATCGTGGAAGAATGCGCCAATCGTCTTGTGGACGTGCGCCGCCTGTCCGCAAGCATGACAATGCTTGCCGATCAGCACCGTGTCGCAATTGAGACATGCTGCTTCATGTGTATGACCATCGACCAAACTGGCGTCAGCCTTACCAGCTGCCTCGCCGTGATCCGGCTCCACCGCTCGCGCAATCAAGGCCCCGTCCACCACATCGCCAATGGCATCGATCCCGCTCATTTTCACCCCGTATCGACCAGAGGCCGTTCATGGTCTTGCAAGCTTGCGCAGGTCAAGCCATCCATTGGGAAGTTGATGAAGGGAATGGGAAATGAAGCGCACGATTGCAGGGCTGGCTCTGTGTCTGATCATGGCCGCTCCGGCGCAGGCGGCGCCAGGCGATATGTCAGTCGCGACGTTCGTCACCAAGGTCGACGCGCTGAAGGCAAAGGGGTTGGCGGCGATGTTTTCAAGCGATGTGAAGCTGCTGCAGTCCGAAGGTCAGGCTGCCGGCGTGGCCTATTTCCAGCGCCTCAAGGCCGAACGCGCAGCTGGCCGGCCGAGCAGTTGCCCGCCGCAGGGCGTGAAGGTGAGCTCGGACGCCGTGATCACCCACATGAAGTCCTACGCGCCGCATCTGCGCAGCGGCACCAACCTGCGCACCGCCATGGCGGACTTCTTCATCAAGTCCTATCCCTGCCGCAAATAGCAAACGGCCCGCCACCATGTGGGTGACGGGCCGTTTTTAAGCCTATTGCAGCGAGGGCGTTCAGCCGTCGTAATCGCCGCCCAGCGAGGTGTTGCGAACCGGTGCGGCTGCGGTGATGCGCAGCGCTTCGGCCGACTGGCTGAGCGAGCCGATGTCATCGACTTCGTCATCGTCTTCGGGCAGCACGCGCTGCAGCGAGTTGACCAGCGTTTCCTTGAGGATCTTGGGCACCACGGTCTGCTCCGCGATCTCGCGCAGGGCGACGACCGGGTTCTTGTCACGGTCGCGATCGATGGTCAGTTCGGCGCCGCCCGAAATTTCGCGCGCACGCTGTGCGGCCAGCAGGACAAGGTCAAAACGGTTGGGGACCTTGTCGACACAATCTTCAACGGTAACGCGCGCCATGGGGGCACTCCAGCAAACGAGAATCTCGGAAAGGCCGGCAGCTAGTAACGCGGGGGCGAAAAGTCAAGGAAATCGCTTGCCGCCCTGCCAGCACCCGCCAATA
>NZ_JANPGP010000130.1:0-42686 GCF_031424035.1 Novosphingobium sp.
TCGACGATTGAACCGCTGATCCGCAGCCTGCTCCCCCGCGCCGAGATCATCGGCCGGCCGCGCTTTTCAACCTTGCGCCATGCCGGGGCGAAGAAGCTCAGCCGGGTGCCGCCGCGCAGTGCCATCGTCGCCTTCAGCGCCGAGCAGGTCTATGCCGTGGCCGAGCTGCTGCGTCGGTTTCGCGGCGGCGCGGCAGTGGTCATGGGCGCGCTCAGCCCGGAAACACGCAACCGGCAAGTCGCCATGTTCCAGTCGGGCGAGGTCGATTACCTCGTCGCCACCGATGCCATCGGCATGGGGCTCAACCTCGATCTCGACCATGTTGCCTTCGCTGGCCTCTCAAAGTTCGACGGCCAGCGCCAGCGCCGACTGACCACGGCGGAAATGGCGCAGATCGCCGGACGGGCGGGCCGGCATCACCGCGATGGGACCTTCGGCACGCTGTCGGGCACGCGCAGCCATGACGCCGAATTCTCGCCCGAGGAAGTCTATGCCATCGAGGAGCACCGCTTCCCGCCGCTGACCAAGTTGTTCTGGCGCAATTCGGACCCGCGTACCGATAGCCTGCAGCACCTCATCGACGATCTTTCCGCTCCGCCCGAGCGCCCCGAACTCGCCCCCGCGCCCGAGGCGATCGATCTTGCCGTGATGCGGCGGCTTTCCGAAGAACCAGACGTGGCTACCACCGTTCGCGGCCGCGCACTGGTCGAACGGTTTCGCGAGGCCTGCATGTTGCCCGACTTTCGCCAGCAAGGGGCCGAAGTCCATTCGCGCTTTGTCGCGCGGTTGTGGCAGGACCTGCGCCATGGGGCCTTGCCGACCGACTATATCGCCGCCCGGATTGCCGAACTCGACAATGTCTCGGGCGATATCGACACCCTGCAAGGGCGCATTGCCGCAATACGGTCATGGTCATACATTACTCAGAGACCCGACTGGGTTATCGCCCGCGAGGAGATGGCGGCGCGGGCGCGGGCGGTGGAGGCGCGGCTGTCCGATGCGCTCCATTCCCGGCTGACCGAACGCTTTGTCAACCGAAGGCTAACCATTCTCATGCGAGGAGCCGGCGCAGACGCGGCCCTGCTGCCGGTAACAACACAAGGAGAGGACGTTTTGGTCGACGGAGAGCCGATTGGTAAGTTGGAAGGATTCAGGTTCAAGGTCGACCCGGCGACGCATCACGCTGATCACAAGCTGCTTTTTGCCGCTGCCGAGCGCCACTTGCCGCAGATTTTCGCCGAGCGCGCCCGCGACCTGACTGAGGGCGTGGCCAGCGGCAGCGAGGCGCTGCACATCGCCAATAGCTCGCTGCTGCGCGGCAACGAAGTGTTGGCCCGGATAGAGGTTGACCGCGCGCGGTCCATGACCCCGCGCATTGTCCTCGACCGGACGCTCGAAACCGTGCCCGAGGCCGAGCGCCGGGCATTGAAAGAACGGCTCGATGAATGGCTGGTCGCCTGGCTCGCACCGCTCGCCGGGCTGGTCGCGCTTGATGAAGCGGCGCGGGCCGAGGATGGTGGGCCCGAACTGCGCGCATTGCTGATCAAGCTGGTCGATGGCGGCGGCGTTCTGCTGCGGGCGCGCTCGGGGCTTGAAGGGTTATCGAAGGAGCAGCGCCACAAGCTGCGCCAACTCAAGGTGTTCTTCGGCGCGCTCGACATCTACCTGTTTTCCGCGCTCAAGCCGGCCGCCCAGCAGCGCTGGCGCGAACTTGCCATGGCTCGGGGCTGGACCGTGCCCCCGGTACCCGAAGGTATGCCGTCGGTCATCGCGGCGGACAAGGATCGCCCCCCGGCGGCCTATCGCCGCGCCGGCAAGCAGGCGATCCGTATCGATCTGGCCGAGCGCCTGTTCCGCGCCGCCCACAGCGTGCGGGTGGAATCGCACCGCAAACCCTTCCCCATCGACGAAGCCATGGCGACTTCGATGGGCCTGACAGAGCCTGGATATGAGGCGCTGATGCGCAGCGCCGGCTTCCGCCCCAAGCCGCGCCGTGCGCTTGGCGAAGGCGAATTCGGTCCACTTACGCCCAAGCTGTGGACCTGGCTCCCGCCCCGGCCTGATGACGCCCCGCCGCGCGATCGCCCGGCACCCCGCAAGGATCGGGCAAAACCGGAGCGGGTCGCTACCGGCGGCGGTGAAGAGCGTCGGCCCGATGCAAAGGCCAGGCCACAGAAGCCGGCGCAGCAGCGCCCTGAGACGCGCCCGCCGCCACCTCTCGCCGGCGGTGGTGCCTTTGCCGGACTGGCCGATCTCCTGCGCGGCGGAGCAAAAGACTGACCTGCACGATGCGCATCGACCGCCTGTTGTGGTTCCTTCGCCTGGCTTCCAGCAGGACCCTCGCACACGACTGGGCGCTCGACGGGCATATTCGCGTGAACGGCCGGCGGATCGAGAAGCCCAGCGCCGGAATCGCGGAGGGCGATGTGCTCACCTTGCCAGTGCGTTCCGGGGTGGCTGTGATCGAGATTATCGCCCTGCCGCAGCGGCGCGGTCCCGCCTCCGAAGCCCAATCGTGCTATCGCGCGCTTGACGCGACCTCACCAATGCCGATAGCAGCACCTCAAACGAAGCAAGATATCGAAGGGGATACCAAGCCATGACCTATGTCGTCACCGACGCCTGCATCAAGTGCAAGTACATGGACTGCGTCGAGGTTTGCCCGGTCGATTGCTTCTACGAAGGTGACAACATGCTGGTGATCAACCCCAGCGAGTGCATCGATTGCGGCGTTTGCGAACCCGAATGCCCGGCCGAGGCTATCCTGCCCGACACCGAAAGCGGACTTGAGCAGTGGCTTGAGCTCAACGCCAAGTTCTCGGCCGAATGGCCCAACCTGACGACCAAGAAGGATTCGCCGGAAGATGCCGACGAGTTCAAGGGAGTCGACGACAAGTTTGAGAAGTTCTTCTCCCCCGAACCCGGCGAAGGCGACTGAACCACGCGCCTGTCCGCATGGTTTCCTGCGGATAAACCTTTGAATTACCAAGGGCTGTTCTCCCCGCCGCACGGCGCATGGCGAGGCTGTTCGCCATTGCGACTCGTGGGTCTGGCAATTTTGTTACAGTGATGCTATATAATGCTGCGAGTGGCGGCGCATTTCGCCACCTCGTACATATGGTTTCATGAAAGGCACAGGTCGCGCAAACGTGGGTTGATCGGGTTTGGAGCCCGGCGCGCCGAAAGGCGTTCCATTCTCTCCGCTCCCAATATCGCCGGCGTCATCCGATCTTGCCGAACGAAAGGACGCACGATGTCGGCCAAGGCGAACGCCTTTGATGTTGGTGACTATGTCGTTTATCCCAAGCATGGTGTCGGCCGGGTGATCGAACTGCAAGAGCAGGAAATCGCCGGAATGAAGCTGGAACTCTATGTCCTGCGATTTGAAAAGGAACGCATGACTCTGCGCGTTCCGATGAACAAGGTCGAAGCGATCGGCATGCGCAAGCTGTCGTCTGACAAGACCCTGCGCGAAGCTCTCGATACGCTCACCGGCAAGCCCAAGGTCAAGCGGACCATGTGGTCGCGCCGCGCCCAGGAATACGAAGCGAAGATCAACTCGGGCGACCTCGTGTCGATCGCCGAAGTGACGCGCGACCTGTTCCGTGCCGACGATCAGCCGGAACAGTCCTATTCGGAACGCCAGATCTTCGAAGCAGCCTCCTCGCGCCTTGCGCGCGAACTGGCGGCCATGGAAAAGACCGACGAACCGGCAGCGCTGCAGAAGATCCTCGCGATCCTGAACGAGCATGCACCCAGGTATTACGAGACTGCCGCTTCCGCCTGATACGGACGGGTAATCCAATCACCGAGAAGGGCCGCTTTCGCAAGGAAGCGGCCCTTTTTCATGACCCTCTTGAATCTCTGATTATGCTGTATTACATCAGCAACACAGATCATAGGGAGATGCCCAGATGCAATTCGCCAAGTTCATCCGCACCATCGCGCCGCTGGCGGCAGTCGTCGCCATGGGCCTCTCGGTTTCCGCCTGTGACGGTCACGTCACGATCAACGGTGACGACGGCAAGAAGCTGTCCGAACTCGACATGGGCGGAGAAGCTCCGCACAAGCTGGCGCTGTTCGGGCCGGACTTTGTGAAGGTCAGCCAAGGCGAAAAGCTCGCCATCACCATCGACGGCGATGCCGCCTCGGCGGACAAGCTGCGCTTCTCGCTCAAGAACGGCACCCTGGCGATCCTGCGCGCCAAGGACTGGAAGGAAGGCCATTCAGTCACGGTCAACGTCACCATGCCAGCCCCCCGCGAAATCGCGCAAATGGGCTCGGGCAAGATCGAGACCGGCGCGCTCGACAAGGATGCCAAAGTCAACCTGATGGGCTCGGGCGATGTCAACGCAACCGCGATGGCCGGTGACAAGCTCTCACTTGCAGTGATGGGTTCGGGCACGATGCACGGCGCCGGCACGGTCAAGCAGCTCGACCTCAAGGTCATGGGCTCGGGCAGCGCCGATCTTTCCGCGGTGAAGGCGGACAACGCCGATGTCGATATCCTCGGCTCAGGCAGCGCCTCTTTCGCTTCCGATGGTCAGGTCAAGGCCAAGATTCTCGGCTCAGGCACGGTCACCGTGAAAGGCCGGGCCACCTGCACGGTCAAATCGATGGGGTCTGGATCGCTGGTCTGCGAAAGCGGCGAGCCCAAGAAAAGCGAATAGGCCGGACGTTCATATTTTGCACAGAGTAGACGGGGTATGGCTTGGCGCCATGACCTGCTTGCGCATCCCGATCGCCCTGTTCGGCGCAGTCCTCCTTTCGGGCTGCCTTGCGCGCACCGCGCTCGACGTGGTGACCGCCCCGGTCAAGGTTGCCGGCAAGGCGGTGGATATGGCGACGACCAGCAAGTCAGAATCCGACGAAAAGCGCGGCCGCGACCTGCGCAAGCGCGAAGAACGCTATGGCAAGCTTTCGCGGCAGTTCGCCAAGGACGATGGCAAATGCCGCGAGGGTGACATTGAAGCCTGCGAACGGCGCGATGCCGCGCGCTCAGAAATGCAGCAGCTCCGCTCAACCATCCCCGCCCCGTAGGACTGATCAGGCAGCAGCGCGGCGCAGGCGGTCGTTGATCGCCGCGCCGATGCCTTCTTCGGGCACCGGGGCAACCGCCACGCGCGGCCGCGTATCGGTGGCGGCGAGATGCAGGCAGGCGTAAAGGCGCGCGGCGGCCTCGGCGAGGTCGCCCGCTTCCGAAAGGTTGGTATGGCCGGCGACCGTGCCAAACCCGATCAGATATTCATCGTCCCGCGCTTGTGTCGCGCCCAGCCGCACCGGCTTTCCGGGGGCATAGTGGCTAGCCAGTTGTCCCGGCGCCTCGATCTTGCCGGTTGACGTCATGCCGTCACCAGCCGGCCCGATAACGGCGGAAATCTCGGCTTCGTTTATCGGGCCGGGCCGCAGGATCGACCAGCCAAAGTCGCGCGGCGCAACTATTGTCGATTCAATCCCGGCCTTGCAGGCCCCGCCATCAAGCACCATGTCGACCCGGCTGCCAAGGCTCGCGGCAACGTGTTCGGCAGTCGTCGGGCTGACCCCGCCGCTGCGGTTGGCCGAAGGCGCGGCGAGCGGCAGGCCGCTGATTTCGAGCAGCGCCCGCATCGCCGGATGGGCCGGGCAGCGCAGGGCAATGGTCGGCAGGCCAGCGGTAACGGCGGGAGTAATCCCGGTGCCTTCGCGCAAGGGCAGCACCAACGTCAACGGCCCCGGCCAGAAAGCCTCCGCCAGCTTGCGCGCGCGCGCGTCGAACACGGCGAACTGATCGGCGGCCTCAAGCGAAGGCACGTGGACGATCAGCGGATTGAAGTCTGGCCGGCCCTTGGCGCGGTAAATCGAAGCGACCGCCGATTCGCTGTCCGCCCGCGCGGCAAGGCCGTAGACCGTCTCGGTCGGGACCGCGACCAAACCTCCGCTACGCAAACAGTCTGCCGCCGCGGCCAGTGCCGTAGCGTCAACCAGTCGTACGTCAGGGCCGCTCTTGCCGCTCATCCTGCTGCGCTATAGGCAAGCCAGCGAACATTCCAAGCGAAAGCCCCGGGGAACCGCCATGACCTATACACCGCCCAGTGCCGAACAGGCCTTTGCCCTGAAAATCAGCGCCAGCATCGAGGAGCTTGCGACCAGCGAGCGCTTCGCCGCCGCCAGCGCCGACATGGTTGATGCGATTGTCGAGGGGGTCGGGCAATTTGCCGCCGGTGAATTCGCCCCGCTCAGCCGCGTGGGCGACACGCAGGGCGCGCGGATGATCGACGGCGTGGTCACGCTTCCCGCCGGCTATGCCGAGGCCTACCGCGCTTATGTCGAGCAGGGCTGGAATGCGGTTTCAGGACCCGAACACTTCGGCGGTCAGGGGCTGCCATTCAGCCTCGCCGCCTGCGTTCTCGAAAGCCTCGGAACGGCCAACATGGCGTTCTCGCTGCTGCCGATGCTCACCGTCGGCGCGATCGAGGCGATCGAGAAGCACGGCTCGGACGAACAGCGCGCGATGTACCTCGCCAAGCTGGTCAGCGGCGAATGGCCGGGCACGATGAACCTGACCGAACCGCAGGCCGGGTCGGATGTCGGCGCGCTGCGCACCACTGCCACGCCGATTGAAGAAGGCGAGCACACCGGCAAGTACCTGATCAAGGGCACCAAGATCTTCATCACCTGGGGCGAGCACGAATTGGCGGACAACATCGTTCACCTTGTCCTCGCCCGCACGCCGGGAGCGCCAGCGGGCTCGCGCGGGATCAGCTTGTTTATCGTCCCGCGCTTCCACGTGGGGGCTGATGGCTCCATTGGCGCGGCGAATGACGTGAAGGCCGTAAGCCTTGAGCACAAGCTCGGCATCCACGCCTCGCCGACCTGCGTGATGTCCTATGGCGACCACGACGATTGCGTGGGCGAACTGATCGGGGCCGAGAACGAAGGCTTGAAATGCATGTTCACGATGATGAACTCGGCGCGGATCAACGTCGGCGCGCAGGGGGTTATGGTGGCCGAGGCCGCGTTGCAGCACGCGGTTGCCTATGCACAGGGCCGCGTTCAATCCTCCCGCGCCGGATCGCCCGACA
Source organism: Novosphingobium sp. (assembly GCF_031424035.1). Taxonomy (GTDB): domain Bacteria; phylum Pseudomonadota; class Alphaproteobacteria; order Sphingomonadales; family Sphingomonadaceae; genus Novosphingobium. The sequence goes on from NZ_JANPGP010000130.1 coordinate 7,062, forward strand.
AGACACCCGTCGCGATCATCGAGCATCCCGACGTGCGCCGCATGGTGCTGCGCATGCGCGCGCTGACCGAAGGCGCACGCGCGCTGCTTTACTACACCTGCGGACAAGTGGACCGCGCCGCGCTGGGCGATGAGGCAGCCAAGGCACGCGCTGACCTGCTGGTGCCGCTGATCAAGGCATGGGGGACCGACGCTGGCTGCGAAGTCGCCAGCCTTGGCGTGCAGATCCACGGCGGCATGGGCTTCATCGAGGAAACCGGCGCGGCCCAGCATTACCGCGATGCCCGGATCACCCCGATCTATGAAGGCACCAACGGCATTCAGGCCGCTGACCTCGTCACCCGCAAGCTCGGCATGGAAAACGGCGGCGTGCTGGCGGCGCTGATGGCGGAGATCGCGCGCGATGCCGGCGAGGAACGCGGCCTCTCGGCGCTGGCGGCCGACTGCGCGGCGGTGGGTGAATGGATGCGCGATTCCGCCAGCCTTGATGACAAGCTGGCCGGTTCGGTTCCGTTCCAGACGATGTGCGCGGTCGCGGTCGCAGGATGGCAACTGCTGCGCCAGTCGCGCGCCGCAGGAACAGCCGGTGGTGCATTGGCGAAGACCAAGCCGGTCGTCGCGCGCTGGTTCCTTGACCACCTCGTTCCCGAAGCTGCCGGGCTCAAGGCATCGGCGACGGCTGGTGCCGCCCTGCTCTACGCGCTCGACAGCGAGAGCCTGGCGTCATGACGTCAGACGGTCCGCTGATCGAACGGATTGCCCTTGCGCTTGAACAGCTTGCGCCCGCACCGCGCGCCGTTGCGGACTGGCTAGCCGCCCCCGCCTATGTCTGGGACGGAGCCTGCGCGCGCCCTGTCGAACGCCTCGATGCCCCAGCGCTCGCTCTGCTGCGGGGGGTTGACCAGCAGAAGGACTCCGTTGTCGGCAATGTCGTCCGCCACGCCGCCGGGCACGCCGCGCACGACATGCTGCTCTGGGGTTCGCGCGGCATGGGCAAGTCGGCGCTGATCCGTTCGGCGGTGCGCGATGCTCAGGCCGGGAACGCCGCCGCCATCGCGTTGGTTCAGGTCGCGCCCGATGCACTTTCGGGCCTCTCCGCGCTGTTCGGCGAGCTCGGCAAGGTGAAGCGCCGCTTTATCGTTTATATTGACGATCTCGGATTCGAGGACGGCGACAGCACCGGCCCGCGTCAGCTGCGCTCATGGCTCGAAGGCGGGGTCGAGGCCCGGCCGGACAATGTCCGCATCGCCGTCACCGCCAATCGCCGCGCCATTGTTTCCCGCCACATGAGCGAGCAGGACGATCCGATCAATCCGCGCGATGCCGTGGATGACCGGCTCGCACTGGCCGACCGCTTCGGGCTGTCGATCGGCTTCCACAATTGTAGCCAGGACGATTACCTAGACATCATCCGTGGCTATGCCGAGAGCCTCGATCTGCCTTTCGATGAAGGCGATGCGCTCGAATGGTCAAAGCGGCGCGGCGCCCGATCTGGCCGGGTCGCCTGGCACTATGTCACGGAACTGGCCGGGCGCGCTGGACGCCCGGTCTAACCAACAAACGCGTCCGACCCTTACTTGCTGAGCGCTTGCTCGATCTGACGACGGATCTGCGCCTCCGATGCCGAATCGATCGCGCGCGAGGGCGGCATGCGCGTGCTGGTGATCATCTTTGGCTTTGCCAGCGGCTGCGCCTTCGGTGCGATCACCCGCCAGACCACGCCGCCGACATCATCGGTGACCAACAGCGCGCCGGTCTTGTCAAAGCCGAGCCACACCGGCCGGCCGCGCGCCTTCTTACCATCGGCGAGGAACCCAGTCAGCACCGGCGCGGGCTTGCCCTTCGGGTTGCCCCATTCGTCGAAAGTGACGAAGACCACGTCATAGCCCGAGAGCGGCTTGCGGTTCCACGAACCATGCCGCGCCACGAAAGCGCCGGAGTTGAACTGCGTCCCCAGCCGGTTGCCCTCGGCGACAAAGCGCATACCGAGCGGGGCGACATGTGCGCCCAGCGCGAACTCCGGCTTGCGGACATATTCGCCGAGGAAGTCGGGCATCGGATGCTCGACCCGGTCATCAAGCCGGTCCTTCCAGTAGTACCACGGCCAGCCATACTGCGCGCCCACCGGCACATTCGTCATATAGTCGGGGACGAGGTCAGGGCCGAGCATGTCGCGCTCGTTGACCACGGTCCACAATTCGCCGGTCACCGGATTCCAGTCGAGCCCGTTGGGATTGCGCAGACCGCCGCCGTACTGGCGCATGCGGCCAGTGGCGACGTCCAGCTCATAGATCGCCGCGCGGCCCTTTTCGGCTTCAATACCCCTTTCGGCGATGTTCGATGCCGAACCGACCGCGACGTAAAGCTTGGTGCCATCGGGGCTGGCGAGCAAGTTGCGCATCCAGTGGTTGCCCGAGGCCGGCAGGTTGGCGACCTTGGTCGGCGCGCCTTCCAGCGTGGTGGCGCCGGGCGCATAGTCAAACGCCAGCACCGCGTTGTGATTGGCGATATAGAGCTTGCCGCCGATCCAGGCCATGCCCGATGGTGAATCCATGTCCTTTTCGCGCAGGACCGAGCGGGTTTCGGCCAAGCCGTCGCCATCAGCATCGCGCAGCAAAACGATTTTGTTCGGCGAAGGCTGGCCGGCCCCTGCCTTCTTCCAGAAATAACGCTCGATCATGCCGGTAATGCCGCCGCCTTCATCCTTCGTCGCGGGGTGGTCAGTCTCGGCCACCAGAACGTCACCGTTGGGCAGGACCAACATGGTTCGCGGGTGATTCAGCCCGGCAGCAAAGCGGTTGACTGCGAGGCCAGTTGCAGCCGTGGGGGCTTCGCCCGCAGCCCAGCCCACCGGCTTGGCAATTCCCATGCTGGGAATTGTCTCGGTCTCGGGCGCTCGCAGCTCGACCTGCGTGCCCTCGGTCGCACCAAGCGGCAGGTTCGAGGGGTTGCCGTGCGAGAACCAGACCCAGACGCCGCCCAGCAGGATGGCGAGGACGACAAGGACGATGAGAGGTTTTTTGAAGGAGCGCATCACCTGAAGATAGGCTCGCTCCCGGCGCCCCGCAACCGCTGCTTTTTCGGTAAGCGGCACTCCCCGGACTGCACCGTTTCGGGACAGCGCCTCAAGTCACCGCTCGGATCTCTTGGTTTTCTGCCGGTGACGATGGTAAGTTCCAAGTTAACAGGCGGGACTCGTCCGTCCAGCCTTACGGAACAGAGGGGAATTGCCCATGCGCCTTTGCGCAACTGCCATGATCGCCGCATCGACTGCCTTGTTCGCTGCACCCGCCTTCGCTCATGAGCATGGCGGTGAACCGATGCGCGGACCGCATTCGATGCATCACCAGCGGGGGGGCATGCAGCCGGGTTGGCAGCAATCTGGACCTGGCGACGGCGCCTGGGAACGCCAGCGCGAGGGCTGGCTGGTCGAATGCCGCCGCCGAATTGGCGGAAACCGCAGCGGTGCGACCGGCGCTGTCCTTGGCGGAGTCGTTGGCGGAGTGCTTGGCCATGAGGTTGCCGGTCGCGGCAATCGCGCAGTCGGTACGATCGCTGGCGCAGCGATTGGAGCCGTTGCCGGCGCCGCAATCGAACGTGGCAGCGAAGGCCGCCGTTACCGTGACGAATGCGAAGCCATGCTCGACAATTCACAGGGCGGCTATGGCCCGGGCTATCCGCAGCAGGCCTATGGCTATGGCTATGGCTATGCAGTGCCGATGATGATGGTGCCGGTCACTATGGTTTCGATGCCGATGCATCCGAAGAAGGACTGCCACGAACACGTGACGACTGAATATGTCACGACCTATGACACGGTCTACCGCAAGGTCCGCGAAGTCCGTTACCGCTCGGTGCCGACTTACAAGCGCGTGAAGGTTGTTCCCGATAAGCGCGTGCGGATGGTGCCGGACAAGCGCGTTATGGCCGACTAAGTCCTTGAATTAAAGTACCTGTTAGAGAGAAAGGCCGGAGCTGCAAAAGCAGACTCCGGCCTTTCTGCATGGGAGCCGTCTATATCCCGCCGCCGGTCAGCCGCTGGCAAATCAAATCAAGCTGGTCGAGCGTACGATAGCGGATTGTCACCGCGCCGCTGCGGGGATCGGCATCAGCTTGGATACGCACCGGCAGGCCAAGAAATTCCTCGAGGTGGGCCTGAACGGCGGCAATGTCGGCATCGTCTGCCGCCCCGCCGCTGCTGCGCGCCCGGCGCGGTTCGGCCGATGCGCCGCGGGTTTGTTTGCGCACCAACTTCTCGATTTCGCGTACCGACATCTGCTTGGCGACAACAGTCGCGGCCAACTCTTCGGCATTGCCGACACCGATCAGCGCGCGGGCGTGGCCCATCGACAGCCTGCCTTCCTGAACATAATCAAGCACGACATCGGGCAATTGCAGCAGGCGCTGGAAATTCGCCACATGGCTGCGCGACTTGTCAACGAACCGGGCGATTTCGGCCTGAGTCAGGCCCTCTTCCTCGCTCAACCGGTGATAGGCTCTCGCCTCTTCAACCGGATTAAGATCCTCGCGCTGCAGGTTCTCGATAAGCGCGAGCGCCATGACGTCGCGGTCCGACAATTCGCGAACAAGCGCTGGAATTTCATGAAGTTGCGCCCGCTGTGCGGCACGCCAGCGACGCTCACCGGCGACCAGCTGGAAACGCCCCTGCCCGACCGGGCGGACGATAATTGGCTGGATAACACCGCGCGCGGCGATCGATTCAGCCAGCTCAGCCAGCGCCGCCTCATCGAAATGGCGGCGGGGCTGGTTGGGATCAGGATCAATCAGCGAAATCGGCAGCTGGGCAAGCCCGGTCATCGCCGAGACGGTTCCTGCGGTCTGCGCAGGCACGCCGCCCACCAGTGGCTCCTCCCGCCGCGATTCGCCGAGCAGTGCGCCAAGGCCGCGCCCGAGGCCTGACATTTTGCGCTTTGCAGGCGCGGCTGATGCGGCGGGTTCGGCCTGAGGAACTGAAATACGGATTACCGGATCGTCGTTCATGCCGCTTTCCTCATCGCCGGCAGCCGCGTGATCAGTTCGCGCGCCAAGGCCATATAGGCCCGGCTGCCCGGGCAATTGTGATCGTAGACCAGCGCCGGAAGGCCATGGCTGGGTGCTTCAGACAAGCGCACATTGCGCGGGATCACCGTTTCGAACACCAGGTTGCCAAGGCAGGACCGCACGTCGTCACTGACCAGATCGGTCAGGCGGTTGCGCCGGTCGAACATCGTCAAGGCCACGCCCAGAATCGACAAGTCAGGATTGAAGCGCTGCTGCACGCGTTCGACCGTCTGGAGCAGCTGGCTGAGGCCTTCGAGCGCAAAGAATTCGCACTGCAGTGGGACCAGCAGCGTATTTGCCGCACCGAGCGCGTTGAGCGTGAGGAGCCCGAGCGACGGCGGACAATCGATCATCACAATGTCGTGGCCCTTATGTGCGGCCAGAGCATTGCGCAGGCGGTGCGCGCGATCTTCCTCGCCAACCAGCTCGACCTCGGCGCCTGACAGGTCGACCGTGGCGGGGATCAGATCAAGTCCGGGAATCTTGGTCGCATGAACGCAGTCGGCGATCGGCACCTGATCGAGCAGCACGTCGTAGGACGAGGCGGTGCGGTCTGGGGCATTAATTCCGATACCGGTCGAGGCGTTGCCCTGCGGATCAAGGTCAACCAGCAGCACCTTCCAACCGATGGCGGCAAGCGCCGTGGCAATGTTGATCGCAGTCGTGGTCTTGCCCACTCCGCCCTTCTGGTTGGCTACTGCGATGGTGATCACGCGCGGTTCCTCTTCGCTTTCGCTGTTTCGCCGCTGACTTGGCCGACGATAATCCCTGCATCGGGGTCGGTTTGTGATTGTTCCACGTGGAACATGTTTTGCCAGCCGGAGAGCTCTGCCAATTCCTGCCGTGCCGAACGCCCTTTGGGCAACAGCCAAATCGTGTCGGGTGTGGAAAAACGTGCGGATAGATTGAGCAAACGCGGCAATGGCGCAAATGCACGTGCCGAAATGACGCTGCACTTGCGAGATTCCATCAGCTCAAGTCGCGATCCGATAACTTCCGACCGCTTGAGGCCGAGGGATTCGCATGCCCCGACCAGCCAGTCGATTCGCCGCGCGCGCGATTCGACCAACAGGACGCAGGTTTCCGGCAAGACACAGGCAATCGCCAAACCGGGGAAGCCAGCCCCGGTGCCAAGATCGAGCCAGGGTCGCGACGTTTCACGTGGAACATGGTGTAGAAGCTGGAGTGAATCGGCAATGTGCCTTTGCCAGACATGGTCGAGACTGGCGGCAGCGACCAGGTTCTGGACGCTGTTCTCCTCAGCCAACATGGCAGCGAGTCGCTCAAGTCGGTCAATCGCTTCGGCGTCCACCCCAGGAATCTGGCTGACAAATTCCCGCGCCTGAACTTCATTGGTGATCACGCCGCGTTCCTTCGTGCATGGACCAGCAGCGCCGCGAGGGCTGCCGGGGTGATCCCCGGCACCCGGCCGGCCGCCGCGAGATTAGCTGGACGCGCGCGGGTGAGCCGCTCGACCATCTCGTTCGACAACCCGGGTATGCGATGATAGGCGAAGGCATCACCGAGTAGCAGCGCCTCGCTGGCACGCAGATCCCGCAGCTCGCCGTCCTGTCGGGCAAGATAGGGCGCATAGGCGGCGTCCTCGGCAACCTCGCTCGCCAGCTCCGGATCATTCGGCAGCGAATCGCCGAGCCATGGGGCCAGTCCGCCAAGGTCAACTCCGCCGAAGCGCAGCCATTCACGCAGCGACAAGCGGCCTGTATCAGCCCGCACCGGCAAGCCAGCCTGCGCAAGTTCTGTCCCGGTGGCCTGTCGATCAATCGCCGCTTCAAACGTGGCGCGATCATCCATGCGGCGATTGAACCACGCGCTGCGCGCCTCGCTCACCGCTCCAACCGATATCGCCAGCGGCGTGAGCCGGGTCGAAGCGTTGTTGGCGCGCAGCCGCAAGCGATATTCGGCGCGGGCGGTGAGCATGCGATAGGGCTCGGTCACGCCGTGCAGCGTCAGGTCATCGACCATGACCGCCATATAGCTATTAGCCCGGTCGAGCGGTGCTGGCTCGCGACCCAAGGCCTGCGCGGCAGCATGCATACCCGCTACAAGGCCCTGCGCGGCCGCTTCCTCATAGCCAGTGGTGCCGTTGATCTGCCCGGCGCAATAAAGCCCCGGCATGTCCCTCAGCTCAAGGCTGGGCCGCAGCGCGCGCGGATCGATGTGATCGTATTCCACTGCGTAGCCCGGCATCGCCATGTCGGCGCGCTCAAGCCCCGCCATGGTTCGCAGCATCGCCAGCTGGACATCAGCGGGCAATGAGGTGCTGATCCCGTTGGGATAGACCAGATGCGTATCGAGCCCTTCGGGTTCAAGGAACACCTGATGCCCGTCACGGTCGGCGAAGCGGTGGATCTTGTCCTCGATCGACGGACAATAGCGCGGTCCCGACGCACCGATAGCACCGGTGAACAGCGGCGAGCGGTGCAGGTTGGCGCGAATGATGTCATGGCTTTGCGGATTGGTGCGGGTGATCGCGCAGAAAATCTGTGGCAATGCCCGGCCCGGTACGTCGGGCCCGGGAGTCGGCAGGGCGGACATCGTCCACGGCTCGGTATCCGAAGCTTGTTCTTCGAGTACGGCCCAATCGATCGTCCGACCATCGAGCCTAGGCGGCGTGCCCGTCTTCAGCCGCGCCATCGGCAATCCGGCGCCGCGCATCTGCGCCGCGAGAACCTGCGCCGAGGCCTCGCCAATGCGCCCGCCGACAAGCCGCTCCTCACCCCTGAACAGTGTGCCGCCAAGAAAGGTGCCGGTGCACAGCACCACGGCCGGGGCTTGCAAGGCTGTGCCATCTGCCAGATCGATCCCGCATACGCGTCCAGCATCGATCCTCAGGGCCGCCGCCTCACCGGCAATAGTCGTCAAGTCTCCTTGCTGGCCGAGCAGCGTCTGGACTGCCGTCTTGAACCGCTTGCGGTCGGCCTGGACGCGGGGGCCCTGCACCGCTGTGCCCTTCGAGCGGTTGAGCATGCGATAATGGATCGCGCCAGCATCGGCAGCGCGGGCAATGATGCCATCGAAAGCATCGACTTCGCGCACGAGATGTCCCTTGCCCAGCCCGCCGATGGCCGGGTTGCAGCTCATCGCGCCAATCATTGCCGGATTGAAAGTCACCAGCGCCACGCGCGCACCCATGCGGGCCGCGACGGCAGCGGCCTCAACCCCGGCGTGTCCTCCGCCGATTACGATGATGTCAAACTGGTGCATGTTGCCCGCGTTTAGCCTCGCAAGACCGCGCGGTCAAAACCCGGCATGTTTCACGTGGAACACTTCACTTGCCGATGCAGAACCTGCTGAACAGCGTGTCGAGCATGTGCTCGGTTGTGGTGCGTCCGAGCAGGCTATCAAAAGCCAGCCGTGCCTGCCGCAGCCCTTCGGCGGCCAGCAAGGGATCAACCTCATGCCGAGCGTCGGCCAGCGCCCGGGTAGCCCGGGTCAGCAGGCGGTGCTGCCGTTCGTTTAGCGCCACGTCGCCGGGCGCAGGCATGGCCTTGCGCGCCGCCATGACCAGATCATGCCGAAGGTCGTCCATACCCGCCCCGGTCATGGCCGAAATGCGGTGCCGCGCAGTACGCTTGGGCTGCGAATCATTGCGGTCGATTTGCGAGGCAATTTCCCAGGCGTCTTGCGGCCCCATGCCTTCGGGGCCAAGCCAGAGCACAAGATCCGCTCGGTCGAGCGCTTCCATCGCCCGTTCGATGCCGATGGCTTCGATCTCGTCATCAACCGCGTCGTGGAGGCCAGCTGTGTCGGCAAACAGGAACGGCACGCCCTCGATCGCCACCGGGCGGGTCAAAACATCGCGGGTCGTGCCGGCAATTGGCGTTGTTATAGCCGCATTAGATTCAACCAACTCGTTGAATAGTGTGCTTTTTCCAAGGTTTGGCGGACCCGCGATAACTACACGGAATCCCTCGCGCAGAACTTCAGCGCGCGGACGGCTCAGCCAGTCGCCAATTTCGGCGCGCAAGGATTCGATTTCTTGCGGGAATTCGGGCGGCAACAGCGCGACATCGTCTTCGTCGGCAAAATCGAGCACCGCTTCAAGGCTGGCCGAAGCCATCAATAGCCGCTCCCGCCATTCCTCGACCAGCCGCGAGAACGTTCCGCCCGCCATGGCCATCGCGCTGCGGCGCTGGAGTTCGGTCTCGGCGGAGAGCAGGTCCGCCAGCCCTTCAGCCTCGGCCAGATCGATTCGCCCGTTGGCGAAGGCACGGCGGGTAAATTCGCCCGGCTCGGCCTCACGCAGGCCGGGGAGCTCGCCCAGCGCATTTTCCAGCGCGGCGATAACCGCGCGGCCGCCGTGCAAGTGAAACTCGGCCAGATCTTCGCCCGTCGCAGTGCCCGGCCCCGGAAACCAGGCGACGAGCGCGCGGTCGATCTCTTCGCCCTCGCCGTCAATCAACCGCGCCACGCCCATGCGGCGCGGTTCGGGAATCGTTCCGGTCAGCGAGCGCAGGGCATTGCCCGCCCCCGGTCCGCTCACCCGGACAATGGCGATCGCGGCAGGCGGAGAGCCGCTCGACAAGGCGAAGATCGTATCGGTCATGCGGTGTCGGCGATCAGCTCTCGCCGTCCTTTTTCTTTTTCGCACTGCCGCTCATCCCGGCGTCCATGAATTGCTTGAAAATGTTGAGGCCGATCTCGCCCATCGGCGCGACCTGCTTGGCCATGGTCTGCAGCTTTTCGAGATCACCGACGCCCTGCATTGCCTTGGCCACGGCATCGACATAAACGTCGTTGGCCTTGGCGACATCCGGCAGACCCAGAAAGCGGCGGGCTTCCTCTGGCGAGCAATCAACCTCGACGTGAACCTTCATGGACTATGCCTCCCGCGCCCGCGTGGCGCTCAACAACTAGATGGGCAGCCCGCGCGCTCTTGGCAATGGCCTTGCGCAGCACCGAAAGATTGGGCCAAAGAAGCGGCAAGCGCCAACCGCACACTTTACCCAAGGAGAGTTTCGATGGGCGAAAAGGTCCGCATCCCCACGTTCGAAGGCGACAAAAGCTTCCCCGCCTATGTCGCCCGCCCCGCCGGAGCCCCGCGCACCGCGATCATCGTCGTGCAGGAAGTGTTCGGCGTGAACCCGGGCATCCGCAAGAAGGCCGATGACTGGGCCGCCAAGGGCTACCTCGCGGTGGCTCCCGAAGTGTTCTGGCGGCAGGCCGAAGGCATCGATCTCGATTCGGATATTCCTGAGGAGTTCCAGCAAGCGATCCGCCACATGATGGCACACGATTTCGATACCGGCGTGCGCGATATCGAGGCGACCATCCGCTGGATTCGCGGCGTGGAAGGCGTGGACAAGGTCGGCCTTGTCGGCTTCTGCATGGGCGGCAAGGTGGCCTATCAGGCCGCCGCGCGCACCGATATCGATGCATCGGTCGGCTACTATGCCGTCGGCATCGACCAGATGCTGAACGAGTCTCACGCCATCGCCCGGCCGCTCATGCTGCACGTGCCCACAGCTGACGGTTTCGTGCCCCCCGAAGCGCAGGCAGCGATGCATGCCGGGCTGGATGACAATGCCCACGTGACAATCCACGATTACGCCGGGCTCGATCACGGCTTTGCGGCAGAACACGGCGTGCGCCGGCAGGATGTGGCGGCGCAGCTTGCCGATCAGCGGACAGACAAGTTCTTCGCGGCGAACCTCGCCTGATCAGTTGATGCCAAACGTGTCGATCGCCTGGAAAATCCGGGCGATCGCCGCGCGGTCTTCTTCGGGGATTTCGGGATGCCAGATCTCGAACAACAGGATGACGCGGGTTTCGGGTCCGGCGTTGATCGCCTCGTGCTCGATGGAATCATCGAAGACCAGCGCCTGCCCGTCGATCCATTCGCGCCGTTCATTCCCGACGCGCAGCGAACAGCCCGGTGCAGTCCGCACCGGGACATGGCAGATCAGCCGCGTATTGAGCATGCCGTGGTGCGGCGTGATATGCGCACCGGGCAGCAGGCGCGACCACAGCGCGTTGGGCGCGCGTCCGGGCACCTGTGGCAGCGGCGCATGGCCAAGCGCCTCCATGGTGCGCGGACAGGCTCTGGCGTGGTCCTCGACCAACGCCCCGTCCTGCCAGAAATAGTGCGCGCTCCAGTCCATCCGGCCGAGCAGCGGATTGTTCTGTGCGGGGCGGTTGGCCTGCTGCTTTACATAGGGTTCGAAACCCGCTCCCTCGCGCGCTTCCAGTTCCTCACGCATCGCGGGAGCTAGCGCCAGCATTGATTCGAGCCAAGGGAAATCCGTAGCATCGTAGAACCACTTCTGCGGCAGGCCCGGATAGTAGAAAACCGAGGGCTCCTGCAGGTAAAGCCGCGACTGCCCGGTGAGCAGGTCGATCGCCTCGCGCATCGTCGGGCTGAGCGCATCGCCAACGACTTCGCGCAGGTGCGCGCCGTAATCACCCTTGGATGATTCGATGAAGTGCCGGCCATGCGCCATCAAGTTGGCGAGCGGCGGCGGGACGGGGGACCCGGTCGCCACCTGATTCGACGCCGCCTGATAGAAACTGGACGCGCCGCGCCGATCGCCCTGCCGCTCGCGCAGGTGGCCTTTGACCAACAGCGCAGCGACATCGCGGGTTTCCAGTTTCAATTGCCGGTCAATCGCCGCTTCAGCTGCATCGAGATTGCCCAGCGCCAGCTCGACATTGCCGAGCGCCATCCAGGGGAATTCGATTTCGGGCAGTGCACCGCTCGCCGATCGCAGCAATTCTGCCGCGCGCTGCGAATCGCGTGCTTGCAAGGCGGCAAGGCCCTCGGCGATCGCTTGATGCGGATCCGAAGGGCCTGCCATCCTGCTGTCCTTACTGATTCATCGTTGCGAAGAAGTCCTCGTTGGACTTGGAGTCCTTCATCTTGTCGAGCAGGAACTCCATCGCGTCGACCGTGCCCATCTGCATGAGGATACGGCGCAGGACCCACATTTTCGAGAGCTGGTCCTTGGGAACCAGCAGCTCTTCCTTGCGGGTGCCGCTCTTGCCCACGTCGAGCGCGGGGAAGATGCGCTTGTCGGAAACCTTCCGATCAAGGACGATTTCCGAGTTACCGGTGCCCTTGAATTCTTCGAAGATGACCTCGTCCATGCGGCTGCCGGTATCGAGCAGGGCCGTGGCGATGATCGAGAGTGAACCGCCCTCCTCAATGTTGCGCGCCGCGCCGAAGAAGCGCTTGGGGCGCTGCAGGGCGTTGGCGTCGACACCGCCGGTGAGCACCTTGCCCGAGCTGGGCACGACCGTGTTGTAGGCGCGGCCAAGGCGGGTGATCGAGTCCAGCAGGATCACGACATCGCGCTTGTGCTCGACCAGACGCTTGGCTTTTTCAATAACCATTTCAGCAACTTGCACGTGACGCGTGGCGGGTTCGTCGAAAGTGGAGGAGATCACCTCGCCCTTCACGCTGCGCTGCATGTCGGTGACTTCTTCCGGGCGTTCGTCGACCAGCAGGACGAGCAGGAACACTTCGGGATGGTTGTCGGTAATGGCCTTGGCGATGTTCTGCAGCAGCACCGTTTTACCGGTGCGCGGCGGCGCGACGATCAGCGCGCGCTGGCCCTTGCCCTGCGGGCTGATGAGATCGATCACGCGGGCCGACTTGTCCTTGACCGTCGGGTCCGAACTGTCGAGCACGAGGCGCTCGTCCGGATAGAGCGGGGTCAGGTTGTCGAAATTGACGCGGTGGCGAACGGCTTCGGGTTCATCAAAGTTGACCTTGGTCAGCTTGGTGATGGCAAAATAGCGCTCGCCGTCCTTGGGGGCGCGGATCTCGCCTTCAACCGTGTCACCGGTGCGCAGGCCCCATTTGCGGACCTGGTTCGGCGAAACGTAAATATCGTCAGGCCCGGCGAGGTAATTCGCTTCGGGGCTGCGCAGGAAGCCGAAACCTTCGGGCAGCACTTCGATCGTGCCGAGACCCATGATTTCCTCGCCGTCTTCGGCGACTTCCTTGAGGATGGCGAACATCAGATCCTGGCGGCGCAGCGTGCTGGCGCCCTCGACCTCGTATTCCTCGGCCATCTCGACCAGATCGGCCGACGTTTTTTTCTTGAGTTCTTTCAGATGCATCTTTTGTATTCCATGTATTTTTATACGTGATGGCCGGGCGGGTCGATGGGCTTGGAGAAAGCAGACCTGCTCGCGCGCAAAAGGGCGCGAGCCTTGCCGGACAGGCGCGATTTATGCCTCTATTCGCCAAAGGTCAACGCGGTTCAGATCCTCTCCGCTTTCGCCGTAGGCGCAAACGGGGAGGTGGCCGAAGCGCAGCGAAGGTCGGAGGGGTATCGAGGTCAGCGCTATTGCCCCTCCGTCAGTTCCTGCGGAACTGCCACCTCCCCAAATGCGCTACGCGAATTTGGGGAGGATCTTGAAGGTCAAAACGGACGGATCACCACGAGCACAACGATCAGCGCGGCTGCGATCCCGGGGACTTCGTTGAGCAGGCGCAGCTTCTTGCCGGTCAGCCGCCGTTCGCCGCGCGCCAAGGACTTGTGATAGCCGGCCAGCCACACGTGATAGCCGCTCAATGCTGCGACGAGCAGCAGCTTGGCGAGGAACCATGGTTGAGTGAGAGCGCCGGTGGTGACCGCCAACAGCAGCCCCAGCACCCAGACGATGGTCATCGACGGCCACAGGATGATCTTGAGCAGCTTGCCCTCACGCTCCGTCCAGACCGCGTTCTCGGGTGAACCTTCGGGCGCTTCCTGATGATAGACGAAATAGCGCGGCAGCATGAACAGCCCGGCCATCCAGAAGATCACGAAGATGATGTGTCCGGCCTTGAGCCAGTAGTAAGTCATGCTGAGCACCGTAAGCATGGGTGGGAATGTAGGCGAGGCTCAGGGCCGGCGCCAGCCCCTGACTGTCGCCAGAGCCGTCGAAACATTGTCGATCGGGGTCGTCTGGCCGATGCCGTGGCCCAGATTGAACACGTGGGGCCGATCGGCAAAGGCATCGAGCACGCGGCGGGTCTGGCGTTCGAGCTCTTCGCCACCAGCCAGCAGCAGCAGCGGATCGAGATTGCCCTGCACCGGCAAACCTTCTGGCAGGTTGCGGTGTGCCCAGATTGGATCGACCGTTTCATCAAGGCCCAGCACGTCAACCTTCGTCTCGCGCGCATAGGCGGGAAGCTTTTCGCCTGAGCCCTTGGGGAAACCGATGATCGGCACGCCTGGGCAGCGCGCGCGCAACTGGCTGACGATGGCGGCATTGGGGGCAATGACCCAGCGCTCGAACTCGGCGGGGGCAAGGCTGCCCGCCCACGAATCGAAAAGTTGCACCGCCTCGGCCCCGGCGGCGATCTGGCCAGCGAGGTAATCGACGGTTACCTCGACGATGGCATCGATGATCGCCTGCATGGCCGCCGGATCGCGGTAAGCTAGCGCGCGTGTATCGTGCTGGTCGCGGCTGCCCTCGCCCGCCACCATATAGGTCGCGACGGTCCAGGGACTTCCCGCAAAGCCGAGCAGCGTGCGGTCACTGCCCAGCCCCGCCTTCACCCGCGCCACGGTTTCATAAATCGGATCGAGCCGAGACGGCACAGCTGCAAGCGAGGACAACGCCGTATCGATCAGCCGCGGCGACAGGTGCGGACCTTCGCCGACGAGGAACTGCAGGTCCTGCCCCATGGCGTAAGGCACGATCAGGATGTCGGAAAACAGGATCGCGCCGTCAAAGCCGAAGCGCCGGATCGGCTGCAGGGTAATCTCTGCGGCGGCCTCTGCGTCATAGACCAGCGCGAGGAATCCGCCCTTCTCTGCCCGCAGTGCGCGGTACTCTGGAAGGTAGCGGCCCGCCTGTCGCATGAACCACACCGGGCGCGTTTCCCCATTGGTTCCGCGCAGGGTTTCGAGAAGGAGTCCGGCCATCGGATCAGGTCCCAAACAAAATAAGAGAAAGTTTTATATAAGGATTCTGTAGGTAGTTGGCCTGTGGATACTGGGCACAACGCGCCCTTGCCTGAATTGTCCCGGCCTGAACAGGGGGGGCGGCTTCCCGAATCGCCGGTCCGGTGCGTCAAGCAGGACTTATCCCCCCTGTCTCCAGCCTGTGGGAATCGTTATCCACCTGTCCACAAGAGTCCGATCGCCGCGCCGGTAGTGGGTGGGAATCGGGGCCTTCGCCAACCGGCCAAGTTGTCACCAGCCTTGTCCCGTGGTTTATGCCCCCATCTGTCCACAAGGCGGCGCGACTGTTTCCATGCCCAAGATTCATATCCATCTTCTGTCGGATTCCACCGGCGAAACGCTGGAGATGATCGCTAAGGCGGCGCTGGCCCAGTTCGACGATGCCCAGGTCTCGCGCCACTTCTGGCCGATGGTCCGCAGCCAGCAACATATGGACCGCGTGCTTGGCGAAATTGCGGCGCATCCGGGGCTGGTGCTGTTCACGTTGGTCAATTCCGAGCTGCGAAACCGGTTGGAGGAACGCTGCCGTGCGCTCGCCCTACCCTCGGTCGCGGCGCTCGATACGGTGACCGCCGTGCTGGAGGACCTGCTGGGCGAACAGGCCAAGGCCCGCCCCGGCCGCCAGCACCTGATGGACGATGCCTATTTCGCCCGCGTCGATGCCATCCACTACACCATCGCTCATGACGACGGGGTGAGCCACGAGGACTGGGAAGAGGCGGACATTGTCCTCGCCGGCGTGTCGCGCACGTCAAAGACGCCAACCTCGATCTACCTCGCCAACCGCGGCTACAAGGTGGCGAACATTCCCATCGTGCCGGAAAGCCCGCCGCCCGATGCGCTCTATTCGCTGAAGCGCCCGCTGGTGGTGGGGCTGACCACAGCACCTGACCGGCTGATTCAGGTGCGGCGCAACCGGCTGCTTTCGCTCAACCAGCGGCCCGAAACCGCCTATGTTGACGAGGATCGCGTGGCCAAGGAAGTGAAGTATGCCCGGCGCATGTTTGCGGATAACGGCTGGCCGGTGATCGACGTCACCCGCCGTTCAATCGAGGAAACGGCGGCGGCAGTGATCCGGCTGTATGACGACCAGAAGGGCAGCGAAGAAGAATCATGATCATCCTCGCTTCGCAAAGCGCCTCGCGCAAGGCCATGCTCGGAGCTGTCGGCGTGGATTTCATTGCCGCGCCTGCACCAGTGGACGAACGCGCACTTGAAGCCGCGCTTGCCGGTGCTTCGCCGGAAACGGTGGCAGAGGAACTGGCGAAGGCCAAGGCGCTTGCCGCCGCTCCCGCCCACCCGGGGCGGGTTGTTTTGGGCAGCGACTCTCTCGTCGTGGTTGATGGTCGCCGCTTCGACAAGCCGGCAAGCCGCGAGGATGCGGCCGAACATCTGCGCTTCTTCTCGGGCCGCACGATGGAGCTGCACAGCGCCGCGGCGCTCGCACGCGACGGAGAAGTGCTGTGGAGCAGCGGCGATATCGCCCGGCTGAAGCTGCGGACCTTGTCGGAGGCCTTCATTGCCGACTATCTCGCGCACGAATGGCCGGCGGTGAGCGGCTGCGTGGGCGTGTTCCGGATCGAGGCGCGCGGGCCGCAGCTGTTTGCGGGTATCAAAGGGGATCACTTTACCGTGCTTGGCATGCCGCTCCTGCTGGTACTCGGCGCTTTGCGCGATCTGGGCGAGCTGACTTCGTGACGGGTCCCTATGCCGAAGTGATCGGCGATCCCATCGAGCAGTCGAAAAGCCCGACGATTCACGGCTTCTGGCTGGCCGAACTGGGTATTGCCGCCGAATACCGCGCCTGCCACGTGCTATCGGACGGCGTAGAGGTCTACCTCGCCGAGCGCCGCGCTGATTCTGATTGGCGCGGATGCAATGTCACCATGCCGCATAAGCAGGCGGTCATGCCCTTCCTTGACGCGATTGATCCACTCGCCGCGCGCATTGGCGCGGTGAACACCATTGTCCGCGAAGATGATAGGCTGGTCGGCTACAACACCGACGTGGCCGGTTTCCTTGAGCCGCTGCAGTCGCGGCTGAGCGAGGTCCACCTCTACCGCATGGCGCGCATTCTCGGCGCAGGCGGCGCGGCGCGGGCGATCATTGCCGCGCTGGCAGGCAAGAATTTCACGCTGGTCGTGGCGGCGCGCGATCCGGCCAAGGCGCGCGCCCTGCTCGATGAGCTCGATCCCGACGGCGAGCACCACGCCGTCGACCTCGCCCATTTCGCACCCGAAACTGACTTTGAATTCGACGACCGCAAGGGCTGTCTGGACCTGATCATTAACGCCAGCCCGCTCGGCATGGCGGGTAAACCGCCGCTGGCCTTTGACTTCAGCCATGCCCCGCCCGGATCGGTGGTCTATGACATTGTCACGCATCCGCTGGACACGCCGCTGCTGCAAACTGCCCTTGCTCAGGGCCTGCCGACGATCGACGGCCTTGCCATGCTGATCGGGCAAGCCGCGGCTGCGTTCGAGAAGTTTTACGGCCAGCCAGCCCCGCGCGCGCATGACGCCGAATTGCGCGCCATGCTCACGGCATGAGCAAGCCCTTTATCCTGGGTCTCACCGGCTCGATCGGCATGGGCAAATCGGCGGTCGCAGCCATGTTCGCCGGTCTGGGTGTGCCCGTCTTCGATGCCGACAAGGCGGTTCACGAATTGCAAGGCCCCGGTGGTCCGCTGCTCCCGGCGATTGAAGCCGCCTTCCCCGGCACAACCGGACCGGACGGCGTCGACCGGCAGAAGCTGGGTGCTGCCGTCTTCGGTGATGCCCCGGCGCTGGCGCGGCTGGAGGCTATTGTCCACCCGGCGGTCGCGGCGATGCGGCGGCAGTTTCTGCACGACATGGCCCACGAACCGCTGGTGGTTTTCGACATTCCGTTGCTGTTCGAAAAGGGCAGCAATGCCGGGGTCGATGCCGTGCTGGTCGTTTCCGCCGGGCCGGAAGCCCAACGCGCCCGCGTCCTTGCCCGTCCCGGCATGACCGAGGAAAAGTTCGAACGCATTTTGGGCTTGCAGGTCCCCGATGCCGAGAAGCGCGCCCGCGCCGATTTCGTCATCGATACCGGCGTCTCGCTCGCCGAAACGCGCCATGCCGTCCAGGCGCTGGTCCACGCCCTGCTCGGTAAGCCGGCCCCCTGACGCGGCAGGGCGACGTGACATGAAAATTTCCGAGTCACGCCCTTGCACATGGCCAAACACAGGCCGATATGATTCTAACAATGCGTGAAATCGTCTTCGATACCGAAACGACCGGTCTCGATCCCCAAAGCGGAGATCGACTGGTCGAACTGGGTTGTGTCGAAATGGTCAACCGGGTGACCACTGGCCGCACCTATCACGCCTATTTCAACCCTGATCGTGACATGCCACCGCAGGCCGAGGCCGTGCACGGGCTGTCCGCCGCCTTCCTGTCGGACAAGCCGCGCTTCGTCGAACATGCCGAGGAGTTCCTCGAATTCATCGGGGATTCGCCGCTGGTCGCGCACAATGCCGGTTTCGACTTCGGCTTCGTCAATATGGAGCTGGCCGCCTGTGGGCTCGAACCGCTCAGCCGTGAGCGCATGATCGATACCGTTGCCCTGGCGCGCGTGCGGCATCCGGGTGCGAAGAATTCGCTCGATGCGCTGTGCACCCGCTACGGCATCGACCGCAGCCACCGCACCAAGCACGGCGCGCTGCTAGACGCGGAACTGTTGGCGCAGGTCTATGTTGAACTCACCGGTGGACGGCAGATCGGGCTCGAGCTCGCTGCCGATTCCACCGACACGCTCGTTGCCTCGATCAGCGTGATCGTGCGCGAGCGAACCTTCCGTCCTGCCCGGCCGCATTCGGCCAGTCCGGAGGAAAAAGCCGCCCACGCCGCACTCATGGCGACATTCCCGTCGCCTGCCTGGGGCAATCCAGCGGATCGCATACAGGAGTAAAAGGCTTATGGATCTTCGCGTTTCGGGTCATCAGATGGCAACCGGTGCCGCTCTCCAGACACATGCGGAAGACCGCATGACCGCCATGGTCGGCAAATATTTCTCGCGGGCACTTTCCAGCCACGTAACCTTTGGCAAGGCGCCCGCCGGCGCATTCCGCTGCGATATCGTGACCCACGTCATGCATGGCCTGATTCTCAAGGGCGCCGCCGTCGCGCAGGATGCCCACGTCGCGCTCGATCAAGCCGCCGAAAAGATCGACAAGCAGTTGCGCCGCTACAAGCGCCGGCTGAAGGACCGGCACGAAGCTTCGGACTACGCTCGCAAGGAAGAAGACGCCGCCTATGTCGTCTTCGCCGAGCCCGAAGTGGAGGCCGAGGAAGTCTCGGTCGATGCGCCGCTGGTCATCGCCGAAACCCGCGTCGACGTGCCGGAAGCCACGGTTTCCGATGCCGTGATGATGCTCGACCTGCGCAACACCAATGCGCTGCTGTTCAAAAACGCTGGCACCGGAAAGCATAATATGGTTTACCGCCGCGGCGATGGGTCGATCGGCTGGGTCGAACCGTCCTGACGCCTTAATGGCGCAACCAACCAAGCGTGCATTGCGGAGGAGAATGACCCTTTCCGGGTCACCTCTTCCGTTGCACGCCGGATTGCGCGGGTACGGAACAACATTCTGCGATGAACGGACTTTTCACCCTGTTTCCCGAAGCGGTCGGCACGATTTCGGCCGATTCGAAGGATGCGATCCTGCGCCAGCTGGCTGAGACCTTTGCCGGAGTCTACGGACTCGACGCGGGCAGCCTGCTTGAGCGAATCGAGGAGCGTGAGCGGCTGGGAAGCACCGGTTTCGGTCGCGGCGTGGCGATTCCGCACGCACGGATCAGCGGCCTGCAGCGCCCTGTCGCGGCGTTCCTGCGGCTGGAAAGTCCGGTGGCTTTCGACGCCGCCGATGGCATGCCGGTCGATCTCGTCTTCGGCCTGCTTTCGCCTGAAACTGCCGGCGCTGCCCACCTTCATGCGCTGGCCGCAATCTCGCGCCTGATGCGTGACGATGCCATGCACCAGGCGCTCAGCCAGGCACCCGGCGCCGAAGCGCTCTACGGGTTGCTCAGCAATGTCATTGACCGCGACGCCGCCTGAGGCGGACGCCGGTTCCGGTGTGGTTGGCCCAAGCGGGGCCGAATTGCACTGGCGCAGCCTTGAAGGGCTTTATGCCTCGGCGCCGATCAACGCGCTGTTCACCTCGCGCATCGCGATTCCCCACGAAGGCGCGGCGCGGATCGAATTCGATATTGATGAAAGCTGCTACCACGCCGCCGGCGCGGCGCACGGCACGGTCTATTTCAAGATGCTCGACGATGCGGCCTTCTATGCCGCCAATACGCTGGTGACCGACCGGTTCCTGCTAACCACTTCGTTCAACCTTCATTTCTCGCGGCCCGTCCGCAAGAGCCGCGTGATTGCCGAAGGCCGCTGGATCAGCGGCCGCCGCCGCGTATTGGTGGCCGAATCGCGGCTGCTGGACGCCGATGGTGAGGAAATCGGGCGCGGAACGGGCACTTTCATGCGTTCGCGCATCCCGCTTTCCACGCTCGACGGTTACCGCGCCTGATGGATGAAGCGCGGCTGTCCGCCCATCTCGAGGTGTCGGGTCTTGTCCGGCAGGTCCAGGCGGCGGGCGGCTTTGCCATGGTGCTCAGCAAGGGCGAGCGCGATGCCGGCACGATCATGGTCGTAACCTGCGAAAAAGGCAGGAATTCCCGCGCCTGGGAGCGGATGCCGCAGGCCGATGGCAGCCGAGACTGGACGTGCATTCGCAGCGAAGATCCCGACCTTCCCGGCGCATTTACCGAATTTGTTGACCGCCGCAGATCGCAGGACTCGGACTTGTGGATTGTCGAACTGGACATCGCGGATGCGGAACGGTTCATCGGATCGCCGGGAACCAAAGGTTGACTTTGTTGCGCCGCACAATCAAAGCGCCGCCACTTTCGTAGCGAAGGCGGCATTACGGAGCACTCAGGCTTCCGGATTGCTGGCACGCAGACGGGGGGCAGCCGGCGAGTAGCAGGGTGCCATGTTGGAGTTGGAGCCTGAACGGGCGCTGACCGGCAGGTATTTCCTCACTCGCGCGGGCTTCCAACCGCACAAAAAGCATACGTCATGAGTCGCAAGACCAACTTCGCCGGGACAGTTGCCCTGGTATCCATGTTTGCATTCACGCTATTCAGCTCTGAACCCACTGGTGCGGCCGCCTTGGCCCAAGATACGTCCAGCCAGAATGATCTGCCCGCCCTTGCCGCGCCCTATGCCGCGAATGAGCGTCCCGATATCCAGGTTCAACCCATTCCAGACAGTGAAGTTCCCGAAGCCCCGGAAGCGGACGCCAATGATGCGTCTCCCGATACGGCTCCGGTGTCCGCTGCCTCGCTCCAGCAGCTCGTGGTCAAGCAGGCCAGCAATGCGCCGCTGTCACGCGAACTCAATTGCCTTGCCGGCGCGATCTACTTCGAATCGAAGAGCGAGCCGCTCGTCGGCCAGCTCGCCGTTGGCCGCGTGATCGTTGCGCGCTCGCGCTCGGGCCGTTTCCCCAATTCCTATTGCGGTGTGGTCTACCAGCCCTCACAGTTCTCCTTCGTGCGCGGCGGCTCGATGCCGGCGATTCCGAAGGGGTCGCAGGACTGGAAGGAAGCCGTCGCCCTGGCCCAGATCGCGCATGAAGGATCTTGGAAAAGCCCCGTCGAAGGCGCCATGTTCTTCCACGCTGCCCGCGT
This sequence comes from Novosphingobium sp., assembly GCF_031424035.1. Taxonomy (GTDB): domain Bacteria; phylum Pseudomonadota; class Alphaproteobacteria; order Sphingomonadales; family Sphingomonadaceae; genus Novosphingobium. The sequence goes on from NZ_JANPGP010000130.1 coordinate 28,755, forward strand.
TTCGCCGGGCTGGCGCCTTGCCCGCGTCGGCAAGCTGGGCAACCACGTCTTCTACCGGTAATTCCGGGATGAAAATGAAACGGGGGGCCGGGTAATTCCGGCCCTTTTTTCGTGCGCTCAGACTTCCGGGCGCAGCTTGACCCATACCGGCGCGTGGTCGCTGGCCTTTTCGCGGCCGCGGTGGTCCTTGTCGACGCCGGCGGAGACCAGCCGGTCGGCGAGTTCGGGTGAGAGCAGCAGGTGATCGATGCGGAAGCCGTGGTCGCGCTGCCAGGCACCGGCCTGATAGTCCCAGAAGGTCCAGACGCCGCCCTGCGGGTTGAGCCGGTCAAGTGCGTCGGTCCAGCCATCACCCAGCATCCGCGCATAGGCATCGCGCGATTCGGGCTGCATCAGCGCATCGCCAGCCAGAGCCTTGGGCGACCAGATGTCCTTGTCTTCGGGCACCACATTGAAATCGCCGAGCACGATCGCCGGGACTTCCTCGGCCATGACTTCGCGCATACGGGTGCGCAGCCGGTCCATCCAGCGCAGTTTGTAATCGAACTTCGGCCCCGGCTGCGGGTTGCCGTTGGGCAGATAGAGGCAGCAGACGCGTAACCCGAAGACATCAGCCTCAAGATAGCGGGAATGCTCGTCCTCGGGCTCTCCTGCCAGCCCGCGCGCGACTTCAACCGGCTTTGTCCCATCGGCCAGAATGGCGACGCCGTTGAAGCCCTTCTGGCCGTGCCAGATGGCATGGTAGCCGATCTTTTCGAACTCTTCGGCGGGAAAGCCCTCGTCCTGAGTCTTGATCTCCTGCAGGCAGGCGACTGACGGGCGCGTTTCCTCAAGCCATTCCAGCAGGCGCGGCAGCCGCGCCTTGATGCCGTTGATGTTGTACGTGGCGATCTTCATCAGACGGCAAAGGAAGAGCCGCAACCGCAGCCGGCCACGGCCTGCGGGTTTTCGACCTTGAACATCGATCCGCCCATCGATTCGACGAAATCGACGACGCATCCGGCAACCAGATCGAGGCTGACGGTATCCACCACCAGCTTCACGCCGTCCGTTTCGCTGATCACGTCATCCGCCTCGACACCTTCGGCAAGGCCAAAGCGGTACTGGAAGCCGGAGCAGCCCCCGCCCTCGACCGCGAGGCGCAAAGCCGCCGGCTTGCCCTGCTTTTCGGCAATAAAGGCCACGCGCTTTGCAGCGGAAGGCGTTAGAGTGATTGTCGCAGCGTCCATGCGCCCGATGTAGGCACTCGCCGCGATGGCGGCAAGGCGGGATAGCTCCTGCGTTCAAGCGGACTGGATATAGCTCCGCATGGCCTCGGCATCAGCCTCGATCCGGTCGATGCGGTGCTTGACGAGGTCGCCGATCGAAATGAACCCCACTGCGCGGCCGCCTTCGGTGACGGGAAGGTGGCGGATGCGCCGCCGGGTCATCAGGGCCAGCGCGGTCAGCACTTCGGTGTCCGGCGCGACGGTGATCGCCGGCGATGTCATGACGTCACTGACTGACTTGTCGAGCGCATCGGCCCCCGCATTGGCGAGGCAATAGATAACGTCGCGTTCGGAGAAGATGCCGATAACGCCGCCATCCTCGCAAACCGGAAGCGCGCCGATGCGCTTTTCGGCCAGCAGGGCAATCGCCTCGCGAACGGTCATGTCAGCGCTGCAACTGATGATTTCGGCGTTGGATCGGCTCGCGATTATGCGCGCGATGGTCATGGTGGCTCTCCCGGACATCTTTGCCTGCCGGGAAGGTGACACGATTCATCCTGCGAGGCGAGTCCCCGCGAGAGTCGCCCCATTGCCAAGTGCAGCCGGCGGGAGCATGGCCGGCCCATGGAACTCAAGCCCAGCCCGCTCGACGATCCGCGCGTCGCCCAGTTTGCCTGGGCGCGGTACAAGCGGATGATGCGCTTCATGGCGCTGGTCACGACCAGCGTGGTGATCTTGAGCTGGTTCGTACTGTACCAGCAGGTCGGCTTCGTCTCGATCCACTTCTACATCGCCACCGGGCTCGGCATCGGTTTTGCCATGTTGCTGATGTCGGCGCTGATGGGGTTGGTCTACCTGTCGAATGGCACCGGCCACGATGCCAGCGTGATCGATCCGCTGGCTGACGAGGAAGATTAATCTTCGGCTGGGTAGAGCCGGAATTCTTCCACCGGAACGCCGCCCACCAGATGCTCGTCGATGATCCGTTCCAGCGCCTTTTCGGTGCAGGAATGATACCAGACACCGTCCGGCCAGACGACGGCGACGGGTCCGGCGGCGCAGACCTTCAGGCAATCGGCCTTGGTCCGGGCAATGCCGCCGTCGCGGTCGAGCCCCTTTTCGCGCAGCCGCTTCTTGAGGAACTTCCAGCTTGCCGCGCCGATGGCGGGCGGGCAGCACTTGGCCTTCTGGGCTTCGGCGCAGATGAAAATGTGGCGCTTGATCGGCGCGGGATATTCCTCGACCAGCGCCTCGCGCGCGGCGGTGATGCGCGGGCTGTCTGCGGTCATGATCGCACACCCCAATCGGCCGCCACGGCATCGCGGAAGGCATCCGGGATCGGATGCGGCTTGCCGTCCCTGGTGCAGACCATCACCGATCGCGCAAAAACCACGGCGCGGCCTTCCTGCGTGATCAGCAATTCAAGCGTATAGCTGGTGCGGCCAATGTGTGATGCCCCGGCGTGCATGTGCAGCGTGCCCGGATAGAATGCCTGGCCGACATATTCCATGGCCACGCTTGCCACCATCGATCCCACCCCGGCGATCGCCGCGTGATAGCCGCTAGCCCGGTGAAACCGCACGCGCCCTTCCTCAACGAAGTTCGACAGCGACACGTTGTTGACGTGACGATTCACATCCATGTCGCTGAAGCGCACGTCGACTTCGGTCGAGAACGGATAGCGTGCGGGATCGAGCAGCGAGGGGTCAGGTTTGGCCATGACCCCCCTTGGCTACTTCCGCAGCCAGCGGTCAAGCCATGCGAAGACAGTCTGGTGCCATTGCTTCGAATTCTTCGGCTTGAGCACCCAGTGATTCTCGTCCGGGAAGACCAGCAGTTCGGAGGGAATGCCCTTGCGCTGAAGCGCGGCGAAGCTGGCGAGGCCCTGCGTATAGGGGATGCGGAAATCCTTCTCGCTGGTGATCACCAGCATCGGTGTTTTCCACTTGGCGACGTGGTTCACCGGGTTCCACTTTTCGTACTCTTCGGGCGATTCGTAATAGGGCTTGCCGCCGTGCTCCCACTCGTCGAACCACAGCTCCTCGGTCTCATAGGCCATGGCGCGGGCATCGAAGACGCCGTCGTGCTGGACGAGGCACTTGAACCGGTCCGGCCACTGCCCCTCGATCCAGTTGACCATGTAACCGCCATAGCTGGCCCCCAGCGCGCAGGTGTTGGAGCCATCCAGCGCGCCGTCGATCTTCAGCGCGGCTTCCATGCCCTTCTGCAGATCGACCAGCGGCTTGCCGCCCCAGTCCTTGGTGATCGCATCGGTGAAGGCCTGACCGTAACCGGTCGAACCATGGAAATCGACCGAGACCACTGCATAACCCTGCGATGCAAAGACCTTCGGGTTCCAGCGCCATGACCACGCATCGTTATAGGTGCTCTGCGGCCCGCCGTGGACGAACAGCAGAACGGGCAGCTTGGCGCTTGCGCCTGCCGGCTTGTGGATCTGGCCCCAAACGGTGTCGCCACCCGCTCCGGCAAAGCTGAAGCGCTGCGTGGCAACGGGCACCATCCCCGCCAATTGGGCATCGTTGGCGCGGCTGAGCTGGCGGGCCGGCTTGCCGATCTTATCGGTAATCCACACCTCGGCGGGATTGGCGATGGCGTCGCGGGTGAACAGCAGGCCGCCGGACTTGAGCGGCACGACATTGCCAATGTGGCCTTCGGTCATGCCTTTTGGCATCAGCTTGAGCCGTTCGACCTTGCCGTTCGCCGGATCGATGCGGAAGGCCGGGGTGTCCATCACGTCCTGCGCGGTGGCGATCAGGCTCTTCGAATCGGGCGTCCATGCCAGCGAGGCGGCCGAGCGGTCCCATGCCGTGGTCAGGCTGCGCTTCTCATGCGTGACCAGGTTCATGATCTGGACGACCATGCGGTCCGCCTCGTAGCCCGGGCGAGCCATCGCCGCCCATGCCAGCCATTTGCCGTCGGGCGAGGGCGTGGGCAGCGAATCGGTGCCCTTGTTGGCGCTGGTCGGGCTGTGCGGCGGCTTGCCATCGAGCATCGCGTGCCAGACATCGACATTCGTCGAGAGCGGTTCATTCCGATCGGCCTGCCGCGCGGCGAAGAACACGCTTTTCGAATCGGCGGCCCAAGCCAGTTCCTCGCCGCCGCCATTCGGCTTCGTCGGGGTATCGCCGGTCAGCACGCCGGCTGGGCCATCTAGCGAGGTGCCGCTGTCGGCCACCATGCCGTCCGCGCCCAGCGCAAAGGCAAAGGCGCGGCTGTAATTGCCGGGCGTCTCCCACGCGTCCCAGTGGCGGACAAAGCCGGCGCCGTCCTTGTAGTGACGGCCGGTGCCGGGCCCGGGCAGGGTGGTGTTGCCATCCTTCTCGCAGCCGAGCGTCGGGCAATCGCGCGCGACATCGCCCCAGGCGATCAGCTTGCTGCCATCGGGGGAAAGCTTGAAGCCCGAGACATCGGCCTTGAACTTCGATGCCTGCACGGGTGCTGCGCCGGCGTTGGCAAGATCAAGAAACCAGACCTGGCTCGAACCCGACTTGCCCGACAAGAAATAGAGCCGCTTGCCATCCGGGCTGAAGGCGGGGTCGCTTTCAGCCGCATCAGGCAGGTCAGCAACGCGCTCTGCCGTGCCGCCCTTGGCCATCACGCGCCACAGGCCGGCCTGCCGCTTGTAGCTTTGCGCGTCGGTGTCGGTCTGCTGCCAGACCACCCATTTGCCATCGGGCGAGGCAACCGGCGCGGCAATGCGCTTGAGCGTGAGGAGGTCCTCGATGCCCATCGGCTTCTGCGCCGATGGTGCGGACTGGGCAAGCGCGGGCACGGCGACGAGCGCGGACGAAAGCGCGAGCAGCGCGAAAGCATGTCTTTTCATGTGAAACCGGTTAGCCGCTGCGGGCCGCCCGGTGCAAGCGCTGTTGCCCAAACCCGAGCGGATTCAGATCTTTTTGCCGACGATGCGCTGAATTTCCGCGGCGACCATGGCTTCGACCAGCGGCGGCAGATTCTTGTCGAGCCATTCCGCCAGCGCCGGGCGCAGCAGTTCGCGCGTCATGCCCTCAAGCGAGGTTTCGCCCGAGCGGACGATCTGCGGCGCCACGCCGGGTGCTGCCATGACCGACAGCGCGGCAAGTGATTCGCGCATCGACAGGCGGGCCTGCTCGGTCACCAGCGGGGCTTCGTCGCCCGAGCCGACTTCTTCGACGAGGTCGAGAATCGCTTCTTCGTGATCGCTCTCACTGTCGGAAACCGTTGGTTTTGTGCGGCGCGGCTGTTCATCAAGCCGCGAATCGCGGGCGATCACTTTCTTGATCGAAGCGAGGATATCCTCGACTGATGGTTCGCCCGGCTGAGTCATTAGAAGTCTTGCCCCCGATTCACTTCACCGTTGGAACTGAACCGTCCTGCACCTTGGTGTCAACGGTTCTCGTCGACTTGGGCGTAGGCGCCGGGTCGAGATCCCAGTCGAAGATCTTGCCGTGGACGCGCTTGTAATTGTCCTGCGGATCGTAAAGCGCGCCGCCATCCAGCCCGAGATCGCGGGCTTCGGCCTTGCCCATGGCGGAGAGCAGGTTGAATCCTGCAACGTAAGCGTTGCGGCGGGCAGAGACGAGCTGGACCTGCGCGTTGAGCAGTTCCTGCTCGGCATTGAGGATATCGAGAATCGTGCGGTTGCCGACGCTGTTTTCGGCGCGCACGCCTTCAAGGCTGAGCGAGGCTGCATCGACCGCGGTCTGGCTCGAGACGATCACCGCGCCTGCCGCCTGCCACTGGGTATAGGCGGAGCGGACCGTGGCGATGACTTCGCGCTCGGCGGCGATCTCGTTTTCCAGCGTCGCACTTTCGCGGGCGCGGGCCTGGCGCTGCTGCGCGGCAGGGAGCCCGCCTGAAAAGATCGGGATTGATGCGCGTACACCAACCTGCGCGCCGCTGCTGACCTGATTGACCACTCCGCCGCCCAGCGATCCGAGATAGTCGGTGCGATCGGCCCCGGCGAAAACCGAAACGCGCGGCAGGCGGCCTGCTCCGGCACCGGCGCTGTCGAAGCCGGCGGCCTTGGAACGGGTGCGTGCGGCGATCAGGTCGGGGTTGCTTTCCAGCGCGATGGCCACGGCGTCTTCGGCGGTTACCGGGATGCCGGTCAGCGGCGGCGGCGCCTCAAGGTTCTCAGGCGCCTTGCCGACCAGCTGGATATAGCGCTCGCGGCTGCCGGCGAGGCTGGCCTCTGCGGTTTCGAGGCCACTGCGCGCAATCGCCAGGCGCGACTGCGACTGGGCAACGTCGGTGCGGGTCAGGTCGCCGATCTCGAACCGGTCGCGGGTCGACTGGACGTTGACGCCCAGCACTTGAACGTTCTTGCGGCGCAGGCCGACGATGGCCTCGTTGGCGATAACATCGAGATAGGCCGCGACCACCGCGCTGAAGATCGCGCTTTCGGTGCCGCGCAGGTCGGCCTGCCCGGCAGTGATGCGGGTTTCGGCAGCGCGGACCTGATTCTTGATCGCACCGCCGGAATAGACCGGCACGCCAATGTCGGCCGACAGGCTGAAGATCTTGTTCGGCCCGGTCGGCGAAGCGCCCGAGAGAACATGGGTATAGCTCGCCGCGCCCGACAGCGAGGGCAGCCCGGCGGCGCGGGCGATCGGCACGCTTTCATCCAGCGCGCGCTGGCTCGACCGTGCCGCTTGCAGCGACGGGTTGGTATTATAAGCCAGGGTCAGCGCCTCGCGCAGGTCATCGGCGCCTGCGGGAACGGCAAGCGTTCCGGCAGCCGCAGCGGCCATCAGGGCAAGACGAAAACGGTGGGTCAAGATCAGAAGCTCCAGCCCTTTGCCGCGGCAAATTCGGGAATCGCCGGGATGCCCATGTCGGCCAGCGGCAGCAGGGCGATGGCGTCCGCCGCCTTGCGGCCAGTGGCGAGCCGGCTGATGCCGCGCTCGATCACACCGGTAACGACACGGCCGTCATCGGAGACCATGCCGGCGAGCGAAGCGGGCAGCGCTTCGGCAGCGCCGTCGATCAGGACCACGTCGAACAGGCCAGCCTTCTTCTTGCCCGCAACATCGGCGGGGGCGAGCGTCGTGACCGAAGCGCCCAGGACGCCTGCCAGCGCGGCGAGATAGCCGTTGGTCGAGACGACGAGGACCTTTTCTCCCGGCTGGATTGCCGCTTCGACAAGCATCCGCCCTTGCACCAGCGGTGCAGGCAGGTTGTGGCCATCGCCCAGTGCCAATGCACGGTCTATATAAGCCGATCCGGCGAGCGCGGCAGGAACGTGGTCTTCGCGCGCCACCTTGTCGAAGGCGGCGAGAACGGCAGGGTCATTGACGCCGCTGACGCGCAGCTGGCTGTCAATCATCGCGCGGCGGGCAGTCGTCGGCCGCTCGTCAAGCAGGGTCATGCGTCGAAATCCTCATTCGCGTTCGCACTGTATTGCACATACAATACAGCGGCGCAATCCCGTCCGCTTCTAAGCCATGCTCCGCCACGCGCCAAGCGTTTAGAATGGGCCGGAATGTCGTGAATTGTCGCCGTGGCGAAGCTGCAACGCTTTGACCCCCGCACGCCTCCGTCCTAAGGGCGGCTCGATAGCCCAAATGCGAAGGAGCTGGTGCAATGGCCGACATGGTAACGATCCGCGAGGAAGACCTGATCGAAAGCGTCGCCGACGCGCTCCAGTACATCAGCTATTATCACCCGATGGACTACATCCGCGCACTGGGCGAAGCCTATGAGGCGGAGCAGGGCCCGGCTGCCAAGGACGCCATCGCCCAGATCCTCACCAACAGCCGCATGTGCGCCGAAGGCCACCGCCCGATCTGCCAGGATACCGGCATCGTCAATGTGTTCGTCGAATGGGGGCAGGACTGCCGGCTGGGTTCGGACAAGTCGCTGCAGGACGTGGTCGATGAAGGCGTCCGCCGCGCCTATCTGAACCCGGAAAACAAGCTGCGCGCCTCGGTCCTCGCCGATCCCGCCTTCACCCGCCGCAACACGCGCGACAACACGCCCTGTGTGCTGCACGTGACGATGGTTCCGGGCAGCAAGGTATCGATTGATGTCGCGGCCAAGGGCGGCGGCTCGGAAAACAAGTCCAAGTTCAAGATGATGAACCCCAGCGACAACATCGTCGACTGGGTGGTTGAGATGCTGCCCCAGATGGGCGCCGGCTGGTGCCCACCGGGCATGCTCGGCATCGGCATCGGCGGCACGGCGGAGCACTGCATGCTGCTCGCCAAGCAGGCGCTGATGGAGCCGATCGACATGGGCCAGCTGAAAGCGCGCGGTCCCCAGAACGATATCGAGGCGATGCGCATCGAGATCTTCGACAAGGTCAATGCGCTGGGCATCGGCGCGCAGGGACTGGGCGGACTTTCGACCATCCTCGATGTCAAGATCATGGACGCGCCGTGCCACGCCGCGGGCAAGCCGGTGGGCATGATTCCCAATTGCGCTGCCACCCGTCACGCGCATTTCACGCTCGACGGTTCGGGGCCGACCTTCCTTGAAACGCCCAAGCTCGATGAATGGCCCGATGTTCACTGGCAGCCGGATGCGGCGGCGAAGCGGGTGAACCTCGATACGCTGACCCAGGCCGAAGTCTGCAGCTGGAAACAGGGCGACCGCCTGCTGCTCAACGGCAAGATGCTGACCGGGCGTGACGCGGCGCACAAGCGGATTCAGGACATGCTGGCCAAGGGCGAAACCTTGCCGGTCGAGTTCAAAAACCGCGCGATCTATTATGTTGGTCCGGTCGATCCAGTGCTGGGCGAAGTCGTCGGCCCCGCCGGCCCGACCACAGCCACCCGCATGGACAAGTTCACCGACATGATGCTCGATCTTGGCCTGCTGGTGATGATCGGCAAGGCCGAGCGCGGGCAGGGCGCGACCGAAATCATCGCCAAGCACAAGGTTGCCTATCTGATGGCCGTAGGCGGCGCCGCCTATCTGGTGGCGCGGGCGATCCGCGAGGCCAAGGTCGTCGGTTTCGAAGATCTCGGCATGGAAGCGATTTACGAATTCACCGTCGAGGACATGCCGGTGACGGTCGCGGTCGATAGCGAAGGCAACAACGTCCACCAGATCGCTCCGCTGGTGTGGAAGGACAAGATCGCCAAGGAAGGTCTGCTGAAGGCCTGATCGGCGGGTATCTCACCCACTATCTCCACCGTCATGCTGAACTTGTTTCAGCATCCATTTCTCCGCCTGCTCTGCTCTCTCATGGGAAGAGCAGCGGCGCGGTTTGCTTCATTACCCGACGCTTCGGGCATGAGGCACGATGGATGCTGAAACAAGTTCAGCATGACGACACGGATTTGTGGCGAATTCCGGTTTCATCATGCCGGGCCTGCTTTCAAGCACCTTCGACCAACGGCAGACGACCCTCGACAAAGCGACTGGCTGCCTTGCGGGCATGGCCCTAAGCCGGTTGCTGCGCGCATGACCGAATCAAACTCCCTGCCGCCGCGTGTTCCCGCGCGGCTTGTCCTGGCTTCGATAGCCGGCATGTGGCTGTGCTATCTGCTGGTCACGACGCTGCGCAGCTATCTCGTCGGGCTGGAATATCAGGGGCCGTTGTTCGGTCGGCGGCTGGCGGTCACGGTTGCCTGCATGGCGGTGACCGCTGGGATCTGGCCAATCCTGCGCCTGCTCGATTCGCGCAGCCTGTGGCTGAAGGCGCTGACCGTGGCGCTGGTCGCCCTGCCCGCTTCGCTTGCCATGGCCAAGATCAACCAGTGGGTATTCTCCGACATCGAGAACCAGGTGGTCGACAAGATCGGCGAGCGCGAAGGCATCCGCATCCGCCGTGACGAGGCTGGCAACGTGCTGGTCGATGTTCCGGGCAAGCAGGTGGAAGAGCCGCCGGTGCCCGAGGCCAGCCCGCTCGCCTTGCCCACGCCCGAACCGCATGTGCGCACCATCGCCCAGCAGGAAGCCGATGCGGACAACCTCGTCACCATCGATCCGGCAACGGCGGCCGAGACCCGCTGGCGCCAGCTGACCGACGTGGCGCTGTCACGCTACTTCCTCGTCATCGCCTGGGGCGCGATTTACCTCGCGCTGCTGATTGCCGAGCAGGCGCGCGTTTCCGAACGGCGCGAGGGCGAATACCGCCGCGCCGCCAAGGCCGCCGAGCTGCGATCGCTGCGTTATCAGATCAATCCGCACTTCCTGTTCAACACGCTCAATTCGCTGTCCTCACTGGTCATCACCGGCCGGAATGAGGCGGCGGAGACGATGATCCAGTCGCTCGCCGCCTTCTATCGCCGCGGCCTGTCCGAGGATTCGACCGGCGACCATCCGCTGTCCGAGGAAATCGAATTGCAGCGGCTTTACCTCGAGATCGAGGCGGTGCGCTTTCCCGATCGGCTGGCGCTGGTGGTCGAAGTGCCGGAGGATCTGGCATGGGTTCCCGTTCCCGGCATGATCCTGCAGCCCTTGGTGGAAAACGCGGTGAAGTACGGCGTTGCCCGCAGCACGCGGCCCGTCACCCTGACGATTACGGCGCGCAGCGAATTCGGGCGGCTGGTGGTCAGCGTGGTCGATGACGGTCCGGCCACCGGCAAGGAAGAACACGGCATGGGCATCGGCCTCGCCAATGTGCGCGACCGGCTGAGCGCGCGCTTTGGCGATGGCGCGGCCTTCGTTTCGGGGCCGGTGCCGGGCGGTTACCGTACCGAACTCCGCTTGCCGATGCCGTGATGAGCGAGAACGAGGGGACAATGGAACAGCCGCTGCGCACACTGATAGTCGATGACGAGCCGCTGGCGATCGAGCGGCTGCAAGTGCTGTGCCGCCAGATCGGCGGGCTCGACGTGGTCGGCACGGCCAGCGACGGTGCCAGCGCGCTGCGTGAGGCCGGGGCGCTGGACCCTGATCTAGTCCTGCTCGACATGACGATGCCCGAACTCGACGGCCTCGGCGTCGCCCGGGCGCTGGCCAAAGGGCCCAATCCGCCAGCGCTGGTCTTCGTCACCGCGCATGACAGTTTCGCCGTCGAGGCCTTCGATCTCGATGCCGTCGACTATGTGTTGAAGCCCGTCGCGCCGGACCGGCTGGGCCGCGCCATCCAGCGCGCGGTCGCCCGGCGAGGGGAAAAGCGCAGCGAATCGGCCAGTCCGTGGATCGCCGAATTCTGGGTGCCTTACCGCTCCGAACTGCTGCGCGTCGCTGCCGCCGATGTCGACCGGATCGATGCCGAGCGCGACTATGTGCGGCTCTATGTCGGGACCAAGGAAGGCGAGGGGCGTTCGTACCTCCTGCTGCAGACGGTTTCGGGGCTTGAGGCGCGGCTCGATCCGGCGATGTTTATCCGGCTCCACCGCTCGACGATCCTGCGGCGGGATCGCATCGTCGGGCTCCGGCACGACGGGCTGGGGGTCTGGTCGGCGGAATTGGCTGATGGTTCGGCGGTGCGGATCGGGCGGACTTACTTGGCCAAGGCCAAGGCGATGGCGGGCCGCTGAACTTCAGATAAAAAGTAACCCGGGCCAAGGGGACAATTCGGCCCGGGTCAGTCTGGCGTTTGTCGCCGGTCGTTATGGTGGCGGTCTCAGCCGCCCTTGCCGACGCGATTCTGATAGGATTCGACCTGCGCGATCACCTGGCGGCGGACGTCTGCGACGCAGGCTGACTTGGCAAGACGGGTTCCGGTCAATTCCACATCGTCGCAGGCCCGGCGTGCGGCATTGCGGATACGGCCATCCAGGGTCTTTTTGCCAGCGGCGGATTCGAGGTCCAGATCGTTGAACTGCACTGAGTTGCGCTGCGGTGAGGCAGCCATGGCTGAAGCAAAGGGGGCGGCCAGCACAGCAAGTGCCAGGGCGGGCGCAAAGATGCTCTTCATCGTCACTTCCTCGGTTTTCCGCGCGGCGGGGGTGTCCGCGCATCCTTGAGCTAGGCCCGGACCCGGCCCTCCGCGACCAAGGGTCGACCGACAGGTTCATCGCGCCGACCAGAGGTGTGTTACATCGATAAGACGCCTACCATGACCGACGAACGTCACTGGGCGCTGGCATTCGGCGCGGTTCGCCCTAGATTAGACTGCACATGGCACTGGTTTTCATCTTCATCATGGGCGTGGCGAATTTCGCCATGCACAAGGCTGTCCTCGAAAGCGGGCATCCAATGTTGGCGCAGCTGCCATCGATCTTCCGCAGCCCGGGCGGGAAGGTGAGCATGATTGTCGAATTCCTGATGCTGCTGGGCACCATGCTGGTCGTCGCCAATGGCGCTAGCCAGTGGGTCTGGGGTTATGTCGCCTATTCGGCGATGAACGCGCTGTCGGCCTGGCTGATCCTGTCGCAGAGGATCTGACCCATGCGACTGTTCCACGTCAGCGACCTGCATTTCGGGCAGGAAGACTGCGAAGCGCTCGACTGGTTCGCGCGTGAGGTGGCTCAGGAGAAGCCCGATGCGGTGATATGCACAGGTGACCTGACCATGCGCGGTACCCGGCGCGAGTTTGCTGCGGCGCGCGAATGGCTCAAGGGGCTCGGCGTGCCGATGCTGGTCGAGCCGGGCAACCATGACATGCCCTATTATAACAACCCGATCGGGCGGCTGCTGTGGCCCTATCGGCATTACGACGCGCTGCGCGCGGAGCTGTCGACCGAGCTGACGTTTCCAGATGTCGAAATCGTCTCGCTGCGTACGATCACGCGTTTCCAGTTCCGGATCGACCAGTCAAAGGGCCATATTAGCGGAGACAGGCTGGAGAGAGCCTTGGCACGGGTGTCGCTGCACATGGCCAAGCCGCTGTGTCTGGTCGCCTGCCATCACCCATTGATCGAGGCGGACACCCATTCCAAGGCGTCGACCCGCGGCGGCAAGCGGGCGCTGGCGGCACTGGCGCGTGCGGGCGCCGATGCCGTGCTGTCGGGCCATGTCCACGATGCCTTCGACAAGACTGTCGAGCTGGACGGCAATACCATCCGCATGATCGGCGCGGGCACCCTGTCGGAACGCGTGCGGACCACCGCGCCGAGCTACAACCAGCTCAACTGGTCGCGCGAAACCGGGCTGCTGGTAACCAACCGCGTCCACGGCTGACCGCGACACTTTCGGCCCACACTTGCGCACTGCACAATGCAAAACGCCCGGCACGATGGCCGAGCGTTTCGTTTGTTGCAGCGAAGGGCTGGATCAGCGCTTCGAGAACTGGAAGCTGCGGCGTGCCTTTGCGCGGCCGTACTTCTTGCGTTCCACGACGCGCGGATCGCGCGTCAGGAAGCCAGCGGCCTTGACCGTGCTGCGCAGAAGCGGTTCGAACTTCGACAGAGCCTGAGCGATGCCGTGCTTGACGGCGCCGGCCTGGCCCGAAAGACCACCACCCTTGACCGTGGCAACGATGTCGTACTGGCCAACGCGGTCCGAGATCTGGAACGGCTGGTCAATCACGAGACGAAGCGTCGGGCGGGCGAAGTAGACGGCCTGGTCACGGCCATTGACCGTGATCTTGCCAGTGCCGGGCTTGAGCCAAACGCGGGCCACGGCGTCCTTGCGGCGGCCGGTAGCATAGGCGCGGCCCTGGGCGTCGACTTCCTTGTCGCGGATCGGCGCGGCAGGACCGGTGCGGACCGGGGCTTCAGCAGCAGGGGCAGCCGCTTCAACAGCGACGCCTTCAGCGAGGTTGCCGAGATCGGCGAGATCGGTGACGGTGTTCTCGGACATTATGCGCCCACCTTGTTCTTGCGGTTCATGGCAGCAACGTCGAGCGGCTGGGGCTGGGTGCCACCATGCGGATGCTCGGTGC
>NZ_JANPGP010000131.1:0-50212 GCF_031424035.1 Novosphingobium sp.
AAGCGCATCGTCGAAGCCGTAGTAGTCATGCGCGAAGAACACGTGGCCGCTCATCTCGCCGGCCAACGGCGAACCAACTTCCTTCATTTTGGATTTGATAAGGCTATGTCCGGTTTTCCACATAAGGGGTTTTCCACCAAGTGCAGAGACCCGGTCGAATAGGGCGGAGCTGGCCTTCACATCGGCGATAATCGTGGATCCGGGGACCATTTTCAGGAGGTCCTCGGCGTAGATCATGAGCAACTGGTCGCCCCAGATCACGCGCCCCTCACCATCGACCGCACCGATGCGGTCGCCGTCGCCGTCAAAAGCTACACCAAAATGGAGGTTCTTCGCCGCGACCAGCGCCTTCAGGTCTGCAAGGTTCTTCTCCTCAGTCGGGTCCGGATGGTGGTTCGGAAACGTCCCGTCCACTTCAGTGAAGAGAAGATAATGCTCACCGGGAAGTTTCTTCGTCAGCAGTTCGAGAGCGGGTCCAGCAGCGCCGTTGCCAGCGTCCCAGCCGATGCGCAGATGACTCAGGCTTTCGGGGGCGATGCCGTTCAGCCCTTCAACCAGCCGGTCGACATAAGTGATCAGGATCTCGCGGTGCTCGCTGCTGCCCTTCCCGCCGGATGCCTCACCGTCGATCCAGTCTCCGGCTTCGGCCATTTTGCCCAGCTTGGCGATATCGGCGCCGAAGAACGGCAGCCCCATAAATACCATCTTGAAGCCATTGTAATTGGCGGGATTGTGGCTGCCAGTTATCTGAATGCCGCCTTGTACCTCTGGAATTGAGGCTTCGGCGTAATAGAGCATCGGGGTCGGCCCCATGCCGACACGCAGCGCATCGACCCCGCTGTCGTTGAGTCCTGCCACGACAGCTTCTTCCAGCATGGGCGAGCTGATGCGCCCGTCATAACCCACCGCGACCTTGGATCCTCCCGCGCGCTTGATCAGCGTGGCGAAGCCCCGGCCGATGGCATAGGCGTCGGCGGCGCCCAGCGTTTCATCGATGATACCGCGGATATCGTATTCGCGAAGGACGGTCGGGTGGAAGCTGTGTGTCATGGGCCCTCAGTCTGGCAATTCGTCTAGGAGCAGGTCGCGCGCGGCGTTGGCCTCGTGCACCTGGGCATTGGTTCCGCCGCGATCCGGGTGGACCATGGTGATGAGGCGGCGATGCGCCTCGATAATGTCTTTCCGGCCAGCCTCGGCGCGCACGGCAAGCAGCTTGCGCGCCTTGAACCGCGCCTGTTCGCGGGTCGGCCGGCTGCTGAGGAATTCCCACGGCCAGCGACCGAACATGTACCGGCAGGCAAAGGAAACGACTGCGGCGATCAGGACGAGTTTGAGCATTGCCTCCGGTCCCTTTCAATCAGGCTAAAGCGAGTTCAGCCGGTCTTGTTCCCGGCATCGGCAAGGCAAGCGAGGCCAGCAGGGCGCGCATTTCCTGCCGGGCGACAAGATGGCTGGTGCCCAGATCGCCGAGGTGGCCCTTGTCGAGCAGGGTCAGGCCCGAGGGAAACAGCTCGCGGTAGATCACGCGTTCCGACAGGCCGTTGGCGATGCGGAAGCCGACGCGCTTCGACAATTCCTTGAGGGCACCTTCAAGTCGCTTCTGGTTGCGTGCCTCGATATGGCCGGTGCGGTTGCGCACGACCACCCAGTCAAGCTCGCGCCTGCCCTGTTCGATGGTCATCATCGCGCGCTTCTTGCGGGTTTCCCAGATCAGTTCGGCATAGAATGACAAGCGCCGGACCTTAAAGGTCTCCGCGTCGACCTGCCCGATCAGGTCGAAGTCGACGAAGCTGTCGTTGAGCGGAGTGACCAGCGTGTCGGCCCCGGTCGCGGCGTGGCGGGCGAAGACATCGTCGCGCCCCGGCGTATCGAAGACGAGGAAGTCCATGCCCGCGCCAACCTCGGCAGTCATGGCGCCGAGCTGCTCGGTCGTGTCGCCATTGAACACTTCGAACCGCGCGGTTGGGAGGGTGATGCCGCGCCGCTTTTCCGTCTCGGCACGGTTTTCCAGATAACGGTGCAGGGTGCGCTGGCGCGGATCGAGGTCGATCGCGGCGACTTTCGCGCCCATGTAGGACAGCGCAATGGCGACGTGGACCGCTGTGGTCGACTTGCCGGTGCCGCCCTTTTCATTGGCGAAAACGATACGATGCGGGCCGGGGGCAGTAATCACGGTGTTCGGTAAGCCTTTGTGTGGTTTGTCTGCGCAGCTATCCCGCGCTAGGGCACTGCGTCTTTAACGCAAGGGACTCTCGCCGTGCAAACCGTCAATCGCATTGATCCACTACGCCAAGCGGTTGAGCTCTTGCGCGCCGACGGGCCGGTTGCCTTGGTGCCTACGATGGGCGCGCTGCATGACGGCCACCTTACGCTGGTGAGCGAAGCCCGGAAGCTTGCCGCGCATGTTGTCGTGTCGATCTTCGTCAATCCCCGCCAGTTCGGCGCGAACGAGGACCTGTCCTCCTACCCGCGCCCGTTCGAGCGCGATTGCGAGCTGTTGGGGGGCGAGGGCGTGTCGCTGGTGTGGAACCCCGATGGCGCGACGATGTACCCGCCCGGCTATGCCACCAACATTTCAGTGACCGGCGTGAGTGAAGGCCAGTGCGGCACAGCGAGGCCCGGGCATTTCGATGGCGTCGCCACGGTGGTGTGCAAGCTGTTCAACCAGGTGCGGCCCGATATCGCGCTGTTTGGCGAAAAGGACTGGCAGCAACTGGCAGTCATCCGCCGCATGGCCCGCGATCTTGATCTGTCACTGCCGAAGGCGGAGGCGATTCTGGGCGTGGCGACCGTGCGCGAGGCGGATGGTCTGGCGATGTCATCACGCAACGCTTACCTCACGGTAGAAGAGCGCGCGCAGGCCGCCGCTCTCCCGCGCGCTATGCAGGCTGCTATCGCCGCCGTGCGATCAGGCACCGCGCCTGAAGCAGCGATCGCGGCGCTGGGGCAGGCGTTGATCGCCGGCGGGTTCGCCGCAATCGATTATGCCGAGTTCGCCGATGCCGATTCGCTTCAAGTCCGGTCGCAGCTTGGCAACGAGCCGGCGCGGCTGCTGGTGGCAGCCCGGATCGGCAAGGCGCGATTGATCGACAACATGGCAGTTTTTGGCTACTAACAACATTCGTCATTTGCCTTGGTAAGGGGCATCGGCAATCAACGGGTCGTAATCAGTTTCCGGACGTCGGCTTTGCTGGAGGGCATTGGCGCTGACGCTCCACATTGGGGAGTGCGACTTTATGAAGAAGATCCTTTGCAGCCTTGCAGCCATCGCCGTGGCCATCGGCGGCATCAGCACCAGCGCCTCGGGCGCAGACAAGGGCTCGTCCGCCCGCCAGAAGCAAACCAAGGGCGTGCAGGAGATCCCGACCTGCGGCCGCAACCTGGGCGCGCTGGCGATCGTCGAGCCTGACACCCAGTGGTGGCGCGAACTCAACGTCGGCAGCCCCGAAGCGATCCTCAAGATCTTCGCGCAAAAGTCCGGCTGCTTCACCATGGTCAACCGTGGCCGCACGATGGCCAGCCGCGCGATGGAACGCGCGATGGCGGATTCGGGCGAGCTGCAGGACGGTTCCAACCTCGGCAAGGGCCAGGTCAAGACCGCCGACTACTACCTTGAACCCAACATCGTCTCGGCCAACAAGAAATCGAGCGGCGGCGGCTTTGGCGGCGTGCTCGGCGGGGTCGGCGGCAGTATGGGCGGCATGTTCGGCAAAATGGCAGGTGGCCTGATCGGCGGGATCAGCGTCAAGAAGGGTGAGGCCAACGTCACGCTCTCCGTGGTCAATGCCCGCACGACTGAGGAATTCTCGGTCGAAGGCTATGCCCGCAAGAGCGACATCGGCTTCGGCGGCGGTGGTGGCGGGCTGTTCAGCGGCGGCACTTTTGCCGGGGCGGCTGGCGGCGGCTATCAGAATACCGAAATCGGCCAGATCATCGTGCTCGCTTACCTCGATGCCTATACCAAGCTGGTCGGCCAGCTTGGCGGCCTGCCGGACAGTGCGGCAGCCGCGGCACCGCAGGCCAAGTAACCTCCTCTCCATAACCCCCCGCCAAGGCGTTTAACGCCAGAGCGAAAAGGGGCCTCTTCCCGGCGGGGAAGGGGCCCTTTCGCGTTGACAGGCGGGCGGTGCAGTCCACCAAGTCAGGCGAACGATTTCGGGAGCGGAAAATGGATCTGGGTAAAATCGGCGTCTGGTCGATGGAACTGCGCTTTGGCGACAAGGCCGAAGCAGCGAGCGGCGCGGCGGAGATTGAAGCGCTGGGCTATGGCGCGATCTGGGTGCCGGGCGGCATCGGCGGCGATGTGACCGGCGATCTCGATCACTTGCTGGCGGCGACGCAGCGCATCGTCGTGGCCACCGGCATCCTCAACATCTGGAAGCACGAACCGGCGGAAATTGCCGCCTGGTTCCTCGCCCTGCCAGACCACCAGCGCAGCCGCGTGATGCTCGGCCTCGGGGTCAGCCACGGTCCGCTGATTGGTGAGAACTGGAACCGCCCGGTGGCCAAGATGGCGGAGTGGCTGGACGCGTTCGAGGCGGCAGGCATGCCGATGGCGCAGACCTGCCTCGCCGCGCTGGGGCCGAAGATGCTCGAACTCGCCGGTCAGCGCACCTGCGGCGCGCATCCCTATCTGATCACTCCGGCGCACTCGGCAGAGGCACGGGCGATCATGGGGCCGGGCAAGCTGGTCGCGCCCGAACAGGGCGTCGTGCTCGAAAGCGATCCGGTGCGCGCCCGCGAAAAGGCGAGCGAGGCGCTCACTCATTACCGCCGCCTGCCGAATTACTGCAATTCGTGGAAGCGGCTGGGCTTCACCGAGGCGGATATCGAGCAGGAGAGCGACGCGCTGCTGGACGGCATCTTTGCGATGGGGGATGCGCAGGCCATTTCCGCGCGGGTGCGCGAGCATCACGATGCCGGTGCGGACCATGTCTGCGTCCAGACCATCACCGGCGGCGCGGGACTGGCGGCATCGCTCGCCGACTTGCGCGTGCTGGCAAAAGAACTGCTCTAGCGAGGCGAACCGCGTCAAATCAGCGTCGCGGCGATGCGCTTGGCCCTTGCCATGCGGGCGCGGACTACCACATCCTTGCTGCAGTGCGGCAAGCGTCATACAGGCGTCAGATTGTCCCGGTAGCATCGGCCTGCATTTCGGGAGTAGGCTCATGAACGCCAGGTCGCTTGCCAGCATAGTCCAACAGGGGAACGCCGTGGTTCAGGTGCGCAACAGGATCGACTCTCTGCTCTCCGGCCGGCTTGGCCGCCTGCTCGAACGCATCGGCATCAGCCGCGCCAAGGGCGATAACATCGGCCCGGTCGACCGGATGAACGACCTTGCCGATACGCTGCTTTCCGTCTCGGGCAAGGCATCGGGGCCGTCGCTGGCATCGGCCTTCTTCGACCTCTACGATGCCTCCTCACTGGAAGAACGGCGCGCGTTCCTCTCCGGCCTGCGCGCCCGTTTTCCGCGTGATGGCAAGGCCATCGATGCCGCCATTGCCAATTGGCAAGCCGCGCCCGGCGAACCCGCCGCCCGCGCGCTGCACAAGGCGGCGGAGGCACGCAGCCACAAGCTGATCCGCAAGCTCAACACCGCGCCAGGCGGCACCTGCCGCCTGATCCGCATGCGGGAAGACCTGCTCACCAAGGGCAGGCTCGCCGGTGACGAAGCCGCGCTCGACGCCGATTTCGAGCACATTTTCGAAGGCTGGTTCAATGCCGGCTTCCTCGAACTGCGCCGGATCGACTGGGAAACCTCGGCCTCTGTGCTCGAACGGGTGATCCGCTATGAGGCGGTTCATTCGATTGAATCGTGGGATGATCTGCGCGCCCGCGTGCAGCCGGCAGACCGCCGCTGCTACGGCTTCTTCCACCCGCAGATGCCCGACGAACCACTGATCTTCGTCGAAGTGGCGCTGACCATGGACTTGCCCGACGCGATCGGGCTGATCCTTGATGAGAAGCGCGTGCCGATCAATCCACACGCGGCCAGCCACGCGATCTTCTATTCGATCTCCAACTGCCAGGAAGGGCTGCGCGGCGTTCCCTTCGGCAACTTCCTGATCAAGCGCGTGGTCGGCCTGCTGCGCGAGGAATTGCCGCAGCTGGCCTGCTTTGCCACGCTGTCACCAGTTCCTGGCTTCGCTCGCTGGCTGGCGGGCGCGGGCGGAGCCGACGGTTTGGCCGGTGAGCCGCTGCGGGCGAAGGCGGCAGAATATCTGGTCGATGGCCGCGATACCAAGGGCGGCCCGCTCGATCCCGTCGCGCGTTTCCATCTTGGCAACGGCGCGCGGCTCGAAGCGATCCACGCCGATGCCGACCTTTCGGCGCGGGGTCTCAAGCAAAGCCACGGGGTCATGGTCAATTACGTCTACGATCTCGACGCGATCGAAGCGAATCTGCTGACCCTGTCGGAACTGGGTCAGGTGCCCCATTCTGCGGCAGTCGAAGCACTCGGGCAGGCGCTTGCAGCCTGAAGCGAATGGCGCAGTGCGGTTCGTCGCACGAAAGTTTCGCTTCGCACCCCGCGATGAAAATCTTGTTAGGCATGGTGCGAACGAATCTCTATTCGAAAAGTTGAGAATAAGGGATTCGGTTCGATGGACATTGCGGCCTGGTTTGCGACGATTGACCTGTCGGCATTGCTGCCCTTCATCCTCGTGGGCTTTGCTGCGCAGATGGTCGATGGCGCGCTGGGCATGGCCTTTGGCGTCATTTGCAACACCTTGCTGGTCGGCGTGATGGGCATGCCCCCCGCGCTCGCCTCGCAGCGGGTCCATCTTGTCGAATGCTTCACCACGGCCACTTCGGGTATCAGCCACCTGCTGCATGGCAATATCGACAAGCGCCTGTTCCTCAGCCTGGTCATTCCGGGCGTCATTGGCGGTGTGGCCGGCGCCTATCTGCTGACCTCGCTCGACGCCAGCGTGGTCAAGCCGTTTGTCCTGATCTACCTGACCCTCATCGGCGTTTACTTGCTCATTCGCGGCATTGCCTATCCGCCAAAGCAGAAGCCGGCCAAGGTCGTTGCGCCTTTGGGCTTGATCGGCGGCTTCCTCGATGCTGCCGGCGGGGGCGGCTGGGGACCGGTGGTCACCTCGAACCTGCTGATCCAGGGCGTCGAGCCGCGCAAGGTTGTCGGTTCAGTCAATGCCGCGGAATTCTTCCTCACCCTAGCTATTTCGGCGACCTTTATCTGGCACATCGGCATTACCGACCTTGCCGGCGCAACGCTTGGCCTGCTGATCGGCGGCGTGCTCGCCGCGCCAATGGCGGCATGGGCCGCGAAGCATTTCCCCGCCCGGCCGATGCTGATCCTGGTTGGCGTCGTGCTCACTCTCACCAGCCTTTACGGCGTGTATAGGGCATGGGGCTGATCCGGCGCGCTGGACCGGTGACTCGCGAGCGGTTACCTGATCCTCCTTGCCGCCGTTTCGCGGCGCGCTGAGCGGAGGCCGCGTTGGACAGCAAGTTGCTCGTGATCTGTCTGCTCACTGCAGGCATCAACCTGATCGGCGCGCTGGCCTATGCCGCGCGGATTGCCGGGGTGCGCACCGGGCGCATCGCGATGAGCTTTGCCCTGTTCAACATCCTCGTGCTGGTAAGCCGCACGGCCAACGGGTTCCTTGGGCCCTTCCTTGCCAAGCGCATCGAGAACCGGCTGGCGAACGGCGGCGGGGATGCCTTGCTCGGCGATTTCCGCATGGTGCTGGCCAGCGCGAGCGTGGCGGTCTTTGCCGGAATTCTGCTGGTGCCCACCGGCCAGCGCCTGTTCGCGGATGCCATCGGCTATTTTCAGCGCACCCGATCTACCGGAAAGCTGCTGTTGCACACGGTGACGCCCGGTGGGCTGAGTACGATCCGTCAGTCGCTGACCATGCCCAAGCTAAGCAATCTGAAGACGCTCGCTTCGATGCAGGGCGTGGGCTGGGGCGTGCTGCTGGCCAATGTTCTGGCGCAGGCGCTGCTGTCTGTGGGCGTGTTGGCCTCGTTGTATGCCGGCTATCTCAACCCGGAATTCCGCGTCACCGCTTCGCAGCTATCGGCTATCATCAACGGCGTGGCGACGATCCTGCTTTTCGCCCTGATCGACCCGCAGATTTCGGTGCTGACCGACGACGTTGTCGAAGGCCGGGTCGACGCCGGCCTGTTCCGCCGCACGATTGTGTGGGTATCGATCAGCCGGCTGGTGGGGACCCTGCTGGCGCAGGCGTTCTTCCTGCCCTCGGCCATGGCAATCGCCTGGGTTGCGGCGCGGGTTTAGTAACGGGCAACACCCGCTCCAATTCTCTCGTCATCCCGGGCTTGACCCGGGATCCAGCTTTCTTTTGCGGCCCGGCCGAGGAAGCGGGACCCCGGGTCAAGCCCGGGGTGACAACTAATTGGATCTGGGGTCTTTAACCCACAACCCCGCCCGCAGCCAGCACCGCCAGCGTCAGGATATCGGGCGCAATTGCCGTCATCGGGGCGATCTGGACCGGCATTTCCATGCCGACCAGCATTGGCCCGATAGTGGCACCACCGCCCAGTTCGCGCAGCAGCTTGGCCGAGATATTGGCCGATTGCAGCCCCGGCATCACCAGCACATTGGCCGGCGCGGACAGGCGGCTGAACGGATAGTTCGCCATGACCTTCGGGTTGAGCGCGGCATCGGGGGCCACTTCGCCCTCATATTCAAAGCTCACGCCCTCGGCATCAAGGATCGCCACGGCCTCGCGGATCGGTTCCAGCCACTTGCCGTGCGGGTTGCCGAAGGTGGAGTAGGACAGGAAGGCAACGCGCGGTTCATGGCCGAGACGGCGGGCCACTGCGGCGGTTTCCTTGGCGATGATCGCCAGATCCTCGGCGCTCGGCCGCTCGTTCACGGTCGTATCGGCCAGGAACACGGTGTAGTTCTTGTTGACCATCAGGTGCGTGCCGAAAGGCAGGTAGCCGGGCTTGGGATCAAGCACCTGCCGCACTTCCTTCATCGTCTGGCCAAACGGACGCGTCACGCCGGTGATCAGCGCATCGCCGATGCCCAGCTTGAGCAGGGCGCTGGCGAAGACGTTGCGGTCCTGATTGACCATGCGGCGCACGTCGCGCTCAAGGAAGCCGCGGCGCTGAAGGCGCTCGTAGAGCATCTCCACCATCGCGCCGACATGCGGCGACGTGGCCGAGTTATGGATTTCGTAGCCGCTGGAATTGCTGACGCCGAGCTCTTCCAGCTTGGCCAGCACGGCTTCGGTGCGGCCGACCAGTACCGGCTCGCCATAGCCGAAATCGCGGTACTGGATCGCCGCGCGCAGCACGACTTCGTTTTCAGCCTCGGCAAAGATCACCCGCTTGGGATTGGCCTTCACCTTGGCGTAGATCGAGGTCAGGGTCGACGTGGTCGGGTTGAGCCGGGCCTTGAGGCTGGTGCGATAGGCGTCGAAATCCTCGATCGGCTTTTGCGCCACGCCCGAATCCATCGCCGCCTTGGCCACGGCGGACGAAACCACTTCCATCAGGCGCGGATCGAAGGGGGCGGGGATGATGTATTCGGGGCCGAACTGGTGGTTCTTGCCATAAGCCGCCGCGACTTCCTCGGGCACCTGCTCGCGCGCCAGTTCCGCGATGGCGCGGGCGGCGGCGATCTTCATTTCCTCGTTGATCGCGGTGGCCCGCACGTCGAGCGCGCCGCGGAAGATGAAGGGGAAGCCGAGCACGTTGTTGACCTGGTTCGGATAGTCCGAACGGCCAGTGGCGACGATGGCATCAGGGCGCACTGCCATGGCATCGGGCGGAGTGATTTCCGGGTCCGGGTTGGCCATGGCGAAGATGATCGGGTTCTTGGCCATCGACTTGACCATGTCCTGCGACATTGCGCCGGCGACTGACAGGCCAAGGAACAGGTCAGCGCCGACGACGGCTTCGGCGAGCGTGCGCTTGTCGGTATCGATGGCATGGGCCGACTTGAACTGGTCGATCCCGGCGCGGCCGCGATAGATCACGCCCTTGCTGTCGCAGACGGTGACGTTTTCATGGCGTACGCCCATCGACTTGATCAGCGCGGTGCAAGCGAGCGCCGAAGCGCCGGCGCCGTTCACCACGACCTTGATGTCCTCGAACTTGCGGCCAGTGATATGGCAGGCATTGACGAGCCCGGCGGCAGCGATGATCGCCGTGCCGTGCTGGTCATCGTGCATCACCGGGATCTTCATCCGCTCGCGCAGGGCCTGCTCGATAACGAAGCATTCGGGAGCCTTGATGTCCTCAAGGTTGATGCCGCCAAAGCTTGGCTCCATCATGGCGATGGCTTCGATCAGCGCATCGGGATCTTCGCTGTCGAGCTCGATATCGATCGAATCGACGTC
Organism: Novosphingobium sp.; assembly: GCF_031424035.1. Classification (GTDB taxonomy): domain Bacteria; phylum Pseudomonadota; class Alphaproteobacteria; order Sphingomonadales; family Sphingomonadaceae; genus Novosphingobium. The sequence goes on from NZ_JANPGP010000131.1 coordinate 10,341, forward strand.
GGCGAAGCGCTTGAACAGCACCGCCTTGCCTTCCATCACCGGCTTCGACGCCAGCGCGCCAAGGTTGCCCATGCCAAGGATGGCCGTGCCATTGGTGATGACCGCGACGAGGTTGCCCTTGGCCGTATAGTCATAGGCCGTTGCAGGGTCGTCGTAGATGGCTTGCACCGGCACCGCGACGCCGGGGGAATCGGCAAGGCTCAGGTCGCGCTGGGTCGCCATCGGCTTGGAAGCGATGATCTCGATCTTACCCGGACGGATCGTCTTGTGATAGAACAGCGCCTCGCGCTCGGTGAACTTGACGTTACTTTCGTCGGACACGCGTGAATTCTCCCGTTGCCAAGCCGGCCCTAACGGCAAAGCGCGAAAGACGATAGGGGAAAGCCGGAAGTGACACCGTTTCCGAATCGACTTCGCAAGGTCTAATCATCGCCGCGATGCACGCATCGACGACTCCTTCGGCCCCGCCCGGCCCCGCCACGCCGATGATGGCGCAATATCATGCGCTTAAGGCGCAGGCCTCTGATTGCCTGCTGTTCTACCGCATGGGCGACTTTTTCGAGCTGTTCTTCGACGATGCGCGCACGGCGGCGCAAGTGCTCGATATCGCTCTGACCAGCCGGGGCGACGGCGTGCCGATGTGCGGCGTGCCGGCCCATTCGGCGGAAGGCTACCTTGCTCGCCTGATCAAGGCGGGATGCCGCGTCGCGATTGCCGAGCAGACCGAAACGCCCGAGCAGGCAAAGAAGCGCGGTGGATCGAAGGCATTGGTCGCGCGCGATATAGTCCGCTTTGTCACCGCCGGAACGCTGACTGAAGAGGCTTTGCTAGAACCGCGCCGCGCCAATGTGCTGGCGGCGGTTTGCGAGGTGCGTGGGGCAATCGGGCTGGCCGCCGTCGACATTTCCACCGGCCGGATGGAGCTGGAGGAATGCGGCCCCGACCGGATCGGCGCGGCGCTGGCGCGGCTCGGGGCGAGCGAACTTGTCTGCCCCGAAGGCTGGGAAGACGCGCCGCTCGATACCATTGGCCGTCCGGCCCGCGATTTTGGCAGCGATTCTGGCGAGGTGCGGCTGCGCGGCGTTCACGGCGTTGCGACGCTGGACGGTTTTGGCCAGTTCAGCCGGGCGATGCTGGGGGCGGCAGGGGGCCTCATCGCCTATCTCGACCATGTCGGGCGGGGCAATCTGCCGCTGCTGTTGCCGCCAGTGATGCGCGACGGCGCGGCGCATCTGGCCATGGACGAGGCGACGCGGGCCAGCCTTGAGGTGCTCGAATCCAGCTCAGGCGGTCGGCGCGGCAGCCTGATCGATGCGGTCGACCGCTGCGTTACTGGCGCGGGTGCGCGCCAGCTGGCCGAGGACCTTTCCGCCCCGTTGACTGACATTGCCGCGATCGAGGCGCGGCTGGCGCTGGTTCAGTGGTTGCACGAAGATCCGTTGCTCCGCGATGACCTGCGCGCCGTCTTGCGGGCCCTGCCCGACGTGGGGCGTGCACTCGGGCGCGTTGTCGCGGGACGCGGCAGTCCGCGTGATCTGGGGCAATTGCGCGATGGCCTGTCCGAAGCGCGTCGCCTGCGCGACCATCTGCTGCGGCGGGGTGACCGGCCAGCGCTGCTTGACGAATTGCTCCCGCTGCTAGGCGGGCACGGCGCATTGGTCGATCTCTATAGCCGCGCGCTGGTGCCAGCGCCGCCGACCGAACGCAGCCAGGGTGGTTTCATCGCCGAGGGCTATGACCATGCGCTTGATGCCCTGCGCGCCACCGCCGGCAACGCCCGCCGCGCCATTGCCGCGCTTGAAGCGAAGTACCGCGACGAAACCGGGGTGGCCGCGCTCAAGATCCGCCACAACGGCGTGCTGGGCTATTTCATCGAGGTCCCGGCGAAGCACGCCGACCGGCTGATGGTGCCGGAATCTGGATTCACCCACCGCCAGACCATGGCCGGCGCGGTGCGCTTCAATGCGCTCGCCCTGCATGAAGAGGCGAGCCGCATTGGCGAGGCGGGCGGCCATTCACTCGCCGCCGAGGAAGCACATTTCGAGGAACTGGTCGCCGCTGCAGTAGCTCAGGCCGAAGGCATTGCCCGCACCGCTGCGGCGCTGGCGCGGGTCGATGTTTCGGCCGGTCAGGCGGAGCGCGCAGCGGAAGGCGGGTGGTCCCGCCCAGAATTGCTCGAAGACCCCTGCCTCGAAATCACCGGTGGCCGGCATCCTGTCGTCGAAGCTGCGCTCGCGGCGAAGGGCGAACGGTTTGTCGCCAACGATTGCGCGCTGTCATTGAACGACCGGCTGTGGCTGGTCGGCGGGCCGAACATGGGCGGCAAGTCCACATTTCTGCGCCAGAACGCACTGATCGTCCTCCTCGCGCAGGCCGGCGGTTTTGTACCTGCCGAAGCCGCGAAGCTGGGCCTGGTCGACCGTCTGTTCAGCCGCGTTGGCGCATCGGACAACCTTGCGCGCGGACGCTCGACCTTCATGGTCGAAATGGTCGAAACCGCCACGATTTTGAGCCAAGCAGGGGAGCGCAGCTTCGTTATCCTCGATGAGGTGGGGCGCGGCACCTCCACCTATGACGGCCTCGCGCTGGCATGGGCCGTGGCCGAGGCGGTTCATTCGAACAACCGTTCACGCTGCCTGTTCGCCACACATTACCATGAGCTGGCGCGGCTGGCGGACACCTGCGAGGCGCTGTCGCTCCACCACGTCCGCGCACGCGAATGGAAGGGTGACCTCGTCCTGCTGCATGAAGTAGCAGAGGGGCCGGCGGATCGTTCCTATGGCCTCGCAGTTGCCAAGCTGGCTGGCGTGCCTGCGCCAGTGGTGGCGCGCGCCAAGACCGTGCTCGAGAAGCTGGAAAAGGGCCGCGCGGAAACCGGCGGGCTGGCGGCTGGGCTTGGTGACTTGCCGCTGTTCGCCGCCGCGCTCGACGCGGCGGAGGAAAAGGTCGACCGCCTCCGCGAGAAGCTGGAGGGTCTCGATATCGATTCCCTCAGTCCGCGCGAGGCGCTCGACCTGTTGTATGAATTGAAACGGGACGCGGCGACCTAGACCTTGTCGGGGTCGTGGCCCTCGCCGTAAGTTTCGTCTTCATCATCCATGTTGGGTTCGCCGGCAAAGGCACCCATGTCGATGCGGCCCGATGCTTCCATGTCGCGCATGTGGTCGATCAGGTCTTGCTCGTCGACACCTTCGACGCCCCCGCCAACCTTCTCGCTATCGAGCGGGCTGGAATCGTCGGGATTACCGGCTTCTTCGGCGATTTGCTGGGCCTGCGCGGCTTCGTCGTCCTGCTCGAGGTTGTGCGCTTCGGGGGCAAGATCGTGGTTCTTGTCATTCATCTACGTTCTCCTTGAAGAGGGAACGCCGGGCAGGGCTGCCTGTTCCCCTAGCGGTTCCCGCCGGGCACCCAGAGCACGTCATTCTTGCCGCCATCGTTCACCGCGCGGGCGAGGACGAAGAGGTAATCGGACAGCCGGTTGATATAGCTGAGTGCCGCCAGATTGACCGGGCTTTCTTGGGCCAGCGCCGCCATTGCCCGTTCCGCCCGGCGCACGGCGGCGCGGGCGACGTGGACGCGGGCAGAAGCCTCGCTGCCGCCCGGAAGGATGAAGCTGGTCAGCGGGTCGATCCACGCGGTGATCGCGTCGATCGCGGTTTCGAGCCATTCGCTCTGCGCAGGGACTATGCGCAGGACCATCTCGGACGGCGCAAAATCCTCGCCCGGGGTGGCAAGGTCGGCTCCCAGATCGAACAGGTCATTCTGCACGCGCTGCAGTTCGCGGCCCGGCTCGGTCCCGGCGAGCACCACGAGGGCCAGGCCGATCGCGCTGTTCGCCTCGTCAACCGTGCCGATCGCTTCGAAGCGCTGATCGTGCTTGGGCAGGCGCGAGCCATCGACGAGGCCCGAGGTGCCGCCGTCGCCGGTGCGCGTATAGATCTTGTTGAGCTTGACCAAGTAGCGAAGGCCCTGGCTTCAGGAACTGCTGCCGGCGGCCAGCAGCAGCGCGACCACCAGAATAGCCAGCCCCTGAAACAGGATGCGGTTGAACATCATCTTGTTCTGCTTGAGCTGCGAGGGCGAAGGCCCGCTGGCCGGGTCATGCTCGAGGTCCATGCGCGTGCTGTGCAGGAAGGCACCGATGCCGCGCACCAGGCTGTAGACGACAAGGCCCATGAGAACGAGCAGGACGGGAACGAGAAGCCATTTCATGTCCCGCCTCCTACGCCTGTGCCAAGCGAAATGCCAGCGGGGAAGTGGCCGGCTCGCAATGCATCGGCGAGAGCTCGCCCGTACTCCCCGGCGCGGCGGCGGTCGGTGAGACCAAAGCCTTCCTGCGCCGATCCGCGCCGCTTGGCGAGCTTCTTCCCGTTCGCTTCGACCAGCAGTGCATGATGATGCCAGACCGGCACCGGCAGGCCGAACAACGCTTGTAGCAGCCGGTGAACGTGGGTCGCTGCGAACAGGTCGGCGCCGCGCGTCACCAGCGTGATGCCGTCTGCTGAATCGTCCAGCGTGGCGGCGAGGTGATAGCTTGCCGGGGCATCCTTGCGCACCAGAACGACATCGCCGAACAGCTCGGGCCGCGCCGCCTGCTCGCCGGCATTCTCGTCGCGCCAGGTGAGCGGGCCGGCCAGTGCGACCGCCTTGGCCATATCGAGCCGCCACGCCGCCCCGTGCGAGTACATGTCGCGGCCCCGACAGGTTCCGGGATAAAGCGGCCCGTCAGGCCCATCGGCGCGGGCAGCGGCCAGCACGTCGGCGCGGGTGCATTGGCAGGGGTAGAGCAAGCCCATTCCCCGCAGGCGCTCGGCAGCGTCGGCGTAGCTTTCCAGCCGTTCCGACTGGCGCACCACCGGTCCGTCCCAGTGAAGATCCAGCCAATCGAGGTCGGCCAGATGATCGTCGGCCAGTTCCGCGCGGCTGCGAGCGCCGTCGATGTCTTCCACCCGCACAAGGAACTCCCCGCCGCGTTCCCGCGCCAGGTCATGCGCGACGATTGCCGCCCAGGCATGGCCAAGGTGGAGCGAGCCATTCGGGCTGGGGGCGAAACGGGTGCGGATCAAGGCCAGGTTCCTGTGAAACGCCTTGTCCTGTGGATTTCGCCTTGGCGCAAGCCTTGACGGGCGGCCCTCAGCAATGTTCATTGCCGTCATGCAGCTGCAACATCACATGCCCATGGAAAGGCCATGCTCAAGTCGGAGCTGATAGAGCGCGCGGCCCGGTTCCGCAGCGCCGAGGGGGACCCCTCCCGCCATCTGTCCGATTGTCCTGCGCTCGTGCTCAATGCCGATTACACCCCGCTCTCCTATTATCCGCTCAGCCTGTGGCCGTGGCAGACGGCGATCAAGGCGATCTTTCTTGAGCGCGTGGACATTGTTGCGACCTATGATCGCCACGTCCATTCGCCGACCTGGGACATGGCCGTGCCTTCGGTCATCGCCTTGCGGCAATATGTGCGGCCTAACGAATTTCCCGCCTTCACCCGCTTCAACCTTTTCCTGCGCGACCGGTTTTCCTGCCAGTACTGCGGCAGCCCGCAGAACCTGACTTTCGATCACGTCGTGCCCCGCCGGCTGGGCGGGCGGACAAGCTGGGAAAACGTCGCCACCGCCTGCGCGCCCTGCAACATGCGCAAGGGCGGGCGCACGCCGAGACAGGCGCACATGCCGTTGCTGGTCGAACCGATCCGGCCAACCAGCTGGCAATTGCAGGAACGCGGCCGCAGCTTCCCGCCGGGCCACTTGCATGAAACCTGGCGGGATTGGCTCTACTGGGATGTCGAGCTGGAGGCTTGAGCGCCTTTGGGCTGATCCCTCAAAACTGTCATCCTGAACTTGTTTCAGGATCCATTTCGCTTCACCCGCTGGGCCTTGGTTAAGTGATGCAACTGCGCCGTTGCATTGTCGCCGCTACGGTCGGGTGCGAGGCCCGATGGATCCTGAAACAAGTTCAGGATGACGTTTGGTTCTGAGCGATGGCGTGGGGTGAGGTGGCTGGCCGCTACTTCGCCGCGGTCACCTTCGGCGCATCGGCGAACGGCTTGATCCCCAGCTTCGGATAGATTTCGCTCGGGAAGTAGGCCGTTCCGCCCTTGACCACCATGGCGATCGACTTGATCGCTTTCAGGTCCTTGGTCGGATCACCCGGTACCAAAAAGAAATCCGCGAACTTGCCGCGCTCGATTGAACCGAGCTGCTGGTCGACGCCCATGTAGCGCGCCACGTCGATGGTGTCGCGGGCCAGCACTTCGGCCGGCGTCATGCCCAGCTTGGCAAACAATTCCAGCTCGCGGTGCAGGGTGAAGGCGCCGCCGGTGTCGGTGCCCGGGATCAGGAAGATGCCGCGGCGGTGCATTTCGGCGAGCGTTTCGATCACCTTGCCATAAGCAGCGACATATTCGGCGCGCTGCTGCGGGGTGTCGGCACCGAACAAAGCTTGTTTCAATGCCCGTTGCTCGGCGGGCGGCATGTGGTCGATATAGTCGACCGCGCCGGGGTTGGCCGCGCCGTCAATCGCGGTCATGCCCAGTTCGTGGATGCCGATGGTCGGTTCATGCGACACCTTGTTCGCCACCATGGCATCGAGCGTGGCCTTCACCTTGCCGCCTTGCACGTCGATGGTCGGGAAGCGGCGCATTGCGGTGAAGCGAAACAGGGTGCGGGTGTCCTCGCCCGGATTGAGCACCCAGCCGAGCATCAACTGATTGACGTGGGTAATCTCGTCATAGCCGGCAGCGATCATGGCATCGGCGCTGGAAAAGGCGGGCACGTGACCGGCCACGCGCATACCCAGCTTGTGCGCCTCGGCCGCCATCAGCGGTGCCCACTTGGGGTCGATCGAGTTATAGATCTTGAGCTGGTTGTACCCGCGCGCGGCATACCAGCGCACGTGGTTCAGCGCCTCGGTCTCGGTCGAGGCGAGCAGGCCGGTGGCCGAGGAGAACGGGCTCTTGCCCTCGACAAAACCGCTGCGCACGACACGCGGGCCGGCTATCTCGCCCTTGTCTATCCGGTCGATCAGCTGTGTGAGCAGGGTGTTGTTGTTGCCCATGTCGCGGACCGAGGTGACGCCTGCGAGCACATTGAGCAGGCCGTCCTCTTGCCCCAGATGGCCGTGCATATCGGTGAGGCCGGGGACGAGCGTTCCACCATCGCCCTCGATCACCGTTTCGCCCGGCGTTGCCAGTGATCCGGCGGGGACGACCTCGCTGATTTTGCCATCGAACCAGACGACATCGCTGGGACTGGTGAGCTTTTTTGCCACCGGATCGAACAGCTTGACGTTGCGCAGCCGCACCGGCCCGGCCCAATTCCGCGCGCCGTCCATCTGGATGTCGCGCAGGCGTTCGGACGCCAGCTTTTCGGCCACCCCGCGCAGGGTCGCGTCGGCGCCCTTTTCATAGCCGGCGCGGGCGATGATGAAGTTCGAGCTCGGCATGGCGAACAGCTCGCCCTTGCTGTCGAGCGTGATGTAGCCCGGCGAAATCGACAGTCCGGATAGTTCGTAAGTCACCACTTCGAGCGGCCCGCCGGTGCCATCAAGCGTGCGGCGGTCCTTTTCGGTCAGCGTGGCCGAGCCGCCCGGTGCGACTTTCAAAGTGCGGCCCGGCGCGGCGAGGAGCGCCTTGGCAAGCAGCGCCTGATCGAGCGGCGATCCGCTCTGCGTTACGTAAAAGCGCGGTGCGCCCTTGCCCTTGATCGTGCCGCCGCCAGCCGCATCGCGCCATGTCACTCCACCCGAGGTGCGGCGGAAGCTTTCGTTCACGGCATTGCCGAAGGTAGTCCGTCCCGTGCCCTGATAGCTGACCGGCGCGCCGTCCTCGCCCAGCTTGAGCACTTCCTTGATCGTCGGCCCGCGCCCGTTTTGCTTGAAATCGAAATCGACGGTTACCGCTTCGCCCTGTTGGTCGACCTTGAAGTGGCCGATGTCGCGGCCCTGCATCAGCACGCGGTATTCGGCAGTGTCAGCAATCGCGGGGGTGGCCAGCGCGGAAAGAGCGGCGGCGAGCAGGAAGCGGGTTTTCAAGGCGGTTTCTCCGGAAACGAGTTCGCGACACTAGCGGGAACTTTGATCCGGCAAAGCGAAAAAAAAGAGCCCCGCGTCCGGACAGGATGCGGGGCGAGGCAGGGTGGAGCTTGTTGAATTCTGCGCGGGCCGCGGGCGGCCTATTTCTCGATCGACCAGCGCACCGATGAATACCAGGTGCCGGCAACCTTCGCGCCGTTCTCGTCCGTGCGGGGATCGAAGCGGCCGCGCTGGGAAAGTTTGGCGCAGGCCGCCGCGTCGAGCCGGGGGAACCCGCTCGATCCGGTGACGGTGCAGCTGGTTACCTTGCCGTCTGCGCCCACGCCCAGCCGGAAGCGGACGGTGCCCTCGTTGCCTTCGCGCAGGTCCTGCGCCGGGTAGTCATTGCGGCTGACCCATTCGCCGGGACGGCCCTTGGGCTTGGGGGACTTGGGGGTGAAGGCGGCGCGGCTGGGTTCGCTGGTCGGCAGCGGTGACGGGGAGGCCGTGCCGGTTCCCGAACCTGTGCCGGTTTCCTCGGCAGGACCGGAGGTGCCGGTTGGCTGACTGGTAGGCGTTACTTGAGGGGTGGGAAGGGGCGATGGCTGCGGGATCGGATCGTAGATCGTCTTGTCCTGCGGTTTGGCAGTCTCGGTCGGCTTTTCGGGCGGAACCGGCGTGAAAGTGGTGGTGATCGGCTTGTCAGGGTCTCGCGGGCCGACGACGTAGCTCAGGCTGGCGATGATCGCGTAGATGCCGGCGGCCTGCAGTGCGGCGACGATGATCGCGGTTCTGGCCCGGCTGGCGGATGACTGGCTGGAAACATAGGCCATGACACACCTCTTCCTGTTCCCCGCCGGCGTTGATGCGGCGGTTGTGTTGAGTCGTGTCCGGACGATCAATTCATGTCATAGTATTACATCACACGCAATGATATTTTATCACATAACTAACCCACGTCAGCATATTTCGCTATGATATCAGGTGGATCATGCGCTTAGCGCACGCCGGCAAGCGCCTTTTGCCGCCGCCGCTGTACGGAAGAACCAAGGCCGATTGCCTCGCGGTACTTGGCCACGGTGCGCCGGGCGAGTTCGAAGCCGCGCTCCTTGAGCAAGTCAACCAGCGTGTCGTCGGACAGGATCGCCTTGGGGTCTTCAGCATCGATCACCTGCCGGATCGCCGCCTTGACCGCTTCTGCCGAAGCGCCGCCCTCGCCATCGACCGCACCGACGCCTGACGTGAAGAAATATTTCAGCTCAAAGGTGCCGCGAGGGCACATCAGGTATTTGTTCGAGGTCACGCGGCTGACGGTCGATTCGTGCATCTCGATCGTTTCGGCAATCGCGCGCAGGGTCAGCGGCTTCAGCTGCGAAACGCCCTGCCGGAAGAAGCCTTCCTGCTGCTTGACGATCTCGCTCGCCACTTTGAGGATCGTCTTCTGCCGCTGGTCGAGCGCCTTTACCAGCCAATTGGCATCGGCCAGTTTCTCGGACAGCCAGCCGCGCGCATCCTTGCCGCCGCAGGCCCCCTTCATCTCGACATAGTAGGTGCGGTTGACGATCAGACGCGGCAAAGTGTCCTGATTGATCGCCACGTCCCAGCCGCCATCGCTGCGCGGGGTGACGAGCACGTCGGGTGTCACCGGCTCGCCCCCGCCCGAGGAGAATTTGAGCCCCGGCTTGGGATCATAGGACCGCAGTTCCGACATCATGTCGGCGAAATCCTCGTCATCGACGCCGCACATGCGCTTCAGCCGCGCCAGTTCGCCGCGCGCCAGCAGGTCGAGATTGTCGAGCAGGCGCGCCATGCAGGGATCGTAACGGTCGACCTCGCGGGCCTGCAGGGCAAGGCATTCACCCAGATTGCGCGCGCCGACGCCGGTGGGGTCGAGCGACTGCACCAGCACCAAGGCTGATTCGGCTGCCGCCAGTGCTATGCCCAGATCATCGGCAATCTCGCGCAAGGGGCTGGAGAGGTAGCCCGCATCATCGATCCGATCGACCAGAGCACTGGCAATCAGCCGTTCGCGCGGCGTGGCGCAGGACAGGCCGATCTGCCGTTCGAGATGTTCGGCCAATGTCGGCCCGCCGCCGCCGCGATCGTCGATGCCGGGCAGGTCCTCGCCGCCATAGCTGGAGACAGCGGCGCCCCAGTCGCCGGTATCGCGGTCAATGTCGAGCGTGGCGGTATCGATGTCGAGCGGCTTGTCCTCGCTGCCACGCGCTTCGCCGATCAGCTGGTCGACCGGCGAGCTTTCAAGGCTGGTGCGGCGAGCTTCATCGATGGGCTCGGCAGGGGCATCGGCTGGCGCAGGAGCGCCGATTTCGAGCAGCGGGTTGGCCTCCAGCGCCTCGCCGATGAAGGTCTCGACCTCAAGGTTTGACAGCGCCAGCAGCTTGATCGCCTGCTGCAGTTGCGGCGTCATGACCAGCGACTGGCTTTGCCGAAGATCGAGGCGCGGCCCCAATGCCATGGATCAGTCCGCCGGCCGGCCAGAAGTCACAACGTGAAGTCGCTGCCGAGGTAGAGCAGCTTCACGTTTTCATCGCTGACCATGCCTTCGGGCGTGCCGGCGAACAGCACTTGTCCACCATAGATCACGCAGGTCTTGTCAACGATGTCGAGCGTCTCGCGGACGTTGTGATCGGTGATCAGCACGCCAATACCGCGCGTTGACAGGTCCTTGACCAGGTCGCGGATGTCGCTGATCGACAGCGGGTCGATGCCGGCAAAGGGTTCGTCGAGCAACATGATCGAGGGCTTGGCCGCTAGCGCGCGGGCAATTTCGCAGCGCCGGCGTTCACCGCCCGACAGCGCCATGGCAGCGCTGGAGCGCAGCCGGGCGAGGCCGAATTCGTCGAGCAGGCGTTCCAGTTCCTCAGCCCGGGTGTCGGCGTCAGGCTCGCTCAGTTCGAGCACGGCAGCGATGTTCTGTTCAACGGTCAGCCCGCGAAAGATCGAGGTTTCCTGCGGTAGATAGCCAAGGCCGAGGATCGCGCGGCGGTACATCGGCAGACTGGTGACATCGATGCCATCCATCAGGATGCGGCCCGAATCCGGTTTCACCAGACCCATGATCGAATAGAAGCACGTGGTCTTGCCCGCGCCGTTGGGGCCAAGCAGGCCGAGCACTTCGCCCTTGGCGACCGACAGCGAAATGTCGGACAGGACGGCGCGCTTGTCATAGCTCTTGGCGATCGAGATGACCTCAAGCCCGTTGCCGGAACCTGTTTCGTCTGTGGTCGGTGATGAAGTCTGTGTCTGGGTCATTGTTTCTCGGTTTAGGCAGCGTAATCGCGCACTTCAAGCCGCGATCCGACTAAGATGGAGCAAATTGGCAGGATTCCTGCATGGCCATGCGAAAATATGCTGGTTAACGGTGCTTGATCATCTGTTCAAACTTTGGTCTACTGGTTCCAATAAGGGCAGAGGAAAGGACCGGCCGAATGGTCGAAGTCACCCGGCGGGTACGTATAGCAACTGAGCGAGTGCTGGACTGGCGCAAGCGTATGAGCGACAATATCGCTTATGCCCTGCTGGCTTACACCGGCCTGCAGATTTTCGTCACGCTTGGCGCGCTCAAGGGGCAGAAGAGTTCGATCATCCCCTATTTCGCGCTGGTGATTCTCGTCGTCGCGATTATTCCCGCTTGCCGCCGCTTCGAACGCCGCTGGAACCGCCTGACCAATGAACAGGCCGCCGATCCCTCCTATGGCCCCGCCTATCGCCGTGACCGCCTGTGGCTGTGGGCGCTGGCCATCGGCCTGCCTTTCGCGCTGACCGCATTGTTCATGGGGCTGACCCGGTTCGTTACCGGCTGATACTTCGCCCAAGCCGTGATTGCCCAAGCGGCGATTGCCCAAGCCGTGATTGATCGCAGGCCCTCGCCCGGCTAAGCCGCGCCCATGCTTTCCGTTACCGCAGCGCAGGAACGCGCCTCCGCCCTGATCGACCGCGCCCGCAAGGCCGGCGCCGATGCCGCCGATGCCGTCTATGCGGGAGACAGCTCGGAAAGCATTTCGGTGCGGCTTGGCAAGCTCGAGGATGTCGAGCGCAGCGAAAACGAACACATTGGCCTCAGGGTTTTTGTCGGCAGGGGATCGGCCTCGATCGGGTCGAGCGATCTTGCCGATGCCGCGCTCGATGAATTGGCCGCCCGAGCCGTCGCCATGGCCCGCGCCGCGCCGGACGATCAATATGCCGGTCTTGCTCCCGAAGACCGGCTGGCGCGCGAATTTCCGCAAGGCCTCGATCTCGTCGATAAAGGTGAGCCCGATCCCGTCACCCTGCGTGCCATGGCGCTGGCCGCCGAAGACGCCGCGCGCGCCGTTTCCGGAGTGACCAACAGCGAAGGCGGAGGCGCGAGCAGCGGGCGCGGCGTGTTCGCGCTGGCCACCAGCCACGGCTTTGCCGGCGCTTACGAAACGACCAGCCACGGCCTGTCCGCCAGCGTCATCGCCGGCGAAGGCGCCGATATGCAGCGCGACTACGCCTGGCGCTCGGCGCGGCACCTTTCGGACCTGCTTTCGCCGGAGGAAATCGGCTCGCTGGCTGGGACTCGCGCCGTTGCGCGGCTCAACCCCGGCAAGCTCGGCAGCGGCTCCATGCCCGTGGTGTTCGATCCGCGCGTCAGCGGGACGCTGATCGGTCACTTGCTCGGCGCGATTGCCGGCAGTTCGATCGCGCGGCGTTCCAGCTTTTTGCTCGGCAAGGAAGATGAGCAGTTGTTCGATGCTGGCATTGCAATCCATGATGATCCGCACCGTCCCCGTGCGCTGCGTTCGCGCGGCTTCGACGGCGAAGGTCTGCCCACCGCGCCGCGCGCGCTGGTTGAGGGCGGGCGGCTGACCGGCTGGCTGATGGACAGCGCCTCGGCCCGCCAGCTTGGCAAGGAGCCGACTGGTCACGCCTCGCGCGGGGGCAATGGTGCGCCGGGTGTTTCGGCGAGCAATGTCCACATGGCGGCGGGATCGCTCTCGCCCGCAGACCTGATCGCCGATATCCGAGAAGGCGTGCTGGTCACCGAACTGATTGGGCAGGGCGTGAATGCGGTGACCGGCGATTACAGCCGGGGCGCGTCCGGATACCGCATCGTGAATGGCGAAATCGTCGGTCCGGTCGCGGAATTCACCGTGGCGGGCAACCTCATCGCCATGTTCGCGGCGCTGGTCCCGGCGAACGATCTCGAAATGTACCGCGCGGTCAATGCACCGACGCTCCGCATTGACGGGATGATGATCGCCGGCGACTGATTCGCCGCAAGATGACACCGAACCCCGCAGGAATCCTTGTCGAGTGGACACACTGGACACAGTCCTGAGGGAAATGTCCGGCGAGCCTTTCGCTCGCGGGGAAGCGACGGAAACGGGCAAGGCGGCAGGCATCGGCGCAGGCTAACAAGCCGGGCCGGGGTAGGAAAGAGACGAAGGCCTTGTTTGGCGATTGTGATTCGCTGGCTCAGCGCGCAGCTTTGCGTTCATGGACTCGGCCGAAGCCCAGCTCGAAACCTTCATGGCCCGCTACCTGCCCGGCGTGGCCGGGATGGGCCGCGCCGCGATCAAGCGGATGCGCGCGCGGCTGCCGGGATGCGATGCACTGGTCTATGACAATTACAACGCGCTGGCGGTCGGCTTTTCGCCCAATGGCAAGACGGGCGCAGCCATCGTCTCGATTGCGCTCTATACGCGCTGGGTGAGCCTGTTTTTCTTGCGCGGCGCCGGGCTGCCCGATACCGACAACCTGCTCAAGGGCAATGGCTCGGCGGTGCGTCACATCGTGCTGGGCAGCGCCGATGACCTTGATTTGCCGCCAGTGCGCGACCTGATCGATCGGGCGCTGGCAGCGGCTGCCATGCCGCATGATCCCGCGCGCAAAGGCGCCCTGATGATCAAGGCGATTTCCGAAGTGCAGCGCCCCCGCCGGCCAGCGAAGGGCTAAGGCACAGGCGTCAGGCGATCAGTCCTTCGGGGCGGCGTCGTGGCGCGCGATGGCTTCCACAATCAGGCGGCGGGCCTCTTCGGCATCGCCCCACTTACCGACGCGAACCCACTTTTCGGCCTCAAGGTCCTTGTAGTGGGTGAAGAAGTGCTCGATCTGCTGGAGCACGATCGAAGGCAGGTCCTTCTGCTCGCCGATGTCGGAATAGTACGGGAAGGTCGAATCGACCGGCACGCAGATCAGCTTTTCATCGCCGCCGTGTTCGTCTTCAAGGTGGAGTACACCGATCGGTCGGGCGCGCACAACGCAGCCCGGGACGAAGGGCGAGCGCGCCACAACCAGCGCGTCAATCGGATCGCCATCGTCCGAAAGCGTGTGCGGTACGAAGCCATAGTTCGCCGGATAGCGCATCGGCGTATGCAGGATGCGGTCGACGAACAATGCGCCGGACTTCTTGTCAAATTCGTACTTCACCGGTTCGCCGCCGACGGGCACTTCGATGATGACGTTGAGGCTTTCGGGCGGATTATCGCCGACGGGGATGAGATCGATGTTCATAGCCCGCGCCTCTACGGCGATCTCTGCTGCATCGCAACATGAATTGCGCCCAAATCTCGGCCAAATCAGCCGAGTGACGTTCAGCCCAGCGCGTTGATCACGAAGGCGATGACTCCGATGTTGAACACAAACGCCGCCAGACAGTGCACCAGCATGATCCGCCGTATCCCTGGCGCTCGCGCGGCCACGTCAGAGGTCTGGAAAGTCATGCCGAGGGTAAAGGCGAAATAGGCGAAATCCCAGTAATCGGGCGTCTTCGTGCCGGGAAAATCAATTCCCGCGGCGTCCTTGCCGGTGTCCTTGTCGGCCAGATAGAAGGCATGGGCATAGTGCAGCGCATAAACCGAATTGGCGAACAGCCAGATCAGCGCCAGGGTGCCGACCAGCTTGGTCATGGCCCATGGCTCGCCGTTCTTCGCTGGCCCAAGCTCGCCAGTGATTGCTGCCATGACCGCAAGGCCGACTAAGGTGGACAGCATCAGCACCATAACCCGGTTGGCGTCGTTTTCCTGCGCATGGCGGCGCATCACTGCGGCGCTGCTGCCCGCCAGAAGCGGGATCAGCGAAAGCAGGAACAGCAGCGCGGCAAAGTCAAACCCCATGGCCACGCTGTCTTGCCACGGCGGGTTGGGGGCAAGCCAGTGCCAGCCAAGCCCGCTCAGCACCAGAAGCACAAGGAAGCCGATGAAGCGGGGCGGCGCGATGCGGTTTCCCAGAGTTTTCACTTGGCGACTTACTTTTTCTTCGCCGGAAGCGCCTTGGGCATCGGGCGCAGCGGCATCATCAACTGGTCGAGCCGCGCCGTCCCTTCGGGCACCGCGCGTTCAAGCCACGGCCAGCGCAGGCCGCCCTGCCAGTCCACATTGATCGTCTGGAAACGATTGCCGCGCTGGACCAGCAGGTCGATCGGCGCGCCATTTTTAGCCGCCTTGATCGCCGCCTTCAGACCGTCAGCGTCGTAGGTATTGCCGCCCACCGCGACGATTTTCGATCCGCTGACGATCCCGGCGTTGAAAGCCGGACCGTCCCACCGGGTCGAGGTGACCTTGCCGTCCTTGTCGATGACAATGCCCAGCGAATGGGTAAGGTTGAGGTTCTTCGCTTCGGTCATCAGTCCCTTGTCATAGGGGTTGGGCTCGTCTTTCCAGACAAGCTTGTACCCGCCCTTTTCGATGCCGCCCAAGGGTGCAGGCTGGCCCGGCTGGTTGATCCGGGTGTCGAGGAAAGTCTTCCAGTCATGCGGATAGACCGCGTTCAGCCGAGTGATGATCTCATCGACCTCGAAGGGCAGCTGCCCCCAGTCGCCATCGCGCATGCCAAAGAAACTGCGCGCGAAATCGTCGATCGACTTGCGCCCGTCGGTGCCCGCGCGGATCACCTGATCCGCCTCCAGCCAGATCAGCGCGCCTTCGCGGTAATAGTCCTCGCCGCGCGCCAGACTGGCAAACGGCTTGGGCTTGCGCGCGCCGAACACGGGATCGAGCCCGGTATCCTCGACCGAACGCCATTCGCGCCCCGGCTGTTCGCTATATCCGCCCGCCCAGTTGGCCAGCATGCCCAGGATCACCGCCTTGCCCTGCAGGCCCGACCGCGCGGCAAGCACGGTGCCCCAGAACTGGTCCTGCCCTTCATAGGCCCAGAGCAGGTCGCCCTGCATCGGCTGGCGATAGTCAGGCGTCCACAGCCGTGCCGGGCGCCGGAACTTGCCCGACCACGAATGGCTGTATTCGTGCGGCAGCAGGTTGCGGTCGTGCTCGTTCTTGTCCCACTCGGTGAAGGCACCCGGTTCAAGCTGGTTTTCGGACGAGCGGTGATGCTCCAGCCCGATGCTGCCCATGCGGTCGGTCAGCGCCAGCAGCATTTCGTAGTGATCGAAATGGTTCGCGCCGAAGGCCAGCCGCGCCTCGGTGACGAGGTTGCGGTGCAGCGCGATCTGCTCGGGCTTCGCCGCCAGCTGCTCTGGCTTGTCGGCAACGACGTGGAGCGTGACCTTTTGGCCCAGGTCATAGGACTTGTAATGCTTGCCCGCGAAGATCGGCGAATCGACCAGCGTTTCGTAATCGGTTTCCGCCCATGTCACGCGGTTGCCGGCAGCGCTCTTGCCGTCGAGCGCAGTGGCAACGGACCAGCCGGCGGGGAAGATCACGCTCGGCTTCACGCGGATCTGGCGCACGTAATGCCCGGCGGGATAGAGGCTCATCTTCTCCCACTGCAGGTTGAGCATTTCCTGCGTCATGGTGATCCGGCCCTCGCTCGACTGCAGCGGGCTGGTGTGGATGAACTTCGCCGTCACCGCGCTCGCGCCGGCGGGAATATCGACATGGAAGGCAAAGACCTCGACCGGATCGCGCTTCCATTTGAGCTGCGTGGTGCCGGCATAGAACTTGACGTCAACCAGCTCTGCCAGCGGCCCGCGCGTGCCGTGGGTGCCGGGCAACCACTGCGGGAACAGCAGCGTCAGCCGCGTCGTGCCCGGCGCAACCGGGATCGTTTGCGTCACGCGGTAAGCCGCGCGCACGGTATCGCTCGCGTCGATGTCGAGCAGCATGGTTCCGCCGGGATAAGGCACATCGCGCGCATCGGGCACGCTGGGGGTGATCGGCACGGCCACCGGCGCGGACTTTTGCATGGTCTGCGCGGCAAGGGGGGAGGCAAGGACGGTGGAGAGCAGCAGGGCTGCAAGCGGGGCGACAGCGAAGGTTGGTTTCATGCGGAACTGTTTGCCGGGAACATGCGCCGAGTGCAACTGCAGGGTTGATTCGGGTTCGCGCAGAGGCCGCAAAGGCCGCAGAGGGGGTAGCGCCTTGCGCCGCAGGCCTCGACACTACCAGCGTCTCGCCAGACCAGCGGTCGATAGATCAAGGGGCTTTGCCCCAAGAACGGCATCTTCGCGTTCTTGGCGACCTTTGCGCGAACCAAAATCCACGCTTCACCAATCGCGCCAGTCAGACTAAGCGCGAAACCCATGAGCACCAAGACCCCGCAGGCCATTCGCGGCACCCAGGACATTTTCGGCGCCGAGGCCGAGGCTTTCGCCCATGTCGTCGAAACCTTCGAGCGCGTGCGCAAGCTCTACCGGTTCCGCCGGGTGGAAATGCCGGTCTTCGAAAAGACCGAGGTGTTCAGCCGCTCGATCGGCGAGACGACCGATGTCGTGTCCAAGGAAATGTACTCTTTCGAGGATCGCGGCGGGGATTCGCTCACCCTGCGGCCCGAATTCACCGCCGGCATCGCCCGCGCCTTCCTGACCAATGGCTGGCAGCAGCACGCACCGCTGAAGGTCGCCACGCACGGGCCGCTGTTCCGCTATGAACGCCCGCAGAAGGGCCGCTACCGCCAGTTCCACCAGATCGACGCCGAGATCATCGGTGCAGGAGAGCCACAAGCAGACGTCGAGCTGCTGGTCATGGCCGACCAGTTGCTGAAAGAACTGGGCATTTCTGACGGCGTGACGCTGATGCTCAACACGCTGGGCGACGGCGAAAGCCGCGAGGCATGGCGCGCGGCGCTGGTCGATTACTTCCGCGCGGTGCAGGGCGAACTGAGCGAAGATTCGCAGGACCGGCTCGAAAAGAACCCGCTGCGCATCCTCGATTCCAAGGACCCGCGAGACAAGGCCTTCGTCGGCGATGCGCCGAAGATCGACGACTTCCTCAGCGCCGAGGCACAGGACTTCTTTGGCAAGGTGACCAGCGGTCTGGACGCGGCTGGCGTGGAATGGACCCGCGCGCCGTCACTCGTGCGCGGGCTCGATTACTATCGCCACACCGCGTTCGAATTCGTCACCGACCGGCTGGGCGCGCAAGGCACCGTGCTGGGCGGCGGTCGCTATGACGGACTGATGGAAAGCCTGGGCGGCGCGCCGACGCCTGCGGTTGGCTGGGCGGCGGGGATTGAGCGGCTGGCGATGCTGGTCTCCGATGGGGGCAGCGTCCCTGCCGACAAGCTTGAGGCAGCGGTGCTCGTTGAAAACGACGAGGGTCTGCCAGCAGCTATCAAGCTGCTCAGCGGGCTGCGTGCGGCAGGTGTTTCAGCCGAGATCGTGGCATCGGGGTCGCCCAAGAAGCGGTACGACAAAGCAGTCAAACTCGGTCCGCAAGCGATCCTGCGGGTCAACGAAACCGGCTACTACGGATTCTCCGTTGATGGCGAGAATCCGCGGCTCGACGCATTTATAAAGTCGCTCGTTTGACCTGTTCGACTACCCTTCTTCGTCACCCTGAACTTGTTTCAGGGTCCATTTCTCCCCACGCGCCTTTCGCTTGGGGCAGGGTGCAACGGCGCCGCTGCGCTTCTATCGATGGCGCCGGGCGTGGGGCACGATGGATCCTGAAACAAGTTCAGGATGACGAGTCTTTTTATGGTCGGGGCGGCAAATGTCCGTAACCGACGCCCGCCTTCGCCAGATTGCCGCCCGCTTCTCCGAACTGGAAGCGCGGCTGGCTTCGGGCACGCTGGAGGGCAAGGACTTCATCGCCGCCAGCCGCGACTATGCTGAGCTTGAGCCGGTCGCCAAGGCCGCTGCCGAGGTCGCTTCAATGCGCGGCGAACTCGAATCGCTCGCGCAGCTCGACGATCCCGAAATGCGCGAACTGGCCGAAGAGGAACTCGCCCGGATAAAGGCAGCGCTGCCCGATGCAGAGCACAATCTCTCGGTCGCCATGTTGCCGCGCGATTCGGCGGACAGCCGCCCGGCCATGCTCGAAATCCGCGGCGGTACCGGCGGCGACGAGGCCGCGCTGTTCGCTGCCGACCTGTTCCGCATGTACGAACGCTATGCCGCCGAACAGGGCTGGCGGGTCGAGGTCGTCTCGGCGAATGTCAGCGATATCGGCGGCTATAAGGAAGTCGTGGCGAACATCGCGGGCAACGGCGTATTCGCCAAGCTGAAGTTCGAGAGCGGCGTCCACCGCGTGCAGCGTGTGCCGGTGACCGAAAGCGGCGGGCGCATCCACACCTCTGCCGCCACCGTCGCGGTCTTGCCCGAACCCGACGAGGTTGACGTCAACATCGAGGACAAGGACCTCAAGATCGATGTCTACCGGGCATCCGGCGCGGGCGGTCAGCACGTCAACACCACCGATTCTGCCGTTCGCATCACACACCTGCCCACGGGCACCGTGGTGACCTGTCAGGATGGCCGCAGCCAGCACAAGAACAAGGACAAGGCCATGCAGGTCCTGCGTGCCCGCCTGTTCGAGGCGCAGCGCGATGCGGCGCAGGGCGAAGAGGCCGAGGCGCGCAAGGCGATGGTCGGCTCTGGCGACCGCTCGGAACGCATCCGCACTTACAATTTCCCGCAAGGCCGCGTGACCGATCACCGCATCAACCTGACGCTGCACC
Organism: Novosphingobium sp.; assembly: GCF_031424035.1. GTDB lineage: Bacteria > Pseudomonadota > Alphaproteobacteria > Sphingomonadales > Sphingomonadaceae > Novosphingobium. Next base: position 30,189 of record NZ_JANPGP010000131.1, read on the forward strand.
GCCTTCCTGAAATCCTCGAAGGGCCGGGGCTTGGCGAACTGATCGACGCACTGATCGCGGAGGATCAGGCCGCGCGTCTTGCGGCGCTGGGGGAGTAGGGTGAGCGTCGGACTCGCCATCCGCGAGGCTGCCGAGGCGCTTGAGGGCAAGTCGGACACTGCCCGGCTCGATGCCGAACTGCTGATGGCGCACCTGCTGGGCGTCACCCGCTCCGACCTGTTGATGCGCCACATGGGCGACGAGGTCAGCGAGGGCTATGCGCGGCTGATCATGCGCCGGATGCGCGGCGAGCCGGTGGCCTATATCATCGGGACACAGGACTTTTACGGCCACACCCTGCGCGTTACGCCCGACGTGCTGATCCCGCGCGGGGACAGCGAGGCGCTGGTCGTCGCGGCGCTGGCGGCCCGGCCCGATGCCCGCCGTGTGCTCGATTGCGGCACGGGATCGGGCGCGCTGCTGCTCGCAGTGCTGGCGGACCTGCCGGGGGCGGAAGGTGTGGGCATCGACAGTTCGCCTGCCGCGCTGGCCGTGGCGCAAGGCAATGCCGAGACGCTGGGACTGGCGGGCCGCGTGACCATGATCCTTGCTGACTGGCACCAGCCGGGCTGGGCGGAGGAACTGGGCCAGTTCGACCTCATCCTGGCCAACCCGCCCTATGTCGAGGAAGCGGCGGAACTGGACGCATCGGTGCGCGATCATGAACCTGCCAGCGCGTTGTTTTCCGGTCCCGAAGGGCTCGATGATTACCGCGTATTGGTACCGCAATTGTCCGGACTTCTCGTGCCCGGAGGGGCTGCGCTGGTCGAGATCGGCTACCAACAGGCGGAGCCTGTCGGCACCATCGCACAGGCCGCAGGGCTCTCCGTCACGCTGCACCGCGATCTTGCCGGTCGGCCGCGCGTGCTCGAAATGGTGCATTGCGAGACGATTTCACTTGGCAATGCCGGCGCGGCGGCCTAGACCCGGTGCAGGTCAGCGGTCAGATGGTAACAGGTTTCCGTCCCGCAGGCCCAAACTCCAGCATTTGCAAAGGCAAGGCAATAAGGCCTCGCACAGGGCAGATGTCGGGACACCACGCCTGTCGGAGGGGCACGTGGTGCAACCAATGCGATTCCCTGCCGGGCATAGACGCGGCGGGAACCGGTGAAGGAACTCACCCTTGAACAATACTCGTGGGAACAACAATAACCGCCGGCGCGGCCGCGGCAATCGCCCGAACAACGGCGGCGGTGGTGGCGGTGGCAATGGCCAGCAGCTCAACCGGATTGACAGCCGGGCGCGCGGCAATGCGCCGCAGATGCTGGAAAAGTATCGCAAGCTGGCGTCGGATGCCCACCTCAACGGCGACCGGGTGCAGGCGGAATACTTCCTGCAGTTCGCCGACCACTATTTCCGCGTGATCGCTGACCAGCGCGTCCGCCAGGAAGAACAGCGCACCCCCCGCCAGGAACGCTGGCAGGAAGGTGGCGAGGAAAATACCGAGGATACGGGCGATTACGCTCCGGTCAGCGATTTTCCGGCCTTCGACCAGCCGGTCTACAACCGCCGCGAAGATCGTCCCCGTGAAGAGCGTGCACCTCGCGAAGAGCGGGCTCCGCGCGAAGAGCGTGCGCCTCGTGAGGAACGCGCCCCGCGCGAGGATCGCCCGCAGCGTGAAGATCGCCCCCAGCGGGCAGAGCGTGCTCCCCGTCAGGATCGGCCCCGCGAAGACCGCGAACCGCGTGTCGCTGCGCAGGAAACCGCTCCCGAAACTGACGATCAGGCAGCTGCTGCCGGCGCTTCGGACGAACAGGCCGGACAGGTTTACGAGCCGGCGGAAAATCCCTTCGTGCGCGAAAATCGCGGAACGCGTGGCCTCCGCCCGCGCCGTGACGATCGTCGTCCGCGCCGTGACGATGCTGACGGCGACGCCCCCTCGGGCCTCGACGCGTCAATCCTGCCGCCGGCGATCAATCCGTCGCGCGATGAACCTGCCCAGGAAGCCCCCGTTGCCGAGGAAGCACCGGCTCCCCGCAAGCGCGCTCCCCGCAAGCCCAAGGCAGAAGCCGCCGAGGAAGCCGCGGAATAGTCAGGTAACGCCCGGCTCTCGCGCATAGCGAAAGCCGGGCTGCTTGCCTCAAGCGTGCAAGCCCGCCACAAGCATGGGCAATGGCCGCACTGACCCGTATCGCTGAACGCCTGCTTGCCCGCCCGCTTCTGCTCGCCCCTGCGATCGGCGCGCTGGCCGCACTTGGCTTTGAACCGCTCCACCTCTGGCCGCTGACGCTGCTGGGCATTGCCTGGCTGACCGTGGCCGTGGCGACAGCCGCCAGCCGCAAGCGTGCCTTCCTGACCGGCTGGCTCTGGGCGCTCGGGCATTTCTGTACCGGCAATTTCTGGATCGCCACAGCCTTTACCTATCAGGCGGAAATGCCGGCGTGGCTGGGCTTCGTCGGGGTCTTCCTCGTGTCGTTCTACATCGCGGTCTATCCGGCGCTGGCGACGCTGGCCAGCTGGCACGCGCGGCGCCGGCCGCTGGCCTTGGTGCTCGCCTTTGCCGGGGCGTGGATCGTCACCGAATGGCTCCGCAGCTGGGTGTTTACCGGCTTTGCCTGGAACCCGCTGGGCGCGGCGCTGCTGGGGCCCTTCGATGGACAAGGTCTTGCGCCGCTGACGCGCGCGATCGGCACCTATGGCCTGTCAGGCGTGCTGGTGCTGATCGCCGGCCTGCTGCTTGCCATCGGACGCGGGCGGAGAGGCCTGCTTGCTGCCCTGGCGCTGGTCGCAGTGCTGGTGCCGATGGGGCTCACCGGGCTGATTTCGGCGCCACAGGGCAAAGTCGCCTATACCCTCGTCCAGCCGAATATCGCCCAGCAGGACATCGCCAACCCTTCCACTTATGAGGACCAGTTCCAGCGCCTGGCCAAGTTGTCGCTGCAGCAAGTACGCGGAGCCGAGAGGCTGGTGCTGTGGCCCGAAAGCGGCGTGCCGGATTACCTGCGCGAAGGCTATCCGCGCTATTTTTATGAAGAATCGACCTACGCCGCCGACCCGGCAATGGCGCGGCGGCGGATCGGCGCGGTGACTGGACCCGGGGCGCTGCTGCTGACCGGCGCGGTGGATCTCGAGATGCAGGGCGATAACATCACCGGTGCGCGCAATGTCGTTACCGCGCTAGGGCCAGACGGCGCGCTGCGCGGCTCCTATGCCAAGGCGCATCTGGTGCCCTATGGCGAATACCTGCCGATGCGCGCCCTGCTTGAGCCGCTGGGGCTATCACGGCTGGTGGCGGGCAGCCTCGATTTCCTACCGGGTCCGGGGCCGCGCACATTGGACTTCGGGGCTTATGGCAAGGCCGGCTTCCAGGTCTGCTACGAAATCGTCTTTTCGGGGCAGGTCGCCGACCGCGCCAACCGACCCGACTATATCTTCAACCCCTCGAACGACGGCTGGTTCGGTGCCTGGGGTCCGCCGCAGCACCTTGCCCAGGCGCGGCTGCGCGCCATCGAGGAGGGCCTGCCGGTCCTGCGCGCGACAACCAATGGCATCAGCGCGGTGATTGACGCCGATGGCATCGTCCGCGCGCAGATCCCACGCTTCACCGCCGCGCGACTCGATGGCAAGATCCCGCCTGCCCATGCGCCGACGCTGTTTGCGCGTTTCGGCAATATGCTCCCGCTTGGTCTTGCGACAATTCTTCTTGGCCTGTCCCTGCTTGTCTTGGCGCGCGCACGCCGCTAGGGAGTGAGCCATATAACGATTTCTTTATATCAGGATCGATCATGCGCGAATCGTACTTGTTCACTTCCGAATCCGTCTCAGAAGGCCATCCCGACAAGGTTTCGGACCAGATCAGCGATTCGATCGTCGATCTTTTCCTGTCGAAGGATCCCGAGGCGCGCATCGCTTGTGAAACGCTGACCACGACCCAGCTCGTTGTCCTCGCCGGCGAAATCCGCTGCAAGGGTGTCTATGAAAACGGCGAATGGGCCGCTGGTGCCAAGGAAGAAATCGAAGCCACGGTGCGCAAGACCGTGCGCGAGATCGGCTATGAACAGGACGGCTTCCACTGGGAAAAGTTCGAATTCATCAACCGCCTCCACGGCCAGTCGGAACACATCGCGCAGGGTGTAGATGCCGGCGACAACAAGGATGAAGGCGCGGGCGATCAGGGCATCATGTTCGGTTACGCGACTGACGAAACCCCCGATCTCATGCCCGCGACGTTGTACTACAGCCACAAGATTCTTAAACGCATGGCGGACGATCGCAAGTCGGGCGCTGCACCATTCCTTGAGCCTGACGCCAAGAGCCAAGTCACGCTGCGCTACGAAGGCAGCTTGCCAGTTGCCGCGACCGCCGTGGTTGTCAGTACTCAGCATAAGCGGGGCTATTGCCTTACGGGGGAACATGCTGACCCCGCACTCTATGCGGAGCTTGAATCATACGTCCGCCGCGTGATTGCTGACGTCATCCCTCCTGTGCTGCTGCGCGAGACTGAATATCATATCAACCCGACCGGCTCGTTCGAAATCGGCGGACCTGACGGCGATGCCGGCCTGACCGGCCGCAAGATCATCGTCGATACCTACGGCGGCGCGGCCCCGCACGGAGGCGGCGCGTTTTCGGGCAAGGATCCGACCAAGGTTGACCGTTCGGCGGCCTATATCACCCGCTACCTCGCCAAGAACATCGTCGCCGCCGGCCTCGCCACGCGCTGCACGATCCAGTTGGCCTATGCTATCGGCGTGTCGAAGCCGTTGTCGCTCTATGTCGACACGCATGACACCGGCACGGCCGGTGATGACCGGATCGAAGCCGCGATCATGGGCATCGAAAAGCTCGGCGGCCTGACCCCGCGCGCCATCCGTACGCACCTCGGGCTCAACAAGCCGATCTACCGCAAGACGGCAGCCTATGGCCACTTCGGCCAGAAGGCAGAGGGCGACCTCTTCCCGTGGGAACGCACCGATCTGGTCGAAGACCTGAAGGCCGCGCTGGGCTGATTTTGGACTGAGGAAGAATGGGAATGGATTTCAGCCAGACCGATTATCTCCTCGCGCTCGCCATGCTGGTCGGGGCCACGCTTTATTCAAGCGTCGGCCACGGTGGTTCATCGGCCTATATTGCCCTGATGGCGCTGTTCGGTGTGCAGCAGCCGGTGATGAAGCCGACTGCACTGGTGCTCAATCTGATTGTCTCCAGTTTGGGAACGGTACGCTATTTCCGCGCCGGCCAATTCCGCTGGCGCACCTTGTGGCCTTTCCTGATCGGATCACTGCCCTTCGCCTTCATTGGCGGCGGGCTGAAGGTGCCAGGCGAATATTACCGCCCACTGGTGGGTGCCGTGCTACTGTATGCCGGACTTCGTCTGCTTTGGCCCAGACCGATGAAGGCACAGACCGAATGGCGCGACCCGCCGGTTTGGATCGCCGTACTGTGCGGAGCCGGCATTGGCCTTCTGTCCGGCCTCACTGGGACCGGGGGCGGCATTTTCCTCTCGCCTTTGCTCATGTTCATGGCCTGGTCGCTGCCCAAGCCGGCGAGCGGAGTGGCCGCGCTGTTCATCCTGGCGAATTCCGCTTCGGGCTTGCTGGGCAATCTGGCGCAGGTTCAGGCCCTGCCGCCGCAATTACCCCTCTATGCCGGGGCGGTATTGCTGGGCGGGATCGCCGGAACCACGCTTGGCATCAAGCTGACCTCGCCCAAGGTGATCAAGGTCATGGGCGCCGTATTGCTGGTGGCCAGCGCCAAGCTTTTCGGCGTTTACTGAGGATACGAAAAAGGGGGGATTGCTCCCCCCTTCATTCGAGCCATGACTCGTCAGTTCAGGCGTCGCCTGTCCGCGCCTCACGCGCTGCGACTTCGTAGCTCGCTTCGTGCAGCCAGCGGCCCACCTTGCGGCCGAACTTGGCAATCGCATTCATGTTGAAGAAGTGCATGAATCCCAGCACGACCACGGCAAGCCCGACCTTGCTGGACAGGAAGCGGATCATGTCGGGCACGGTCACTGGCTCATCGCCGAACTGCAGGGTCAGCAGGATGAAGCCGAGGTTGACGAGGTAGAAGCCGACCACCAGCAAATGGTTGGTGGACTTGGCCAGGGTCACGTCATGGCCGAAGCATTCGATCAGGAACACCTCGCCGTTGCTGGACAAGGTGCGCGCCACCCACACGGTCAGGCCGATGGCGATGGCGAGGTAGAGAATATAGGCAATGGTGATCATCGTTTCCTCCTGTCATTTCGGTAAAAACAGAAACTGATAATTGTGGCTGTACGCAAGCGGGTGAAACTCCTTTCAGATCAGCTGTCGGATTTGGCCTTGCCGGGGATGAAGCGGGCGACCTTGCTGCCCAGTTTCATCAAGGTGACGAGGGTGCTTTTGGGCAGGCGGCGCACGTCATCGTACCAGCCGGCCAGAGTGCCCATGAATTCCTGCATCTGCACGATGCGTTCGCGCACGTGGGCGGGCACGTCCTTGCGGTCACGCAGTTCTGCTGCAAGCTTGTCCAGCATGGCGATCGTCGGATCGACCTCGCGCCGCTTGCGCTCGGTCACGACATTGGTGAGCAGATCCCACAGGTCGCTCTCCGCCACGAAATGATCGCGGCGATCGCCAGCCACGTGCGTACGCCGGACGATGCGATAGGACTGCAATTCCTTGAGCGCAGTGGAGACATTTGACCGAGCGAGGCCAAGCGCGTCGCAGATTTCCTCGGCATGCAGCGGGCGGTCGGACAGGTAGAGCAGCGCGTGAACCTGGCTGACCGAACGGTTGACGCCCCACTGGTTGCCCATCTCCCCCCAGTGGAGGATGAAGGCTTGGGCCTCGGGAATGTCGATCAGCGCGGTCATCACGGCGACTCACTAATTTCTGTAAAGACAGAAATAGCCGTAATGTCAGTCAGAAGTCAAGCGGCGAGCGTCTGCTCGGGCGGGATGCCAGTCTCCGCGTCTTCCTCGTGCGGCCAGTGATCCATCCGGGCCATGCCGGGATCGAGGAAGATCGCCGGGATGTGGCCGAACAGCAGCGCGCGGTGGATCCAGAAGTCGGTCCATTTCTCGATCCAGCGCGGGCCTTCGCGGCCGGTGCGGGTCAGCCATTGGGCATAGGGTTCAAAATGGTCGGGCTCGTCCTTGTGAACGATGCGGAAGATGCGCGCCATGATCGGGTCGGCCAGCACGTGGGCATTTTCCAGCAGGATCTCCACCTGCCGCAGGCCGCGCTGTTCGGTGAGGATGATCACCCGGCACAGCTTCTCGAAATCTTGCTTACGCGCGATGATGCTGCCGGTATCAAGCTCGTCGATCTCGCAGCCAAAGGCCTTGAGAATGAAGCGGTCGATGTGGCCGACCCGCCGGTCGAGCGCGAGCGGCATCTTGCCCTGCCGCTCGAACCAGCGCTTGAACATCATGTAGTGCTTGTACTCGTCCGCGCGGTGCTTTTCGATCTGGGCGATGAATTCGTGATCGTCCGGATGGCAGGCGCGCACGGCTTCGAGCACGCGGTCCAGCGCGGTATAGCCCCGGTGCTCGTTGTAGATGTACACCGAGGCGAGAACGTCGAGATAACGGTCGCGGAAGCTCCAGCTCGATTTGACGGGGATGGTTTGGCCCATGCCGATCAACCGGCCTTGGCCAGCTCCACCTCGATCGCGCCGACGAGCGAAATGTCCTCCGGCGGGGTCGCGGGAGAGAACCGCGCGGCAACATTGCCATCGCGGCCGATCAGGAACTTCTCGAAATTCCACAGCACTTCGGGGTCTTCGGTGGGGCTGAGACCATGCCCGCGCAGCTTTTCGCGCCACTCTTCGGCATTGCCCTGTTTCATCGGCATCTCGGCGGTAAGCGCAGCATAAAGTGGCTGCTTGGCCGGGCCGGTGACATCGCCCTTGGCGTACATCGGGAAGGAAACGTTGTAATTCACAGAGCAGAAATCCGCGATCTCCGAATCTGTTCCCGGTTCCTGCCCGGCAAAATCGTTGGCCGGGAAGCCCAGCACTTCGAAACCCTGATCCTTGAACCGCTTATAAAGCGCCTCAAGCCCTTCGTACTGCGGCGTCAGGCCGCATTTCGACGCGGTGTTGACCACCAGCAGCACTTTGCCGCGATGATCGCCCAGCGTGTCATACGACCCGTCAATGCGGGAAAGCGGAATATCCTGAAGCTGAGACATGGGCGGCACCTCCTGCGCGCGTTACCGCCTGAAGGTAGTGATCTGCCGGGCTAAGGCAATGCCCGGTGACCACATCGGGCCAGATAGTCAGGCGCGTGCGCGATAATCGGCGGTGATTTCGCCGGCTTCGGCCAGTTCTGCCTCATGGCTTGCCTCGCGCCAGGTCTCGGCCAGCGCCTCGGCCTCCCAGTCGCGCATGGCCGGATGGGCGAGGACATGGTCGACCCAGGCCTGCCCCGCGCCGACATCAAGGCCGTAGGTGCGGATGCGGAAGGCGACGGGCGCGAAGAAAGCATCGGCGGCGGTGAACTCCGCGCCGGCCAGCCACGGCCCGCCGAAGCGCGACAGGCCCTCGGCGAATATCTCGGCAATCCGCGCGACATTGGCGGTAAGGGCGGGGGACATGGGCTTGGGCTTGACCCGCACGCCGACATTCATCGTGCAGTCGCCCCGCAGCGCCGAGAACCCGGCGTGCATTTCCGCGATCACGCCTTGCGCCCATGCGCGGGCATCAGCATCGGCGGGCCAGACGCCTTTGTGCCGGTCCGCGAGATAGAGCGTGATGCCCAGCGAATCATGCACCCGCCGCTCACCGTCGATTAGTACCGGGACTTGGCCGGTCGGCGAAAAGCTGCGGAATTCGTCGTAGTTCGACGGCTTGGTGAAGGGCTCGATCCGGTCCTCGAACGGCAGGCCAAGCGCCTTCATCAGCACCCATGGCCGCAGTGACCAGCTCGAATAATTGCGGTTCGCGGTGATCAGGGTGTAGCCCAAGGCGGGTTCCTTCAATCGACGTAGTGCGCGGTGGTCTTCTCGCGGACTTCCTGCGGCGTCACACCGGGGGCACATTCGATCAGGCGGAAGGGCGATGCGTGATCGGGGCGCTGGAACACGGCGAGGTCGGTGACGATCATGTCGACTACATTGCGACCCGTCAGCGGCAGGGTGCAGGCCGGGATGAACTTGGCGCTGCCATCCTTGGCGCAGTGTTCCATGACGACGATGATCTTCTTGACCCCGGCGACGAGGTCCATCGCGCCGCCCATGCCCTTGATCATCTTCCCCGGGATCATCCAGTTGGCGATGTCGCCATTCTCGGCCACTTCCATCGCGCCGAGCACGGTAAGGTCGATATGCCCGCCGCGGATCATCGCGAAGGACTGCGCGCTGTCGAAATAGGCCGAGTGCGGCAGTTCGCTGATCGTCTGCTTGCCGGCATTGATCAGGTCGGCGTCAACCTCGTCGTCATAGGGAAACGGCCCGATGCCGAGCATGCCGTTTTCGCTCTGCAGCGTGACGGTAATGTCTTCGGGCACATGGTTCGCCACCAGCGTCGGAATGCCGATGCCGAGGTTGACGTAATAGCCGTCCTGCAATTCCTGCGCGGCGCGGGCAGCCATTTCATCGCGGGTCCAGCCCTTGGTCAGGCCGTCGTGAGTGGTCATTCTGCTTCCTTCAACCTTAGACGTTCTTCGTCCATGCCATTCAAAATGCGAGCCAGCGCCTCTGATTCAGTCAGGGAGTCATTTGCGGCAAATGTCGTTGCCGCTGTATGAGCGCACTCGATCAGAAGTGCGCCAAGCAACTCAGGCGTCCAGCTTTTGGAGCGCGATACCCCGACGAACGAGCGATCTGAGTTCACCCAAAGCCTCGCCAATTCGGCGGCATCGGGGGGGAGAGGTCCCATCACATTGATGTCCAATTCCCCCGGATGCCGGCGTTCAAAGCCCAGCGGCTTCAGCAATGCTGCCATCATGGCATCGGAGCCGGGGCGAGAAACCAGCCGTTGCCGAACAGGCGGTCGGCGGGAATCTGGGTGTCCGGGTCCTTGAGGTAATCGAAGGCTTCGTCGAAATCGCCGCGACGGTCGCCGGCCATGGCGACGACGCACCAGTTGCGTGCGGCGGAGAGCCGGCGTGCCTGCTTGCGGTCACCCGGGCCCTTGAGCAGCAGCAGCCGGTCGGTCTTGCTGGGATCGAGCCCGGCGCGCGCCAAGGCGGCGGAAACCTTTTCGGCCTGCTCGACTTGCAGGGCGCTGGTCCACATCACGGTGATCCCGGCGGCGCGCAGCGCGGAGAGCGCCTCGGCGAGGCCGGGCTGCGCGGCAGCGGCGGCGGGGTCGAACACGTTCAGTTCGGGATCGAGGTCGATCAGCACGGCGGGTTGCAACTTGCCGCACTGGGCGCGGCGCGGGGCGCTGAGCGGGTCGTTGGGGTCGATCACGTCAAGCACGGCATCGGCCATCGGCGAGGATGCGCGCGACAAGGCGTAGGACGTGAGGCCGAGATAGCCCGCGCTACGGGCCGCAACCGGGATCGGTGCAGCGGGCATCATCACGCGCGCACCGGCTGCCGGGCGCGGGGCAGGGGCGGTGACGAGTTCGGCGGGCGGCGCGGCGGCTGGAAGCGGAACTTGCGCGAGTGCCGGTGCCGGCTCGATCTTCGCTTCGATCGGCGCAAGTGCGAGCGAGGCAGGCTCGGGAACCGGGGCGGGGGCGGGGGCTGGGGCGACCTGCTGCGGGGCGTCAGCGACCGCGCCTTTGGTTACGAGCGTCGGTTGCGGCGCGGGCGCGGGCAGCGACGAGGCGGGAAGGTCAACCACGGTGTACATCCGGGGCTGGGCCGGGCCGGTGGGCACGGCGACGGTTTCGGTCACCACGGTTGGCGCCAGCGTTGCCTTTGGGGCTTCCTCACCAACGAAGACCGCCTTGCGAACCTCCTTGGCCGGGGCCGAGGCATCCGACTGGCGGCTGCCGTCCTTTGGGCCTTCGGTCCGCTTCTTGGCGATGGTCGCACCCGCGAGGACCGGGATCGCTGCCGCCACGCAGCCCTGCAAGGCCAGCAGCGCGCCGAGCGCCAGTCCTGCTTTCAGCGCCCCCGTTCCAAGCCCCGCTGTAGTCATCAACCCATCTCCTGGTCACGTACGGTACGGAACTCGATTTTCTTGTCGTAAGGCGCGCCCAGCACCAGCCGCTGGACGTAGACGCCGGGCAAGTGGATCGCATCGGGATCAAGCGTGCCGACCTCGACGATCTCTTCCACTTCGACCACGGTGATCTTGCCGCAGGTGGCGGCGGGCACGTTGAAATTGCGCGCGGTCTTGCGGAACACGACATTGCCGGTCTTGTCGGCCTTCCATGCCTTGACGATGGCAAGGTCGGCAAAGATGCCGCGTTCGAGGATGTACTCCTGATCGGTGCCGCTCGAATCGGCGAAGTGCTTGGCTTCCTTGCCTTCGGCCACAAGGGTGCCGACGCCGGTCTTGGTATAGAACCCCGGAATGCCCGCGCCGCCGGCGCGCATGCGTTCGGCCAGAGTGCCTTGCGGGCAGAATTCGACCTCAAGCTCCCCGGCAAGGTACTGGCGCTCGAACTCCTTGTTCTCGCCCACGTAGGAGGCGATCATCTTCTTCACCTGCCGCGTGCGCAGCAGCTTGCCGATGCCTTCGTTGTCGATCCCGGCATTGTTGCTGGCAAAGGTCAGGTCCTTCACGCCGGCTGCGGCGATGGCGTCAATCAGCCGTTCGGGAATGCCACAAAGGCCGAAGCCGCCGCTGGCGATCAGCATGCCATCGCGCAGCACGCCATCAAGTGCGGAGGCTGCATCGGGATAGAGCTTGTTCATTGTCACTCCGGGTTCGCTTTGCGCTGTGCCTAGCCGAACGCTGTGGGACGGGCAATTGCGCCGAGGGGCCGCCGGGTACCATTTGTTGCGTGAAGGAACCGATTTGACGTGGATCATGGCGCAAAGGCCACGGATATGGTCGGAACGGGGTACAGGGTCATTCACTCTTAAAGGAGTTTCGCCGATGCGCTCCCTTCTCATTCTCGCCGATCGCACCCCCGCTGCCACAGGTAGGATCGAGGCCGGCCTGTCGATTGCCCGCATGACCGGCGGCCATGTCACCCTGCTGGTTGATACGCCAGTGATGCGCTTCACCGCCGTCGATGCCATGGGCGGCGCGAGCGTGGTGACCGAGGCGCTGCAGGAAGCAGTCGCCGATGACAATGCCTATGCCCGCTCGATCGACGCCCATCTCGCCCATGAAGACGTGCCCTGCACCGTGCTGCGCGCTGAAAGCGAGGCGCTGGATGCCATGGTCGAGGCCGGGCGACTGGCTGACCTCGCCATCGTATCGCGCGGCGACCCGCTGGCCGGGGACTTGCCGCTGGCGCTGCGCTGCCCGGTGCTGGCGGTCAGCGACGAAGCGCCGGTCACTTTCCCGGTCGAACGGGTCTGCATTGCCTGGGATGGCAGCGCCGAGGCGGCAAACGCCCTGCGCGCCGCCGTGCCATTGCTAAAAAGCGCGGTGGAAGTGACGGTCATCACGGTCGAAGATGTCCCTTCGGCATGGCCGGCCACCGATGCCCTCGCCTATTTGTCGCGCCACGGGATCGGCGCGGAGCAGGCGGTGCTGCCGAGACTCGGCTCTGTCGAAGATACCTTGCTGCGCGAAATCACCCTGCGCGGGGCCGGGCTTCTGGTCATGGGTGCCTTTGGACACAGCCGGGTGCGCGAATATCTGTTCGGCGGGGTGACCCGGTCGATGCTGGAAATGCGACACGGGCCGGCTTTGCTACTGGCGCACTGACCCTGCTGCATCGCAACAAAACCTGAGCAGAATCAGTCTGGTTTCAACCGAAACCCGATAAGCTTGGGTGAATTGTCGAACGATTTTCGCTAATTCACACGTATAAACGTGGATGGTTGCAAACTTTGCAATCGAAAATGCGCATTTCGCACTTGCACAATAAATCGAGTCGGGGAATAACGATCAGGCCTTTCAGGCATCCTCTCCCAAAGACTTCATGGGCCTGGTCGGAAACGACCGGGCCTTTTTTTGTCTCGCGATTACCCCCGGCAGGCCGGCGCTTTCGGCCGGCTTTCCGGTCCTCCCGACCAAGCCACCATTTGCAATCGCCGGAACCAGTTCCTAGCTTCGCCGTTCCCCGGATGATGGGGCAGGACTGCAGAGGGACGAATTGATGGCGCAAGCGAAAGCCAAGCAGGACGACACGGTGAAGCTGCAGGTTGCGGCAGCGCGGCAGGAGGAAAGCGGCCACGGCATTGCCCGCGTGCCGAAGTCCACGCTTGCCCGCCTCGGCGTGACCGAAGGCGACGTGATCGAGATCGTCGGCAAGCGATCGACCCCGGCGCGCGTCCTGCTCGCCTATCCCGAAGACGAAGGGCTGGAAGTGATCCGGCTCGATGGCCTGCAGCGCGCCAATGCCGATGTCGGTTCGGGCGACCATGTCGAGGTGCGCTCTGTCGAATCGCGCCCCGCCACCCGCGTGGTCTTTGCGCCCGCCCAGCGCGAAATGCGTCTGCAGGGACCGGCCGAGGCGCTGCGCCGCAATTTCTTCGAACGGCCGCTGCTCGCCGGTGACCTTGTCGCCACGGCGGGACAGCAGCAGGTGCGCGATATGCCGCCCCAGGTTGCGCGCATGTTCAACGCGCCGGCCTATGCGCTCACCCAGATCCGCCTGATGGTCGTCGCCACGACCCCCAAGGGCATCGTCCACATCGACGAGAATACCGAAGTCGAACTGCGCGAGGAATATGAGGAAGCATCGACCGGCCGCGCCGACGTCAATTACGATGACGTTGGCGGCATGGGCGATACCATCCGCCAGCTGCGCGAAATGGTCGAGCTGCCGCTGCGCTATCCCGAACTGTTCACCCGGCTCGGCGTCGATCCGCCGAAGGGCGTGCTGCTGCATGGCCCGCCAGGAACCGGCAAGACGCGGCTGGCGCGCGCGGTTGCCAATGAAAGTGATGCGCATTTCATCACGATCAACGGCCCGGAAATCATGGGCTCGGCCTATGGCGAGAGCGAACGGCGCCTGCGCGAGGTGTTTGAAGACGCGGCTGCGAATGCGCCGTCGATCGTGTTCATCGACGAGATCGATTCGATCGCGCCCAAGCGCTCGAACGTGCAAGGCGAAGCGGAAAAGCGGCTGGTCGCCCAGTTGCTGACGCTGATGGATGGGCTTCATGCGCGCTCCAACGTGGTCGTCATCGCCGCCACCAACCGGCCCGACGCGATCGACGAGGCGCTGCGACGGCCCGGCCGGTTCGACCGCGAAATCATCGTCGGCGTGCCGGACGAGAAGGGCCGCCGCGAGATCATCGGCATTCACACTCGCGGAATGCCGCTGGCGAAGGACGTCGATCTCGATGAACTGTCGCGCACCAGCCACGGCTTCGTCGGCGCGGATCTTGCCGCGCTGGCCCGCGAGGCCGCGATCGAGGCGGTGCGCCGGATCATGCCGCAGCTTGATCTGGAAGCGCAGACGATCCCGCCTGAAGTGCTCGAGAACCTGTCAGTCACGCGAAATGACTTTGTCGAGGCATTGAAGCGCGTCCAGCCGAGCGCCATGCGCGAAGTCATGGTCCAGGTGCCGAATATCGGCTGGGGCGATGTCGGCGGTGTGCCCGAAGCGGAAGAGCGCCTGCGCGAAGGTATCGAGTTGCCCTTGAAGCACCCCGATGCCTTCCACCGGCTCGGCATCCGTCCGGCCAAGGGATTCCTGCTTTATGGCCCTCCCGGAACCGGCAAGACCCTGCTCGCCAAGGCGGTCGCCAAGGAAAGCGAGGCGAACTTCATCTCGATCAAGAGCAGCGACCTGCTGTCCAAATGGTACGGCGAGAGCGAGCAGCAGATCAGCCGCCTGTTCGCGCGCGCCCGTCAGGTCGCGCCCTGCGTGATCTTCATTGACGAGATCGATAGTCTGGTTCCCGCGCGCGGATCAGGCGCCAACGAGCCGCAGGTTACCGGCCGCGTGGTCAACACGATCCTCGCCGAAATGGACGGGCTGGAGGAATTGCAGTCGGTCATCCTGATTGGTGCGACCAATCGCCCCGGCCTCGTCGATCCGGCGATCATGCGCCCCGGCCGGCTTGACGAGCTGATCTATGTCGGCACGCCCAACGCCGAAGGCCGCGTGCAGATCCTTGGTATCCACACGGCGAAAATGCCGCTGGCCAAGGACGTCGACCTGAAAGCCATCGCCGCCCAGACCGAACGCTTCACCGGCGCCGATCTGGAAGACGTGGTCCGCCGCGCCGGCCTCAATGCCATCCGTCGCTCGGGCGCGAAGGCGAAGACGGTTTCGGCGGAGGACTTCGAGGCGGCCCTGGCAGACAGCCGCGCAACAGTGACCGAGGAAATGGAAGCGGAATACGGGCGGATGAAGGGCGAACTCAAGAAGCGCGCCATGGCCGTCACTCAGATCGGCTTCCTTGCCCCGGGCATGGTCGAACCGATCCGTCCGAAGAAGCACGGGTAGCCATAAATCCGAAGCGGAAGGCGTTCAGTCTTCCGCTTCGGGTTCGGTCAGTTGGCCGACCGGGAAGACCAGCCGCAGCACAAGGCCGTGCGGGGCGTATTCGCGCTCGATGCTGCCCTGCAATTGCCGGGCGGAGCTTTCCGCCAGCTTGGTGCCAAAGCCGATCCGCTCGTCCGCCGCGTGTTCGGGCGGGGTGAAGCTGCAATGCTCTTCCCAGGTCACCGTGGCTTCCTGATCGTCGGCGATGGTCCATTGCACCTTGACCAGCCCGCCGGGCTGCGACCAGGAACCGTATTTCACGGCATTGGTCGCCAGTTCGTGCAGCACCAGCCCCAGCGGCAGCGCATGCGCGTCTGACAGGATCAGTTCGGGCCCGGCGATATCGCACTTGTGGGCGTCAGAGCGATAGGGCGCGACGGCCGTTTCGATCAGCTTGCCAAGGTGCGCGCCCGCCGCCGCCCCGCCGCTCTGGGTAAGTTCGTGGGCATTGAGTAATGCAGAAATGCGCGTGGCGACCCGGTCAAGCGCCGGCTTGGCATCGGGATCGCCCCGGCCCGACATCCGCACGATGGCGAGAACAACGGCGAACAGGTTCTTGATCCGGTGATTGAGTTCACGGCTGAGCAGGTCGGCGCGGTCGCGCGCTTCGGCCAGTTCATCTGCGTGGGCGGCGCGCACTTCGGCATCGATCAGCCGGCGCACCTGCCACATGCCGAGCGCCAGCACGGCGAGGATCATCAGGAACATCAGAACCAGCCCCGGCACGATGCGCGCCTCGGCCGATGCAGCCCGCTCGCTGGCATAGAGCAATTGCTCGCGCTCCATGTCCTCAAACCGGGAAACGGCGGCGCGCAGTTGCTCCATGGTTTGCAGGCCCTTGCCCGTCAGGATGCGGGTCCGCGCGACCTCGATTTCGCCGCGCGCGATCAGGGTGACGGATTCTTCAAGCTCGCCGAACTTGGTCTCGGTCAGCGTGCTGATCTGCGCGACAAGGTCCTGGCTGATGGCTTGCGGATCGTCCGCGGTGAAGGTTTTCAACTCGCCCAGTGTCGAGCGAAAGGCCTTCCGCGCCGTTTCATAGGGCGCGAGATAACGGCGGTCGGTGGTGATGAAATAGCCGCGCTGGCCGGATTCGGCGCTGGTCGTATGCTCGATGATCTCGTGCAGGAGCGTGATGACGTGGTCGGTGCGTTCGGCCTGCACGCGCTGGCGTTGTTCGGCGCGCACCGTGTCCCAGACGAGGATCATCGCCAACAGCAGCAGCGCCCCCAGCGCGATGAGCACGCCGAAGCCGTCGTTGCGCGTGGAATTCCACCACATCTTCGCATCGCGCAGCACCTGCCCCTTGGGACGGTACGGGTTGGATGACTTGGGGTAACGCCCGGTTTCCATGGCACTTGCAGCATTGACCCGTGGGGTCAGTGCGCTGCCCCCCAGCTCAGTCCGGTGCCGATCTCTACGCCCAGTGGCACGTCAAGCTTGACTGCAGGCTCCGCCGCATCGGCCATGACGCGCTCGATCACCTTGCTGGCGGCGGCGACGTCGCCTTCAGGCAGTTCGAAGACCAGTTCGTCGTGGACCTGCAGCAGCATTTTTACGTTCGGCAGACCGGCATCGATCAACGCCGGGGTCATGCGCACCATCGCGCGCTTGATGATGTCAGCGCTGGTGCCCTGGATCGGTGCGTTGATCGCAGCCCGCTCGCTGCCCTGCCGCTCGGCCCCGTTGGACGAGGAAATGCGCGGGAACCACGTCTTGCGGCCGAACAGAGTCTCCGAATAGCCGCGCCCGCGCACGCTTTCCAGCGTGTCGTGAATGTAGCGCTGGATGCCCGGGAAGCGCTTGAAATAGAGGTCGATCACCGCCTGTGCCTCTTCCGCCGGAATCCCCAACCGGCCTGCAAGCCCCCAGCGGCTGATACCATAAAGAATGGCGAAGTTAACAGTCTTTGCCCGCGCGCGGGTGTCGCGGTCGACCGTGCCGAACATTTCCTGCGCGGTGCGGGCGTGAATGTCCTCGCCGGCGGCGAAGGCTTCCTTCAGTTCGGGCACATCGGCCATATGCGCGGCGAGCCGCAGCTCGATCTGGCTGTAGTCGGCGGCGAGCAGGACATTGCCGGGCTCGGCCACGAAAGCATCACGGATCTGGCGGCCGATCTCGGTGCGGATCGGTATGTTCTGGAGATTCGGCTCGGTCGAGGAAAGGCGTCCGGTTTGCGCGCCGACCAAACTGTAGCTGGTATGCACGCGGCCCGTGCGCGGGTTGATCGCCGCCTGCAGCGCCTCGGTATAGGTCGAGCGCAGCTTGCTCAGTTGCCGCCATTCGAGCACTTTTCCGGCAATCCCCGAACCCTCACCGGCAAGGCTTTCCAGCACCGACTGGTCGGTCGAATATTGTCCGGTCTTGCCTTTCTTGCCGCCCTTGAAGCCCATCTTGTCGAACAGGATATCACCCAGCTGCTTGGGGCTGCCGATGGTGAATTCCTGGCCTGCCATGCCGTGAATCTCGGCCTCAAGCTTGGCGATTTCGGTGGCGAAAGTCGCGGAGAGGCCGGCCAGCCGCTCGCGGTCGACCTTGATGCCGTGGCGCTCCATCTGGGCGACGACGCTGATCAGCGGCCGGTCGACGCGCTCATAGATTCGGGTGCCGCCTTCCTCGCTGAGGCGTGGTTTCAGCACGCGGTGCAAGCGCCATGTGATGTCGGCGTCTTCAGCGGCATATTCGGTGGCGCGATCGAGCGGCACTTCGCCAAAGGATATCTGCTTCTTGCCGGTGCCGCAGATCTCCTTGAAGGTCAGCGTGGTGTGGCCAAGATGACGCTGCGACAGCTCGTCCATGCCGTGACCGCCACCGATCCCGTCGAGCGAGCGGCCAGCGTCGAGGTCGAAGGACATGACCATCGTGTCATCGACCGGGGTGACGGCGATGCCAGAGCGCGCGAACAGGGTGATGTCGTACTTGGCGTTCTGGCCAACCTTGAGCACGGCCTCGCTCTCCAGCAGCGGCTTCAGCAGCGCCAGAGCTTCGACGCGGTCCACTTGCTGCGGCTTTTCCGAGAACATGTCGGTGCCGCCGTGGCCGAGCGGAATGTAGCAGGCATCGTTCGGGCCGAGTGCCAGACTGACCCCGACCAGATCGGCCACCATCGAATCGAGTGACGAGGTTTCGGTGTCGAACGCCACCAGCCGCGCGGCATGGGCGCGCTCGATCCAGTGTTCGAGCCGCGCGCGCGTCTGCACGCATTCATAGGTGCTGCGATCGACCGCAGGCATCGCCGGCAAGGTCTGACGGTTGCCCTCGGGCGGGCTCGCGACAGCAGCGGTAACCGGCTTGGCGGGATTGAGATCGTTGCGCCGCTCAGGGCTGCCGCGCCCTTCGCCCAGCCGCTTGAGCAGGCTGTGGAAGCCGTGTTCGCTGAGAAAATCGGCGAGCGGGTCGGGCGGGATCTGGTCGAGCTTGAAATCGTCCAGCGGCATCGGCAGCGGGCAGTCTTCCTTGAGCTGCACCAGCACGCGAGACAGCCGCGCCATGTCGGCCTGTTCGATCAGGCTTTCGCGCAGTTTGCCGGCCTTCATTTCGGGAGCGGCGGCAAGCGCGGCTTCAAGGTTGCCGTGTTCCTGGATCAGCTTGGTCGCGGTCTTCGGTCCGATACCGCGAATGCCGGGCACGTTATCAACCGAATCGCCCATCAGCGCGAGCACGTCGCCGACCAGTTCGGGGACCACGCCGAACTTCTCGATCACTTCGGGCACGTCGATCCGCAGGTTCTTCATCGTATCGAGCATGTCGATGCAGCCACCACCGCTGCCGTCAGCCTTGTCGCTGCATTTGCCGACCAGCTGCATCAGGTCCTTGTCGGATGATACTATGGTCACGTCCCAACCGCGTTCGGTCGACGCGCGGGCATAGGAGGCGATCAGGTCATCCGCTTCGAAACCCAGCACTTCGATGCAGGGCAGGCTGAAAGCGCGGGTGGCATCGCGGATCAGCGGGAACTGGGGCACCAGATCTTCGGGCGGGGGCGGACGGTTGGCCTTGTATTGATCGTAGATCTCGTTGCGGAAGCTCTTGCTCGATGCGTCGAGGATCACGGCGAGGTGGGTCGGGCCATCGGCCTTGTGCAGGTCATCCGCCAGTTTCCACAGCATCGTCGTATAGCCATAGACCGCGCCGACCGGGGTTCCCTGCGGATTGGTCAGAGGCGGCAGGCGGTGATAGGCGCGGAAAATATAGGCTGAGCCATCGACGAGATAGAGGTGCTGCCGCGATTCCATGGACGATTCTCTAGCACCATTGCGGGGCCATGGAACCTGCGAGAGCCAAAAACCTGTGGCCATAAGCTTGCCACAATTGCCTGCCATAAAACAAAAATCGGCGGTAATCCGCCAGATTCGCCTCCTGCCCCCAGCGGGTTGGTGACTAATGCTTGCATCCCACAAACATTCGCATTATTTGTCGCCGTGAAGTCTACCGGATAGGTTGGCTTTACCGGGCGACTCCGCGGCATTGGGCCAAGGGTTCGAACGGGGTCCACTCGCTCAAGGATTATATACATGCGCAAGATCGCTCTCGTCGCC
>NZ_JANPGP010000132.1:0-6227 GCF_031424035.1 Novosphingobium sp.
CATCAGCGCGATTGATCGTGACTTCCGTGCAGCCACTGACCCCGTCCGGAGCAAGGTGCACCGAAGCCGTGCGACTGATCGAACCCGTACCGTTAGCGAAGGTTCCCCAGGCGGCATGCGTCAGGTCGTTGCTGCGCAACAACGTGTTGGTTGATGCCGGTTCGATCAGCAGCCCCAGCCATTCCCCCGCGATCAGACTGTGGTCATAGCGCGCGGTGTCGATTGCGGCTGTCTGAAGCAGCCCGTCGTCCCCGATGAAGGTGGCCGTGCTGGCGCGGGTGAAGGCGGAAAGCACGGGCTGGATGGCCACCGCCGCCTTGCGCCGATGCCCCCCGAAACCGAAACCGAAACCAAATCGCGGCATGTCAGAATTCCGCGACCAGGTCGGCGGCCGTCGTGCCGTTGGCCGTCGACCGGATGATCTCGAAATAGCCGTCGAGCAGCTGCCCGTTGGCGACATTCTTGTAGGTTACGTCGGCCGAGCTGCCCGGCGCGCGGCCGATCACCGTGCCGCCGGTGCCGACAAAGATCGCCTTTGCCGGGATCGCGAACGTCGTGTCGCCAGCAAGATTGACCGCGATCTTTTCCAGCGCCGGCGAAATCCCGTTGATGCTGTTGATGTTCTTGCCCATCGTGTCGGTTCCTTCGTTAAAGCTCAGGGGTTGCAATCAGTCGCCGCTGGCGTCGTCGCCGGCAGGCTCGGCTGCAACAACAGCCGCCGGGTTCTCGCGCCGCAGCATACGTGCCTGCATGTCGGCCAGCTCGGCGCGCACCGGGGCGAGCTGCTGGCGCACCAGTTCGGGCAGCAAGCTGTTCAAGTCCTCCTGCATCTTGATCGAGCGGGCCTTGATTTCTTCCTTGGCTGCGCGGCGGGCGGCATCTGCCATTTTCTGGGGATCACTCATGTTCTGCTCCTATGCGTAGATTGGCGGATAGACGGTCGAGACGATCTGCTCGGCGCGGAACTTCGATGCGAGCATGGCTTCGGCATAGAACCCGGTCGGCATGGCGCGGTTATCGCCCACCACGTCGTCGGACAGGTCAACCGCGCCCGACACCGTTGCCCAGCTGTCGAACTTCGAAGCGAAGCCGAGAGATACCTTGAAGTCGCCGGTTAGGGCCGACGCGCTGATAAGCGTCGTTCCGGCCCCCTGTCGCTCACTGGTGATATTTCCGGCAACACTCAGATGAAGGCCGGCGCAATAGCCCTGCACCTGCATGAAACTGCCGATCATCGACGGATTGGCATGGATGCCGTTGCCCTCGATTTCGAGCAAGCACGGCGGCTTGATCTGTGTCACGCCGTCCTGGTTGAATACGCCATTGTTGACGATGACCTTGATCGGCATGATGTCGAAGGCCGCGCCGGTCTTTTTGTTGCCGTAGATGGTGTTCCGTTTGTAGCTGATCTTGTCGGCGCTGTTGTTCTCGATGAACAGCTGCACCGGATAGCCATAGCCGATGTTGTCGTGGATCTCGACATTGCCCAGGTAGATCGGCTGGCCCTGCTGGAAGGCAAGGTAGAACAGCGCGGGCGGCACGTCTGTCGTGCTTTCCGGGTTGTTCCAGAACCAGTTGTTGCGGATCGAAAGTCGATCGGCCGAATGATAGATCAGGAAGAACCCGCCCGAGGAGCGGTTGCCCTCGATCGTCACGTTGCGCGCGGTGCGGAAGGCGACATTTGCCAGCCCGTTGTCGACCCCGGCAAGCTGGGTCGAGATCACAGGATAATCATAGGGCACGTCAAACTGGTTGTTGCGCACCGTCACCCGGTTGCAGCCGAGGATACGCAGCGAATAGGAAAACGGCCGGTATCCGCCGCCCGGCTTGACCGAAAGCTTGAAATAGCAATTCTCGATCAGGATATTGTGACCTTCGGGGATGATCGGCTGATACAGCACATCCTCGAACCGGCAGTCATGAATGTGGACAAAGCTCGGCGTCCACCACGTCGTGCCAGCGACGTCATTGGTTGGTCCGGTTCCGCCGAACGACACACGGATGCCGGTGTCCGAAAGATCGAAGAACAGGTGGTCGAACTCGAAATCTTCCATGGTCTCGGCCACGGTCACCACGTTGACGCGCGGGCTCACGTTGATGTGGAACTGGGCGTCGGCATTGTCGGCATCATACAGCCCGGTAAACCGCATGTGGCTGATCCGCGTCCCGCCGCTGGTCGCCACGCCGAAGCTGTTATAGACACCGGCGCCGTTGTTCTCGACCACGGTCGCCTTGCCGACACCGCCCCAATGCCCCGCCTTGTTGATGCGCAGATCGTTCCACTTGAACGTGCCCGCCGCGAACTTCACGTCGCGGCCATCTTCCTTGAGCGCCTCGATCGAGCGCACGATCGCGCTGTCGTCGCCGCCGCTCGGCAGCCCGAACCAGCTTGCCTCGAAGCGCTTGCCCGGCAGCACCTTGCGCACCCATGCGCCGGCAGCGCCCGAAGGCGCAGCATCCGGCGCGGCAAACAGGCCCTTGCCGACGTCGCTGGTCACCTGCCCGGAAAGGTTGGCCGACGAAAAGACCCACGTCCCGACGCGCCCCGTCTCGGTCAGCAGCGCTGACTGGCCCGCTGCCGGCGCAATGATCGCCGTCAGCGCGGCCATGGTCGAAACAACCGAATTTGCCACAGTCGCAATCGTCGGCGCATCGAACAGGGTCGCGGCACCCGTCGCGTAGTCGAAGCCGAGATATCGGCCCTTGCGCAAGGAAGCCGCCGCCAGCGTGCCGCCTGTCTCACCTTCCGGCACCTTGATCGCCCGGTTGAGCGCCTCAAGGATAGCAACGTCCTGCTCCTGGTCGATCAGCATGGAGCGATCGAGCGCGCCTTCATGCGTCTCGGCCGGGAACGTGTCGGCCGTCGTATAGTTGGTGGTCTGCGCGCGCGGGGTCCGCCGAGTGATCCGCAGCCTTGCGCCAGCCACGGTCGACAGCAGGTTTACCGTACCGCCGCTGTCAGTTGTCCCGCCCGTCGCATTCCATTCACTGCCATAGGCCAGCGTGGCGACACCGCTCGATGTAATCCGCGTGACAACCAGATCCGTCGCCGCCAGAAAGCGGAACGGCGCGGGAAAGGCCAGCGTGACGCCGTCCTCAATATAGTCGATCGTGGCGGCAAGCGCGGCAACGGTCATATCTGCGTCCCTCGGTTAGGGCGGTGGCATCAGGCCAGCACCCGGGGACGTGTCGAGGGACGTCCCGTTGATTGCATTTGACATATCAGGCGCACGCTCGGGTGTGAAGTCCCCGGGCGACCTGTTGGTTATAGTCCTTGTGAACCTCACAGTTCCGGGCCGCGCTCGGGCCAGGTGTCGCCCGGATGCCAGAAATACTCGGTGCCCGCCTTGGCCGCATTGCGCTCCAGTCGGCGGTAGCTTTTCCGGTAATTGGGATCGACCAGCTCACCGAGGCTATCAGCCCACCAGCGGTTGAACGCGGCCCGCGAATACCAGAGGTTGCTGCCGGGGATCGCCGAGTTGAACAGCTTGGCCGCCTCGCGACCGATATTGGTATTCTTGCCTTCTGCCGCCTCACCAAGGTTACCGAGCACCAGCGAAGAGATCGGGTCGACGATCGCCCCCATCGTCGGCCCGGTCACGAAGCCGGACACCGTCGTACCGCGATCGGTCTGGAAACCCTGCGCGATGAAGTCGCCGACGATACCCAGCCCGCCACCACGCACGAAGGCGCGCGCCCACGTGCTCGCCTGATCGGCTGGCGAAGGATCCTTGCCGTTGACAATGTCGAGAAACCCGTTGGCCATGAACCCGCCCATCGTCAGGAAGGTAGGCAGCAGCACGGCATAGGCACCCCGGCTGATCCCGCCCCGCCCGTACATCGCGCGCATTAGCTGCTGCGTTACCATGATGACCGAATAGGTCTTGAACTGCGTTGCCGAATGGACCAGCTCACCGCCGACCGATCCACGCCGGAACCACGCGCTGCGCTGGTTGGTCACCGATGCGATCATCGCCTGCGCCCGCAGGCTTTCGCCCGGAATGCCGAACCGCACTTCGCTGTCGATCAGCGTCATGAACTTGATGGCGCTATCCAGTTCGGCCCCGCCGCGACGCGCCAGATCGCCCGGCCGCAGCATCTTGACCCCGTTGCCCTGATCGAATGCATCGAGCGCGCGCAGCCGGTCCCAGTCCGCCTTGCCGATGCCATAGCGTTCCAGCGCCAGCCTGTCCGCCTTCGGCAGATCGCCAAAGCCGATGGCAGCCGCATCGGCCCAGTCCTTCATGAAACCAAGGCCCAGCGCCTGCTTTCCTGCCACCGTGTGCGCTGTCAGGCCGCTGCCGCGTAAGGTAGCATCGGCTGCGCGGCGCGTCACTTCGTGGACGTTCACGCCTTGCCCTTCGCGGTACATCCGCTCACCGCGCGAAATCATGTCGTTGAAGATCAGCCCGGCATGAGCCGCCACGTCGCGCTGCCCGCTGTCGGCCAGCAGCTTGAAGTAGTCAGTCGCAACCCGCGTCGCATCGAGCCCGTTGAACTTCGCCGTCATTCCCATGAACACCGGGTCCGTCGTCACGGCAGACACTGCCGCCGACCCCAGCTTCGTCGCCACGTTCCAGTTGCGCACGCCTGAAAAGAACCGCGCCGTCCCGCGATATTCGGGCGGTACGGAGGTCAGCGAACCGCTGTAGTAATCCCACATCGATGCCAGCACGTCGGCGCTCTTTCGCGCACTCGCTTCCAGCTTGACCTGCTTTCCGCCCGCCCGCGTCGGCAGTGCCTGCTGGCCCAGCACGTCGCCCAGCCACTTAACCGTCGCCGCCGGGTTCGGCCCCAGCACCTGCATGGCCGCGATATCATGCACCATGCTGTCGATATGGCCGGTGATCGCGTCGAAGGCGTTGCCCAGCCCGAACCGCTCATTATAGGCCAGCCACGCATCGGCATCCTTGAACACCAAGAACCGGTGATCGCTGCGCCGGTTGGCCACCTTGCCTTGGCCGGTGAAGGCCCCCGGAATGCGCCCGTCCATGCCCTCGCTGGCGATATTCTGCCACGCCGCCTCGAGCGCTTCGTCCAGCGCTTCGGCACTGGCGAACGCCTTGCCCGTGCTGGTATCGATCATCTTTTCGCCAGTGATCAGCGGCCGGGTAAATTCGCGCCATTCCTCAAGGCCAGCCTGCCCCACGGCCAGCGCATCATGGCTTTGCGGATGGCCCCAGTTTTCCAGCCTGGCGATATCGCCGCCCGCCTGATTGAACAGCTGGCGCAGCCATTCCATCGTATCGCCGACCGCACCGGCCAGTTCGCGCGTTGCCGCACTCTCCACTTTCTCGCCGCGCAGCGCGCGCACGAGGTCGTTCAGGTCTGCTTCGTTGCGCACCCGCCCCAGCATGTCCCGGCGATACTTGCCAAGGAACCCGTCCATCCGGCTCCACGCCAGCTTGAACAGCGCCCCGCGCCGGTTGTCGATAGCCGCCGATCCGGCCACCGCCTCGTGATGCTCCATCACCGAAACGGCATAGTGACCGGCCTTGCCGCCCGCCTCGACATGACCGACCAGCCCTTGCAGTAGGTTCCGCTGGCTGTGGATTTGCAACAAGCCCTGCCGGCGCTCGGTCATCGCCGTGCGTTCCAGCGCGTCCATGACATCGGTCTTTGCCGCCTGCGCCGCCGCGACCTCACCCATGCGCTTGCCATAGGCCTTGTTCAGCCGCTCGTATTCCCCGCGAAACCGCGCGGCGCGCTCGGCATCAATGGACCCATCGGCTTCCAGCTTGGCGAGGCAGGCATTGAAACTCATCCGGGATCGTCCTCGTCATCGTCGTTGCTGAATGCGCGGTACGGCGTGACCACCAGCTTGGCCTCGTCCGCCAGCAGCGACATCAGGTAGGCCAGCGGCTCTGCCTGCATCGGGAAGCCCGGCGCAGTTGCGGTTAGCAGTTCGCGAACTGCCTCCATCGATCCAAGGAAGCGGTTCGCCCGGTCCTCGTGGTCCATTGCGCGGCGACGGATCATGATACGTCTCCCGCATCGATCTCGGCCACGTCCGCGCGCAGCGGCTCGGGACGGGTGAACACGCGCGCCGCGCGGTGCTTCGCCACCTTGCGGGTCCGCTGCTGCCAGCCCCACAGCGCCAGCAGCTTGCCGATCCGGTACCGGGTCGACCAGTCAAGGTCTTCGATCCCCATGCCATCGGCAGCTTGACTGATCGTGGTTTCCTGCTTGTCCACCAGATAGGCTTTGAGCGGCAGCGCCAGCGGATC
>NZ_JANPGP010000133.1:0-21686 GCF_031424035.1 Novosphingobium sp.
GTTCATGGCAGCAACGTCGAGCGGCTGGGGCTGGGTGCCACCATGCGGATGCTCGGTGCCGGCGTAGAGGTGCAGGGCGCGCATCTGGTCACGGCCCAGCGGACCGCGCGGGATCATGCGCTCAACAGCCTTTTCAAGCACGCGTTCCGGGAAACGGCCGTCCAGGATCTTGGCCGGGGTCGTTTCCTTGATGCCGCCGGCATAACCGGTGTGCTTGTAATAGACTTTGCCGGTCAGCTTGTTGCCGGTCATCCGCACCTTGCCGGCGTTGATCTCGACAACGTGATCGCCGCAATCGACGTGGGGGGTGAAGCTTGGCTTGTGCTTGCCGCGCAGATGGTTGGCGATGACGACCGCAAGGCGACCGACGACCAGACCTTCGGCATCAATGAGATGCCACTTCTTTTCGACCTCGGCCGGTTTGATCGACCGGGTCTGCTTGCTCAACGCCTTCATGGCTTGTGAATCCCTGAATTTCTGGTGTGCCAGCAGATGTCCGCCGGCCGGGAAGGCGCGCCAATGTGCGAATGGGGGGTGAAAGTCAAGCTGAACTGCGGTTTTGCGGAGAGGTAAAATAATACCTTGAAGAATTTTGCCATGGCTTGCCGGTCAGGGTTCGCCGGTCATCGACCAGGATTCCTCGCTCAGCCGGCTGGTGCCGCCGATCTCTGTCAGGATCCGGCGATCAAAATGCCGAAGTCCGCCCTCGGGATTGGACCGGGCCTGCATCGTCACAGTGACGCGACCCTGATTGCCGCCGGGCAAGGGAATGTTGCGCACGTCGATCACGGGATCGGCCGGAGGACGGAACAGGTCGATGGGCCAGTTGCCGCCGGATGCCTGACTTTGCGTCGCGATCGTCTGGATCATCTGCTTGGCGACCGTTTTGTCAGTCGAGGTCATGTCGATCTTCTCGACCGCCTTGTTGGCCACGATACGCGCCTTGTCCGTGGCTACGGCATCCGTCGGGGCGCGCTGGGCCACGATCAGGCCCTGCGAATCGAGCGTGAGCGGGAACAGGCCAACGTCCTTGCGCGCCTTTTCCAGCGCAGCAAGTTCGGCAAGCTCTGCCGGGGCATCCACTTCGCTGGAGATAAGGGTTCCGTCGACCCGCCAGCCCGTGCCTTCGGGCACGAAACGGATCTCGTAACTGCGTCGGGTGATGATCTGCTTGCTCTTGCCAATCGTCCGGCGCAGCTCACGCGTGAGAACAATAGGTCCGGCAGGAGCGGAAAATGCGGCTGTGCTTGGTGCCCGTGCCACGTTTTCAGCGCTTGCCGAGGGGGCAAGGGCAAATGCGCATCCAGCCAACAGGGCAGCGCGCAGGCCGTTGTCCGGGCCGCTCATGCCACCAGCGCCCCCATCACTTGCGCATCGGGCAGTGCCAGATCGGTCTTGAACAGAACCCCCACTTCCACTGACTCTTCCCTGTTGCCATTCCAGACAAAGCGCGACTGCCTAGCAGCGATGATATTGGCGCAGGCTCCTACACCTTCGTCAAGCACAGTGTTTATACTTGCTTCTGCTGATTCGGTATCAGGAAATGGGCACCAGGCCAAAGCGGGGCCTTTTGCCGTCATGGTCTCCGTCCCAGCGCATGGGCACCCCAGGCTGTGGCGATGACCACCAAGGCGCCCACCAGCTGGTGCAGGACCGCGAGCCAAAGCTCTACCCCGCTCATGACCGTAGCGATTCCCAGGATGATCTGCAGGCCGAAGGCCGAATGAATCGCGATTGATGCTGGCCGGCACTGCTGGCGCACGCGGCGGGCAAGGACAATCAGGACCGCGACGACTCCCCAGGCCCACCAGCGGTGCAGGAAATGCAGCAGGAAAGGATCGTACAGCACGGCATGCATCGGTCCCTGCGACCAGTCGACGCCGTCCGGGAAATACCGCCCCATCATCAGCGGCCAGTCATTGGCGACATGGCCAGCGCGCA
Organism: Novosphingobium sp.; assembly: GCF_031424035.1. Classification (GTDB taxonomy): domain Bacteria; phylum Pseudomonadota; class Alphaproteobacteria; order Sphingomonadales; family Sphingomonadaceae; genus Novosphingobium. The sequence continues at coordinate 1,942 of NZ_JANPGP010000133.1, forward strand.
GCCCCGCCACCAGAGCGCCGAGCAATAGTTGCAGGAACAGCGCGGCGAGCGCGATCAGTCCGAAGCGGGTGAAGCGCGCGGGCGCCTTCCCCCGCGCCAGCGCTTGCATGTCGAGCGCGCTCCAGGTGGCGTAGGTCAGGGTAAACAGGGCCAGCAGCAAGTGCGTTGCCAGCCGGAAATGGCTGACCTTGACGTCGGCATCCCCGGTCAGACCGGACTTGACCATCCACCAACCAACCATCCCTTGCAGCAGGCCGAGCCCGAGCAGGCCGAGCAGGCGCAGCTTGAAGCCAGCGGGAATCGCGCCGCGCGCCCAGAACCAACCCAGCGGCAGAACGAAGGCCAGCCCCAGCCCGGTACGGACGAGGAAGCGGTGGAACCACTCCCAGAAGTAGATGAACTTGTATTCGTCCATCGTCATGCCGGCGGGGCCGTTGATCTGGGTATATTGCGGGATCTGTTTGTAGGCGTCGAATTCGGCCTGCCACTGGGCATCGTTCAGTGGCGGAAGGACGCCGGTGACCGGTTTCCATTCGGTGATAGAAAGACCCGATTCGGTCAGGCGGGTAATCCCGCCGACTGCCACCACCGTGACGATGATCGCCACCACAAGCCAAAGCCAGCGCGCCAGCAATGCCGGCTTGCCGCTGCGAATACTGCCAGACATCGTGTCTGCAACCCCTTGCATATCGCTCGCTCCCTGCGCTGGGACGCGGCGATGCGCAAGTGAAGAAAGCACGGTTCGTCGCAATGTTTCACCCCGCAGCCTTGCGTAATGTTACAAGGTATCATATCTGGGCGGGACATGGCCAAGGCTCAGTTCTCGATTCGTGACCGGCTCGACCGCACGGGGATATTCATCTCCGGGCTTTGCGCCGTGCATTGTCTGGCCAGTCTGGTGCTGGTCAGCGCGCTGGGGCTGGGCGGGCAAGTGCTGCTGGCCCCGGCGATTCACCGGGTCGGACTCGGGCTGGCGATTGCCGTCGGCGCGGTGACCCTCGGCATAGGCGTGTTCCGTCATGGCCAGATCTGGCCGCTGCTGGTGGGCAGCGTCGGCCTCGTGCTGATGACCGGCGGTTTGCTGGTGCCGCACGGCCCCGCCGAAGCGATCCTGACCATCGCCGGCGTCGGCATGGTCGCCTCTGCCCACATCATGAACTTGCGCCTCGCGCGTTAGCTTTCCGCCTCACGGCTGGTGCCGGGCATTGCCAAATTAAAGACGAACGTTATGGCGCTGGCGATGAGCCAGCAAATCGCCCTCACCGTCAACGGCGAGCCGCGCCGCACATCGGCAGGCATCACGCTTGCGGGTTTTGTCGCAGAGATCGGCCTCAACCCGGTGAAGGTCGCGGTCGAGCGCAACGGTGACATCGTCCCGCGCGGCACGCACGATCAGGTCACTCTGGCCGATGGCGACGTGCTGGAAATCGTACATTTTGTTGGTGGAGGCTAACCCTTGTCGCAAGATACCTGGACCCCGGACACCTGGACCGTTGCCGGTCGCACATTTACCTCGCGGCTGATCGTCGGCACCGGCAAGTACAAGGACTTCGCGCAGAACGCCGCAGCGGTGGAAGCGAGCGGGGCGGAGATCGTCACGGTAGCCGTCCGCCGGGTCAATATCAGCGATCCCACGGCGCCGATGCTCACTGATTTCATCGATCCCAAGAAGATCACTTACCTGCCCAACACTGCCGGTTGCTTCAACGCCGAGGACGCGATCCGCACGCTCCGTCTGGCGCGCGAGGCGGGCGGATGGGACCTCGTCAAGCTCGAGGTGCTGGGCGAGGCACGCACGCTTTATCCCGACATGCGCGAGACGCTGAAGGCCTGTGAAGTGCTGGCAAACGAGGGCTTCCTGCCGATGGTCTACTGCGTCGATGACCCCATCGCCGCCAAGCAGCTGGAAGAAGCCGGCGCCGTGGCGATCATGCCGCTGGGCGCGCCGATCGGCTCTGGGCTGGGCATTCAGAACCGTGTCACCGTGCGGCTGATCGTCGAAGGCGCAAATGTGCCGGTGCTGGTCGATGCCGGCGTAGGCACCGCAAGCGACGCGGCGGTGGCGATGGAGCTCGGCTGCGATGGCGTGCTGATGAACACCGCGATCGCCGAGGCAAAGGACCCGATCCGCATGGCCCGCGCGATGAAGCTCGCGGTCGAAGCCGGGCGTCACGCCTATCTTTCGGGGCGAATGGCCACCCGCAAATACGCGGATCCCTCTAGCCCGCTGGCAGGGCTGATCTAACCTTCATGGTTAATTGGATGGTAACCAAAATCTGGTGAATTGCCTGTGTGGGAAAATCCCATGCAACAGGAAACCGGACATGGCCAATCTCGCCTCCGCCTCGCTGACCATTGCCGAACTGCGCGAATTCGCCAGTTTCAGCCCCTGCGAGCAGCGCTACATCAAGCGTAGCCTTGATATCGGGCTGGGCCGGCAGGACGCGTTCAAGCTGTGGGCGCGCGATGCCGATGAAAGCGCGGCGATCCGCCGGCAATACGTCGCTTATCAGGAACTCAAGGGCCTGCGCGATGTCCTGCCCGATGAAGCGGAATTCGACGGCGTCGAGGCGTTCATGGGCCGGCTGATGCGAGTCACCGCGTTCGACCTCAGCCAAGGGCGCATCGCCTGCTTTTCCTCGTACCGCTTTCTTTATGAGCGCCTGCTGGGCCCGGATATCCGTCCGTGGCTGCCGAGCGCCTTCTGTGGCGCGGCCGCACTGCCGCAGATCCACCCCTCGCGCCGCAAGGTGCTGCTTCAGTCGATCAGCGAAGCCGCCGCCACCGCGCCCGGCTGGTCCGCCCGTGCGCCGAGTTTCTATCCGGAATGGGTGGACAAGGAAGCCGCGTAATTTACGCTTTCTTTGCGGGGCGCGTTGTTCCCGAATAGCCGCCCTCGCCGTAGTCCAGCGTCTTGAACATCCAGTCATACAGCGGGGTTATCGTCGCGAAGTTGCCGCCGGTAAACTTGGCGTGGTGGTGATGGTGCATGTCCGAGGCGTACTTGGCATAACCCCAGAGGAACCGCCCCTCGCCCCACAGATTGTGGTTGTGCAGGTTGATCTGCGAAAAGGCGACGAAGGTCACCGTCACCGTCACCACGTCGAACCGGCCCATGATCGCCGCCAGCGCCGCGATCGTCGCGACGTAGAGGCCGAGCCCGATCGCCACTTCCAGCGGGTGGATATAGCTTGAATCCATGCGGCAGGGATTGTGTTGGCGGTGGTGGATGGCGTGCATCCACTTGAGCGGCCCGCCCACGAAATCGCTGTCGTGGAACAGGAAGCGGTGCGTCAGGTAATAGAAGAAGTCATAGACCATCAGGATGACAATGCAGTCGAGCAGCAGGGCGCCGATGCTCGGCAAACCGGGCTTCAGGCAGAACGGCAGGATCGCGGTGAAGATGATCGCCTGAAACAGCAGCGCCCACTTGCGGTTCCACTTGTGGTTTGCCGCATAGCTCTCCTTCTGCATCTTCTGCGCCAGCGTATCGCGATTGAGCCGCGTCTGCGCGCCGACTGCCGGGATCAGCGAAATCAGCCAGCCGCCAGCGAGCGACAGCGCGATGATTCCCACGAAAGCGTAAAGCGAAAGCAGCCCCTGCCAATTGGCGGCCAAAGTCGAGCCAAGACGCACAAGCCCATCGGTATCCATCGGTCTCTCCCTCTGAGAACGCAGTTCTCAGAGGGAGAGTTAGCATGGCAACTCGGCCGGTTCAAGCCGGACAGCGGAAAGCCATATTGACCGTAAGGGAGTAGGCTTATCCCTTGTAGAGCCCGTCCAGCCGCTCGCCGTAGCGGTCCTTCAGCTTGTGCCGGCGGATCTTCAGGCTGGGGGTCATTTCCTCGTTGTCGATGGAAAACGGCTCGTCGGCGAAAGCGAACTGGCGGACCTTTTCGATCACCGAGACCTGCGCGTTCACCCGGTCAATCGCCGTGCGCACGGCGGAGCGGAAGGCGGGGAGGTGTTCGAGCGCCTTCATGTCGAACTTCTCGCCCTCGCGGCGTGACCAGTCGAGCGCCCATTCGGCATCGGGCACGACCAGTCCGACAAGGTATGGCCGCTTGTCACCCACCACCATGGCCTGTGCGATTTCGGGCTGGAGCGTGAGCATCCCCTCGATCCGCTGGGGCGAGACATTGTCGCCCTTGTCGTTGACGATCATGTCCTTCTTGCGGTCAGTGATGACAATGCGGCCCTTGTCATCGAAGTGGCCGATATCGCCGGTGTGCAGCCAGTTGCTGCCCTCGCCGTCAGGCTCGAGCGCCTTGGCCGTCTCTTCCTTGTTGTGCCAGTAACCGTCCATCACCAGTTCGCCGCGGACGAGGATCTCGCCGTCTTCGGCGATCTTGACTTCGACGTTCCGCATCGGCGGGCCAACCGCCTCCATGCTGACGCCCACCTTGGGCCGGTTGCACGAAATCACCGGTCCGCTCTCGGTTTGGCCATAGCCCTGCAGCATGGTCAGCCCCATGGCTTCGAAAAACACGCCGACTTCGGGGTTGAGCGGCGCGCCGCCGGAAACCATCGCCTTCAGCCGCCCACCCATTTTCGCGCGAATCTTGGGGCGCAGGGTGCGTTCAAGGATCAGGTCCATCGGCTTGTCGCGCAGCCGCTCGCGCCCTTTGGCCTTGAGCGTCCCGATGCCAAGTGCGCGCTCCATCAGGTAATTGGCGAAACGGCCCTGCTTTTCGATCTGCTTCATGATGCGCGTGCGCAGCACTTCGAACAGGCGCGGCACGACGACCATCACCGTGGGGCGCACTTCCTCGATGTTGGAGGCGAGCTTTTCGAGGCCTTCAGAATAAGTGATCGTCGCGCCCATGCCGATCGGCAGGAACTGGCCGCCGGTGTGTTCATAAGAATGCGACAACGGCAGGAACGAGAGGAACACCTCTTCGCCCCAGCCAAAATCCTCGACGAGGATGCGCGCGGCACCGTCGACGTTCATCAGGATCATGCCGTGATGCTGGCGCACCCCGCGCGGCGCGCCGCCGGTGCCAGAGGTGTAGATGATGCAGGCAAGGTCCTTGCGGCCAATCTTCGCGATCCGCTTGTCCACCGCTGCACGCGCCGCCAGCGCATCGCCATCCAGAAGTGCGGCCCAGACATGCGGATGGGCGGACATCTGCGGCAACTTGAAGGTTTCGAAAGTGATGAGATGGCGCACCTTGTCGGTCCCCATCACCGCGGGCAGCAGCGGCTTGGCCAGCTTGGCATCGGAAACGATGACCGCCGAAGCCCCGGAATTTTCCAGCACGTGGCGATGGTCGCGCTCGGTATTGGTCGTATAGGCCGGCACGGTGACCAGCCCCGCCGCCATGATGGCCAGATCGGCCATGCACCATTCGGGGCGGTTTTCGGACACCAGCAACACGCGCTCGCCGTCTTTCAGGCCCATCTTGCGCAAGGCCTCGGCCATCAGGCAGACCCGCTGCGCCGCCTCGGTGTAGGAGATCGATTGCCAGCGCCCGCCAATTCGCGCGGTCAGGAAAGCGCGGTCGCCCAGTTCGTCGGCGCGGCTCAGGAACAGCGACACCAGATTCGGGGCTGCATCGAAGTCGGTAATCTGCACGTGGCCATGCCTCTCGTTTTGCCGTCTGCGCGGTTGTGAGAGAGACTAGTGCCGCCTGGCCCTAGCGGCAAGGGTCACTCTGCTGCGGCTGTACCATCGCTGCGCGGATCGGCCCCGCCGCGAAGCTGACTGCCGACCACTTCGATGGCATTGGCCTTGCCGCCCGGGCGCGTGCGTACGTCGGCGTGGCCAAGCGCGTTCAGCGCCGGGATCATGGCTTCCAGCCGCGTGCCCTGTTCGACAAATACCGCGGGACCTTCGGGTGCGAAGATCAGCGGCTGGGCAATCGCATCCTGTGCGCTCATACCCCAGTCGAGCACGGCAATGATCGATTTGGCGACCTGCGCCGGGATCGTGGTGCCGCCCGCCGCTCCGATGGCGAGCCGCAGCTTGCCGTCAGGGCCATAGATCAGGGTCGGCGCCATGGAGCTGCGGGGCCGCTTGCCGGATTCGACGCAGTTGGCGGCGGGTTTGCCATTGCGCTCGGGCACCATGTCGAAATCGGTCAGCTCGTTGTTGAGGTAATAGCCGCCGGCCATCAGCCCCGAACCGAAGGCGCTCTCGACGGTCGAGGTATAGGTCACCACCTGTCCGCGCCGGTCGACCGCGACGAAGTGCGAAGTGCCGTGTTCGGGCCCGGCAGTGCCTTCGGCACGCGCCAGCTTTTCCGAACCGGGAGGCGAACCGGCGGTGACGAGGCCGAGCGATTTCGCGGGGTCGATCAGCGCCGAACGGCTGGCCAGATACTGCGCGTCGATCAGACCGGCGATCGGCACTTTCACAAAGTCGGCATCGCCAAGGTATTTCGCGCGGTCGGCGTAAGCGAGCCGCATCGATTCGGCGATCAGGTGCCACGCGGTCGGCGAATCGGGGCCGAGCGCTTTCAGGTCGAATCGTTCGAGCTGTTTGAGAACGGCAAAGACTGTCGTCTCGCCAGAACTGGGCGGGGCCATGCCGCAGACGCGGTATTCGCGGTACTGGCCGCAGATCGGGCTGCGGTCCTTGGCCTTGTAGCCGGCCACGTCCTTCAGAGTCATCGGCGCGGGATTGCGGGGGGCGGTGGTCACGGCGCCGACAATCGCCCTGGCATTCGCCCCGGTGTAGAACCAGCGCGCGCCGCTGCGGGCGAGCATCTCCATGGTCCTGGCCAATTCCGGGTTGGTCACGCGCGTACCGGCGGGCAGCGGCTTGCCATCCGCGCCATAGAACATGGCCATGCCTGCAGGCGTGAAGGCGGCAGAGCCTTTCGCGAAATCGAGGAACTGGCTGGTGCGCGGGGTGATCGTCCAGCCTTCTCGTGCGAGCTTGATCGCCGGGCCGAACAGAGCCGACCACTTGAGCTTGCCATTGCGGCGATGCGCCTTGGCAGCCAGCGCGATGTTGCCCGGTACGCCGACGCTGGTGCCGCCCGGAACCGCCTCGCGGAAGGACAGGACCTTGCCGTCCTTATAGAACCACTGCGGATGCGCGGCAGCGGGGGCAGTTTCGCGGCCGTCGATCGTCTCGACCCGGCCATTGGCGTCCGCCGTGACATAGAACCCACCGCCGCCGATGCCCGAGCTTTGCGGTTCGACCACGGTCAGCGCCAGCATCGTCGCGATGGCGGCATCGGTGGCGCTGCCGCCCTTGCGCAGCATTTCCAGTCCCGCCTCGGTCGCGCGCGGATCGGCCGACGAGACCATGCCTTTTTCGAAGACCTGCCTAGAGGAAGCCTTGGCAAGCGCGGGTGCAAATGGGAGAGCGGGGACGAGCGCAAGCGCGCTGGCGGCAATCAGGATACGGCGATACATGGCGCGCAGCCTATTCGCTCCCGACCGCCTCGGCAATGGAGGTGAAACCGTCCTGCCGCATCAGTGTTTCGAGGCGCGGCAATATGGCGCGGGCAATGCCCGGCCCTTCATAGACCATCGCGCTGTATAGCTGGACGAGGCTGGCCCCGGCGCGGATGCGCGCCCAGGCCTGTTCGGCAGTGGCGATGCCGCCTACGCCGATCAGCGGCAGCCGGCCTTCGCTCGCCTTGCGGAAATCGCGCAGCCGCTGGAGCGCGAGGTCGTGCAGCGGCGCGCCGGAAATGCCGCCCGCTTCGCCGGCGTGGCGCGATTGGAGGGGCGGCCGGGTGATCGTGGTGTTTGACACGATGATCCCGTCGATGCCGTGCTTCATGACCGCCGCGACGATTCGCGCCGGGGCATCGTTATCGAGATCGGGGGCGACTTTCAGAAAAATCGGCGGCCAGCCCGATTCGCGCGCGGCAGCAACGGCGCAGAGCAGGTCTTCCAGTTCCTTGTCACCCTGCATGTCGCGCAGGCCGGGCGTATTGGGCGAGGATATGTTGATCGTCAGATAGTCCGCCACCGGGGCCATGGTGCTCAGCCCGGTGACATAGTCCGCCACCCGGTCCGCCGCGTCCTTGTTGGCGCCGACGTTGACCCCGACCACGCCCTGACGTTTCCGGGCAGAAAGCCGCAGGTGCGCCGCCTGCAGTCCGCCATTGTTGAACCCCATGCGATTGATCACCGCGCGGTCCTCTTCCAGCCGGAACAGGCGCGGGCGCGGATTGCCGGGTTGCGGGCGCGGGGTGACCGTGCCGATCTCGACCGAGCCGAAGCCGAGGCCAAGCACGGCATCAGGCACCTCGGCATCCTTGTCGTACCCCGGCGCCATGCCCAGCGGATTGGGGAAGCGGATGCCCGCCACGGTCGTTGCCAGCGGGCCATCGGCAGGCGGCGGGGCGACCGGGCCAAGCTGGAGCGCGAGAATCGAGAGGCGATGCGCGCGTTCCGCATCGAGTCGGAAGATCAGCGGTCGAAGCAAGGGGTAGAGCATGGCGCGGCCTATGGCAGAGCGGGAAAGGCGTGTCGAATGGGCAACACATGGCTTCAAAGCAACAATGACACCGGTTCCTGACGCCATTTGTCATTTTTAGAGGGGAGCGGGTGTCGGATTCTTACAATTCTTTCCCGGGCCTATGGGTCTACCCGGCTCCTGCGACCCGAAGGGCTCGTGGCTTTTTTGCAGCGAGTTCTCAACTTATATGGCGGACCTGGGATCTGATCCCCGGTCCGCCCTTTTTTTGGCCCAAGGCGCCTGCCAGTTTTTGGCGCGCTTTTTTTGGGCGCCATCCCCGCAGTGATTGAAAAGCGCTTGGACCACGCCTAGGTGAAACCGGAACGAATCAGTCCGATTTGTCCGGAGCACGCCCAATGCGCCTTTCGAGCATGGCCGACTATGCCGTCGTCACGATGAGCGCCGCCGCGCGCCATTGCGGCCACGCGCGCGTTTCGGCGGCGCAACTGGCGGCGGAAACCGGCCTGCCTGCGCCCACCGTGCAGAAGCTGGTGTCGAAACTCTCGGCGGCCGGCCTCATCAAGTCGGTGCGCGGTGCGGGCGGCGGCTTCAAGCTGGCGCGTCCGGCAGCGGCGATCACGCTGGCTGACATTGTCGAGGCGGTCGAAGGACCGATCGCGATTACGGCCTGCATCGACGGGCACGATTGCGGCCTTGAAAGCGGCTGCGCTGTCCGCCCGCACTGGCCGATCGTCAACGAGGCCCTGCGCGGCGCGCTCGCCGGGGTGCCGCTTACGCGCCTTGCCCTGTTGCAGCCGCCCCCATTGCAGATGCAGGATCAGATCCTGGGAGTCCCCGCATGAACGAGGAAGTCGCCATCAAGGATCAGGCCGCGCGCGATGCTGCCGACAAGGTCGCGGATTACGAACACGGCTGGTCCGCTGACATCGAAACCGATTTCGCGCCCAAGGGCCTCGACGAATCGACCGTCCGCTTCATCAGCGCCAAGAAGAACGAGCCCGAATGGATGCTCGACTGGCGGCTAAAGGCCTTCCGCCACTGGCAGACGATGCCCATGCCGGACTGGGCAAAGCTCAAGATCCCGCCGATCGATTATCAGGACGCCTATTACTACGCCGCGCCCAAACCGAAGAAGACGCTCGCTAGCCTGGACGAGGTCGATCCCGACATTCTCGAGGTCTACAAGAAGCTCGGCATTCCGCTCGAAGAGCAGAAAGTGCTCGCCGGCGTCGAAGGCGCGCGCAAGGTTGCGGTCGATGCCGTGTTCGACAGCGTCAGCGTCGCCACCACCTTCCGTGAGGAACTCAAGCGGGCCGGCGTCATCTTCCTGTCGATCTCTGAGGCGATCCGCGAATATCCGGAACTTGTGAAGCGCTGGCTGGGCAAGGTCGTGCCGGTGCGCGACAACTTCTTCGCCGCGCTCAACTGCGCGGTCTTTTCCGACGGCACCTTCGTCTACATCCCCGAAGGCGTGCGCTGCCCGATGGAGCTCTCCACTTATTTCCGCATCAACGCGGAAAACACCGGGCAGTTCGAACGCACGCTGATCGTGGCCGACAAGGGCAGCTACGTCTCCTACCTCGAAGGCTGCACCGCGCCGATGCGCGATGAAAACCAGCTTCACGCCGCCGTGGTCGAACTCGTCGCGCTCGACGATGCCGAGATCAAGTATTCGACCGTGCAGAACTGGTACCCCGGCGACGCGCAGGGCAAGGGCGGGATCTACAACTTCGTCACCAAGCGCGCACTGTGCCAGGGCGCGCGGAGCAAGGTGAGCTGGACCCAAGTCGAAACCGGCTCGGCGGTCACGTGGAAGTACCCAAGCTGCGTGCTGAATGGCGAGGATTCGGTCGGCGAATTCTACTCGGTCGCGGTGACCAACAATTACCAGCAGGCCGATACCGGCACCAAGATGATCCACAACGGCAAAGGCAGCCGCTCGACGATCATCTCGAAGGGCATTTCGGCAGGCAAGAGTAACAACACCTACCGCGGCCTCGTCCGCGTCGCCCCGCAGGCGGAAGGCGTGCGCAACTTCACCCAGTGCGACAGCCTGCTGCTCGGCAAGGACTGCGGCGCGCATACTGTGCCCTATATCGAGGTGAAGAACCCCTCGGCCCAGATCGAGCACGAGGCGACCACGAGCAAGATTTCCGACGACCAGCTGTTCTACGCCATGCAGCGCGGCCTCGGCACCGAAGAGGCCGTGGCGCTGATCGTAAACGGCTTCGCCAAGGAAGTGCTGCAGCAACTGCCGATGGAATTCGCGGTGGAAGCGCAGAAGCTGCTGGGGATTTCGCTTGAGGGGAGCGTGGGGTGATTAAGCAGGCTCCAAACCTTCGTCATCCTGAACTCGTTTCAGGATCCATTGCGCCCCACAACCGGAGCATTGTCGCAATGCGCAACGGCAACGTCTTGATGGCTGATAGAGCTAAGGCGCGCGGTGAGAAATGGACCCTGAAACAAGTTCAGGGTGACGGCTCCATAGCGGCCCTTACAGGACCAAATTCATGACCAAAAAAACCCTCACCGTCCGTCCGCTGGATGAACGCACCGAAGCCCCCGCGATCGAAAAGCGCGGGCGCGGCTGGTCGATTTCGGACAAGCGGCTCGACGCGATCCATGATCAGGCGCGGCGCAACCGGATGGAGCCGACCCCGGCCCAGAAGCTGCTCGGCGACAAGCTGGTCGAGGCCAATCTCGGCAAGTTCAAGCTGACCCGCCAGCAAGTGATCGGCTCGGCCATTGTCGACTTTGCCTGCAACCCGCTGCGCATCGCGATTTCCATCGATGAGGGCGGCGATCCCGCCGTCACCGCGCGGCGCGACAAGAGCCTCGAGGCGGTCGGCGTCAAGCTGATCCGCTTCACGGCTGAGCGCGTGCTTGCCGAACCAGATGCCGTTGTCGCCGAAATCGTCGCGACCATGAAGGCCAGCTACGACGAACGCGGCCGCGCCCGCAAACAGCACTTCCAGACACGCGGCGCTCCGCCACGCCGATGAGCCGTTATTCGCCTTTCCCTTTTGACGTCATCCCGGGCTTGACCCGGGATCCCGCTTGTTTGCCCCATTGCAAGGCAGCGGGACCCCGGATCAAGTCCGGGGTGACGAACAGTAATTTCGACGAGGTTTCTTCATGCTGACAATCGACAACCTGCAGGCCACCGTCGCTGACAAGCCCATCCTCAAGGGTCTTTCGCTCCAGATCAATGCGGGCGAGGTCCATGCCATCATGGGCCCGAACGGCGCGGGCAAATCGACGCTGGGCTACACGCTTGGCGGCCGGCCCGGTTACGAAGTGACCGGCGGCACCGCCACCTTCAATGGCGAGGACCTGTTCGGTCTCGATCCGCACGGACGCGCCGCTGCCGGCCTGTTCCTGGGCTTCCAGTACCCGGTCGAGATCCCCGGCGTGTCCTTCGTCCAGTTCCTGCGCGAAAGCCTCAATGCCCAGCGCAAATCGCGTGGGCAGGAACCGCTGTCGGGCGGCGAATTTCTCAAGCTGGCGCGCGAAAAGGCGGCGCTGCTGAAGATGGACATGGAAATGCTCAAGCGGCCGGTCAACGTCGGCTTCTCGGGCGGCGAAAAGAAGCGCGCCGAGATGGTGCAGATGGGCATTCTTGATCCCAAGCTGGCGATCCTCGACGAGACCGATTCCGGGCTCGACATCGATGCCCTGCGGATCGTTGGCGACGGTATCAACGGCATCATGCGCCGGCCCGACAAGGCGGTCTTGCTGATTACCCATTACCAGCGCCTGCTCGACTACGTGAAGCCGGACTTCGTCCACGTTCTGGCCGGCGGCCGCATCGTCCGCACCGGCGGGCCGGAACTGGCGCTGGAGCTCGAAGAGCATGGTTATGAGGCCGTGGCGTGATGGTAAGCCAACCGCTCCTTGATCGTCATCCTGAACTTGTTTCAGGATCCATCGTGCCGCCGGTCCAAGGTCAGGAACAGGGGCGCAACTTTGGCGTCTCGCTTTCCAACAGAGCTTCGGCGCATTGGGAGAAATGGACCCTGAAACAAGTTCAGGGTGACGGAGTGTTTTTTTCGTGAATGCGATGACCCTCCCCACGCACCGCGATGAGGATTACCGCTATGCAGACCTCGATGCGCTCGCGCCGCTGTGGCCGGTGGCGCGCGAGGAGATTCGCGTTGCGCCGGGTGAAAGCGGAACCCTGTCGATCGTCCTCGGCGGTGATGAGGCGAGCGCGCGGCATCTGGTGATCGACATTGCCGATGGCGCTTCCTTTGATCTGCGCGTGCTGAACACCGGCACCGGCTTTGCCCGCGTCGCGGTCGATGCCCGGCTGGGCGCGAAGAGCGACTTCACGCTCGGCGCGGCGCAGCTTGGTGGCGGGACGGCCAACCTTGAACTGGTCACCGAAGTCGCGCACCTCGCGCCCGATGCGGTGAGCCGCCAGATCGTGCGCTCGGTGCTCGGCGGCGAGGCCGTGGGCACCTACCTCGGCAAGGTCGCCGTGGCGCGCGGGGCCGATGGCACCGATGCCAGCCAGTCGGTCCGCGCCATGCTGCTGACCCGCACGGCCACGGTCAATGCCCGCCCGGAACTCGAGATCTACGCCGACGATGTGAAGTGCGCGCACGGCTGCGCGGTGGGCGAACTCGATGGCCAGGCGCTGTTCTACATGGCGCAGCGCGGGCTGCCGCCGGAAACGGCGAAGCGGCTGATGCTGCAGGCCTTCGTGGCCGAAGCTTTCGTCGGCGCGGCAGACGAGGAAGCACTTGATGCGGCATCGCAGGCCGCATTGGAGGCGCTGCTGTGACCACGCTCGCATCGCCGCTGGCCGCGCTCAGGGCCGATTTTCCCGGCCTCGCCGGCACATGGCATTACCTCGATACCGCTGCCACCGCGCAGAAGCCGCAGGCGGTGATCGACGCGGCATCGAACGCAATGGGCCGCGACTATGCGACCGTGCATCGCGGCGTATACGCGCGCTCGGCGAACATGACCGTGGCTTTCGAGGCAGCGCGGCGCAAGGTTGCGCGCTTCATCGGCGCGGCGGAAAGCGAGATCGTCTTCACCCGCGGCGCGACCGAAGCGATCAACCTCGTCGCGCAAACCTGGGGCGCGGCGAACCTGAAAGCCGGCGATCGGATCCTGCTCTCCACGCTGGAGCACCATTCGAACATCGTGCCGTGGCAATTGCTGCGCGCCCGCACCGGGGTGGAAATCGATGTCTGCCCGCTGACGCCGGATGGCCGCATCGACCTCGACATTGCCGAACGCATGCTGACCCGGGAGCACAAGCTGGTGGCGTTGGCCCACGTCTCGAACGTGCTGGGCTCGACGCTTGATGTGAAGCGCGCCGCGACCCTTGCGCACGGTGTCGGCGCGAAGCTCCTGATCGACGGCTGCCAGGCCGTGCCGCGCCTTGCCGTTGATGTCGCGGCGCTTGATTGCGATTTCTACGTGTTCTCGGCGCACAAGCTTTACGGCCCCACCGGGATCGGCGCGCTCTGGGCGCGGGCTGAAATTCTCGATGCCATGCCGCCGTGGCAGGGTGGCGGCGCGATGATCGACCGGGTGACTTTCGCCGGAACCACTTTCGCCCCGCCGCCCGCGCGGTTCGAGGCGGGGACGCCGGCGATTGTCGAGGCGATCGCGCTGGGCGCGGCGGTGGACTATGTCTCGGCCATCGGGCTCGATGCGATCCACGCGCACGAAACCGCGCTCGTCGCCCAGTGCCGCGATGCGCTGGCCCGCATGAACTCGGTGACGCTGTTCGGGCCGGAAGACAGCGCCGGAATCGTCTCTTTCGCGCTGGAGGGGGTGCATCCGCACGACCTCGGCACCATATTGGACGAGGAAGGCGTGGCCATCCGCGCCGGGCACCACTGCGCCCAGCCGCTGATGGACCACCTTGGCGTACCGGCCACCGCACGCGCCAGTTTCGGCATTTACAACGATGAAGACGATGTGGCGGCGCTGGTTCGCGGCATCGAACGGACGAAAAGGATTTTCTCGTGAACGAGGAAGCGAAATTCACCATCGAGGAAGTCGACAGCGTCACCCCGCCGCCCAAGGCGCGCGTGGAGGATGCCCCGACTGCTCCTGAATCGCCTACGGAAAAACTGGTGCGCAAGCGCGACTATCTTGAGGGTTTCCTCGCGGAAAAGCCCGAGGGTCTGGACCCGTCTGCCCCCGGCGGCGATCTCTATGAAGCGGTCGTCGGCGCGCTGAAGGAAATCTTCGATCCGGAAATTCCGGTGAACATCTATGACCTCGGCCTGATCTACGGCGTCGACGTTGATGCGACCAGCGGCGTGGTCGTCACCATGACGCTGACGACACCGCATTGCCCGGTCGCCGAATCGATGCCGGGCGAGGTCGAACTGCGCGTCAGCTCGGTGCCGGGCGTGCGCGATGCCGAAGTGAACCTCGTCTGGGATCCGCCATGGGACCCCGCCAAGATGAGCGACGAGGCGCGGTTGGAGCTGGGAATGTTATGACCGATACCGTCACCAAGATCCGCGCACGGCCCGCCGCCGTGCTGCTCACCCCTGCTTCCGAAGCGCGGATCGCCAAGCTGATGAGCGAAGCGCCCGAAGGCGCGATCGGCGTCAAGCTGTCCACCCCGCGCCGGGGCTGCTCGGGCCTCGCCTATTCGGTCGACTACGTGACTGAGGCGGCGCCGTTTGACGAGAAGATCGAGACTCCCGGCGGGCTGTTCTTCATCGATGGCGCTTCGGTGCTCTACCTTGTCGGTTCGACGATGGACTGGGTCGAGGACGACTTTCAGGCAGGCTTCGTGTTCAACAATCCGAACGCCAAGGGCTCTTGCGGCTGCGGCGAAAGCTTTACCGTCTGAAACGAAACGGCCCGCCTCCCCGAAAGGAGACGGGCCATCCCGTGTTCCGGAGCTACTCGGCTTAAAGCCCGGATTTCTCTTCCGCGAGGCCAGATTTCTCTTCCGCGAGGAACGCCAAGAGCGCCTCGTCGTATTCGTCGACGTGGTTGTTGGCGTCGATCTGGCCCTGCAGCCAGGTGTTCTCTTCCGTGGTGACTTCGGCAGCGGCCTGCACCTCGGGTGCCTTGTCCAGACCCTTGCGGCCAAACAGCGTGCGGAACGTGTCGCCGATCCCCGATTCGACGTCCGACCGCGCCATGCGGCCCGCAAAGCGCAGCAGGCTCGGCGTATTGGCATCCATGAACCGATCAAGCTCGGCCGCGCGCGGGGCCTCGAGCGGGGTATAGCTGGTATAGCCCGACAGGTAACTGCCGACGCCCTGCACGAAGAGCTGCTTCCATTCAGGCGCGTTGCGGGCGCCCAGCGTGGCATCCTTCAGCCGGAACAGCATCTCGGCCTCGCTGCGGCTGGCGGCGGCGGGGCGGTCGCCGGCCTGAGCGAACACCGCGCGGCGCAGGATCTGGGCCTCGACAGAGTTGACGTTGCCGCGCTCAAGATGGCCGCCGCGGGTCGGGCCTTCGCCGGTCAGCACGGCACGCTCGACCTGCGCGATGACATAGTCCTTCAGGCTCTGCGGCACGTTCAGCGCCTTTTCGATGATCTTCACCAGCAGTTCCAGCTCGGTCATCGATTGCAGCGCGCCGTTGTGATCGACCCGGGTCACCAGCCAGTCGGCCTGGTCTTGCGAGACATAGCCCTTGGGCTCGACCCCGTTGACGACGAATTCGCCCAGCGCCTCGACAAAGAACTCGGCCCATTCGACGGACGGGTCCTCAAGCTGGTCGTTGACGGAGAAAATCGCCTCGGCTTCCTCCGGCGAAATCGCCCCGTCACCCCAGCCGGCGCGGCGCAGGGTCAGGATTTCTTCGGCCGAAATCGCGCCGTCGGCAGCAGCCTGCTCGGCAAGCGCGCGGAATTGCATGGTCATGGCGGCAAGGGCCCCTTGTTGAATACGGGGCAATGCCTAGCGAAATTGGGCTAACGTTTCCTTAGCGCCGATACGCAACTGGCCCGGTCAACATCCTTGCCGTCGCTGGCGCGCCGCGCCTCGACATAGGTCGCGGTCGGCTCGCGGCCCTCGGTCTCCGGATAGAGAAACACGTCGAGCACGCAGGCATTGCCGGAAAACTGCAATTTGCGGGCATCGCCCTCAAGCACGTCGAGCCGCGCGACGCCGAATTGGCGCTGCAACTCGCCCGCATTTCCGCCGATCACGCCTTCAAGCCCCGGCGCGGTCATTATCCGGGGACGAATCGCCGGGCGCGTAGGGAGGGGGCGAGTCACTGTGGGCGGCACCGGCAGCGACGCCGTGCTCACGCTCTTGACCGAATTCCCCGCACCGCCGCAACCAGCAAGCAAAAGGGCCGACGCCAGAACCGGCGTGATTTTGCAAAATGCTCTCACAAGTGAGCGCATCCCCGATCCGCACCACCTCTGTCAACGCCGCCGGTCTTGCCCCCGGCACGGGTGGGCGCTAGTCGGCGCCGATCAATTCATTACGAAGCCGCTGCGCTTCAACAGGAAGGCCCTTCATGTCCCAGCCCACCCGCGACGTCGTCGCCATCGGCAATGCCATCGTCGATGTCATGGCCCCTTGCGAAGACGCGCTGATCGACCAGCTCGGCATGACGCGCGGCGGCATGACCCTGATCGACACCGATCAGGCGCACGAACTTTACGGCGCCATGGGCCCGGCGCGGGAGATTTCCGGCGGTTCGGCGGCCAATACGCTGGCCGGCCTCGCCGCGCTCGGTGCCAGCTGCGCCTTCATCGGGCAGGTGGCCGATGACCAGCTCGGCGAAGTCTTCGCGCACGATATCCGCGCTGGCGGCATTTCCTTTGATACCGCCGCCCGATCCGGCGATCCGCCGACCGCGCGCTGCCTGATCTTCGTCACGCCCGATGGCCAGCGCACGATGAACACCTTCCTTGGGGCCTCGCAGTTCCTGCCCGCCGATGCGCTGGACGAAGCGGCGATTGCTGATGCCAAGGTGCTCTATCTCGAAGGCTATCTCTGGGATCCGGAAGAGCCACGAGCCGCCATGCGCCGCGCCATCGCCGCCGCGCGGGGTGCCGGCCGCAAGGTTGCCTTCACCCTGTCCGACGCCTTCGTCATCGCCCGCCATGGCGACGATTTCCGCGCGCTGATCGATGCGGGTGAGATCGACATCCTGTTCGCCAACCACGTCGAACTGGCCGCGCTGACCGGCAGCGACGATTTCGACGCCGGCGTTGCCCAGCTGCGCGCCAAGGTGCCGACGCTGGTCGTCACCTGCGGCCCCGAAGGCGCCATCGCCGCAGAGGGTGACGAACTAGCCCGCGTTTCTGCTGAACCGGTCGAACGTGTTGTCGATACCACCGGCGCGGGTGACCTGTTCGCTGCCGGCTTCCTGTTCGGCCATGTGCGGGGGCATTCGCTGCAGGATTGCCTGCGCCTCGGCTCGATCTGCGCGGCGGAAATCATTTCGCACTACGGCGCGCGGCCTGAGGCTGATCTGAAGGCGCTTGTGTCGGAGAGGATGGGGTAACGATGACTACCCCGCGTGCGGCTCTGAACCTCCGCTCATCCTGAGCTTGTCGAAGGATGCCGCGCAACCTCAGTCGCACAAACCACCCTCCTGCCGGTTTCTCGCCAACATTTGAACCCGTTCCCAATCCCCGGCAATCAGCGCTTCCTTCTTGGCACGGCTCCAGCCCTTGATGCGCTGCTCCGCCAGAAAGGCATCGTCGCGGGTCTGAAACCATTCAGACCAGACCAAGCCAACGGGCCTCCGCGTTGCTGTGTAGCCGCCCAGTGCTCCTGATTGGTGCTGCTCGACTCGTTGTTCCAGATTGTCGGTGTGTCCGGCGTAATAACTGCCGTCCGAACAACGCAAAAGGTATGCGTAGAAGGCCATGCGCCTGAGGTTAAGTCAGGGCGGGGCCTTCGACAAGGTCAGGCTGAGCGGGTTTGGGTGGATCAGGCCAATCAGTGAATCAGGCCAGTCAAAAGAAATGGTCCCCACCCCGCTCATCCTGAGCTTGTCGAAGGATGCCGCGTTACGGTCTTACGTTGCGTTAACGCCCTTCGACGGGCTCAGGGCGAGCGGGGTGGGGGTTACCTGGAGCTCTGCTGCTCAGCCCTAGCCCTCCTCGCGCGCAACCTCGCGAAAGCCGATGTCGCGGCGGCAGAAGCCTGACGGGAAGTCGATGGCATCGACCGCAGCATAAGCCAGCGCCTGCGCGGCCTTGGCACTTTCGGCCATGGCCGTGACGTTCAGCACCCGCCCGCCACTCGCCACCAGTTTGCCATCGGCAATCGCGGTGCCGGCGTGGAATACCCGGCCCTTGTTGGGGTTGCCGAGCATGATCTCGCCGCCCTTTTCGGGCGTCGCGGGATAGCCGTTGGCCGCCATGACCACGGTCAGCGCGGTTTGCGGGCGCAGGCGCACGGGGGCGGCAGTGCTCAGACCGCCGGGCTGCGCGGCCTCGGACAGAAGGTCAACCAGATCGCCTTCGAAGCGCATCATCAGCACCTGGCATTCGGGATCACCAAAACGGCAGTTGTATTCGATCAGCCTGGGGCCTTCGTCGGTCAGCATCAGCCCGGCAAACAGCACGCCCTGATAGGGCATGCCATCGCGCGCCATGGCGGCCACGGTCGGGCGGACGATGCGCTCCATGACCTCGGCCTCGATCTCGGGGGTGAAGACGCCGGTCGGGGAATAGGCGCCCATGCCGCCGGTGTTGGGGCCGGTGTCGCCGTCACCAACGCGCTTGTGATCCTGCGCCGAACCGAAGGGGATCACGTTGCTGCCGTCGCTGATGGCGAAGAAGCTGGCTTCCTCGCCGCGCATGAATTCCTCGATCACCACCTCGGCCCCGGCATCGCCGAAGCCGCCGGAGAACATGAATTCGATGGCTTCGCTGGCTTCATCGGCGGTCTCGGCGATGATCACGCCCTTGCCCGCAGCGAGGCCGTCGGCCTTGATCACCACGGGCAGGCCGAAGCGGGCGAGGTCGGCCAGCGCGGCGGCCTTGCTGGTATGGCGGGAATAGGCGGCGGTGGGGATGTTCTCAGCCGCGCAGAGGTCCTTGACAAAGCCCTTCGAGCCTTCAAGCTGGGCGGCGGCTTTGCTGGGGCCGAACACGGCGACACCGGAAGCGCGCAGGCTGTCGCCAAGGCCATCGACCAGCGGTGCCTCGGGGCCGACGACGACGAGGCCGATGGCTTTTTCGGCGCAGAACTCCACCACGGCGGCGTGGTCGGTAGCGTCGAGCTGGACCAGCTTGGCGTGTTCGAACATCCCGGGATTTCCGGGGGCGGCGTAAAGCGTTTCGCACAAAGGCGATTGCGCCAGTCGCCACGCCAGCGCATGTTCGCGGCCGCCACTTCCGATCAGCAGGATATTCATGTCGCCGCCCTCGTCTTTCGATACAGATTCCATGGAT
>NZ_JANPGP010000134.1:0-16665 GCF_031424035.1 Novosphingobium sp.
AACGCAGCTTGACCCACTGGTGCCGCCGATGGCCAACCCGCACATCCTGACACCCGAGACCGAGACGTCGACGCATTACTTCTTCACGCACCCGCCGGGTGAGGAAGAGGCGAGGCAGGCGCGGCGGGTGTTCCTTGAAGAGGATGAACCGATGGTTGCGGCACAGGCCGAGGCAATGGCGGGACAGGACTTCTGGGATGCGCGACCGGTCATCCTGCCAAGCGATGCCGCAGCGATCCGCGCACGGCGCAAGCTGATGCAGATGCGGCGCGCGGAAAAGCCCGACCGTGGAACTGGAACTGAAACCTAACGGCCGCTGCGAATCTCTGCGATCTCTTGCGGCAAGAGGTCGCGGATCATGACATTACGCATGAATACCTCAGCGGCTTCGAACTCCAGTGCGATCCGGCCTCGGGTGAGCGGGGCCCCATCGCGCCCCACCATGCGGAACAACGTGTTCACGATGCGGCCGTTGACAAGGTGGGCTGCCTGATCTCCGAAAGCGTAAAGGTCGATCGTGTTCCAACTGTCCAGTCGCTCGTAATTTCCGGCATGGCGGTGCCACTGACGGGCGATTCCACCGCCGGTGGTTGGCTGGGCATATTCGGTCGGCAGGCCGGGAAAGTAGTTTGGCCAGAGTGGAGTTCCGCCAAGTTGTGGGCCTTGGAGAGACCGGGTGTTGACCATGATCGCATCGCCAATATCACCCTCCTCGAATTGATACTCGACGCAGTCGGGAAAGAGCCGGTCCCGATCTGATGCCAAGTGGTATAACAGCCCGCTGTTTCGCCTTTGCAGCAAGCGCGGCGCGAACCGCCGCTCGCCAAAGCAGAACTCCATCCGCAGGTGGAAATCCGCATATTCCCCGATAGTCGCGATGTGGCCAAAGCTGGAAGCGTCCGGTCCTGAAAAGCCCGGGCCGAGCATATGAAGCATGCCATTTTTGATCGTAATGGCACCGTGCGGATCGGAATTGCCGACGCCTTGTTCAAAGATCGACCAGCCGTCGAGGTTCCGGCCATTGAACAAGGGACGCCAGGCGGAGCGCGGCGCTGACGAGGACTTGGCGGCCAAGGCCGCCTGATGAACGAATGCCGCTCCGCAGAAAATGCCAAGTCCGCTGATCACGTTCCGTCTGGCAAGCATCTCAATCTCCTTGGCGGCAAACGTCCGGCCTGATTCAGAACATCGGATGCGGGTTTTTGGATTCCGCCGGGATCGGCTGGATCGCGTCCCAGTGCTCGACAATCTTGCCATTCTTCAGGCGATACATGTCGAAAACGGCGGCCCCGCGTGCTTCCGGCGTGGGGCGGACGTGGACATGGATCACGGCCATATCGCCATCGACGACGATGCGTTTGATCGCGAAGGTCTTGACCCGGTCAGCGAACATCGGCGCGAGCGCCGCAACGGCGGCTTCGCGGCCATCGGCAAGGCCGGGATTGTGCTGGATGTAGTCCGGGGCGACGTATTTTTCGAAAGCGCCTGCCACATCGCGCTCGGTGTAGAACAACCGGGCGAAATCGGTGATGATCGCCCGGTTGTTTTGCGGCTTGCCGCTCGCCGCCATGACCGGGGCGAGGGCAAGCAGCAGAAGGCTCAGCGCGCGCTTCACGCGGCCAGAGCTACGTCTTTCACGCATTTCGTGGTGGGTACGAAGGGCAGATAGCTCACGCGGTTACGCACCGCCATTTCCAGCTTGTGCTGGCCGGGTGCCAGGCCGCCAGCTTTGAGCGCGGTGATCTTTGCCTTTTCGCCGAAGTTCCAGCGGTCGTCGTAGACGGTTTCCATCTCGTCGAGCGTGTAGGTCTTGCCGCGCACCGTGAAACGCACGTCTTCGCGGGCGATCTTCTCGCCGTCGATGGTGACCTGAATGTCTTCGACCATCGAAAGGCCAAGGCCG
Organism: Novosphingobium sp.; assembly: GCF_031424035.1. GTDB lineage: Bacteria > Pseudomonadota > Alphaproteobacteria > Sphingomonadales > Sphingomonadaceae > Novosphingobium. The sequence goes on from NZ_JANPGP010000134.1 coordinate 1,904, forward strand.
CGGTAATAGGGCAGGCGGCCCAGGAAGGCGAAGCCGCCATCAACGTTTTCGAGGCTGTCCTCGATGATCATGAGTTTGTCCATCATGGCACGGATTCCTTACGCTGCAGCCTTGAGGGCGGGGGTTTCGGGTTCGCCCAGCAGGCGGGCGAGCATCACTTGCTGGCGGCGGACCTGTTCGACAGAGTCCGGTTCTTCGGCGTCCTCGATCCAGCGGTTACCTTCGTATTCCGAACAGATGTAGCCATCGTAGCCACCCTGATCGAGCACCGCGATGATCTCGTCATAGGGGATGCTCGGCTCGACATAGTCCTCGGTCATTTCGTAGAACTTGCCGTGGATGTTGTGGATCATCGGCATGTAATCGAGCATCCGCTTGGGCTCGAAGGCGGCGTTGTGGCGCATGGCTTCGGCCATGCCGATCGCCGGGCCGGTGCCGCCCATGTTCTGTACTTCGAGGATGACATATTCCGACAGGACGCGGTCGTCATAGGCCTTGATGATGTAGTCAGCGATGTTCGCAGGCACGCCCATGCGCATGAACTTGTCAGCCCAGACGCGCGGGTAGTGCTTCAGGAACATGCCCATGTCGGGCAGGAAGCCCAGCGCGGGCGAGCCAGACTTCTGAAACATTTCGGCCATGCGGATGATCCACGGGTGGTCGAAGTGCAGCGGGGCGTGAACCTCGGTGAGCATCTTGATGCCCTTTTCCTCGGCATAGGGAGCTGCGGCGACGAGCACTTCGGGCGCAATTGAAACGAGGCTGCGGATGAAGGGCGTTCCCAGCATGACGCCGAAATCGATGTCCTTCTTCACGCTGGCGACCTGCTCGTCAAACGGCATCGGCCGGTCCTTGTAGCGCTTGTAGTCGAGCATGTAGTCGTGGCTGACGGGGACGCAGTCGTACTGCTTGATCAGCGCGTGCCAGTTGGCGATGTCTTCCTGCGCGACGCCGACTTCCGGCCAGCCCCAGAAGCTCTGCTCACCGATCACCTCGATGCCGCGCGCGCCCAGTTCGGCGCAGGTGCGGATGCAGTCTTCCAGGGTCATCTTGCCCTGGAAAGTCTCGTTCTGGAAGGAATAGAGGCTGACGCCCCGCTTGATTTGACTGGTCACGAATCACCTCTCCACTTGGGGAACACATCTGTCGGGAGCGGGAATCCGGTGGGCCGGTTGTATCCGGCTGGCATCGTCTCCCCTCAGGCCATGGCCCTAATTGGAACCTATATTCTTATATTTGAGCGAGCCGGTCAAGGGGGATTTTTTGCCGGAAAACCGCAAGTCTTGCCTGATTGACAGAATTAGAATTATCATTACTTTTAGTTGCGATAACCGCCGGGAGAGAATCGCCGAAATGCCATCCGCTGTGTGCCGCGCGCTTATCGCGGTGCTCTGTTTGCTGCTCGCCGCCTTCTTCGCCTTTGTTGGCTGGAACAAGGCCTTCGCCTCGCTCGCTGACCTTGCGCGCCATGGCGCGTGGACGGTGTTCCTGCCCGAATGGGCCGGACGGCTGGTCGGCTGGAGCGAGATGGGACTGGCCGCCGGTTTGCTCTCCATTTTCGTGCCAAGCCGCCGCGCCGTCGCGCGCTGGTCGGCGCTCCTGCTCATCGCCAATCAGGTCGTTGCCGCGCTGGTTCACCTGACGCACGCCGAGACCGCTGCCTTGCCGCAGAACGGCGTGCTGATCGCGCTGCTTTTCGCCGTCTCCATTTTTGCCCGTCCGCCTGTCGCCAGAGGAGCCATGCCATGAAAACCCGCACGCTGCTGATTGCCTCCGCCATTGCGCTGTTGCCGCAGGTTTCCGCCGCGAAAGCCCCTGCTGATGCCCGCATCGCCGCGCTAGAGGCCCGGCTCGATGCCCTGACGCTGGACAATACCCGCGCGCATGACCGTGCCGCCGTTGAGAACCTGTTCGGTCGCTACATGACGCTGCACAATGCCTTCCGTGATCCGGAAATCATCCCGCTGTGGGTGAAGAAGGGCACTCCAGATGTGCGCGCACAGTATTCGAACAACGGCGTCTATACCAACTGGGACAACATCATGTCCTACCACGCCCAGCGCCCGAACCCGCCGGGTAAGCTGATCTATCACTTCCTCGCCAGCCCGATCATCGAGGTCGCCGCCGATGGCAAGACCGCCAAGGGCATGTGGCTGATGTCGGGGCTTGAAAGCGGGCTGACCGCGCCCGAAGCAGCCAAGGGCGCGCCCGATTTCATGTATGAGAAGAACGTCACGGTCGATGGCAAGAAGGTGTGGATGCACACGGTCTATGCCAAATACGGTGTCGATTTCATCAAGCAGGATGGCGCGTGGAAGATCTGGCACTTCCACTGCTTCGAAGTTGCCCGCGCGCCTTATGGCCTCGGCTGGATTCCCTTCGCCGCCGCCGCGCAGGACAGCCCCTTTGCCGATGACCTGATGTACTTCGGTGAGGACGGCAAGCCGGTGATGATGCCCAGGCCCGATGGCCCGGCGACGATCCGCCACAATCCCTACCGCACCGACAAGGGCCAGTCGCTCGATCTGAAGCCGCCGGTGCCCTATCGCACGTTCGCGGAAACCTTTGCGTACTGATCGCGCCCCACTTTCAGGAGTACTCCATGCCTTTCGAACTATCGGTCAACCTTGAATACATGTTCCTTGAAGCCGGCGAACGGCTTGAGGACCGCATGGCCGCTGCCGCTGCCGCGGGCTTTACCAAGGTGGAGATTTTCACCACGTCCAACCGCGACGTGCCCTCGCTGCGCAAGGCGCTGGATGACAACGGCTGCACGCTGGTGGGCGTGGTCACCGATCCGCGCCAGCAGATCTGCCTTGAACCCAATCACGAAGCGTTCCGTGAAATGTTCGCGCAAGCGGCGAAGGATGCCGAGTTTCTTGGCTGCAGGAACGTGGTCGTACCGTCTGGTTCGGCCGTGCCTTTCCTGCGCCGCCCGATGCAGCTGGATAACGTCGCCAAGGCCATCACGAGCGTGTTGCCTGTGGCAGAGGCGCATGGCCTGACGATCCTGCTTGAACCGGTGAACACCCGCTTCGACCATCCCGGCGTGCTGTTCGGCATGACCGAGGATGCGGTTGGCGTGATCGAGCGGGTTGGCAGCCCCTCGGTGAAGTTGCTTTATGATGTCTATCACTCGGTTACGGAGCGTGAAAACCCGTTCACGATCCTGCCGCCGATCGCGCATATGGTCGGACACGTGCAGATCGCCGACGCTCCGGGGCGCGGCGAGCCGGGCACCGGTACGATCGACTGGAAGGCCATTCTCGGCCTGCTCGAACAGGTTGGCTATACGGGACTCATCGGTCTCGAGTGCTCACCCACGGGCCCGACAAGCGAAGCACTGGCCTATTTCCGCGAGCTTTGCGCTTGAGGTAATGCCAAGGCCCCGGACGCAGCGCCCGGGGCCATTGGTATCACGGCTTTGCCTTGAGCAGGCCCTTGGCCTTCATCCAGGCCATGAACTGGATGAACCACAAGTCGCTGGTCGTGCCCTGAGTCTGGCTGCCAAAGCCGTGGCCCCCGTTGGCGTAATAGTGCAGTTCCACCGGACCGCCGGCCTTCTGCCAGGATTCGACCAGTCCGAAGCCTTCCTTGTTAAACAGCGGATCATCAGAGGCCAGCGCCACGAACAGCGGCTGCGGGTTCTTCGGTGGGGTCACGGCGTGCATCGAGCCATAGATCGGCGCGACAAAATCGGGCCGCGCATCGGGTGCATCGAGCAGGGTTGTGCGGATCGTCGTCATGGCGCCGGCGGAAAAGCCGATCATGCCAACGCGCGCCGTATCGACGCCCCACTTGCCGGCATTGGCCCGGATCATGCGCAGGGCAACCTGCGCGTCAGCAGCGGCAACATTGGTCGCGGCGGACATGTCAGGCGCGATGGTTTCGGTGCCGGAGCGAGGACGGAACAGCGCGGCCATCGAACCCATGAACTCGCCTTCGGAATCGGGCGTTTCCATCGTCCGGTATTTCAGCACGAAAGCAGCGACACCGTGTTCCGCGAACCACTTCGCCACGCCCCAGCCTTCGCTGCTGGCGGACACGAAGCGGAAGCCGCCGCCGGGCACGACCAGCACAGCAGCGCCGGTTGCCGTTCCGGGCTTGGGCAGGAACGGCGTGAGCGTGGGGCGGGTGACGTTGCGGATCCAGATCTGGTTGCCCATGCCTGTCCACACTTCCTTCTGCTTCCAGCTTTCCGATCCGGGCGCCGCGCCGGAATAGAGCGGGATGGCATCGGGCTCAGGCTGGATGGCGAGGCGCTTGGGTGGCACGAATCCCGGGGGCGCTCCCGCAGGCGCTTGCGCCCCTGCCGGTATCGAAAGTAATGCCACTGACAGGGCAAGGCAGGCGGCGAACGTTCTCAGGCGCATCGATCGGTTTCTCCCAAACTGGTAGCGAATTTGCCGTCAGTCATTTCAGTTTGCGAGCAGATTGCAAGCGCGGTTCCGCCTTTTTCCTGCGAGCGACCCGGAAATATTCATTTGCCGGGTTCGGTTGGAAAGTCCGCCGCCTTGTCAAACGGCGCGATCGTAACCTTGCCGCTCGCCGCCCATTCCGCGCCGCGCGCTACCAGGGTGCGCACGCCGTCGTACATCATAGTGTCGGGGCCGTGCCCCAGCGTGAACGAGAAGACGCGGCCCTTGCCATAGTCCTGCACCCAGATCTGCGGGTGGCTGGCGTTGATGCCCTTCATCGCCTTCAATTTGGCAGGCGCATAGGCGGCGACGGGATACTTCGGGCCGGCCTTTTCGGGCAGATAGGCCGCGGCATCGTCATAGGCGGTGGCAAGCACGTGAACCTTGGCATCGGGGGCGAAGACCATGTTCGTGTACATGTCTTCGGTGAAGGTCCAGTGGAACCGCCGCAGGCCCTTGGTGATCGGGTGTTCGCGGTCAGTCAGTTCGAACATGAAGCTATCCGGCGGCGAACGGCGACTGAAGCCTGGCTGCATTACTGCGCCGATCAGCCGCTTGTATTCCGGAATGTCGCGCCCCCAGGTGAACGAGGAATGGTAGGCGACCAGCCCGCCACCTTCGCGCACATACTGGTACAACGCCTCGAACGCGGCAGGCGACCACAAGTGCTGCTTCTCATCCGCGTAATTCCAGCGGCTGGAATAGTTGAGCAGCACGACATCGTACTTCTTCAGCATGGCCAGAGTGCCATCGTCAAAATCTTCGGTCACCCGGACATCGAAGCGGCCGGTGTCCTGCAACTGCTTGCGCAGCAGGTTGTTCACCCCGGTCCAGTCATGCTCGTAGGAGTTCTGGCCGGAGATGATCAGCAGCTTGAGCCGATCCTCCTTGGGATCGACCGGCACGGCAATGCGCTGCACCGTTTCGGGCGGGCGGTAAGGCACGACCATGATCGGCTGGGCGAGCGCAGGGGCGGCAGCAAGCGTCATGGCAAGGAGCAGGCTCAGTCGCTTCATGATTTGGCCCCCCGGCCTGAAATTTCGTCGCGGATCTGTTGCTCCATGCCGTCCATAGGCCAGAACCAGAAAATCATGGCCTGGAGCAGCAGCATTCCCACCGTGCCGCCGTAATAGGTCCAGCGGATCGCCTGGCGCGCGGTTTCGCTGACGGCTTCAGGGGTATAGTCGGACGCTGCCAGCATGAAGGCTACTCCAGCCGTCCCCAGCGCCATGCCCACCTTTGTGGCGAGGCTGACGCCGGCGGAGAGCAGACCTTCATTGCGCGATCCGAAGCGCCACTCGTGATAGTCCACCGTCAGGGCAATCATGGCGAAGGCAGCGGTAATTGTGATCGACGTGGTCAGACATGCGACGAAATAGACGAGCAGGAAGACCGTCCAGTTGCCTTCGAGCCATGGCAGGGCAAGGAACAGCCCAGCGGCCAGCAATACCGCACCGAGCGATCCCTTGCGAATGCCGGTGCGGGCCAGAATCGGCGGCGCAACGAAGGCGGAAAGGAGCAAGGTTCCCGCCACTCCCGGCAGCATCCAGCCGATCAGCCAGGGTTCGCGGAACGTGTCGATGGCCAGGTTGAAAGTTACCGCCATCATGCCGCCAAAGCGCACGAAATAGGCGAGGCACGAAAAGAACGTGACCAGCCAGGCCCGGTTGCGCAGCATCTCGCCAATGGCGGGCAGCAGCGGTGCGGATTCCTTGCGCTCCTCGACGATCCGTTCGCGGCAATTGGCGTAGAGGGACAGGATCGCGATGAGCGAGATGACCGCGAAGACCATCGCTACCTTGCGATAGCCGCCTGGGTTGGTTTCTCCTCCGAACGCGGCAAGCAGCGGCGCAACTGCGGCCGTCCCAAGTACCACGGAAACCGAAGTGCCAAGCGAGCGCATGCCGCTGAGTTTCAGCCGGTCGCCCGTATGGTTGGTCATCATCGGCATCAGCGCGGTATAAGGAATCGCACCCATCGACATCAGGATGCCCAGCGCCTTGAAAGTGACGAAGGCGTAGACAAGCTGCGCCTGCTGGCTCCAGGCAGGCATCGAGAACAGCGCGACGTAAACGACAGCGTAGGGCAGGGCCATGAACAGGAAATAGGGCCGCGTTCTGCCCCAACGGGTCCGCGTGCGATCGACCGCGATGCCGACGCCCATGTCGATCACCGCATCCATCAGCCGCGCAATCAGGAAGATCGTGCCGACGGCGGCGGCGGGCAGCTTGATGACGTTGACGTAGTAGAACAGCAGAGTGCCGCTCACCATGTTGTAGGGCAGGCTGAAACCGAGGTCGCCGAAGCCATAGCTCAGCCGCTCGCGCAGGGTCAGCCTGACCGGTATCGCGTTTGCTGGTGACATCACCCGCTCCCATGGTCGGCTCTTGCGCAGCCCCTGCCGCGTAGCGCCTTGCGGCTTGACGTCCGCTACTTATTAAAACAGATATTCTATTAAATCGCGGAGCCGTCAAGGCCGGCCGTGAATGGTGAGGGGAAATGCACGTGCCAAAGGATGTCCTGATCATCGGCGGAGGGATCGGCGGACTTTGCAGCGCCATCGCGCTTGGCCAGCGCGGTCACCGAGTGACGGTGATCGAGCGCGACCCCGAATGGTCGGTCTATGGCGTGGGCATTACCCAGCAGGCCAACGTGGTGCGCGCCGTGGCCGACCTTGGCATCCGCGACGATTACCTTGCAGCGGGCTTCGGCTTTGACGCGGTGGAGATCTATGCGCCGAATGGTGTGCGCGTGGCGCGGGTGCCTTCACCCAAACTTGCCGAGGGCTATCCGCCCAACCTCGGCATGGGCCGACCGGCGCTGAATGACTTGCTCGCCCGGCGCACGAAGGCGGTGGGAGCCGAAGTGCGGCTGGGTGTGACGGCTGACCGGATCTATGACACCGGCGCGGCGGTGGAAGTCACGTTCTCGGACGGTACATCGGGTACATATGATTTCGTCGTCGGGGCAGACGGCGTCTATTCGCAAACCCGCGCAACAATTCTGCCGGATTCCGAAACCCCCGCATTCACCGGGCAGGGCGTGTGGCGGTACAACTTTCCGCGCGATCCCGAGGTTGATTGCCTGCGCGCTTTCAACGGCCCGACCGGGATCGGTCTCGTACCGATGAACCCTGAGGTGATGTACATGTTCGTCACCACGCCCGAGCCGGGGAACCCGCGCTATCCGCATGAGGATCTGGCAGCGGCCATGCGCGCGAAACTTGCCGGGACTGCCCCCTATATCACTGCTCTGGCGGAACAGATCACGGACAATGACGGCGTTGTCTATCGCCCGCTCGAAGGAATGATGGTGCGCGGAGACTGGCACAAGGGCCGCGTCGTTCTGCTGGGCGATGCCGTCCACGCGACCACGCCGCATCTGGGGCAGGGCGGCGGCATGGCTATCGAGGATGCCATCGTGCTGGCCGAGGAAGTGGATGCCCACGCCGATATTGAGCAGGCCTTTGCCGCCTATCGCCAGCGCAGGTTCGACCGCTGCGACTATATCGTCAGCACCAGCCTTGCCATCTGCTTTGGCCAGATCGGCCGTGGTCCCCCTGTAGACATGACCAAGGCGACCCGCGAGATGTTCGAAGTGACGGCTCAACCGATTTAAGTAAAAAATGCTATAAATCCGAGGTTTACGCGCCATCTTCGGCCGTTTGTTTCGTCGTGACATTGATGGATCAGATAGCTGCCTATCGCCATTTTCGATGCGAAAGCCTTGACTTTGGGTCTATGATATATGAGAGGTGACATTCTAATTTCTAGCGTTCTAATTTGACGCTGCGGCACCAGGAAAGGTGCACAGGTCAACAAGGGGAGGATACCAGGATGCAAAAATCACTATTCCGCCGCGTCTTGCTTGCCAGCGTTTGCTGCGCAGCAACCGCCACGCCAGTCTGGGCTCAGGAAGCCCAGGAAGCGGTCGATGACAATGTCATCGTCGTCACCGCGCAGAACCGCGCGCAGGACGTTACCGACGTGCCGATCGCGATCGACGTCGTTTCGGGTGAGCAGCTGGGCAAGGCTGGCTTCTCCGATATGAATGACATCGACAAGATCGCGCCCGTTGTACAGCTCAACCAGGATCAGGGCACCGTCAAGGTCACTGTCCGCGGCGTCGGTACCAACTCGGCCGACGAAGCACAGGACACCTCGGTGGTCGTCAACATCGATGGCGAATACCTGAACCGCCCGAACGTGATGGGCATGGCCCTGTTCGACATGGAGCGCGTGGAAGTGCTGCGCGGCCCGCAAGGCACGCTGTATGGACGCAACTCGACCGGCGGCGCGATCAACTTCATCACCCGCAAGCCGGGCAAGGACTTCGGCTTCAACGCCTCGGCCAGCTATGGCAACTACAACGCCATCCGCGCCGATGCCGGCGTGGATCTGCCGCTCGGCGATACTGCCGCGATCCGCGTCTCGGGCTTCTACGAAGATCGCGACGGCTACAACAAGCATCCCGCAGGCGGCGGCTTCTTCGTGTTCCCGGCTTATGCTGCAGGTCGGTCGGATGACAACCACGCCTATGGTGGGCGCGTTTCGCTGCGCTTCGATCCAACCGAGGCTCTGTCGATCAATGTTGCTGCGGAATACGCGCGCCGCGTTAATTCGCCCGGCGTCTTTGCGGCTGGCGATCTGAACGCCGCAGGCAATGGTCCGACGGGCGGCACGTGCAACAATGGCTTTACCCGCGTCGCACCTGCCTACCCTCAGGTTCTTTGCGTGCCTTCCAACACCAATCTGCTGTCAAAGATCGATCCCAACAACTACGCCGCGCCGAACTACGGCATTGGCAAGATTGGTGAAGATACATGGGCCGTACGTGGGCGCATTGCCTATGAACTGAGCGATGCGGCAACGATCTCCTACATTGGTGGCTATCGCAAGTACTCGGGCGATCCCGACAACCGCCGCACCCTGCCGGTCATCTATCAATCCTTCAGCTTCCAGGACGATGCCGAAACGCAGAGCCACGAACTGCGGCTCAATGGTGATATCGGCGGGATCATCTATCAGGTTGGCGGTTTCTACTTCAAGGAAACGCTGGCCCGCGAAAGCGGTTTCGCGCTGCCGAGCTTTATCTTCGGTGCGCCGCCGTTCACGAACGGTGCTCCTACCCCGACGACGTTCCTGAGCTACTTCGGCCGCAACATCACCAGCGACAGCAAGTCGGTGTTCGGACAGATCGAAGTGCCGCTCGGTGATACGCTCACGGCCGTTGGCGGCCTGCGCTATACCGACAACAGCCGCGATGCATTGTACATCAATGCAACACCGTTTGGACCGTCGAACGCGTTCCTGTTCGCCACTGGTCCAAGCCGCAAGAATATCAACGCGATCAACGCGACCAAACTGCCGCTCAAGAGCAGTGACAGCAAGGTCACATGGCTTGCCGGACTGAACTACAAGCCGAATTCAGACACGCTTGTGTTCGTCAAGGCTTCTACCGGCTTCAAGGGCGGCGGCTTCGATGCTGTTGGCACTTACAAGCCGGAAACCAACACTGCCTTCGAAGGCGGCTGGAAGCAGACCTTCGGCGATCACGGTCAGCACCAGTTCAATCTTGGCGCGTTCTATTACGACTACAAGGATCTGCAGGTCTCGGTCTTGCTGGATACCGCTGTGGGTGGCCAGATCTTCAACGCCGGCAAGGCGAAGATCTGGGGTCTGGAAGCCTCGGCCAACATCGGCCTGGATGACAACACCCACTTCCACGCCTCGTTCAACTACCTGAACGCCGAATACAAGGACCTGCTCGCGCAGTTCAACGTGTTCGATCTCAGCGGCGCGATCAACGGTGTTGGCGACCTCAATCCTACCCAAGCCGGAATTCAGCAGCCGAACTTTGCCGGAAACCGCCCACCGTTCTCGCCTGAGTTCATCATCACCGCAGGCATCGATCACACGTTCCACTTCGCTGGTGGCTCGCTGACCGCAACTGCGGACACGACGTTCAAGAGCAAGTACTTCACGGACTTCTACAACTATCGTGACGGTACGCAGAAGGCGCTAACCCAGACTGACTTGAGCCTGGAATACGCGCCCGAAAGCGAAAAGTTCTCGATTATGGCTTATGTCCGCAATCTCGAAAACACGCGCCCGCTGACTTACGGCAGCTTCGTGTCGGCCGGTCCGGATGACATCTTCAACTGGCAGTTCGGCGCTCCGCGCACGTACGGTGTTCGTGCCAGCGTGAAGTTCTGATCGCAATGGGGGCAGGGGGCGGCGCTTCGGTGCTGTCCCCTCGTTTTCCAGATACGATTTCCTGCAACTGACGGGTCCCTTACGGGGCCCGTTTTTTTGTGCGGAATCAGGGCTGGTCGGAAAAGGCCGCACCGGCGCCATAGAAGCGGACGGACGCATCGGCTTCATCCGCGGTGATCATCACGCAAAGCTGCACGCCAAAGCGCAGCGCGAGGGGCATGGGCAAAGCAATTTCGGTAAGGCGGCGCGCGCCTACGGGGTGATAGGCGCGCCATTCCTCCGGAACTTCGTGGGGCACCGGGATTGAGTGCGGCTCGACAAGGCGCGGCGTCAGTTCGATTCGCTCCATGCCGCCATGCTGCAAGCACATCCAGCCGATCTTCGCGCCTTCGAGGCATTCCCAGAGCAGGGAAGCCTCAGCGAGCCAGACCGGCTTGCCGCCCAGTTCAACCGGCGTGGGCATCGGGAAGTGGAACCACACCGCCTTGCCCGCGCGCAGGCGGAAGGTGGAGAAAAAACCGCGATGAAAGCCGATGCCTTCGGACCATTCCGCCCCGTCAACAGCGGCGAGGAATTCGGTGCCGCGTTCCTGCGGGACAACAGCGGCAGATGGGATCCAGTGGCGCGCGACGATGGTCATGGTCTCAACCCCACCACGGGTCCTTGCCGGGCTGCCATTTTATCGAGCAGCCGGAACTTGGCGACTGGTCTTCCGGGGCCGGCTGGCCCGCCAGCACGGCATCCACCGCGCGGCGCATGTCATCGCCGGTCACTGGCAGGTCGGTGCGCAGCGGGGGCGTGCCGGGCAGCGGCGGATGGGGCAACTTGGGGCGCGAGGGGCAGAACTGCCCGGCGTAGTACAGGTTGCGGTCCCCATCGTAGAGGAAGAAGTCGGGGGTGCAGATGGCGTTGTAGGCCAGCGCAACGTCCTGGCTCTCATCATAAAGATACGGGAAGGGCAGGCTCCGCTCCTTGGCGAAGAGCTTCATGTGCTCGTAATCGTCCTCGGGAAATTCGTCGGGGTAGTTTGAGGAGATGGCGACCACCTCCAGCCCGCGCGGCTTGAATTCGCGGGCGAAGTTCGAAAGGCTGTCGATCATGTGCAGCACGACCGGGCAGTGATTGCAGATGAAGGCTACCAGCAGCGCGCGTCCGCCGGCGAAATCGGCGAGAGTGCGGATCTGACCTTCGGTATCGGGGAGAGCGAAATCCGGAGCGGGCTGGCCGTAATCAAGCTGGCGCGAAAAACGCAACATCGCTGTCTCCCATTTATAAATAGAATTTGTATTCTTGTAACGCTGAGAGCTGTGTCGGGCAAGAGGCTCGATAAGAAGTGCGATGGCTATGCCTAATAGCCGTGACTTTGCCGCCGCCTTGCTGTTGGAAAGCATGACAGGCTGCGGCGCGCGCCGGCAGCGGAAGGGAGTTTGCCATGAAGAGCCAGGTTGCCATCATCGGTGCAGGACCGGCGGGCTTGTTCCTCGGCCACTTGCTCAAGGCCGAAGGCATCGACTGCGTCGTGATCGAACGGCAGACCCCGGACCATGTCCTCTCGCGCATCCGTGCAGGCGTACTCGAACAGGTGACCGTCGGCCTGATGGAACGGCTCGGCCTCGATGCGCGGCTCAAGGCTGAAGGACTGGTCGAAGGCGGCTTCAACCTGGCCGACGGCGAACGCCTGATCCGCATCGATTGCCAGGGCCTCACCGGCAAGACCGTGGTGGTTTACGGCCAGACCGAAATCACCCGCGACCTGATGGAAGCCGCTCCCTCGCGCGGGCTGGAAGTGATCTACGGTGTTGGCGACGTGGCGGTACACGATATTGAGGGCGATGCGCCTTACGTCACCTGGACCAAGGACGGCAGCGCCGGGCGCATCGACGCGCGGTTCATCGTCGGCTGCGACGGCTTCCACGGCCCCAGCCGCAAGGCGATCCCGGCCAGCGCCGCGCGCGAGTTTGAGCGGGTCTATCCGTTCGGCTGGCTCGGCATCCTTGCCGATGTGCCGCCGTGCCATGATGAACTGATCTACGCCAATCACGAACGCGGCTTCGCGCTCGCATCAATGCGCAGCCACACCCGCAGCCGCTATTACATCGACGTGCCGCTCACCGAAAAGGTTGAGGACTGGAGCGACGACCGCTTGTGGGATGAACTGGCGATCCGCCTCGGCCCCGATGCCGCCGCGAACATGACCTGCGGGCCGGCGCTCAAAAAATCGATCGCGCCATTGCGGTCATACGTGTTCGAACCGATGCGCCATGGCAGCCTGCTTTTGTGCGGTGATGCCGCGCATATCGTGCCGCCGACGGGGGCCAAGGGGCTCAACCTTGCCGCAAGTGACGTGCACTATGCTTGCGAGGCGCTTGCAGGCTGGTTCAAGCGGGGCGATGCCGATGCCGTGGCCGGCTATTCGGAGCGCGCGCTGGCCCGTGTCTGGAAGTCCGAACGGTTCTCCTGGTCGCTGACCAAGCTGATGCACCGTTTCCCAGATGACGGGCCGTTCGAACGCAAGATGCAGGTCGCCGAGCTCGAATACATCGCCTCCAGCGTCGCGGCGCAAACGGCAATTGCCGAGAATTACGTGGGCCTGCCGGTTTAGGTCAGGCCCACGCGGGGGTGAGGATCAGACCTCGCCCCAGACGTCCGTTGCCACGTCCATCACCAGCTGCAACTTGGCGCTCTGCTGCGCAAAGCTGACCTCGTTGCCGTGGACGGTTGATGAGAAGCCGCACTGCGGGCTGAGCGCCAGCTGGTCGAGCGGCGCGAACTTTGCTGCATCGTCGATCCGCGCCTTGATGCTGGCGGGGTCTTCCAGCTCGCCAAGCTTGGTGGTGACAAGGCCGAGCACCACGCGCTTACCCCCCGGCAGGAAGCGCAGGGGAGCGAAATCGCCTGAACGGGCATCGTCGTATTCAAGGAAATATCCATCGACTGCCAATTCGTTAAGCAGGACTTCTGCCACCGGTTCGTAACCGCCTTCGGCCGCCCAGCTTGAGCGGTAATTGCCTCGGCAGAGGTGCACGCAGACAGTCATGTCGGCCGGCCGGTCGCGGATCGAATCGTTGATGACCTTGGCATAGAGCCGAGGCAGGTCGTCCGGATCCATCCCGCGCCGGCGTGCATTTTCACGCTGGGTATCGTCGCAGAGGTAGGCGAGGTTGGTATCGTCGAGCTGGAGATAGCGGCACCCGGCATCGGCAAGGCTGGCGATTTCCGCGCGGTAAGCGGCGGCCAGATCCTCGTAGAACTGGTCGAGATCGGGATAGGCGCCGGCATCGATGGCTTCGCGCCCGCCGCGGAAGTGCAGCATAGTCGGCGAAGGAATCGTTACCTTCGGCGTCTGCGTGGCGCAGGAGGCGAGATATTCGAAGTCGGCGCGCTGGATATCGCGCGCATGCCGCAAAGGCCCGGTGATGGTCATGACCGGCGGGGCATATTCCAGCTCGTGCCCGTCATGGCGATGGAAATGGACCTGGGTGCCGCCGGCCTCATCGACGCCGTCCAACTGCAGCAGGAAGTCGGTGTGGAAAAAGGTGCGGCGGAATTCGCCGTCGGTCACGCCCTTGAAACCAAGGTCTTCCTGCATCCGCACGACATCGGAAATTGCCGCGTCCTCGGCCACGCGGAGCGCAGCCTTGTCGATGGTTCCGGCCTTGAAAGCCTCGCGCGCTTCGAGCAGTGCCTTGGGGCGCAGAAAGCTGCCGACGTGGTCGGCGCGGAACGGTCTGGTGGTCATGCTTACTCTCCGATTTATGCTATTCATCATACCAATATAGAGCCATCGGATTGGTGACCAGCATCTTGTGCTGAAGTTCCACAATCGGCGCGATACGGGGGATCATGTCGACCAGATGGCCGTCGTCAGGAATCTCGGTATCCATGTTGGGATGCGGCCAATCGGTGCCCCACAGCACGCGGTCAGGATAGTCGGCGACCAGCGGCGCGACGGCGTGGGCAAAGGCATTCCACGGATTGCCCGAGCCGCCATCCTTGACCGCGTCGAGGCGGTCGGGGCAGGTCGCCTTGAACCACACGTCGTCGCGGTCATCGAGGAAGGCGCGGAAGGCCTTCATGTCCGGCCCGTCCGGTCCCTGCCGCACGTCGGGGCGGCCCATGTGGTCGATCA
>NZ_JANPGP010000135.1:0-53807 GCF_031424035.1 Novosphingobium sp.
CCCTCGCGAAGGCGGGGCCCCAGTCCTGTGTCAAAAAACTCTTTGCTCTAGTGCTGGACCCCCGCCTTCGCGGGGGAGCAAGAAGAGGCAACTTTGACGTCACGACGGCCTAGGCGCGCACCACCGCCATATCGGCGAGCGCCAGCCGCAGCAGTTCCTCCATCGCGCGCCGCGCTTGCGCGCTATCGCCCGCAGCAATCCCTTCGAACACGGCAATATGATCGGGCAGGGGATCGCGGGGCAGGGCGTGGTAGCGTTGTTTGAAGCGGGTGGTGAGGCCGACCGCCGCGCCCACAGAACTGGCGAGCGAGGCGAGCGCGTCATTGTGCGTCGCCTCCAGAATCGACAAGTGAAACTGCTGGTCGGCGGCTTGGCCTGCGTCGCTAGCGAGACCATGGCGGGCCATTGCATCCAGCGAGGCGCGCATCGCGTCGATCTGGGCGGGCGTCCGGCGCTGTGCCGCCAGCGCCGCTGCTGCGGGTTCGATGATGCCGCGCAGCTCGAATAGTCCGGTGACGAAGCCCGCGTCGGGTTCCCCCGCAAACGTCCAGGCCAGCACATCGGGATCCAGCAGGTTCCACCGCGCGCGCGGCGTTACGTGCGTCCCTGCCTTGGGGCGGCTCTCGAGCAAGCCCTTGGCGACGAGGATGCGGATCGCCTCGCGATAGGGCGTGCGCGAAACGCCGAGCGCCAACGCTTGTTCGATTTCGCCTTCAAAACTGTCGCCGGGCTTGTGCTGGCCCGCCAGAATCGCCGTGCCTAATGTGCGGGCGATTGCCTGATGAATACGTTCCGTCTTGCCCAACAAACATTGCCTTCAATTCTGCACTTCAATCGTCGAACGCTTCGGTAGAGCGAGAGCGGCCGCGAAGAAAGGCGTCGGCTACGATTTGCAGCGGTGCCAGATCGACGTCGCTTTCGCGCGACCCGATCAAATCGACAAAGCGGCGGTAAAGACCAGGATATTCCGCTTCCAATCCCGTATCCTGCGGCACGTTGTCGATCACAAGCATGTTGCCGCCGTGCGACAGGCGCAGCGTCGCGCTCTCGGCTTCGAGGACGATATCCCAAGTCTGCGGACCCGTCTGTCGCCAGTCGAATTCAGCCGCGATCGGCACGCCACCCGCCGTTGCCATCGCAAGGCGCGCGGCGATCGGGGCCTGGCGGTTTGCAGGGGTTTCCAACTCGGCATCGATGAGCCGTACTGGTGCTCCGATCACTTCGGTCAGGATCGACAGCGCATTGATACCAGGATCGAACACGCCGAAGCCGCCCGGTTCCCAGATCCAGTCCTGCCCGGGATGCCAGTGGCGGACGTCCTCTTTCCAGTCGATAGTGACGTGTTTGAGGGTGTGCGTGGCAGCCCATGATTTGGCGGTCGCTACAGCGGACGCGTACCGCGAATGCCAGCCCGCAAAAAGCGTCACGCCCTGTTGCGTCGCCAGCGCAGCGAGTGCCTGCGCTTCGGACACCGTCGCGCCGGGGGGCTTTTCGAGGAAGACGTGCTTGCCTGCCGCCAGCGCCATCCGCGCCGCGTCGAAGCGGGCCTGCGGTGGCTGACACAGCACAATGGCATCAAGACCGGGTTCGCCGGCAAGCATCGCGGCAAGGTCGTGGTAGTTGTTCACGCCCTCGGCGGTGGCGTTGCGGCTCGCGACCGCGACCAGATCGATCCCGGCGGTCGATGCAATGGCGGGCAAATGCTGGTCGCGGGCGATCTTGCCAAGCCCGACCAGCCCGAGGCGGATGTTTGTCATAACACCCGGACCTCGACCGGGGCGCAAGCGGCTTCGCGCACCAAGGGGTTGCGCACCGGCAGCCGAAACGCGTCGGCCTCGATCTCGAACACATCGCCATGCTGCGTGGTGACGCCGTCGCTGAACGAGAGCGTTGCCGTGCCGAAGAAGTGAACGTGCACGTCGCCCGCGCGCCGGAAATGCGCGTTCTTGAAATGGTGATGCTCAAGGTTCGCGATACTGTGCGACATGTTGGTCTCGCCCGACAGGAACGCTTTTTCCCACAGCAGCTTGCCATCGCGCAGGATGCGACTGGTGCCGCTTATGCTCGCTGGCAGATCGCCCAGCAGCAATTCCGGACCGAGCGCGGCCTGGCGCAACTTGGAATGTGCGAGCCACAAATAGTTGGTCCGCTCGACGATGTGATCAGAGAATTCATTGCCGAGCACGAACCCCAGCCGCACCGGATTGCCTGCTGCGTCGATCAGATAGACCCCGGCAATCTCTGGTTCTTCGCTGCCGTCCTCGGCAAAGCCGGGGGCGGTCAGCGGCGCGCCGGGGGCAACGAGAATGTCGCCATCGCCCTTGTAGAACCATTCGGGCTGCACGCCGATGGCACCGGCATCGGGCTTTCCGCCCTCCATGCCCATCAGGAACATCCGCATCGAATCGGTGAGTGTCTCGCCTGATGCTGCCGCGCGGTGCATCTTGTCGCGGCCCTCGGCTGAGCCGAGATGGGTAAGACCCGTTCCTGAGACGAGCAGATGAGCCGGATCGGCATGATCGACGGGGCACAGCAGGGTGACGGCGGTCAGGTCGATTGCTTCGCTGGCGCGCTGCTGGGCCAGCTCGCGCATTCCGATACCTGCGGACAGTGCATCAAGCGCCAGCTCGCGGGTCGAGGTCGTATTGTTTAGCCGGCAGGCCTTGCCAGCGCCATCGAGCGCGGCAACCCCTCGCACCCCGCCTCGCTCAAACTGTAGCAGCGACCGCATCATGCCGGTTCCTGCACGCCATTGACACGGCGCCGCAGTTTCCACGGATTCGCGGCCTGAAGCGCGGGCGGAAGGAGCGCGTCTGGCAAATCCTGATAGCAAACCGGACGCAGGAATCGCGTCATGGCCAACGTACCCACCGACGTCGTCCGCCCGTCCGACGTCGCCGGAAAGGGGCCGCCGTGCACCATGGCGTGGGTGACCTCAACACCGGTCGGCCAGCCGTTCGCCAGCACCCGGCCCACCTTGGCTTGTAGCAGCGAAAGGATCGGCGCGGCGTCACCGATATCCGCCGGGTCGATTTGCAGTGTCGCCGTCAGCTGGCCTTCTAGCTCGGCAATGACTTGTGCGATCTCGTTCATGTCTGTGCATCGAACGATGAGCGATGACACCCCGAAAACTTCATGGCCGAGCGAACGGTCTGCAATGAATTGCGTCGCGGTCGTTTCGAACAGAGCGCCCGCACCGATACGCTTTGCCGCCGCATTGCCGTCCAGCGCGGCCACGCCTGCGGTAAAGGCAGCATGGATACCGGGCGTCAGCATGACGGGTGGCGGCGCAGCGGCAAGCGCCGCCGAGGCTGAAGCGACGAAGCGGTCAAGGTCGGGACCGTCGAGCGCGATCACCAAACCGGGATTGGTGCAGAACTGCCCGGCGCCAAGTGTCAGCGATCCGATGAAGGCCGCGCCCAGCGCTTCTGCGCGCGCGGCCAGCGCGGCGGGCATCAGGACGACGGGGTTGATGCTGCTCATTTCGGCATAGACCGGGATGGGTTCGGGGCGTTTGTGCGCGATTTCGACGAGGGCAAGCCCCCCGCTGCGCGATCCCGTGAAGCCGACCGCTTTGATGCGCGGATCGGCGACGAGCGCACCGCCCAGCCCGTTGGTGCTCCCGGGCAAATAGGAGAATACGCCCTCGGGCAGGCCGCACGACTGGACCGCCGACCGGATCGCGCGCGCAATCAGTTCACCGGTTCCGGGATGGGCCGGATGCCCTTTGACGACGACCGGGCAACCCGCCGCGAAAGCCGACGCCGTGTCGCCCCCGGCAACCGAGAAAGCGAGCGGGAAGTTCGACGCGCCGAACACCGCAACCGGGCCTAGCGGGATATTCATTCGCCTCAGGTCGGCGCGGGGCGGCACCCGTTCCGGCATGGCAGGGTCGATTGTCACGTCCAGCCATCGCCCGTGCCGGACTTCGGCGGCAAACATTCGCAGCTGGCCCACGGTCCGGCCACGCTCGCCTTCGAGGCGCGTGCGCGGCAGACCGGTTTCTGCCATCGCGACTTCGATCAGTTCATCTCCAATTGCCAGTATCTGGTCGGCGACCGCATCGATGAAGGCTGCACGAAGCGCCGGCTCCAAGGCGCCAAATGGTTCGCTGGCGATGGCCGCCTTAGCGCAGGCATTTTCAACGTCGGCCTGGCTCGCCTCGGAATATTCGGGACCAATTACCTCGCCCGAAGCTGCCTCATGAGCCCGAAATTTCACGTCACGCTGAATTGCCGAGCCGCCGATCAGAATACTGCCATCGATCATTGTCTGTTCCGTAAAAAATGAGCCCCGCGAGGCGGCCAAAGGTTTGGTCCGCTTCGCGAAGCTCAGGTGCACCCCGGGAGAGAGGTGTTTAGAAAGTGAATTTCGCGCCGAAGTTGAACTGCCGTCCGCTGTGGGTAAGCACGTTGAGGCGGTTGGTTTCGTCAACGAACTGGTCGTTCTTGGTGTCGGTCAGGTTGATCGCTTCGAGGCTGACCTTGATGTGATCATTGATCGAGTAAGACATCTGCGCATCGACACTGATGGTCTTGTTCGTACCATTGTAGGCGTTGCCTTCCGTGCCCGGCACCGCGACGAGATAGCTCGAACGGTAAGCGACCGAACCGCGAACCGAGAACTTGCTGTCTTCGTAATAGAGCGTGCCGTTTGCGGCATATTTCGACAGGCCCACCAACGGCGCCACTACAAATGTCGCGCAAGAGGCGACGGTGCAGTATTTGATGTCGGACTGGACGTAAGTGAAGTTCGCCAGGATTCCGAAGTTTGCCAGCGGCCCGGGCAAGAACGTGAACGGCTGCTGCATGTTGACTTCGAAGCCCTTAAGCTTGCCGCCAGTGGAATTGATCGGCTGCGTCACGATGAAACTGTCGGTCGGCAGGGCTGTTGTCCCGGTCAGCAGTGATGCAGGCAGGCCAAGATCGGTAAAGGGCACCGTGACGCTCAAGGTCTGGGCGAATGTCCCGATGTCCTTCTGGAACAGGGCGAGCGAGTAGATCGCGCCGCGAGTCGGATACCATTCGATGGCGAAATCTAGATTTGTTGACTCGGTGGGCTTCAGATCGGGATTGCCTGAGCTGAAGGTCCGGTTGCCGCCCGAAACCGAGAGGTTTCCGCCCGGCGAGAGCGAACCAATTCCGGCGCGGGCCAGCGTCTTGGCTGCGGCGAAGCGGATAAGCAGGTGGTCGCTGGCATCAAACACCAGGTTGGCGCTTGGCAGCCACTTGTCATAGCTGCGCTCCGCGGTGACGAAATTGATCGTCGCGCCCTGGCTCGCATAACCGGTCGAAAGCTGGTTGGTCTTGACGTAGCGCACGCCTGCGTCACCGCGCAGCGGCAGGCCCACGTCCTTAAGATTGAACTCGACCATCCCGTAGGCGCCCAGGTCCTTTTCAGTGACGGTAACAAAGGAACCACGCGCGCTGGAGTTTTCGACACCGCCGATCTGGTAGATCGGCTTGTCGTAAATGCCGTAAAGCGAGATGTACTGGCTGAGATCGGGGACGACCCAGCCTGTAGGCGTGCCAGATGGGAGGTTAAGCCCGCGTCCGAAGCCGGAGTATACGGTCGTTGCAGCGGCGATCTGGGCGGCGGTCAGCGTTTCGACCACGGTCTCACCGGAAATACGGCGCTTCTCGGTCGATTCGTAAGTGAACTTCCGCCAGTCGACACCGGTCTTGACCTTGATCGCATCGCTTGCGGTCCACTCAATCGCGCCCTTGGCCGTGGTGAAGCTGTTGTCCACCGTCTGGGGACGAATCCGTACTTCCGAGGTTCCGTTGGTAAACGTGAAGCTTGCCGGATTGGAAATGTCGACGCCCGGAATGATCGCCGGGAAACGGGTAGTGAAGTCGTATTTGAAATTGTTGGTGTTCGCCGCGTCGAGCGTAACAGTGGTCTGGATCGGATTGCGGAATGCCGACTTTGAATAGCCAGCCAGCCCGGTGAACTTCAGATTGTCGCCCAGCCGTTGCTCAATATTGCCGGTCACTTCGTAAAAATCGGTCTTGAGCACATCATAGCGCGACTGGACCCGCAGATCGACCGCGTCGAAGGTGCCGGAAATGATGTTGTTGTTGCCATCGACCACGCCGGTACGGATGATCGATTGCGGCTTGCCGGTGCCAGAGCGGCTGAATCCGATGGCCTGAAACTGGGCTTCCGATCGCGTTCCGTCGAGCCGCGAATAGAGTCCGTCCAGCGTGATCAGCGTGCCATCAGCGGGCTTGAACTGGAGTGAGAGTGCCGCGCCAAGGCGCTTCTGATCGATATCGTAGCTGACCAGCCCCGGAATGCGCGGGTGGAACAGCGCGGTGTCGAGGTTGGTCGAGTTGTTGATCTGAGCGATGGTGTAGCCCGGCAGCGTCGAGGCGGCATTGAACCCACCGTTGAATCCGCCATAGGTCCAGCGCGTGATGTTGGCGCCCTCTTCCTTCAGGCTGCGCTCTTCGTAAGCGACCGAAAGCAGAACGCCGAAGGTGCCTTCGTCGTTGCTCTTGGTGACCAGCCCCGAGAAGCGCGGGGTCACCTTGCGGGCGAGGTCATTGTAGCTGCCTTGGACCGACACGGTGGCGGTCGCTTCGCGGAAATCGAGTGGGTGCGAAACATTGAGATCGACAGTCGCACCAAGCGATCCTTCCTCCACGTCTGCGCTGGCGGTCTTGCGCACAGCGAGGCTGCTGAACAGGTCCGACGAGAAGATGTTGAAATCGAAGCCGCGCCCACGGTTGACGCCGCCGGAATTGTCGGTGCCGCCGGTGGTGCCGATGGCTTCCATGCCGTTGATGCGGACACGAGTATATTCAGGGCCCAAGCCGCGCACCGAAATGTTGCGGCCTTCACCGTTCACGCGGCTGATCGCCACTCCGGGGATGCGCTGGAGCGATTCAGCGAGGTTGAGGTCGGGAAATTCCGCAATGTCCTCAGCCTTGATCGCATCGATCGATCCCGTTTCGGCGCGCTTCATGCCAAGCGCGCTGGAAAGGCTTTCGCGGAAGCCGGTAACGACGATGGGGGTTTCACTGCCGAGCTGTGCTTCGTCCTGGGGAGCGGCGTCCTGCGCAAAGGCAACGTGCGGAACGGCCAGCGCCAGAATGGCGGTGCTGAGTCCAAATGCGACTTTGCGGCCGCGGAAAGCGAAATGAGCCATCAGTAATCCCCTCTGAAGTCGGTGGCCTCAACGGACCGGATTGGCTATCCTCCTACCGGCGGCGCGGCAAACGGGCCAACCTCAATCCGGCATGGATTGATGCAAGACTTGCACAGATGGCCGCTATGCGAGCGCGGGCTCGCTCGCCATTGTGCCATGGATTGACTTGATCATCCCGCTAATCGACTTGGACCCGGCGCTTATGAGCCGCTAGTTTGTGAGCAAGAGCCGATGTCGTGCGATCACCGGCCGAGGAGATGATGATGGATCAGGCAGGCAGGCCGACGCGGATTCGCTGGCGTATCATTGCGCTGATTTTCGTCATCACCACGCTCAATTATGCAGACCGCGCCACCTTTTCGATCGCGGGCGAATCGGCTTCCCGCGAGCTCGGGCTGTCGCCGGTGCAGACCGGCTTCATCCTTTCGGCCTTTGCCTGGGCCTATGCGCTGGCGCAAATCCCGGGCGGGGCCCTGCTTGACCGCTTCGGCACGAAACGCATCTACGCCGGAGCGATTGTGCTGTGGTCGATTTTCACCTTCAGCCAGGGATTCGTTGGGCTGGTCGCCGGGCTGAGCGCGGTTGGAACGCTGTTCGCGCTCCGCTTCCTGGTGGGCCTCGCAGAATCGCCGTCTTTTCCGGGAAATGCGCGACTGGTAGCTGCATGGTTTCCCGGCCGCGAGCGCGGCATCGCCTCGGCCATATTCAACAGTGCGCAATACTTTTCGCTAGTGGTTTTTGCACCGGCGATGGGCTGGCTGGTCCACGGTTTTGGCTGGCGAACGGTGTTCTGGGTGATGGGGCTGGTCGGCGTCATCGCCGCAGCCTTGTTCGTTGCCTATGTCCACGGACCGGACCGCCATCCCGCGATTAACGCCGCCGAGCTTGAGGAAATCCGGGCAGGCGGCGGACTCGTGGATATGGAATCCACTGCACGCGGAAGCGCCCCGCCATTTTCGTGGCCCAACTTACGCGAACTGATCTCCAACCGGATGATGCTGGGCATTTACATCGGACAATACGGCATCAACGTGCTGACTTATTTCTTCGTCACCTGGTTCCCGATCTATCTGGTCAAGGAGCGCGGTCTGAACATCTTGGAGGCTGGCTTTGCCGCCGCTGCGCCAGCGCTCTGCGGCTTTGTCGGGGGCCTTGCCGGCGGGCTCATCTCGGACCGCATCCTCAAGCGCACGGGAAGCCTGGACCTGGCCCGCAAGACTCCGCTTCTTCTCGGCATGGCTCTTGCCACCGCGATCCTGGCATGTGTCTGGGTCGAGGCGGAATGGCTTGTCGTCCTGTTCATGAGCATCGCCTTCTTTGGCAAGGGGGTTGCCTCTCTCGGCTGGGCGGTGATGGCCGACGTCGCCCCGCCGCGCCTCGCAGGACTGGCTGGCGGCGTGTTCAACATGTTCGGAAATATCGGCGGGATTGTCACCCCGATCGCGGTCGGCTTCATCGTTGCGGCGACCGGGTCATTCGACTGGGCGCTGGCCTTCGTCGCGGCCCACTGCCTGCTGACGATGGCGGCCTATGGCTTCGTGGTGGGACCCATCAGGCGGCTGGAACTCGGCGAATGACGCCCACAAGGCGCGCATTCCTGACGGGAGGAGCGGCGCTGGCCGCGCTACCCGCCGCAGCGCGCCCCCCTTTGGCAACGCTCCGGATCGCCACGCCAATGTCCCCGCCGCGCTGGGCCGTGCTCCAGCGCGAATTGCTCGCCGCCAACGCTGCGGCCTGCGAAGCCTATTATGCCAAATACGTCACCAGCGATAACGAGCTTCTCGCATTCCCGCGCTGGGGTGCGAATGATGGGCCCGACGATGCAGCCGAGTTCACCAATGACTGGTTCGTGCTCCACGCACTCGGCGGGTCGGACCGGCTCAAGATTCTGGGTCAGAAATTCTGGGAAGGCCATCTGCGCCAATACTCGCGCGTGCGCACTCGCGAAGCACCCATCGCCCGGCTGGGCATGTACCACCGCGAGTTCCCGGTGCAGATGGACTGGCAGCACAATGCCGAGGGACTGACGAGCTTCAACGTGATGGGGCTGAGCGACCCGCGCGACCCGGCGCTGGCGCTGCGCACCCGGCGCTTTGCCGATTTATACACCGGCGCAGACCGTTCTGTGAACAATTATGACGCGCGGCATCGCATGATGCGCAGCCTGCTAAACGGCAGTCGCGGGCCGATGCTGCGCGCCGCGACCCCGCTAGACTGGGCCGGTGATCCCTTCGATGCGCGTCCGTTCCACCTTGAGCACGGTGAGGACAGCTTCGCCGAGTTCCTCGCCCACTATGCCGAATATACCGACGTTGTGGGGGACAACCCGCTCAACCTGCAGGCGACGACGCTGGGGCTCAACGCCTTTGCACTGGGACTGGGCGAACGGTTCAGCCGCTGGTCGCTCGATTATCTCGATGCCTGGGCCGAGCGGATGCAGGCCAACGGCGGAATCATTCCGAGCAAGATCGGGCCGGATGGCAAGATTGCAGCCGACTGGTGGGGCGGGACCTATGGCTGGAACTTCTCGCCGGTCGTCCCGCAGACGGGCAAGCGTGAGAACCGCAACCGCGTGCCGCGCTCGATCACCGCGTTCTATAACGCGTTGTTGCTCACCGGTGACCGGAACTACGTGCGGCTGTGGTCTCGCCAGAATGCCATCATCAATGCGGCATCGAAGTCGATCGATGGCAGGCTTTCGGCCCCGTCCATGTACGGGCCCGAGGGCTGGTGGGGCTGGAAGCCGGGCCCGTATCGCACCAACGGCTTCGAGATCTGGTACGCCACGCAAAGCCCAGCGGACCGCGCCGCAGCGGGGGACCATCCGTGGCTCGATTTCCTTGAAGGGCGTAATCCGGGTTATGCCGAAACTGCGCTGGAAGGCGATCTCAAGCGTGTCGCGGACCGCGTAGCGGCGCGCCTTGCCGATACCACCAATCCCGGCACCCGCCTGGCTGACTGGACGCTCGACATCAACCCGGCCAGCGCCATGGCACTGATCCAGACCATGACCGGCGGGCTTCATATTGCTCGTCCGCCATGGTCGCCCACAAGCCCGCCACAGGGAGGCGTACCGCTGCACTGCCGGCTGCGCTATTTCGATCCCGCGCTTCGCCGCGCCGGAGTGCCGGCAGACGTCGCCGCATTGGTCCATTCGCTGGGCGATACCGCAACCGAGGTGACGCTGGTCAACCTTGGCCCTGCGCCGCGCACGGTCGTGGTGCAAGGCGGCGCATTTGCCGAACACCGAATTGATGCGGTGACGATTGATGGCATCAAACACGCTGTCGGCGCGCGGGACTTTACCGTGCGGCTGGAACCCGGCACCGGAACCCGGCTGGCGCTCGCAATGAGCCGTTACGCCAACCGGCCCAGCCTTGCCTTCCCGTGGGATCGCTGAGGCCTATCCTCCCGGCTTGATATAAGGCGCGACCGAAAGCAGCAGTCGTTCGGCGCGGCGCGGGTCGTTCTCCACACGGACCGCCCGATCGAAGATCATCGTCGCGCGCCGATCGAGATCGTATTGTGGCCAGTGTGGCAGATCGCCGCCGTTTGGGTTACCGGCACGCGCCAGCCGGATGAATGCATCGGCCATCTGCCCGGCAAGCTGCCGCGCCTCCGGGCTGGCGCCGGTTCGCGCCTTTGGGTTCTGCGAGTTGGCAAAGACCAGTCCGATGTCGAGCGTGTGGAACGCGCCGAGCATGCCGCCCGCTTCGGGTGAGGAGAAATCGAGCTGGTACATCCATGTCGGCGCGCCAATCTTCGCGCGCTCCTCGGCCTGGATCAGGTGGCCGGGCCATGACCGCGCCGCTGTCGATGCCGCCAGCAGGATCTGCCCGGGACTACGGTCCGGGTAAAGCTTGCGGTATTCGCCGATCAGCCAAACCGGATCGACATCCTTGACAATCTGTTGCCCCAGACGCGCTGGCAGATTGTCCCAGGTGGTGTCGCCGGCCTTTAGCGATTTCTCCAGCCAATAGCCGGTCTCATCGTGCGTATTGCCGACGATCAGTGGGATATGCGCGGCCTCGCGCGGGGCTCCCGGATAGAACGGATGCCGTGTGAGCACAGCGTGATCGAGCGTTGAGGTGAAGCTGATTTCACCCCTGCCCTCAATCGGGTCAGTCATCGCCATCGCCGCGACCATCCGCTCCACCGGCATCCGCGCGAGTTCGGCGAAATCGCGCGCGCCCGCCTTTGCCATCCACGCTGCGGCGCGCTGCGTAGCGTGCTGCGGCCCGGCAGCGGTGACGTGCTGGCCGCTCATCGTCGCAGCAGAGTGAAACAGCGGGCGCGCCTCGGCCATGGCCATCAGGGTCACGACCTTCGCCCCGCCGCCCGACTGGCCGAAAAGCATCACTCGCCCAGGATCCCCGCCAAACGCGGCAATACTGTCGCGCACCCACTGCAGCGCGAGGACTATGTCGAGATTTCCGACATTGCCCGATTCAGCGGGGCCGCCGAGCCGCGCAAGATAGCCATAGCCCAGCGCGCCGAGCCGGTGGTTGAGCGTCACCACAACCACGTCGCCGCGCCGCACCAGGTTGGCACCGTCGTATAGCGGATCGGAACCCGAACCATGGCTGTGCGCGCCGCCGTGGAGGTAGACCATCACGGGGCGCCGCCCGGCATCAAGCGCGGGGGTCCAGACGTTGAGGAAAAGACAATCTTCGCTGCCGGGTCCGTCAACACCGGTCTGCGCCGCGCTGGCACCGTAGCGAATAGCGTCCGCAATGCCGGTCCATGGCGCTGCGGGCGCCGCTCGGGCAAAGCGGCGCGACGCGGTATCGGCACCATAGCGCACACCCCTGAACGCCAGCACGCCGTCTTCGCGCAGACCCCGGACCCGGCCATGCCGGGTGACCGCGACCGGATCGCCGGTCGCAGCATGCGCCAGTCCGGGTACGAACAGCGACGCCGAAGCGAGTCCTTTGAGTGCCGTGCGCCGGGTCGTCATGCAGGAACGCATTCAAGGCAGAGCTTGCGCATCGCCTCAAGCGCGGGATTGGCGTTGTCGCGCTTCCACGCGATGTGCAGTTCGACGGGACGTTCAGGCATGGTCGCCAGCTGACGGAACTGTACGTCGTCGGGGTGCAGGCCCATCGCCGATTGCGGCACCACTGCCGCCGCCAGACCGGCGCGGACCAAGCCGAGCATCGAGTGGATCTGGGTCACATGCTGGACCAGCTGAGGCGAGACTCCGGCCTCATCGAACAGCCTCACCAGCATGTCATGGAAATAGCCTGCGCCAGCCCGCGAATACATGATCAGCGGCAACTCATCGAGATCGGCCAGCGCAAGCACTGACATGGCCTGGCGCGCGTCGCCCGAGGGCAGCGCGACCAGCAGGGGTTCGTTGAGCATCAGCGCGGTTTCGAATTCGTGCCGCACAACGGGAGGGCGGACGAAGCCAATGTCGATCAGGCCGGTCAGCAGCGCATCGGTCTGATCGCCCGAGACCATCTCGTGCAGTTCGAGATCGATGTTGGGCAGGGAAGCGCGAGCATGGGCGACGATCTGCGGCACCAGCGTGTAGCCCGAAACGGCCGTAAAGCCGATCGCGATCTTGCCGGCATCTCCCTTGGCCACGCGCCGCGCAGAGAGGGCCGCGCTTTCCGCCAGCCGAACGATTCGCCGGGCCTCGATCAGGAAAACCCGACCCGAAGGGGTGAGGGCTACGTTGCGACTGGTGCGTTCAAGCAGGGTCACGTCGAGAATCCGCTCTAGCAGCTGGATCTGGCGGCTGAGCGGCGACTGCGTCATGTTGAGCCGCTGCGCCGCGCGGCCGAAATGCAATTCCTCGGCGGCGGCAACGAAGCAGCGCAGCTGGCTGAGTTCGAACATCCCGCCAGCCTAGCGCGGTTATATCGCCTCGACGAGTGACTTTGGCGCGACCTTTTCGATCAGCGCCCGCAGGTCTTCCAACTCCGCTGGTGTCAGCTCGGTCAGGGGCGTTCGCACCGGCCCCGCATCGCGCCCGACCAGGCGGCACCCGGCCTTGACGATCGACACCGCATAGCCCGTTCCGCGATCGCGCAGCGCGATATAGGGCAGCACGAAATCCTTGAGCTGCTGCAGGACATAGGCCTGATCGCCCGCGAGTACCGCCTTGTAAAAGGCCAGAGCCCATTCAGGCAGGAAGTTGAAAATCGCCGAAGAGTACGTGGTTACGCCCATGGTGAGGTAAGGTACGGCGAAGGTCTCGGCGGTGGGAAGGCCGCCGATATAGGTCAGCCGGTCACCCATCCGGGCGTAGATGCGGGTCATCAGCTCGATATCGCCAACGCCGTCCTTGTAACCGACCAGATTGGGGTTGCGCTCGCACAGCCGGGCAAGTGTCTCATCGCTGACAACGGCGTTGTCTCGGTTGTAGACGATCACGCCCAGTCCAGTCGAACGGCACACCGCTTCGATATGCGCGGCAAGACCATCCTGCTTCGAATTGATCAGGTAAGGCGGGAGCAGCAACAGACCGTCGGCCCCTGCCTTCTCCGCCCGGCGCGCAAGGTCTGTGGCGATCGCCGTGCCATAGCCGCAGCCCGACAGGACCGGAACGTTGCTACCGACTTCGCGGCTTACTGCCACCGCCGCGCCCAGAACGTCGATCACTTCGGCGGAGTTGAGCGAAAAGAATTCGCCGGTTCCGCCGGCAGCGAACAGTCCGGTCAGCTCGTGTTCGAGCATCCAGGCGCAATGCGCGCGGTAAGGTGTTTCGGAGAATCCGCCGTCGACTCCAAAATGAGTAACAGGGAAAGAAAGCAACCCTTCGCCGAGGCGGCGTGCCATGACCACGGGGTCCATCGAATATTCCTCTCAGTGCAGGCCAGCGGGCTAGCGTCTATGGCGCAGTCGGTACCCTGCGTGCCGATCCCGGTCCAAACCAAACCCGCCATTGATTGATGCATGGTTTAGCTGGATCGATGGCGCCGTGGTCGCTCGCAGCTCGTGCGCACCGAGAGGCCGCTCGATGAACGCGAGAAGAAGGATTGGGAAAAGCGCATCGCCCGCCGCGCCGAGGCGCAGGAAGAGGTCAATGCGTTTGCCCAAAACCACCGCAAGGCTCGCTGCGAAAAGAAGAAGGAATTGTCGCTCGCCGAATGGCACTTCGAGCAACGCATCTTCGACATCATTAATGACAGCATGCCCGAGCGCTACAAGGTGAAGCTTCAGAACCGGTCATGGGCGAGCGGTGCTTCGCGCAAGGGCAAGGCCCTTGAGGAGTTCAGCCGGCCGTGAAAAGAGTAACCCTAAGCTTCATTTATTTCACTTTGGCTTAGCACGGTTTTTCGAAAAGTCGGCGAAGTCCGGTTCAACTTCGACGCCCATGGCAATCAGGCCCCAAGCGACCATCGTGAAATACCCAGCCGCATGGATCAAATCCATGATGAAGCGACGGTCAAACAGAGTGGTGAGCGCCTCCCAGGTTTCGCCGTCAAATCGCCCGCCACTGCACGTTGCGTCCACAGCATTGAGCAAGGCACGATCCTCGGCAGACCAGATTGGCACATCCGTGTCTGAACGAATTGCATCAATTTCGTCGTCACTGATCCCAACCTGCAGGGCGCCATGCGCATTGTGAGTCCATTGATAGACTGACCCATAGCGGTGCGCGATGCGCAGGATGATCAGCTTAATCTGACGCGCCGATAAAGCGGATTCGAGCATGAAATACTTGCCGAGATCGAGCGACGCCAGTGCCAGATTGGGATGTTGGGCCAGGGTCATCATGGTGTTCGATCGCGAGCCATTCTGCCGCGCTTGCTCACCCTCCCAATAGGCGAAAACTTCGCGCGCTTCGTCAGTCCATTCCGCTTGCGGGAGAGGCGGGATGCGGGGATGGCTCATGTCAGTCTCTCCACGGCTGGTGGTGTCAGCGGATGACCAGCGGGTAATGCTGGTGCGGCATGACTTTGTGCGTGTCGCGGTAGGACGGTGGCTGGCGACCGCCCACATCGGTGACATCATAATCGCGGCCCAGTTCCGCGCCGATCAGCGTCTGGCCGGAACGCTCCTGCAAGGTCGGGTCGTTGAACAGCGCCCAGATCACGTGTCCGGTGTACTCCGGCGTCTCGATCGTGTCGCGCAGGTAGCCGTACTTCTCGGGCTCGGCCTCGATCATGCCAAGCAGCCGGTCGGTGGCGAGCGCGCCCATCCAGATCGAGACGGCTGCGACACTGGCCTTGGCGTCGCGAAAGTCGACCGCCATGTCGAAGGCGAGCTTGTCCACCCCCGCCTTGTGTGCGCCATAGGCCGGCCCCATCGAATAATGCGCCGCGCCCGAGGCCGATGTCATGACGATCAGGCCATTGTCCTGAGCGACCATCGCCGGGGCCGCGAGCCAGCTCGCGACATAGGAACTGCGCAGGCCGACTTCGATCATGTCGACGAGTTTCAGCGGCTTTTCCCAGAAATTGCCGGGCATCGACAGCTCGTCATAGACGGCGGCAGCGTTGTTCACGAGGATGTCGACACGGCCCTGTTCTGCGAGGACCTGATCGAACAGTGCCTTGACCTGCGCGTCGTCGGCGTGGTCGCAGCGCACCGCGATGCCCTTGCCGCCAGCCTTGGTGACGGCCTCGGCGGTTTCGTAGATCGTGCCCGGCAAGGCATGGTCCCCGGCTTTTTCCGAACGCCCGGTAACGTAGACCGTGCAGCCATGGCTGCCCAGCGCGATGGCAATTCCGCGTCCGGCGCCTCTGCTGGCTCCGGTAACAATGGCGACGACGTTCTGCTGTGAATTCATCGAAAATCTCGCTTTTGGGAAAGGTCGCTTCAGACTGCCGCGACGATGTGGGCTGCCAGCGCGCCCCACATGACCATCAGGCCGAGGAACGACAGGGTAAAGGCCCCGCCGCGGTGGTTGGGGCTATTGTAGGTGAGGTGGATGAAGCTCTGCACCGCGCGGCCCACGGCGAAGATCCACGCGCAGACCAGCACGGTGATGCTGACGGCGCCCAGCACATAGGCGGTCAGGCATCCGGCGTAGAACACCGTCGGCAGTTCGAACAGGTTGTCCCAGTGGCGCACGGCGGCGCGGGTCTTTTCGGGTTCGGGATCGCCGAGATAGACCTTGTAGAATTCCGGGTTCTGCCCCTGCTTCACCGCCCCCGCGCGTTCGATCGCCATCTTGACGAAGCCCACGAAGGTTACGGCCACGACCAGCAGGACGGGCAGGAAGATTTTCAGCGATTGGCCATCAGGCATATCGGTCCCCTATCGTTTTCAACGTGTCACAGGTCAGGAAAAGGCTTCCTCGCCTTCCAGCTTGGTGCGGTGCATCTGGCGGTCGCAATCGAGCGGATAGGCCATGGCGCGGTGCATCGTGCCGGTGTTGTCCCAGATCACTGCATCGCCCACCGACCATTCGTGGCTGAGCGAGAACTGTTCCTGCGTCGCCCAGTCGCGCAGCTTTACCAGCAGGCGGCGGCTTTCGATCGGGTCCATGCCGACCACGTAATCACAGGTCGAACCCAGCACGAGCGACTTGCGGCCCGAGGTATGCGTCCACACCAGCGGCAGTTCATTGGTGCCCAGCCGGCTCCACTGGTCAAGCAGGGCAAGGTCCGGCTCCGGCTCGACGAAGAGCTGCGCGGCGACCAGCGAATGGACCACGCGCAGGTTCTCGATCGCCGCTCTTTCTTCCTCCGGCAAGGCGTCCCAGGCGGCATAGGTGTTGCAGAATTCGGTGTTGCCGCCGACCGGCGCGACCTTCTTGCAGGTCAGCATCGAGGCGAACAGTGGCACCTGCTGCATGGTCCCGTCGATGTGCCAGTAGAACGCACCCTTCACATAGTCGGCCTGCGGATTGATCGCCTTGTCCATCGATATCTTGAAGATGTCGCCGTGCATTTCGGGGACGAATTTGCCGAGTGTCCTGGTGAACTCCACCTGTTCCTCGTCGGTGAAATGAACCTGCGGGAAGACCATCACGCCGCGGTCTTCGAGCATCCCGCGGATCTCCGCCGAATGCCGGCCGCTGAGCAGCGTCTCCTTGTCCGTCTCGATCACCGCCCCGATCAGCGGCTTGACCTGCGTGACTTCGAACGTGTTGGAAACAGAAGTGGTCATGGCGTTACCTGCGTGCTTTGAATGCGTCATCGATCACATCGCTGCCCCGCCGTTCACGCCCAGGACCTGCCCGGTAATATACCCGGCGGCATCGGAAGCGAAAAAGGCGCAGGCGGCGGCAATGTCTTCCGGCTGGCCGAGCCGGGGGATGGGATAGGTCGCGATGATCTGCTCGTAAGGGACGGGAAACAAGCCCCCGTCGATCGCCCGGCGCGCCATCGGGGTGTCGATGAACCCGGGCGAGACCGAATTCACCGTGATGCCCTTCGGCCCAAGCTCGATCGCCAGCGAACGGGTCATCGAGATGATGCCCCCCTTGCTCGCGGTATAGAGCGCCATGTTCGGCGCGCCGATCTGGGCACCGAAGGCGGAGACGTTGACAATCCGGCCCCAACCGGCGGCGGTCATATCCGGCAGGACGCACTGCGCCGCCACATAGGCCCCGCGCAGGTTGATGCCCATCAGGCGGTCCCAGGTGGCGTCATCAAGGTCTTCCAGCGCCGAGAAATTCTCGACCGCGGCATTGTTGACGAGGATCGTGATCGGTCCCAGCGCCTCGCGGATTTTCGCAATGGCCTGCTCCACTGCCGCACGTTCGCCAATGTCGGCCTTGACCGCGAGCGCCCTGCCCCCCGCCGCAACAATCGCGTCAGCCACTGCCGCGGCGCCGTCGAAATCGATGTCGATAATCCCGACAGCATGGCCATCGGCGGCGAGCTTGAGGCTGGTCGCCTTGCCCATGCCGGCCGCTCCGCCAGTTACCAGTGCCACGCGCTGAGCGTCTGCCATTGTCTGAATTCCTTCTCTGCGTTCAGAACATCGTCACGCCGCCCTCGACGCCGATGGTCTGCCCGGTCACGAAGGCGGAATCGTCGCTGGCGAGGAACACGGCGGTCGGAGCAATATCGTCGGGAACGCCGAAGCGGCCCAGGGCAACCCTTGCCAGTTCGGCATCGTGGGTCCCGGTTTCTTCAAGATACCACAGCGCCTTGGGCGACATGGCGCGCGGCAGGATCGTATTGGCGCGGATATTGTGCTTGCCCCATTCGCGCGCCGCGGTGCGGGTCAGCGCGCGGATCGCCTCCTTGCTCGCGGCATAGGCAAGGAAGCCCGGTTCGCAGCGGATGCCGAAGTCCGAACCGAAGTTGATGATCGATCCGCCACCCTGCGCCACCATGTGCGGGAAGGCCGCCTGCATCATCTGCAGCGAACCGAACAAGGCCGATTGCAGGTCGACCTTGCAGTTCGCCTCCATCTTCGGATCCTCGAGCGGCAGGTAATCGGTGAAGCTGTGCGCGTTGTTGACCAGCACGTCTATGCGGCCCCATTCAGCGACCGCGCGCTGGACAACCATCGCGGCTTCATCGGCATTGCCGGCGTCGGCCTTGATCGCCAGCGCCGTGCCGCCCTCGGACTGGATAGCGACGGCGGCGGCCTCGATCTTGTCTAAGGTGCGCCCCGTCAGGATCACTTTCGCGCCCTCGGCGGCAAAGGCGCGGGCGATGGCTTCGCCAATACCTTGCCCGGCACCGGTGACGATTGCGACCTTGCCGGCCAGCCTGCCCGTTCCCGTCACTTGATCCGCTCCACACGTTTGTTCGTCATTTTGTTAGCGGGGGTGCCGCAGCGGGTCAATTGCCGGCTTTACCTTGGCGGACGCGCAAACTACGCAAAGCGCCGCGACGATATGGGGCGACCAGCATGAACAGCAGCAAAGAGCCGGCAGCCGAGCGCCGCATGGGGCCGGAAGGCTCTGACAACTGGCACGCCATGCTCGACGGGGCCGAGGCGATCCTGCGCGAGGAAGGCCACGCCGCACTCACCTCGCGCCGGGTGGCCGAACGCATCGGCGTCAAGCAGCGGCTGGTCTATTACTACTTCCGTACGATGGACGATCTGATCATCAGCCTGTTCCGGCGCATGGCGATGCGCGAACTGGCGCGGCTTGAAGAAGCTGCAGTCCAACCCCATCCGCTTCGCACCCTGTGGGACATCAGCCTCAATTCCACTGACAGCCGGCTGATCGCGGAATTCATGGCGCTGGCGAACCGTATCGAAGGCCTGCGGCGCGAGGTGATCCATTTCATCGAAGCGTCGCGCGAAGTGGAAGTGGGCGTGCTGACCAAGGCGCTTCAGCGTGCCCCCCAGATCAGCAACATGGGGCCGACCGGCCTGACGGTAACGATCACCAGTCTGGCCCTGCTGCTTTCGCGCGAACGGCAGTTGGGCGTGAGCAGCGGCCATCAGGAAATCATCGGGGCGCTAGGTGCCTTGCTTGACCAGCTGGAGCCGCTCAAAGCCTGACCGCCGGGGCAGATTTGACCGCCGCCTGTCGGCTTGCTAACAAAGTGACGAACACACGGGATCGATCCGGGAGTCGTCATAGTGTCTAGCAGCAATCCAGCCCTGTCCTTCGCGCTCGTCATCACGGCTTTCGCCGTCGTGGCTCTGCTCGCCGCCTTCCTGTTTCGCGATGCCTTGCTCGCCCGCAAGATCCAGCCGGGCACCTTCCGCTGGCCCTATGTGAAGACCGAACTGCGCCACGGCCTGTTCAATCTGGTGATCGTCACCGTGACGATCACCGGACTGATCAGCTGGTGGACGCAGATCGGCTGGATCGAGCTCAGGACCGGGCCAGTTTCAGGCTGGACCATTGCCGGCGAATACGCGCTCTCGTTCTTCCTGTTCGACGCCTATTTCTACTGGGCGCACCGGTTGATGCATAAGGAGCCGTACTACTCGTGGGTGCACAAGCTGCACCACCGCTCAACCGCGCCGGTGCCGATCACCTCGTGGTCGATGAACCCGATCGAGGGCGTGATAGAGGGCATGTTCACGCCGCTGTTCATGGTGGTCTTCACCATCCACGAAGCAACCGTCCCGTTCATCGTGCCGACCTCCATCCTGATGGGGCTCTACGTCCACTCAGGCTTCGAACTGCTGCCCCGCTGGTGGAACCGGACATGGCTCACCAAATGGTTCATCTCGGCCAGCTTTCACGACGAGCATCACCACTATTTCACCGGCAATTTCGGCGGCTATACGACCATCTGGGACCGGCTTTGCGGCACGATGCGGCCGAAATACGAAGCGAACTTCGATAGAGCCTCCACCCGCCGCACGATCAGGAGCGAAGATCCGCACGGCGGGGTGGCTGTAGATTAGAGAACATTCCGGGAGAGCCCTGGCCGCCCGGAATGCTTGGCAGCGGACTTACTTCACCACAACGCGCACGCGGTCGATGTTGTTCAGCGGCGTGGTCGTATCTTGTTTGCCTTCGCGCTGCCCGGTTGCCCTGAATGTGATTACGTATTCGCCGGGCTTGGCGAAGCTGACAGTCCGGCTGGCCATGACCGTCTTTTTCGGGACGGCGAGCTTGATGGCGGGTTCGAACTTGGCATTGGGCGTGCCGAGATACCAGTCGTACTGCACGACCTTGCCGGGACCGGACGGCATGGTGATCCGTCCGGTTACCGTGACCGACTGGTTCACGGCCACTTCGGCCCGCTTGCCGCCATTGACGGTCAGCCGGGTGACAGCCTGATGCCCCCCACGCGCCGCGGCCGAGGCCGGGAGGACGACCTGGTTCATCGGGTCCAGCGTGTGGCGGGTTGAAGCGCGCGGTGCGATGCCCTTTTCCGCCCAATTGGCCAGATCGAGCAACACCTGGTGCAGCGTTCCCCCGGTGGCCGCCGTCATGGTCCCGAACTTGCCGGGTAAGGGATCGAGGAACACGCCGTGGATTCCGTTCTCCTGATAATAGAGGCGGAACATCTGCTGCGCCTGCTTCGCGCCCAGCGCACGCTTCACCTGACCGGCATAGAAGCTCGCGACATAGGGATAGGAGTTCCCGTCATAGAGGTTCTCGAAAACGATCGTCTTGGTCCTGATCCGGCCGCTCTGCACGATCCCGCCGGCAGCGCCGATATTGCTGAGCAGGGGGATGGCGATCGGCGTCTTCGGCCGCTGTGCATACCGGGGGCTGCCGTCGGCATTGCGGTACTGGTTGTAGGCCGGGTTGCCGTTTTCGAGGATCGAATGGCGCGGATAGAAGGCCATGGCGATGGCTGCGCGGTTGTCCAGCCTGACTTTTGTCCCGCTTGCGAGCGTGGCCAGCAGCGCTGGGCTGTTCTTGCCATCCTCGAGCTTGACCGTCGTGCCCTCGAGTTTGCCTTTGAGCGCAGGCGCATCGCCCTTGTCCGGGTTCGCCGTGCCGTCCTGCACGACCATGAACTGGACGCCATCGACACCACTGGAACCCAGCGCCGGCATCGAAGCCGCATCGAACACGATGGCCGTCGCTTCGCCCTGCAGGTTGCGGGTAATTGACGAGATCGTTGCAGTGCCATCGACGATTGCCGCCTTGAGGAATGAGGGCGAGTTGGCGCCTTCATAGCCCGGCGTGGTCCAGAAGTCGGTGAAGTAACCGGGATCGAAAGCGCGGACAGAACCGAACCCGAACATCCCGCCGCCCATTGAAAACTGCATCGTCTCTAGGACGTTTTGAGGAAATCCGGCGCTGAGGACTTCATCAAGGACCGCATGCTCTTCGGCGTTGAGCCCGGCGCGGATGTCCTTTCCGCTTCCCGGCGCGGCGGCCTCGGCAATCGCTTTCCGCTTCTCCGTGGGGATGGCCAGATTATACAGGGCACCCCAGGCGAAGCTGTGGCTGTTCAACCCGTCTGTCGCGATGACAACGGGAATAAGGCCGTCCCAGACTCCGGTCGTCCCTTCTGCGGCGGCGATCGTCTGCACCGATCCGCCGCTCTGGCCATACATATAACCATAGATGCGTTCGTTGGTGCCGTAATGCTTGCGAGCATAGGCCTTTGCCAGTTTCGCGGCAGCGGCGGGGACGCGGAAGCCCACATTCGGATTTCCCGCGTTTACGCCAACCGTATAGCCTCCGCCGGTTTCAAAGGCGAAACGGGCATCGACAACGTTGAGCATCTCGATGTTCAGCGGATAGGTCTGCTGGAAGAAGCGGTTGCGGAAAAGCTTCTTGTCGGGAAAGCGCCAGACAAGACTGTGAATGGCAGGCTTTGCGGCCTCCCCGCCCGCAGGTGCCTGCTGGGCCTGGCCGGCGGCCGGCCAATGGGCCTTGACCTCGGTATAGCCGATCGTTCCGCCATCGGGCAGCTTGAGCATCTTGCTCTCGGTGGAATCGAGCACCAACGTGTCGGCATTGTAATCCGGATCGGTGCAATCCGCATCGACCGCCAGCGGCGCATCAACGCCGCCAAACAGCGTCTCGCCTGCTGGCTTGCAGGCCGCTGCCCAAGCTGGCGCGGTACCGACGCAGGCCAGTGTCAGCGCTGCAGCGCCGAGCATCAGAGTCCCGCGCGAACCGGTTGGGGCGCTCAGCATTTCATCACTCTCCTTTAGGCACAACGGGGCGCACACTTCCGGCTTTCACCGGTCGGCATTGGTCTGCCGTGCAGACAATGGAATTTTTCCCGCCCTTGAGGTCGAACTTTGCCGAGCGCCACACGAAGTCACCCGATACGGTGAGGGGCAGGGTCACATCGGCAAAGAGCTTGTCCTTAGCCTGACGATAGGATGCCCTGATCGCGCCCGCAGGGTGCGGCATCTGGCCTTGTGCGAACTTGAGGGTTCCAAGCGCAGGCGTGATCGCAATGTGCTTGAAACCGGGGGTCGCGGGCCGAATGCCCAGCACCGTCGCAAGCAGCTGATAGTTGGGATGGGCCGCCCACGCGTGCGAATCCGAGCGGGTCGGTTCGGGCGTCTCCGCCGTGGTCGTCATGCCGTTGCGGATCATCTCCTGCCAAGGGCCCAGCCGGCTCAGGTAGCGGTCGGCAAGACCTGCGCTGCGCATCGCCTCATCGACATACAAGCGGAAATAGAATGTGGCCGGCTCCAGATCCTTGTCCGCGAGCATTTTCTCGGCGACCGGTTTCGCCATGCCATCCGGCACGGCATTCGCGAGAATGGCGAGCGAATTGGTCTGCTGGCTGAAGGATCGCGCTTCGAGACTGTCGACGAACAGACCCCTGCCTTCGTCCCACGCCTTGGTCCTGAGAGTGGCAATGATGCGATTGGCCAGCTCAAGGTTGCGCTTGGCATCGTCGGGCCGATCCAGCGCCTGCTCCAACTCGGCGGCCTGTTGCAGCGCCATGACGAACTGCAGGTTGATCGCCACCGAGTGCCCCTTGCCGCCGCCCGGGGGAATGCCGCCGGGGTAGCTCTTGGCCCAATCGAGATAATTCCACCACGGCATCGGCCCCAGCAGCCCGGTCTCGTCAACGTGCCGATCGAACCAGTCGAGCACGTCGCGCACGCCTTGCATCCGGCCGCGGACAAAGGCGGGGTCGCCGCGCAGCATCCAGTAGTCGTGGACCATGGCCACCCACCAAAGCGAGAACGGCGGGATCTGCTGGCGCAGGCTGGAGGGATAGGAACTGGCCGTCAGCCCTTCGGACGTGCGCGAATCGTCGAACTGCTCGATGGCGCTGCGCATCAGGCGGTCGTCACCAGTCTGATAGACCGACATCAGCGCTTCGATGCGCGTATCGCCGACATACTGGAGCTGTTCGTAATAGGGCGTGTCCCAGAACGTTTCGAAGGCGCTCATGCGCAGGGCGCGCCAGTTCATGTCCCAGACCGGCTTGATCCATTTCGCGTCGGATTCGAACGCCGCCTTCTGCTTGAAGGGGTAAGCCGCGAAGATGCCTTCGATGGAGTCTATGCGGAGCGGTTGGTCGCCCGTTTCGATTTCCACCTGCACATAGCGCCAGGTCCGCAGCCAGAGCGACTGGAACCGCCGGCCCTCTCCGCCATCGAACCGGATGGTATCGCGCAGGCCGCGGATTGTCTTGCCTTCGATCTCGGCGCGATTGCCTTTGTTGCCCGCTGCATCGAACAGGCTTTCGGCAAAGATAATCGTGGCTTTCGCGCCAGCCCCGCCGCTTGTGATCAGCACCGGATAGCCAACGGTCAAGGCGCCTTGATCGAGCAGCAGGGTCGCCTTTGTCCGCGGCGGCACGGTCAGCGCCTGCTTGCCTGCGGCGAAACCCGCCGGAACCGTCACGCCTTCGGCGCGGCGGACGGAGGCGAAGCGGACAGGGGTCTGTTCGGGGAGCGGGATGTTGCGGGGGACGAGCTGCCATTCCGCCGCACTGCCATTAAACTGGGTTCCGCGAGCCAGTGCCACTGGCGAGGCGAATTGCTGGACGATGGGCTTTGCCTCGGTCCACCCGCCCGCGTCGAAGCCGGGCTGTTCCCAGCCCCATGGAGCCTGGCCGGCGTCAAATTCTTCGCGCGGGCCGGCGACATAGAAACCGCCCGTATCGTCGCCCTCGACGCGCTTGAACGTGTACGCCCGGCTGGAAAAAACTTTCCACCCGCCGCTTCCCGTGCTGACGACAGCCGCCTCCGGACTGTCGCCTTGGACGACAAGCGCCGTGCGAAGCGAGATCTGGGCAGCCGGTTTGAACTCGCCCATGTTCCAGACGAGCGCGGCGATGACGTTCTTGCCGGGCTTCAGATGCGCGGCAATGTCGACGCTCTCGTAACGCCAATGGAGCAAATCACCGCGGGCAGGTCCGTTCGAGACCTCGACGCCGTTCACATAGAGCCGGTAGCGATTGTCCGCAGACACGCGGATGGGGAAACTCGCCGGCTGCGCGGTAAGCTCAAACTCTTTCCGGAAGTGGTAGACCCCCGGTTTCGCAGGTTCGGACCCCGGCTGGTCAATCCAGCTGGCGGTCCAGGCTTTTTCGGATTGCTGCTGTGCCAGGGCAGCAGGGTTCAGAATGGCCGATGCGAGAAACAAGGCAGTACCTGCTGCGCGCTTGACCATAGGTGCACCTGTCCGGGTTTGGCCCGGCTGCTGCGGGTGCAGCAACCGGGCCTGGGAGAGCCTTATCAGAACTTTTTCGCGACGCCGAACTGGATCAGTCGGCCAAGCGTGAAGCCGTTGGCGTAGCCCGAACCACCGATCGCGCGGAGAACCGGCGGATCGGTATCCAACACGTTGTTCACGTTGAGCGTGAACTGCAGGTCGCGGAGCAGTCCGCTTTCGGCAGGCACGTCATACTTGAAGAACAGGTTGACGGTGTTGAACGCGCCGACACGGTCCTGCGGCTGGCCGCTGCCGCTCGGGTTGCCATTCGTGGTGGCATTGCAGACCGGGGTCGAGGTCGCGTCGCAGCGATAGGTGGCATAGCCGGAGCTGTGATTGAGCGTCGCCTGAGCACGGAAGCTGCCGACATCGATTCCTGCCGTAGCCTGAAGCTGCAAGCGCGAAGAGCCATTACGCTGCAGGGATACGTTGCCCGGTTGCACGAAGATATTCGTCGCAATCAGTTCGTTGACGATTGGCGCGCCCACACCCGCCTGGCTCGTGCGGTTCAGCGCATAGTTGCCTGACACTCCCAGATCGAAGCCGCCAAATCCGGTCTTGCCGCGGTAGCTGGCGACGAAGTCGATGCCGTCCACGTTGACACTGCCGATGTTGCCCTTGCGGAAATCGACGAGCTCATAAACGTTGAGGCAATTCGTCGGATTGGCGCAGCCTGCCGTGACCGTTGCCAGCGTGGCCGCCGCGCTCGACAGGCCCGACGCGTTGATGAAGCTCGTGATGGTCGCCAGCGGCACGCCGTTGACATTGGCGATCACGTTGTTCGGGTTGAGCGCGAAGATCGTCGCATTCGGGGCCGGGGTCCCGATGATGTTCTTGAACTTCACGTTGTAGTAGCTGGCACTGACATGCACGCCTTCCAGCGGATCCATGTCGAACCCGACCGACCATGTCTTGGCGGTCTGCGGCAGCAGGCCGGGGTTCGAACCCTGAAGAGCTACCGTGCCTGACGCGGCAGGTGTAACGCCGGCAGGAACGAAGGCGTTGAAGGGGAATGCGAACAGGGTGTTGGTGAACACGCCCAGTTGGTCGACCGGCGAAGGCGCGTTGAACGAAGTGCTGTAATTGCCCCGCAGATTGAGCCAGGACACCGGCTTGATGCTGATGCCGAACTTCGGATTGGTCGTGTTGCCGAAGTCGCTGAAGCGGTCATGGCGAACCGACGCGGACAGCGTGACTTGTTCGATGACCGGAGCCTGCACTTCGCCGAAGAACGAATTGACCGACCGGCCGTAGGGAACGAACGGGGTGTTTGCGAGCGCGCCGACAGCCAGGTTGGCGGCAACGATCCGCTGGCGGAAGTTGTCGCGTGCGAACTCGTAACCGGCGGCCACCTTCACGTCGCCGCCCGGCAAGGTGAATAGCGTACCGTCGACAATCGCCCGCAGGTTGAACAGTTCTTCCTTGCCCTGTCCGGCCGACTCAGTGTTGATCAGCTGCTGGATGTTCGCCAGGTCGCTCGTGCCGGATCCGGGATTATAGAAGTTGATTGCGCCAGCCGCGGTTACGGAGTTCGGACCCGAGGCGAACGCGTTCAGCAGCGTCGAGTTGAAGCCTCCAATGTGGTATTCGCTATCGCTGTTGCTGTAGTTGAACAGCGTGCGCAGCTGCCAGCCGCCACCAAGATCCGCCTGGAATTCGGCGTTGGCGCCCCATTCCTTGAACGAAGACCTGGACAGATTGGTGCTAGCGCCCAGAACCGAGTTGAGGTTGAAGAACACCGTCTGGCTGGCGGTCGCGGACTGGCCCGGTACCGGGGTGTAATAGAAATTCCTGAAGCTCGCGGGCTGGAAGAAGAAAGGCCGGAAATCAATTTCTGGCTGAGAGGCGCCGTTGACCGTCACCGATCCGGCGTAATCGGAACGCGAGACCGACTTGCGTTCACCGTAGAACGCACCGAGGTCGACGGTCAGCCAAGGCGACAGCTCCTGATGGAGACGGGCCAGACCGCTGTGGCGGGTGCTCTCCGGAACCACGGAGTTGTTGCGGTAATCGCACGAGTTGGGGGTGGTGCTAGTGAGGCCCGGAAGCGCGAAGAACGCTGCCGAACCGACGCGGACATTGCCCGGCGTGCACGAGCGGCCGCGCGGGGTCAGGTTGGGCGAGAGCCAGTCGACATCCTTGATGAAGTCACGGTCGCGCGCGAACAGCGGGTCGTTATGCTGGTAGCTGTAAGCGATGTAGGCCGAGCCCGAACCCCAGTCCTTGCCGGCGATGACGGAGGCATCATACTGCTTGTAATTGTCGGCAATGCCGTAGTGCGCCTGCACCTTCAGGCCATCGAAGCGCTTGCGGGTGATGAAGTTGATCACGCCGCCGACCGCGTCGGAACCATAGGTCGCGGAGCCGCCATCGGTAACGACTTCAACGCGCTCGATCGCGATCGGGGGCAGGATGTCGGGATCGATCGCGTTCTGCGTCACGCCGACCGGGGCAATGCGGCGACCATCGAACATCACGAGGGTTGACGAGGACGAGCTGGTCTCGCCCGCAAGGTTGCGCAGGTTGGGGCGCACCACCTGGATCTGGTTGACCGCGACGCCGAGGCGCGACTGCGGCACGTTGTTGAACAGGTTGGTGACCTGCGGGACCGAGGTCAGCAATTCGTTGGCCGTCGTCGCGCCGGTTTCGGCGATCTTTTCCTGCCCGACCGTGATCGCATTCGAACCGACAGGTGCCGCGCCGCGAAGGATCGTGCCGGTCACGACGATTTCGGAACCGTCTCCTTCGGGCTCTTCAGCGGCGCTGGACTGGGCGAGAGCAAGGTTCGGCAGCAGCGCAAATACAGCAGCGCTTGCCAGGATTGCTCGGCGAAATTCGGTGGTACGCAAGGTCTTCATGATCATCCCTCCCAAAGGCAGATTTTTGCGGCGAGGCTGTCCCGGGCGTGGCCCTGCAACTTCGCTCCTGCTGGTCAGGACTATACTGGTCAGGCCGATCACAGCCCAAACGCCAACGTGCCTTGAGATGCCTTTGCGAGCGCCTGACAGGCCCTTTCATGGCCGATTAGAGATAAAGCGTCTCATTCGGAACATTGAAGCCTTGCGGATCTACTTCGGCTTTACCGATCGGCCGCTGTCGACGAACAGGATACCGCCGGTCGCCAGCACGACCCTGCCGGTCAGGTCAAACATGCCTGCGCTCATGCTTTCGTTCGTTCGACCGGATGGGTGCGCAGGTAGTCGGAGAAATAGGGTTCCATGTCCTGCTTGGTCAGGCCCCATTCCTCGAAGCTGTAGACGTGCTTGCCGTGCTTGTTCTGCGGGTTGTCGGCGAGCCAGCCGCGCATGGCGCTCTCGCTGGCCTCGGTCCATTCGTCCCCGAGCCAGGAATAGACCCGCTGCATTTCGGCGAGAGGGTCGGCGATCAGGCTGTCGTAATAGAGGTGGTAGAAATCCTCGGGCCGTTCCTTGCTCACTTCGAGCGGGCGCGAAAGGTGGAGCGCGAACTGCAGCGGGAAATGCCGGCGCATGTAGTCCGCCCCGGCATCGACTTCGGAAAAAGGCCGCGAAGCGCCGCGCATGCCGAGCGCTGATGCCGCGGCGGCATAGGGATCGCGGTGCGTCCAGATCACCCGGGCATCGGGAAATGTCCTGAAGATCTGCCGCACGAACAGCGAATCCGACGGCATCTTGAGCACCCAGCGGCCGGGATTGGTCGACTGCATGATCTGCATCGCGCGCTTGCGGTGTTCGAAGGCGCTGGTCATGTCGGTGAACAACAACCAGTCGTGGTAGGTCGGCGTGGTGGTGATCACTGCCAGCATCAGCGAGCGGAAATCCTGCGCCAGCAGGTGCACGCATTCGGTCGGGCTGTCGCCGGGTTCGAAATGGGCCGCCGCCACTTTCGCAGCGCTCTTGAAGATCATCTCGT
This sequence comes from Novosphingobium sp., assembly GCF_031424035.1. Taxonomy (GTDB): domain Bacteria; phylum Pseudomonadota; class Alphaproteobacteria; order Sphingomonadales; family Sphingomonadaceae; genus Novosphingobium. The sequence goes on from NZ_JANPGP010000135.1 coordinate 28,974, forward strand.
CCTTCGCGACTTCAGCAAGGCAGCGCGGATCGGTGCGCAGCGCACCGGGCGCGGCCGGCGGTGCCAGGTTGTATGCCTCCCAGCGCAGCATCGTGCGGTTCGCCGGGTCCGATTCCATGAGGTAGCTGACCAAGGTCGTGCCTGTGCGCGGCATGCCGAGAATGAATACCGGCCGCTCGATCGGCTGGCTGGCAAGCTCGGGATGGCGGCGGTGGTAATCGTCGACCACCATGCGCTCGGCGAGGCAATCTATGTATCTGTTACGGACACTGGCCCAGCCACGTTCCGTCAGGCGCTGCTGCTTCGCGTGATCCTTGAGGAGGATCTCAAGACCTTCGCGCCAGGAATCGCAATCCGGGTCCGGCAGTCCTCCGGTCTTTGCCCTTGCGCCCTCGACTACATCCTGAAACGTCAGTGACATCCACTTTCCCATCGCAACTTCTCGACTGTTGCGTGGATATCACCACCCCGCAGCGCGGGAGCAAGGCGCAGGATTGTCGCCAGGGCGACACATTGTTTTCAATAGGACCCAATCGAACCGCCCGGCAGCACCGGGGTCCGGACACGCTTGCGCCATTCGGTATTGAACGGCCTTATAGCGCCTGTTCCCGCGGCCGGACCCGCGAAGGAAAAGGGCAAGCAGGATGGACGGAAAGCAGCAGGACCTTTCGGATCGCAATTTGCGCGCCGCGCAGATGGTCAAGTCGGGGCAAGGCCAGAAGGAAGCAATCTCACGCGGCCCCGGCATCTGGGAATGCCGGGGGGTGGGCAACAGCTACCTGGTCACTACCGAAGGCGAGAGCGTTCTGGTCAATGCCGGGACCCTGGCCGACGCGAAGCGCGGCAAGGACCTGTTTGCCAAGGTTTCGGCAGCGCCGATCGCCCGGATCGTGCTGACCCAGAGCCACGCGAACCAGTACGGCGGGCTTGAAGTCTACAAGACGCCGCAGAACGACGTGATCGCCCACAAGCTCTATCCTCAGGAACGGCAGATCAGCGAGATGCTCTCGCAGCATTATCGCCGCGGCTCGCGCCGGATATTCGGCGGGATCACCGGCCGCACCGAAGACATGGTGCCCACCGCCGAGGTCCGGCCCGACCGGCTGATCGGCGACGAAGGGTTGAGATTCTCTGTCGGAGAGCGCGAATTCGAGGTTATCTGGACGCCGGGCGGGGAAACGCGTTCTGCGGTCATCGTCTGGCTGCCGGCCGACCGGATTGCCATTGTCGGCAACCTGTTCGGACCGCTCTTCGGCAATCACCCCAACCTCAATACGCTGCGCGGAGACAAGCCGCGATCGGCGATGGAATTCGTCGCTTCGGTTCGCAAGCTGCGGGAATTGCGCCCCGTACAGATTCTCACCGGACACGAGGACATTCGCGGCGAAGCGCATGTCGCGGAGATCACCGCCCGCATCGCTGACGCTGTCGAATGGGTTCATGACGAGACGGTCAAGGGCATGAACGCCGGCACTGACCTGCAAACCCTGATGCGCGAAATCCGCACGCCGGAAGCTCTGACGCTGACCGAAGAATACGGAAAGCTGTCGTGGAACATCCGGGCGATCTGGCATGAATATTCCGGCTGGTTCGATCCCGCGCGCGGAACGACCGAGCTTTACGGCGTCCCCGCCGAGAGCGTGGGCCCGGCGATTGCCGAACTCATCGGCGGCCTGGCTCCGCTTGTTACAAAGGCCCGTGAATTCGTGAAACTCGGCCAACCGCTCGAAGCGCTGCACCTGCTCCGCCTTGCGGCCGCGGACGACGCTTCCAGCCTCGAGGTCCGGCGGGCCAAGCGCGACGCGCTGATCATGCTCGATCACCAGACCGGCGGAAAAAACCTCTGGGAGCGTCGGTGGATCAGTTCGCAGATTGCGGCATTGGCCTTGGACTAAAGCACTGGCGGCCGGTAAACTGCGCCGTTCGAATTGCGTAACCGGGATTGGAGCCTTGGCCTTGGCGGTGGAAACGTCGAACGAAAACGCGGACACAATAAGAAGGGGAAGTGAAGCCACACCCGCCCGCAGCCTTACTGTGGCCGCCGAAATAGAGCTGTCGATCGCTCATGTCTTCATCGCTGAGTTGAACCATCCGAAGGCGGACACCAACAAATTCCGGCGCGACAAGGTCTTCTGGGTAGACCTGTGCCTGACCCCAAGGCGGCCGAATTCGTCCGCGCGCTTCGTCGATCACTGGAGCCCGGCCCGGACGCTAGGAATGGGTTCACTGATTGCCATTCCGCCGCGCATGCGCATGGAACTGAACAGCGCGGGAGGACGCCATGTATCGCTGATCTGCCAGTTGCAGGCATCGGCGGTTGAGAAATGGCTTCCGGAAGACTTCACCTGGACCGAACGCCGGCTCGAAGCATCGCTGAATATCGCCAGCGACGCCATCCGGCCCTTGATGCTAAGATTCAATCATGAATTGCGCAATCCGGGGCCAGGCTCGCTTGAGCTCTGCGAATCCCTTGCCTCCATTCTCGCAATCGAACTGGCGCGGTACTTTGCTGCTGCCAGCTCGACCGATGAGAAAGGCGGATTGGCCTCTTGGCGTCTGCGCTTGATTGACGACAGGATATCCGACCGTTCGCTCGCTTTTCCAACCGTCACCGAATTGGCAACGCTTTGCCGGCTTTCATCCCGCCAGCTCGGCCGCGCTTTCAAGACCAGCCGTGGGAGTTCGATCAGCGACTTCCTGACGCAGACCCGGATAGAAGCGGCCAAGCGCAAGCTTTATACGGACACCTGTATCGCCGACATTTCGAGCATCCTGGGTTTTTCATCGCAGTCCAGCTTCACGGCCGCTTTCCGAAGGGCCACCGGCACGACGCCGGATAAGTTCCGCAAGCGCATCCGGGCGGGCAGTCCCTCCCGTTAGTTTATCCGCTTAGAACCCTGTCTCGATGCAGGAGTCACTCCAGAGGCTTTAGCCGCAGGTTGCGGAACTGGATCGTGCCGCGTTGGGATTCGAGACCGATCCGCCCGCGCAGACCGGGCCTGGGCCGGAATGGCCGCTGCCAGAGCCGCGCAGGCGAAAATTGCCTTCTTCAATGTCGTTCCTCCTGTTTCGCCGGCAAGCCGTGGGGCAGAACGACCCGGGCCAGCAGCCCGCCCTGCGGCGTGTTTTCGATCGTGAGCGTGCCGGCGTGGGCCACGGCAATCGACCGCGCAATCGACAGGCCGAGGCCTATTCCGCCGGTGTCGCGATTGCGCGAAGGTTCGGCGCGGAAGAACGGTTCGAAGGCGCGCTCGAGATCCGCAGGCGGCATGCCGGGGCCATCGTCGCGGATTTCAACGGTCGCCGATGCCTCGTCGCGGGTTACCCCCATCACCATTCGCGAGTTTTCGCGCTGGACGCTGACCGGTGGGCACACACGCCTGCGCGAGGAGATGGGCATGGGCACGTTTGGGGTCGCTGGCTGGACGCCTGAAACGGGCTGGAGGATATACCCTCCAGATCATGATCTGGCAGGAGGGTATTGAGGGCCAAGAAAGGCGAAGTCCTAGCTTTGGCGCGATCCAGCTACCCGGATGGAGCCGGTCCCCCGGTGTCCAAACACGACTTTACCCTGAACAATTTTCCTTGCGCCACTTGTGCTGTGGTGACGAGGCCAGCTTCCGCCTGATGCGGATGCCCTTAGCTACCGTCGGGGAAACATCAGGCGAACCGGCCTCGCGTGCCTGGGACGGACAATGGGCGACGATTCCGTCGCCGACTTCCCCTGACAGGAGCAGATGAATATGTGATACAATGCTGTGATACAGAGCGAACAAATGACGCGTAAAGCATTGTTTTTTATATCGTGGTGAGCCCTGCTGGGTTCGAACCAGCGACCTACTGATTAAAAGTCAGTTGCTCTACCGACTGAGCTAAGGGCCCTTACCACGCGGGTCGCCCTAGGGGAGTGGGCGGGGTCGGGTCAAGCGGCTGTGCAAGTGTCGCAGCGTCAAACCTGTGATTGGATCGCGCCAATCCGGTGCGAGCGACATTCCGGGGCCCAGCACGAAGGTGCGGTGGCGCAAGTGGATGTGGGGGATGGTGAGGCCGGAAACGGCATAGGCGCCGCCGCTCCACAGCGCGATGTCGAGATCAAGCACGCGGGATCGCCAGGCCTGTCCCATGCGGCGGCGGCCAAATTGTTCCTCGATAGTGTGAAGGTGATCGAGCAGGTCATCCGGGTCCAGCCGCGTTTCGATCAGCGCAGCGGCGTTGGCATAGCGGCGCAGCGTGGGGCCGACGGGGGCACTGTCCATCACCGGCGATGCGCCAAGCAGGTTCACCCCCTGCCGGTCCAGCGCCGCAAACGCGGCGGCGAGCACGCCGCGCGGCGAACCATGGACCGGGTGGCGCTGGTTGGAACCGAGCGCGATAAGATAGCCCTGCGCCATCTTCCCCGCCCTCAGATGTCCTGCGCGATGCGGGTGTAAAGCTGCGGCCGGCGATCGCGGAAGAAGCCCATCCCGGCGCGGTGCCTTGCCGCCCGCGTCAGGTCGAGCCTGCGGACCAGCACACCGGTTTCCTCCGCGCCGAATTCATCGGTCAGGTCGCCCCATTCGTCGCTAATGAACGAGTGGCCGTAGAACGCCTGCCCGCCTTCGCTGCCAATTCGGTTGGCCGCCACCACCGGCATGCAGTTCGACACGGCATGTCCCTGCATCGCGCGCCGCCACATGCGGCTGGTGTCGAGATCCGCGTCATAGGGTTCGGAGCCGATTGCCGTGGGATAGAACAGCACTTCGGCGCCCATCAGCGCCATCACGCGCGCGCATTCGGGGTACCACTGGTCCCAGCAGATGCCCACGCCGACTTTGGCACCGAACAGGTCCCACACCTTGAACCCATCGTTACCGGGGCGGAAATAGTACTTTTCCTCGTAGCCGGGACCATCAGGAATATGGCTCTTGCGGTACGTGCCCTGCACCTCGCCGTCCGGGCCGATCATCGCCAGCGTATTGTAGTAATGGTGCCCGTCGCGCTCGAAAAAGCTGGTCGGGATGGCCACCTTGAGTCTGGCCGCCAGCGCCATCATCGCCTTGACCGAAGGGTGTTCGGCCGCGGGGCGCGCGAGCGCGAACAGGGCCTCGTCCTCGACCGTGCAGAAATAGGGGCCGGAGAACAGTTCGGGCGGCAGGATCACCTGCGCGCCTTTGGCGGCAGCCTGCTCCACCAGTGCGGAAACGGCGGCGATGTTCTCGCCCTCGTCAGCGGAACCGAGGGGCAATTGCAGGGCGGCGACAGTCAGTTCAGTCATGCCGCCGCCCCTAACATTACTTGCGCTTGCGGAACAGCAGGGTCATGCGGTCGCTCTCGCCGATGGCCTGGAGCCGCGCTTTGTCCGCTTCCTTGGCGCCGTCGAGCATCGGCGGCAAAGTCCAGACGCCGCCGGGCCAGTTGGCGGGGTCCCGGCGATTGGCATTTGCTTCGCTTTTGCCAACGAAGCTGAAGCCGTTGACTTCCATGAATTTGATCACGTCGGCTTCGCGCAAGTAGCCTTTTGACCCATCGGCATAGCTGAACGGTGCGTCCGGGCGGGCGCGGTGCTGTTCAATGCCGATCATGCCATCGGGCTTGAGCAGGTCGCGCATTGCCTTGATCTCGCGGTCGGCAATGTTCCAGCGCATCAGGTTATGCATCATGCGCATGACCAGAATCCGGTCGAAGCTGCCCTTTTCGCTGTCAGGCAACTTTTCGAGGGTCATCGCGGCGAAGCGTTCGGCGGGAAGCCCGCTGGCAGCGGCAACATCGGCGGGATACTTCACCGCCCCGGCGCGAATGCCAGCCTGGCTCTTTTCGTTGAACGGGCCCGATGTGGGATCAAAATAGAGTCCGACGAGCTTGCCCTTGCCGCCGAGGTACAAGCCCAGCATCCGCGAATACCATTCGCCGCCCGGGGCATATTCGCCCACCTTCATGTCGGGGGCGACCTGGAAGAAGGTCAGTGTTTCAGCCGGACGACGGTACTGGTCACGGGCGCGATCCTTTTCACGCAGCGGACTGGCGACGGCAGCGGCCAGTTCCGCCTTCATCGCCTTGGCCTGAGCCGGAGCAGGCTGGGCGATAGCATTTGCAGCGGGAAGGCTGATGGCGGCGACAGACATTGCGATAAGCAGGCGGCGCATGGAAACTCCCTAGGTTTTTTGAATGCCCCCTGTTTAGTTGCAGCCGCAACGATGACAAGCACGAAGCTGCTTCCTATCTACCTGTCAGGCAGGACGAAAAGGATAGATATCGCAATGGCTGAAGCAATTTTCGCAGGCGGCTGCTTCTGGTGCACCGAGGCGGTGTTCCGCTCGATTGCCGGAGTCAGCGGTATCGAAAGCGGCTACATCGGCGGCGCGCCAGCCAACCCGACGTACAAGCAGGTGTGCAGCGGCCAGACTGGCCACGCCGAGGCGATCCGCGTTGCCTTCGATCCTGAAGTCGTCAGCTACGGCGACCTGCTCGACATTCACATGGCGACTCACGACCCGAGCCAGCTCAACCGGCAGGGCAACGATGTCGGCACGCAATATCGCTCGGCGCTGTTCCCGCTGGACGATGACCAGCGCGCCGAGGCTGAGGCCGGGATCGACCGCTGGAACGCCGGTCATGACGGCTTGGCCGTGACGACCATCGAAGGGCCGGCCACGTGGTATCCCGCCGAGGACTATCACCAGGAATACTGGGAGGGCGAAGGCCAGCGAAACCCCTATTGCCTCGCGGTGATCCCGCCCAAGCTGGCCAAGTTGCAGGCCGGTTTTTCCGACAAGCTTAAAGGCTAGGGTTTAGGACGGCTTGCGCCAGCGGGCGATGAAGAAGCCGTCCATGCCGCCTTGTTCTTCCAGCATACCGGGATCGGTGCGGAGCCAGCCGTCGGCGCTGGCTTCGATGCCGGCAGGCAGTGCATCCGCCGTGATGGGCCACGGATCGAGCTGCACCTCGTGCGCCTGTCCCTCACCTTCGTCAGCTTCGAGTGAACAAACGGCATAGACCAGCGCGCCGCCGGGTCTCACCCATTCGATGGCCCGTGCGATCAGCTTCTTTTGCAGTTCGGCCATCTCGGCAATGTGGCGCGGCGCTATGCGGTGGAGCACGTCAGGATGGCGGCGAGCGGTACCGGTCGCGGTGCACGGTGCATCCATCAGCACGGCATCGAAAAGTGCCTCAGGCTGCCATTCCAGCGCGTCAGACGTGACCAGTTCAGCCTCAAGCCCCACGCGGGTGCAATTCGCCTCGACCCGTTCGAGCCGCTTGGCGCTGATATCGAGCGCGGTGACCTGCCAGCCCGCGGCAGCGAGTTGCAGCGTCTTGCCCCCCGGCGCGGCGCAGAGATCAAGCACGCGGCGGCCTTCTCCCGCCCCTAGCAGGCGTGCGGGCAGGCTCGCGGCCAAGTCCTGCACCCACCAAGCGCCATCATTGAACCCTTCAAGGTTCTCGATCGCGTCGCCGCGCGGCAGACGGACGTGGCCGGGCATGAGCGACACGCCGCCCAGCTTTTCGGCCCATTCGGCGGTGGTGGCAGGGTCGCGCAACGTCAGGTCAAGCGGCGGCGGGCTGCCCAGCCCCTTGGCAATCGCATCGGCCCGCATGCCCCAGCGCTCGGCAACTTCGGCCGGCAGGCTCGGCACATCAGGCAGCGCCGCGCCGCGCTTTGACAGTGAGGAAAACACGCCGTGCGCCAACCGGCGCGGACCTCCGGTGAGCAGCGGCAGGCCCGTGGCGATCACCGCGTGAGGCGGCGTTTCGAGCCGCAGCCAGCCGGCAATCATCAGCCGCAGGACGGAGCGCACCTTGGTGTCTTCATCCAGCGTCTGGTTGGTCGTGCTGTCAATCAGCGCGTCGAGATCGGTGAGCCAGCGCAGCGCCTCGCTCGCCAGGGCGATAGCCAGCGCCCGGTCAGGCCCGCCGACGATACCCTGACAGGCATTGTGCGACGCCTGCTCGATCGTCTCCCCCCGGCGCAGGACGGCATCGAGAAGCTTGAGCGCCGCGCGGCGGGCGGGAAGGCCGGGAATGTCAGACATGGGCTGGCCCTAGGGGAGATTGGCCCACGAGATAAGCCCCTCCCTCGCCAATTCGTCATCCTGATCGAGATAAGCTCCTCCCTCACCCAGCCGTCATCCTGAACTTGTTTCAGGATCCATCGCGCACCACGCGCCGAAGCGCCGTTAGCAAACCCGGCCTCGCCGTTGCACTTCTGCCGGATGACCTGCGTGAACCGGCCTAATGGATCCTGAAACAAGTTCAGGATGACGGTATCAAGTTGTGCTGATAGGATCGAGCCATGACCAAACGCGCCACCCAACGCCCGACCGACTTCGTCAAGCCCGCGCACTGGACCAACGAACCCGCGCCGAAACCCGCCGAATCAAAGCAGCAGGGCCCGGAACCGGACGGCCTCTCCCCCACCCGCTACGGCGACTGGGTGAAGGACGGCATCGCGATCGATTTTTGAAAGGCGCACCGGTGAATCGCGGTCAGAAGCTGGACCGACTGTGGCTCAGGGCTTGGAAGATTGGCGAAAGACAGGCCAACGGCCACCGACTGCCCATCTTGCACCACCTTGCTTTGCGTGGTTACGCCATTGGCTTGCTCGATTTGGCAAACTTCCTGCTCGTCGATGGCAACCGATCCAGTTTCGGCAGAATTGGCGACGGCAATAGCCCGGCATTTCTGATCTATCGGGCTTATTGTTCGGGTTCTGCCACCGCCGCACAGAACATGGCGATGACTTACTTCTGGTTGGGCGACTTGGCCGCTTATCGTCGCTGGCTTCGCAGGGCGGCTCACGCAGGCGATCCTGATGCATCGAACGAATTGCAACGGTTTGAATTGCGCCAGCCCTATGGTCTCGCGCGCAAAATGAGGCGTTTGCGACCGCTTAGACGCGACGAAAGCTAAACCCACCCTGCCAGTTCGCGCCGCACCAGCGCTTCCAGCATCGCCATGCCCGGCTCTTCGGCGTTGAGGCAGGTCAGCACGGCATAGTCCGTCCCCCCCGCCGCGACGAAGTCCTCGCGGCCGCGGATGCCGAGTTCCTCGATGGTTTCTAGGCAGTCGGCGGAGAAGCCCGGGGCGGCCAGCGCAATGCGCTTCGTGCCCTTTTTCGCTTCCTCGATCAGCACCACATCAGTCGCCGGTTCCAGCCATTTGGCCTTGCCGAAGCGCGACTGGAAGGTGACTTCGACGCGCAGATCGCCCCAGTCTTTCGCCAGCACCGCTGCCAGCAGGCGCGCGGTCTTGCGGCATTGGCAGTGGTAGGGGTCGCCCAAATGGAGCGTCCGTTCGGGCATTCCGTGGAACGAGAGCAGCAGGACTTCGGGGCGGAACGGCAGGGCCGCGAGCTGGCGCGAGGTGTCCTTGGCCAGTGCCTCGATATGCAGCGCATCATCATAATAGGGCGGCAGGGTGCGGATCGCCGGCTGCCAGCGCATCGCCTTCAGCGCCGCGCCGACCGCGTCCATCGCGCTCGCCGTGGTGGCACCGGAATACTGCGGGTACATCGGCGCAACGAGGATTCGGTCGCAACCTTGGCCCTTAAGCTGCTGAATCTTTGCCGGTACCGAGGGATTGCCATAGCGCATCGCCCAGTCGACCTGCACACCCTGCCCCATGCGCGCCTGCAGGGCCTCTGCCTGCGCCTTTGTGATCGCGGCGAGCGGCGAGCCGGCGTCAGTCCAGACCTGCGAGTAGGCATGCGCGCTCTTCTTCGGGCGCGTGTTGAGGATGATGCCGTTGAGGATCGGCCACCAGACGAGGCGCGGAATTTCCACCACGCGCGGGTCCATCAGGAATTCGCCGAGGTAGCGCTTCACCGCCGCCGGCGTCGGCGCATCAGGCGTGCCGAGGTTGACGAGCAGAACCCCGACGCGGCCAAGCGCGACGGAGGGGTGGCCTTCGGGCAGGGTCATTCGGCTTCCTCAAGCAGCGGCAGGCGGCGGAAACGGTAGCCGGTGGCCGAGAACAGGGCATTGGCGATGGCAGGGGCGATTGCCGCGACGCCAAGCTCGCCGGGATCGGCGGGCGGCGCGGTGCTGTCGAGCAGGTCGACCTCGATCGTCGGCATCTGGCCAAGCAGCGGCAGGCCGAGGCCCGAGAGCCGCCCGACCAGCGGCAGCCCTTCGGCATAGGCGGTCGATGATCCGATCGTCAGACCAAGGCCATAAACCAGCCCGCCTTCGACCTGCTGCAACGCGATGTCGCGATTGATCACGCGGCCAATGTCGACTGCGGCGGATATCTTGTCGACCAGCACACCGCCTTCGGGATTGCGCCGCGCGGTCACGATCACCGCGATGCGCCCGCCTTCATCGCCGCCTATGCGGTAGCAGGCGAGGCCTTGGCCGCTCGCATCATGCCCGCCGTTCCAGTTGGCGAGGCTCGACACGCGCAGCAGACAGGCGGCCAGGCGCGGATCGCCGCCCAGCATCTCCATGCGGTAGGACAGTGCCTCGCGCTTGGCGGCGTGAGCCAGTTCATCGATGAAGCATTCGGTGAAGAACGCGGTGTAACCATGCGCCTGCCCGCGCATCCGGCCTGCGGGGAGACCGGTGGCCACCGGCACGTGATCGAGCGAGAAGTTGGCCAGTGCATAGGGCGGCACACCGCCTTCGACGGCCATAGCGTCCGCCGCGCCGTCGCTCTCGCGCATCGCGGCCTGCGGGCTTTCACCTTCGAACAGGCGGCGACCAAAGGCCTTGCCGATGGAGGGGGCGGCGATGCGGGTTTTCCAGCCGGTGATCTGCCCGCCCGGTTCGGCGATCTTGGCCCAGAGCACGGCAGCGGCAGGCGTGCGCGGCAGGGTCGCGAGGTGTTCCTGCCAGCGCGACCATGTCAGTTGCACAGGCTTGCCGACCTCTTTGGCGATCAGCGCCGCCTGCACCGCGTGGCGGTGATCGAGCCGGGCGTCAAAGCTGCCGCCCGCCGGGACCGGATAGACAATCACATCCAGCGGCTTGATCCCGAGCGCCTTGGCCACAGCCTCGCGCGCGGCCTGCGGGGCCTGTGCGGCGAGCCACAATTCGCAGCGGCCACCCTGAAGCCGCGCGGTGCAGCTTGCCGTTTCGAGCGTGCCGTGGAGCGCGGGGGAAACATCATAGCGGGCGACTAGGCTTGGCTTGGCGCCAATGGCATCATCGGGATTGCCCTCGGTAAAGATGCGTTCCGTGACACCCTTGCGGACAGCCTTGTCGAGAGCCGTGAACAGGGTTTCGCTTTCCACCGCATTCCGCGTGCCGAAACGCGGCGAGAGCACTTCGAGCGCGTGGTTGGCCGCCCACCAGTTGGTCGCCACCGCTGCCAGCCAGCCGTCATCCGGCCCCTTGACCAGTCGGACATCACCGGGAAGTCCCTCGATCCGCTTGGTGTCGTATCCGGCGAGCCGCGTCTCTCCGACCGGCCCTTGCGCGATGGCGGCAAAGACCATGTCGGGCAGCCGTACGTCGCCGGCGAAGTTCGCCATGCCCGTTACCTTGCTCGGCACGTCGAGCCGGGGAAAGCGATTGGCCTCGCCCAGCGCACGGCCCGCGCCGCGTTCGTTGGGCGGTTCGGAGCGGATGGTCGGGCTTGAAGGCGGGGAGAGCGCGGCGGCGTCTTCTGCCAGTTGCCCAAAGCCCAGTCGCTGCTTGCCGTGGCTGGCGAACCCGCCCTCGATCTTCACCTCGTCGGCCGAAACACCCCAGCGGTCAGCGGCAGCCTCAGCGAGCATTTCGCGCGCAGCGGCAGCCGCCAGGCGCAGCGGTTCTTCATAGGCGGCGACGCTGGTGCCTTCTGCCGTGATGGTGAACTTTCCGCGCTCGGCAAAGCTGCGCGCGATGGCCGGGTCATCGCCCTGCGCAAGGCTTGCGAAGGCCGGCATCCACAGCTCCGCCCACTTCGCAGCGAGCGGCACATTGGCATAGGCACCGCTCGGCGGTGCGGGCTCGACAGCGACTTGCCGCCAGTCCGCTCCCAGTTCCATCGCGGCGATCTGCGGCAGCAGTGACGTCACCCCCTGCCCCATTTCCAGCTGCGGCACCGCGACCGAGACCATGCCGTCCTTGCCGATCTTCAGCCATGCGCCGAACGCCCATTCGCCCTCGCGCGGCTCAAGCGGCAGAGGAAAAGTGCGCGGCATCAGCGCATAGGCGACGATGAGCCCGCCGCCCACAGCTGCCCCTGCCAAGATGCCGCGCCGCGTTACCATTACTGGTTATCAAGCCATGTCAGCACGCGTCTGGCAATGGCAGCGAAGGCCTGTCCCTCGGGACTATCCCCGGCGGCGGGAGGCTGGCCCGCGTCGCTGTCCTGCCGGATCTTGATGGTCAGCGGGATGCGGCCAAGGAAAGCCTCGCCCAGCCGTGCCGCTTCGGCCTCAGCCCCGCCCGAACCGAACGGATCAGACACCTCGCCGCAGTGCGGGCACATATAGCCGGCCATGTTTTCGACCACGCCGATAATCGGCACGCCCGCCTGATTGAACAATTGCATAGCGCGGGTGGCGTCGATCAGCGCGAGGTCCTGCGGCGTCGAGACAATCACCGCACCCGCCGGCTTGTGCCGCTGGAGCATGGTCAGCTGGACGTCGCCGGTGCCGGGCGGCAGGTCAACAATGAGGATCTCCGCATCACCCCAGTCGGCATCGATCAGCTGGCCCAGCGCGCCGCTCGCCATCGGCCCGCGCCAGGCAATTGCCTTGTCGCCTTCGATGAGGTTGCCCATGGAGAGGACGCCGAAGCCGAACGGGCTTGGCACCGGGAACATCTTGCTGTCCTTGGCACGCGGCTTGATGCCTTCGGTCTGCAGCAGGCGCGGCTGCGAGGGGCCGTAGATATCGGCATCGACCAGACCGACCTTGCGCCCCAGCCGCGACATGGCGACCGCAAGGTTGGCCGATAGCGTCGACTTGCCAACCCCGCCCTTGCCCGAACCCACCGCAATGATGCGGCGCTGGACCTTGTCCGCCGTCATCGCAACGCGCACTTCGCTGACGCCCGGCTGGCCCAGCAGCGCCACGCGCAGGGCGGCTTCGGTGCGTTCGCGCTCGATGGCATCGAGCCCGGAAACGTCGGCCACCACGGTCGCCGCGCCTTCGGCAAAGCGCAATGCAGTGACGCGCGCCTGCAGCGCGGGCGGCAGGGCTGCCTTGAGTTCGTCGCCAGTGCTGCCGGTCATTGTCACGCCTTTTTGCTGTCCGGGCCTGCCCTTAGCCGCAGAATGTTATGCTTGGAACTGCCCGAAGGGGCAAAATACCCGTGCAAAAATCGGAAGCCATGCCCCTGTTAATTCCGTGAGGCATTCCTATAACGAAAGCCATGAAGATCATAAGCGATGCAATCGCGGGGGCACGTCTGGCCATGGCTGGCCGCAAGTCCCCTTGGGGTTCGGGAAATCCGGGTGGAGGCGATGGCGAGGGGACGCCGCCCCCTTCCGGCGTCGATGGCGCGCCCGAAGCTCCGCCAGAAGGCCCGAAGGACTCCCCGAAAGGCCCGCGCAATCCTTGGCTGCCGCCCGCCGGCGCTGAAGAACCGCGTCGCTCGGCCAGCATTGAAGACATCCTGCGCCCCCGCAAGGGCGGTGGCGGCGGCGGCGGTAGGGGGCCCGGCGGCTTCAACTTCCCGCCCCTGCCCCAGCGCCCCGACGGCAAGTCCTGGGCCAAGCCGGCAATTGTAATAGCTGTCGCGATCTGGCTGCTGTGGTCAACCACGCACCAGCTGGATTCGAAGCAGCAGGGCATTGTCACCACGCTCGGCAAGTATTCGCGCACCGTTGGCCCCGGCATCTCGATGACCATGCCCTGGCCGATCGAGACGATGGCGGTGGAGGAAGTGACCTCGATCCGCAACGACCTGATCCCGACCGGTGAAGATGAAAAGCTGATGCTGACCAGCGACCAGAATCTGGTCAACATCTCGTACCTGGTGCGCTGGAACATCAAGGACCTGAAGCTTTACACCTATCAGCTCGACAAGCCGAACGAGACGGTGCGTGAAGTGGCCGAGGCCGCGATGCGCGCCGCCGTGGCCGAAGTGCCGCTGAACGGGGCGATGGGCGGTTCGGGCCGGCAGGCTATCGAAAGCCAGGTGCTCACCCGGATGCAGCAGATCCTTGATGCCTATCACTCGGGCATCCGCATCCTCGGCGTCGAAATCAAGAAGACCGACGCGCCTGAAAAGGTGATCGAGGCCTTCCAGCGTGTCACCGCCGCGCAGCAGAATGCCCAGCAGGAAGTCACCAGCGCACGCCAGTGGGCGCAGCAGGTGATCAATCAGGCCCAGGGCAGCGCCGCCGAGTTCGAAAAGGTCTACGAGCAGTACAAGCTTGCGCCGGAAGTCACCCGCCGCCGTCTCTATTACGAGACCATGGAGCGCGTGCTGTCGAACAATGACAAGGTGATCATCGAATCGGGCGGGGTCACGCCTTACCTGCCACTTCCTGAAGTGCGTCGCTCCGCTCCGGCCCAGACAGCCACGCCCGCAACACCCGCCGCGCCGCAGGGAGGCCAGTGATGCTCACACGTTTGCTTCAAGAGCAGAAGGCCGCGCTGATCACGGTCATCCTCGCGGCCGTGGTCGCGCTGTCGACCATCGTCATCGTGCCTGAAACCCAGCAGGCTGTTGTCATGCGGCTGGGTGAACCCAACCGCGTGATCAACCGGTTCCAGCCGGGTATCGATTTTGGCAGCACCGGCGCGGGCGTCAGTTGGCGCTTGCCGTTTGCCGAAACTGTGGTGCGGATCGACAAGCGCATGCTGAGCGTGCCGATGGAACGCCAGCAGGTTCTGTCGATCGACCAGCAGCCGCTGGTGGTCGATGCCTATGCCCGCTTCCGCATCATCGATCCCGCGCGCATGGTCCGCTCTGCCGGGTCGGCTGACCGCGTTGTCCTGCAGCTCCAGCCGATCTTCTCGTCGGTGCTGCGTCAGGAATTGGGCAAGCGCACGTTCCAGTCGCTGCTGACGGCAGAGCGTGGGGCGGCGATGATCAACATCCGCAACAACCTTGACAAGCAGGCGCGCGAATACGGTGCGCAGGTGGTCGATGTGCGGATCAAGAGCGCAGACCTGCCCGATGGTACCCCGCTTGACTCTGCCTTTGCCCGCATGACCGCCGCCAAGGATTCCGAGGCGACCACGATCATCGCGCAGGGCCAGAAGAACGCCCAATTGATCCGCGCCGATGCCCAGGCGAAATCGGCGCAGATCTATGCCGAAAGCTTCGGCAAGGACGCCGCGTTCTATGACTTCTGGCGCGCGATGCAGAGCTATGACGCGACCTTCTCCAATCAGAAGAACGTCGGCCGTTCGACCATCCTGCTCTCGCCCGACAGCGATTACCTGCGCCAATTCCGCGGAAAACAGTAATTCCGCGGAAAGCAATAAATGTCGCCATTCAATGTGCGTTCATCGTTGTCGGCGTGAATCCGGCACCGGGGACACGAGACACAGACGAAGGAAACCAGAGGACGTGAAGCCCGTGAAATATGCCTATGGAGTGACGTCGGCCCTGCTGCTTGGCGGCGCCGCGATTTCGCTGGCCACCGGCGTACCCGCCGGGGCGCAGGTTGCCCAGAATGACGCCCAGCAGATGGGCCAGATCGTGCCGCGCGCCGGTGCTCCCGGCAGTTTTGCCGAACTGACGCAGCAATTGCAGCCGGCGGTGGTCAATATCTCCACCCGCCAGAAAGTGCGTGTTGCAGCGGCGGCCAACCCCTTTGCCGGCACGCCGTTCGGCGATCTCTTCGGCGGCGGACAGGGACAAGGCGGCCCGCAGACGCGTGAGGCGCAGTCGCTGGGTTCGGGCTTCATCGTTTCGGCGGACGGTTTTGTTGTCACCAACAACCACGTCATCAGCGCCGAGGGCGCCGGCGGACAGGTCGAATCGATCACCGTGACCATGCCCGATGGCACCGAATACCCGGCCAAACTGGTCGGCAAGGACGCACAGTCGGACCTCGCCGTGCTCAAGATCACCGCCTCGAAGCCGCTGCCCTTTGTCAAGATGGGTGACAGCCGCGATTCCCGCGTGGGTGACTGGGTGATCGCCATCGGTAATCCCTTTGGCCTTGGCGGCACCGTCACCGCCGGCATCGTCTCTGCCGTTTATCGCAATACCGGCGCAGGCGGTGCTTATGACCGCTACCTGCAGACCGACGCCTCGATCAACCGGGGCAATTCGGGCGGGCCCTTGTTCGACATGAAGGGTCAGGTCATCGGCATCAACAACGCCATCTACTCGCCTACGGGCGGGTCAGTGGGCATCGGCTTTGCCATTCCGACCGAGATTGCCCAGCCAATCGTTGACAAGCTGATCAAGGGCATCGCCATCGAGCGCGGCTATCTGGGCGTGCAGATTGCCCCGGTGACCGAGGACGTCGCCGATTCGCTTGGCATCGCGCACAAGCGCGGCGAGATCGTGCAGGGCGTGCAACCGGGCGGCGCTGCCGCTGCGGCGGGCCTGCAACCGGGTGACATCGTGCTCAAGGTGGCCGGCAAGGACGTAACGCCCGAACAGACGCTGTCCTACATCGTCGCCAACACCCCGCCAGGCACCCGCATCCCGCTCGACATCATCCGCGAGAACAAGCGCATGACATTGACCGTGACGGTCGGCAAGCGCCCCAGCGAGGAACAGCTCGCGCTTGAAAACTTCGGCCAGCAGGGTGACACCGACGGCGATCCCTTCGCTCAGGGTGACAAGCAGGGCGACAGCCTGATCCAGAAGGCGCTCGGCCTTGCCGTGGTGCCGGTAACCCCGCAGATCGCCACCCAGCTTGGCGCGGCGCAGGGCACGCAGGGTCTGGTGATCACGGCAGTCGATGGTTCGTCCGACGCCGGATCGAAGGGCCTGCAGCGCTTCGATATCGTGCTGACCGCCAATTACCGCCCGGTCACTACCGCTGCCGGTCTGGAAGCGATCATCACCGAAGCCAAGGCATCGAACCGTAACGCCGTCCTGCTCCGCATCCAGCGGCGCGGCCAGCCGGCGGCCTATATTCCGATCCGCCTGCGCTGATCTTAGCCGGGAAATGAATAGTCCCCCTGCCGCCCGCGCGGCGGGGGGATTTTCTTTGGCGCATCTAATCCTCCCCGCACGCGGGGAGGTGGCAGCCGAAGGCTGACGGAGGGGGCTGCGCGGCCGGCGGTCGTTCGCAGGGGGAAGCGCAGATGGAGACGGGGTTACTCGACCGAGACGCCCCTCCGCCCCGGCGGGGCACCTCCCCCCGTGCACGGGGAGGATTTACTACCTTCAATTCCCCGGTGGCGGTTGGTCACCCCGGCGGACGCGGACGCCTTCCTTGCCGGTTGCCTCGTTGAGGAAGTCATCGTTCGCCGCACGCGGGGGCAGGCCGGCGTCTTCTGGGCGGCCGGGTTCATCCCCCGGGCGCGGGCGCTGGTTTTCCTGCGGCTCGATCAGGTTGCCCTGCTCGTCGACGAAAGAATAGTCCGAAGGCGCGGCGAGGATCTGTTCGTCATCAGGTTCAAGCTGCCAGGCCGGCAGTTTCAGCTCGGTATCAAACTTCTCAACCGGGCGCTTGGCCACGGCGAACTTCATGAACTGGGCAAAGGCGCGCGCCGGCGCGGTGCCGCCCTGCAGGCCGGCGACCGGCTTGGCATCGTCACGCCCCATCCACACGCCGGTGGTGATTCCGCTCGAAAAGCCGAGGAACCAGCCGTCCTTGTTGGACGTGGTGGTTCCGGTCTTGCCCGCCACAGGCCGGCCGATCTGCGCCGCGTGGCCGGTGCCGACACTGACGGCACTCTGCAACAGGTCGGTGATCCCGGCGATGACATATTGCGGCACGATCGGCTGCGCGGTGGGCGCGGCGCGCTGATAGATCGTGCGGCCGTCAGTCGTCACCACCTTGCTGATGCCATAGGGATCGATCGGCACACCCTTGGCCGAAACCGTGGCGAAGGCGCGGGTCATGTCAATCACCCGCACTTCGGAAGATCCGAGCACCATCGAAGGCATGGTATTGACCGGCGTGGTGATGCCGAACCGGCGGGCAACTCCGGCAATCGCGCCAAAGCCGACCTCGTTGCCGAGCTGCGCCGCAACGGTGTTCTTCGAATAGGCGAAGGCAGTGCGCACGTCGATCTTGCCGGCGAAGGTGCCGCCCGAATTGCGCGGCGTCCAGCCATCAATCGTCACCGGTTCATCGACCACGGCATCGTCAGGCTTGTAGCCGGCTTCGAGCGCGGCGAGGTAGACGAACAGCTTGAACGCCGAGCCCGGCTGGCGCACGGCCAGAGTTGCGCGGTTGTAGTTCGAGGTGACGTAATCGGTGCCGCCAACCATGGCCAGGATCGCGCCGTCGCGGTCCATCGAAACCAGCGCGCCCTGCGCCCCGCCGGGAACATTGGCGACTATCGATTTGGTCGCCGCGTCCTGCATTGCGGGATCAAGCGTGGTCCATACCTCGATCGGGTCGGTATTTTCCGGCACCAGAATGTCGAGCTGCGGCAGCGCCCAGTCGGTGAAATAACGCACCGAGTTCTTGCCACCCTCAGGCGCGAACTTGATGGCGGCGAGGTCGAGCGCACCGGCCTCCGACGCGCTGATCGCCTCGTTTTCGACCATCGTCTGCAACACCACCTTGGCACGGTCGACCGCGGCCTTGGCATCGGCGGTGGGCGAATAGTGCGACGGTGCCTTGACCAGCCCTGCGATAATCGCTGCTTCGGGCAGGGTAATTTCTTCCGCCGCGTGGCCGAAGAACTTGCGGCTGGCGGCATCGATGCCATAAGCGCCGCCGCCGAAGTAAACCTTGTTGAGGTAAAGCTCGAGGATCTGGTCCTTGGAGAACTTCGTCTCCATCGCCATTGCCCAGACCGCTTCATTCAGCTTGCGGGTCATCGTGCGGCTGTTGTTGAGGAACAGGTTGCGCGCCAGCTGCTGGGTAATCGTCGATGTGGCGCGCATCGATTTGCCGCTGGTGATCGAGACATAGACCGCGCGCATCAGGCCCAGCGGATCGATGCCAAAGTGGCTGTAGAAGCGCCGATCCTCGACCGAGGTCATGGCTGCCGGCATCACCTTTGGGATCGACCGCATGGACACCCATTTGCCATAGCTGGGGCCCATGTTGAACAGTTCGCTGCCATCGCGGGCACGCACCAGAATGGTCTGGCCGGACTGGCTGCGCTTCAGCTCCTCATAACTGGGGATCGACTTTGCCGTCACCGCCACGGCGACGCCAAGGAAGATCGCGCCGAGCAGCGCCAGGGCAAAGCCCCAGATCAGCAGCTTGCGAAACCAGCCGCTCTTTTTTTTCTGCTTGCCCGGCGGGGGCGGAGGGGGCGTGGGCATACCGGGTGCACCGAAACGTTGCCTGATGGCGCTGCGTGCCATATTCTGAAGCAATCCCATCCTCTGGCGGAAAAAGTTCCGCCCGTCCCTGCGCCCCTACCTAGGGCAATCGCAACGCAGCGTTAATGGCAAATCGTGTCGTTCAGCTCATTCCGGCTCGAAATCGAGGCTGGCCGAATTGATGCAGTAACGCAGGCCGTTTTCGCCCGGACCGTCGGGGAATACGTGACCCAGATGGCCTTCGCACTTGGCGCAGCGCACTTCGGTGCGGACCATTCCGTGAGCGGTATCGCGCAGTTCCTCGACCGCCTCGCCTTCGACTGGCGCGGTATAGCTGGGCCAGCCGGAGCCGGAATTGTATTTCGTCTCGCTGGCAAACAGCGGCGCACCGCAGCCGGCGCACTTGTAGAGGCCCGCTTGCTTGTTGCTTTCGTACTTGCCGGTGAAAGCCCGTTCGGTGCCACCTTCGCGCAGCACGTGATACTGCTCGGGAGTCAGCTTTTCACGCCATTCACCTTCGCTGATGTCGATCCTGTCCGTCATGGTCGTCTCCGTGCCTGCCGCCTGCGTGCCATATGGGATCAGTGAAGATGCTCGACAACCAGCACCGCGCCGTCATGGCCGGAAATCCGCATCTTGGTGCCAGGGGAGGCATCGGGGCCCTTGACCAGCCATTCGGTATCGCCGTGACTGGCGCGGCCGGTGCCATTGTCGATGGCGTGTGTGATCTGGACGATCTCGCCAATCAGCCGCGCGCCGCGATCGTTCATCGCCGGGTCCAAGCCTTCTATTTCGTTCGTCTTGAGCCAGCGCCGAGCCGCCATAACGAAACCCAGCGCGAGCACGGCGAACAGCAGCACTTGCAGCGCGAAGGAAATCGGCATGACCCAGGCGACCAGCCCGGTGATCACCGCCGCCCCGGCCAACCAGATCAGGAAGAACCCCGGAACCGCGATTTCCGCCGCCGCGAGGACGAGACCTATGGCCAGCCAAGTCCAGTGCGGATCGAGGCTGTTCAGCCAGTCGGTCATGGCTTGTCCTTCGGTGAACCCAGCGCGTCGCGCACCAGTTCACCGACCCCGCCCAGCGAGCCGATCAGCTGCGTCGCCTCAACCGGGAACAGGATCGTCTTGGCATTGGGCGAATTCGCAAAGGCGGCGACCGCCTCGGTATATTTCTGCGCCACGAAGTAGTTGAGCGCCTGCGTGCCCGACGTGGCGATGGCTTCCGACACCACGCGGGTGGCGGCAGCCTCGGCCTCGGCAAGGCGTTCACGGGCCTCGGCATCGCGGAAGGCGGCTTCCTTGCGGCCCTCGGCCTGAAGGATCTGGCCCTGCTTCTCACCCTCGGCGCGCAGGATCTCGCTGGCGCGCAGCCCCTCGGCCTCAAGGATGTTGGCGCGCTTTTCGCGCTCGGCCTTCATCTGGCGGGCCATGGCATTGGAAATGTCGGCTGGCGGGCGGATGTCCTTGATCTCGATGCGGGTGATCTTCACGCCCCACGGCGCGGTGGCGTGATCGATCACGATCAGCAGCTTGGCATTGATCTCGTCACGCTTGGACAGCGTTTCGTCGAGGTCCATCGAGCCCATCACGGTACGCAGGTTGGTGGTCGTCAACTGCATGATCGCGACATAGAGGTTCGACACCTCGTAAGCCGCCTTGCCGGCGTCCAGCACCTGGAAGAAGACGATGGCATCGACCCCGACCATCGCGTTGTCCTTGGTGATGATCTCTTGCCCGGGGATGTCGAGCACCTGCTCCATCATGTTGACCTTGTGGCCAATACGGTCAACGAAAGGCACGATGACATGCAACCCCGGCTGCGCGGCGAGCGTGTAGCGGCCCAGCCGCTCAACCGTATAGACATAGCCCTGCCGCACGACGCGCACGCCCATCAGCAGGAACAGCACGACCACGACCACAAGGGCCAGCAATGTCCCACCCATCACGCTCTCCTCAGTTACCACCATGCCAGCCATGCTAACGCGGCAGCACGGCCCCGCAAGCGGAATCGGAAGGGCAAGAGCGCAGCGATTACAGTTTCTTGTAGAGCGCCAGCAGCCGTTCAAACGCATGGTCGGCGGCGGCCTTGTCGTAGACTGGCGAGTCGGGGACGGTCCAGCCGTGGTCACCGGCATAGACCTCGATCTCTGCCGGGCGCCCGGCCTTGGCGGCGGCTTCCTTCAGCGCGTCCTTGTCGTTGGGTGACCGGGCATCGTCGTTCTTGGCGATGGCGAATAGGAAGCTGGCCTTGGTCTTGGCGAGCAACTTGCTGGGGCTGTCAGGCTTGTCGCCCACCAGACCGCCGCCGTGGAACGATGCGGCGGCACGCACCCGGCCCGGGTTGGCGGCAGCGGTGCGGACGGTGAACGGCCCGCCCATGCAATAGCCCTCGCTGCCGATGCCGCGCTTCTTGTCGACCGCCTTTTGCAGGTCGAGCCAGGCGACGAAGACCTTGCTGTCGAGCGAAACGCCCTCTGGTGTGACCGTGGCGATCATCGGCTTGAGCTTGGCCTGGCCTTCGGGCGTGCGCCATTCGGCGAAAGAGTTCAGCACCGGACTTTTGCCCGCGCGGTAATACTGGTTGACCGCGAGCACGGCATAGCCCTGCGCCGCCAGCCGCCGCGCCATTTCCTTCTTGGCATCACGCAGTCCGCCGATGTCGGGCCAGAAGATCACGCCGGGATGCTTGCCCTTGGCCGGATGAACGAAGAACGCGTCGCAGATGCCGGCGGGCGTCGGAATTTCGACCATGCGCTCGGTCAGCGCAGGGCCGCCCTTGGCGAGCGCTGCCGGACTGGCCGCAATCGACACTGCCGCTGCCCCGCCGATGATCCCGAACGTCCGCCGGGAAAGCGCGGTTTTATCGGCTTCGAGGGTGAAATCATCGCACATGGCCAGTCTCCCGATGGAACGGCATCCAACATATGATAGTGAAATGCATATGCAAGCAGTTGGATCCGACAAGACCCCACCTGAGCAGATCGCCTGCTGGCAGCGCCTGTCGGGCACGGTGACGACCTCGGGCCATCTCGAACCGGCGGACTTTGACGCGCTGGCGGCGCTCGGTGTGCGGCACGCGATCAACCTTGCGATGGGCGATCATCCGCAGATCCTGCCCGACGCGGCCGAGCGGTTTGCGGCGCTGGGCATCGGCTACACGCACATTCCGGTGCCGTTCGCTGCGCCTGAGGACACGCACTTCGCCGCCTTCGTCGAGGCAGTCGAAACCGCGCCCCGCCCGCTCCACGTCCACTGCATCATGAACTGGCGCGTCTCGGCCATGTTCTATCGCTGGCACCGCGACGTGCTGGGCATGAATGAGGGCGAGGCCCGCGCAATCATGAACCGCCAGTGGGAGCCAGAGACCAACGACTATCCCGGCGCGGCGGCCTGGGCGCGGTTCATCGCGGCGGGCGACTGATCACTCGGCCGTGTAGTTCAGCTCGACATTGATGCCATTGGGGTCGGTCAGCATGATCTGCTTAAGACCGGCGATCCCGTCATTGACCTTGATCGCATGACCCGCCGCCGCCAGCCGAGCCTGCGCCTCGGCAAAGCCGGTGCAGCGGAAGGCAACGTGGTGGACGGCATTGGTCGGCGCGCCGACGACATGGTCCTCGCCGTAATTGCGGAGCGTGCCCTTGACCACAACATGCACGCCGGGATGGCCGTTCGCGTCGTATAGCCAAGTGCCCTGATAGCCGAACTTCTCCGCCGGAGAGGCGCCCGCCGTCAACTCAACCGCGCTTTCATAAAAGGCGATCGTCGCGGCGAGGTCATCGGTCAGAATGTTGACGTGATCGAGGCTTTGGGTGGGCATGGATTATCTCCCTGACGCCCAGTCTGGCGCACAAATCAGCGGCGGGCCAGCGCCGCTTCGCACTCCTGCATCAGCGCGGCGATGATTTGCGCGACGGGCTCTTCCGAGGTGACCATGCCGACCGACTGCCCGGCCATCAGCGAGCCGTTCTCGACATCGCCGCCGATCACCGCGCGGCGCAGCGCACCGGCCCAGAAGTGCTCGATCTGGAGCTGTGCTTCGCCCATATCGACTTTGCCTTCATCGAGCAGCTTGGCCACTTCGACCTGCTTGGCGGTGAATTCCTCGGTGCCCTTGTTCTTCAGCGCGCGCACCGGGATCACCGGCAGGCGTGGGTCGACCTGGACCGAGGCGACCGCATCGCGGGCGTTGGCACGGAAGAAAGCCTTCTTGAAGAGAGGGTGGGCGATGGATTCGGTCGCGCAGGCAAAGCGCGTCCCGAGCTGGACGCCGCTCGCGCCCATTTCGAGGTAGGAGGCGATCATGTCGCCCCGGCCAATGCCGCCCGCGACGAAGACCAGATGGTCGGCGGAAAGTTCGGGCAGGATTTCCTGCGCCAGAACGCTGGTCGAAACGGGGCCGATGTGACCGCCGGCTTCCATACCCTCGATCACCAGCGCGTCGGCGCCAGAGCGCAGGTACTTCTTTGCCAGCGCCAGCGTCGGCGGGATGCAGATCGTCTTCGCGCCGCCTTCTTTCAGCGCCTCGATGCTGCCCTTCGGCGGAATGCCGCCGGCAAGCACGACATGGCCGATCTGATGCTTGGCGCAGATCGCGATCAGGTCGAACAGGCCCGGATGCATGGTGATCAGGTTGACGCCGAAAGGCTTGGAGGTCAGCGCCTTGGTCGCGGCGATTTCGGCATCGAGCAGCTCTGGCGTCATTGCGCCGCAGGCGATCACGCCAAAGCCGCCGGCATTGCTGATCGCCGAAACGAGGTTTCGTTCAGACACCCACGACATGGCGCCGCAGAGGATCGCGTGCTCGCTGCCCAGGAATTCGATGCCGCGCTGCATCAGCGCATGGGTCTTGTCGTACACTTAGGTCCCCCTGATCGTCGTCGCGCGCCTATAGGCAAGCATTGGCCCCGCGACTAGAGCCAGCCTGCTGTTTTGAGCACCGGCACCATGTTGCGTGCGACAGGCGCAATCAGCCCGCGCGCCAGGGCAAGACGGATATTGCGGCCATCGCGCTCCACGCCCTGAACCGCGCCGCGTGCCACCCACCAGCTGCGATGGACCTGAACGCCGTCGATGCCATCGAGTTCAGCCACGGCATCGCGCATCCGCAGCAGGATCAGGTCGGACCCCAGCGCGGTGTGGACGCGCAGGTAATGGTCCTCCATCTCCAGCGCGACAAGGTCAGTGCCGAGCCCCGGCGGCAGGCGATCGAACAGGCGCGGTTGCGGCGCGGGTTGTGCAACCTCTGCGGCAGGCACCGGCTGCGGCTTGGCGAAGGGTGCAGGTGCGGCGGGCTTCGACTGGACGAGGTAGAACACCATCGTCACCATGCCGCCAATGGCCAGCACATAGCCGTAAGTCTCGATCCACGCCCCCGGGGATGGCACGGCCAGCGGTCCCGGCATGGCACTGACCAACCAGACGACGACGGTCATCGGCACAGTCGCGATCAGGCAGGCGATCAGCCACAGCGACCATTCGGGCAAGTCGAGCACCGGCCCCAGCCGCGTCGTCAGGCCGCCGATCGGCCGGTAACAGGCATAGCCTGCCCAGGCGAG
>NZ_JANPGP010000136.1:0-49788 GCF_031424035.1 Novosphingobium sp.
AACGCAGCTTGACCCACTGGTGCCGCCGATGGCCAACCCGCACATCCTGACACCCGAGACCGAGACGTCGACGCATTACTTCTTCACGCACCCGCCGGGTGAGGAAGAGGCGAGGCAGGCGCGGCGGGTGTTCCTTGAAGAAGACGAGCCGATGGTTGCGGCACAGGCCGTCGCGATGGCGGGACAGGACTTCTGGGAAGCGCGTCCGGTCATCCTGCCAAGCGATGCCGCCGCCATTCGCGCGCGGCGCAAGCTGATGCAGATGCGCCGTGCGGAGGCGGCGGCCTGAAATCAGAACATCGGGTGCCGGTTTTTGGATTCCCCCGGGATCGGCTGGATCGCGTCCCAATGCTCGACAATCTTGCCGTTCTTCAGGCGATACATGTCGAACACCGCCGCGCCGCGCGCTTCCGGCGTGGGGCGGACGTGGATGTGAATTACGGCTATGCCCCCTTCAACTACGATGCGCTTGATCGTGAAGGTCTTCACCCGGTCTGCGAACATCGGGGCGAGCGCGGCAACGGCTGCCTCGCGGCCATCCGGCAAGCCCGGGTTATGCTGGATATAATCGGGAGTAACGTATTTTTCAAAAGCGCCGGCCACATCGCGCTCGGTATAAACCATCCGGGCGAAATCGGTGATGATCGCCCGGTTGTCATGCGGCTTGCCGCTCGCCGCCATGACGGGGACGAGGGCAAGCAGCAGAAGGCTCAACGCCCGCTTCACGCGGCGAGAGCCACCTCTTTCACGCACTTCGTGGTAGGCACGAAGGGCAAGTAACTCACGCGGTTGCGCACGGCCATTTCCAGCTTGTGCTGGCCCGGTGCCAGACCGCCGGCCTTAAGCGCGATGATCTTCGCCTTCTCGCCGAAGTTCCAGCGGTCGTCATAGACGGTTTCCATCTGGTCGAGCGTGTAGGTCTTGCCGCGCACCGAGAAACGCACGTCTTCGCGAGCGATTTTCTCGCCGTCGATGGTGATCTGGATGTCCTCGACCATCGAAAGACCAAGACCGCGGTAATAGGGCAGGCGGCCGAGGAAGGCGAAGCCGCCATCAACGTTTTCGAGGCTGTCCTCGACGATCATCAATTTGTCCATCATGGCACGGATTCCTTATGCTGCGGCCTTGAGGGCGGGGGTTTCGGGTTCGCCAAGCAGGCGGGCGAGCATCACTTGCTGGCGGCGGACCTGTTCGACCGAATCCGGTTCCTCGGCGTCCTCGATCCAGCGGTTGCCTTCGTATTCCGAGCAGATGTAGCCATCATAGCCACCCTGATCGAGCACGGCGACGATCTCATCATAACGGATGCTCGGCTCCACATAATCATCGGTCATTTCGTAGAACTTGCCGTGGATGTTGTGGATCATCGGCATGTAATCGAGCATGCGTTTGGGATCGAACGCGGCGTTGTGGCGCAGCGTTTCGGCCATGCCGATCGCCGGACCGACACCGCCCATGTTCTGCACCTCAAGGATGACATATTCCGACAGCACACGGTCTTCGTAGGCCTTGACGATGTAGTCGGCGATGTTCGCCGGGACACCCACGCGCTCGAACTTGGCCCGCCACACCGGCGGGAACTTGTCGAGGAACATGCCCATGTCGGGCAGGAAGCCCAGCGCCGGCGAGCCGCTTTTCTGGAACATTTCGGCCATGCGGATGATCCACGGGTGGTCGAAGTGGAGCGGGGCGTGAACCTCGGTGAGCATCTTGATGCCCTTTTCCTCGGCATAGGGCGCAGCGGCGACGAGCACTTCGGGCGCAATCGAGACGAGGCTGCGGATGAAGGGGGTTCCCAGCATAACGCCGAAATCGATGTCCTTCTTGACGCTGGCGACCTGCTCGTCGAACGGCATCGGCTGGTCCTTGTAGCGCTTGTAATCGAGCATGTAGTCATGGCTGACGGGGACGCAGTCATACTTGGCGATCAGCGCGTGCCAGCTGGTGATATCTTCCTGGGCGACGCCGACTTCGGGCCAGCCCCAGAAGCTTTGCTCACCGATCACCTCGATGCCGCGCGCGCCCAGATCGGCGCAGGTGCGGATGCAGTCTTCAAGGGTCATTTTGCCCTGGAACGTCTCGTTCTGGAAGGAATAGAGGCTGACGCCCCGCTTGATTTTACTGGTCACGAATCACCTCTCCACTTGGGGGTCACATCTGTCGGGAGCGGGAATCCGGTGGGCCGGTTGCATCCGGCTGGCATCGTCTCCCCTCAGGCCATAGCCCTAATTGGAACCTATATTCTTATAATTGTGCGGTCCGGTCAAGTGCCAATTTTCCGCAGAAATCCCGACCGGCCTTGGAATTGACAGAATTAGAATTCGTATTATTGTTACTCACGATAACGGCCGGGAGAGAATCGCCAAAATGCCATCCGCTGTGTGCCGCGCGCTTATCGCGGTGCTCTGTTTGCTGCTCGCTACCTTCTTCGCCTTCGTCGGCTGGAACAAGGCTTTCGCTTCGCTCGCTGACCTTGCGCGGTTCGGCGCGTGGACGGTGTTCCTGCCTGAATGGGCGGGCCGGCTGGTCGGCTTGAGCGAGATGGGGCTGGCCGCCGGATTGCTCTCCATTTTCGTGCCCCGCCGCCGCAACATCGCGCGCTGGTCCGCGCTCCTGCTCATCGCCAATCAGGCAGTCGCCGCGCTGGTCCACCTGACTCACGGCGAGACCGCCGCCTTGCCGCAGAACGGCGTGCTGATCGCGCTGCTTGCCGCCGTCGCCATTTTCACCCGTCCGCCTGTCGCCAGAGGAGCCACGCCATGAAAACCCGCATGCTGCTGATTGCCTCTGCCTTTGCCCTCCTGCCGCAGGTTGCCGCCGCGAAAGCGCCGTTGGACGCGCGCATCGCCGCCTTGCTGCTCGCCACGCCCGCGCTGGCCGACCCGGTTGTTCAGGCCTCGTCCGGCGCGCTGAGCGGGAAGGTTGAGGGCAAGGCCGAAGCCTTCCTCGGCGTCCCTTATGCTGCGCCGCCGGTAGACGAGGGGCGCTGGCGCGATCCGCAGCCGGCAGTGGCTTGGCGCGGGGAGCGCGATGCCACTCGCTACGGGGCGACTTGCTACCAGTCGCTGGCCGGGGCCTGGGGCCCCTACTCGCAGGAATTCGTCGCCGGCGGGCCAATCAGCGAGGACTGCCTGACGCTCAACGTCTGGAAGCCGGCAGGCGCGGCAAAAGGCCTGCCGGTGCTGGTCTTCATCCACGGCGGTGCGTTCCAGGGCGGGGCGGGCAGTCTGCCGATCTACAACGGCAGCAAGCTCGCCGCGCGCGGAGCGGTGGTCATCACGATCAACTACCGCGTTGGCGTGCTGGGCTTCCTCGCCCATCCGGAATTGAGCGCGGAATCACCGCATCAGAGCTCGGGCAATTTCGGCCTGCTCGATCAGGTCGCGGCCTTGCGCTGGGTGCAGCAGAACGTCGCGCGCTTCGGCGGCAATCCGGCGAACGTGACGGTATCGGGCGAGAGCGCGGGCGCAGCTTCGGTCAATGACCTGATGGTCTCACCGCTGGGCAAGGGCCTCTTCGCCAAGGCGGTCTCGTTCAGCGGGCCGAGCATGGGCGTGGACCTGACGACTTTGAAAGCTGGGGAAGCCAACGGCAACAGACTGGGCGAACGGCTGGGCGCCCCCACTGTTGCGGCCCTGCGCGCGGTTCCGGCTGACAATCTGATCGACGCGGCAAAGGTTATTCCGGTCGAGGGAGGCGGGCCGCCGCCGCTGGTCTATCGCCCGCATCTGGACGGCTATGTCTTGCCGCATGATCCCTCCGATCCCAAGGCCCCGGTCGTCTCGTCGGTGCCATTGCTCGGCGGGTACAATGCCGCGGAGATGATCGACCTTTCCGTGCGCACGCCCGCTGACTTCGAGAAGTCCGTGCGCCGCCGCTATGGCGCATCAGCGGACCAGCTGCTGGCGCTCTATCCCCATGCGACCGCCGAGGACGCCGCCGCCTCCAACCTGCTGATCAGCCGCGATCGATATCTGACGGGGCTGATCCTGTGGTCGCAGGCACGCGCCCGGTCATCGGGTCAGCGGATCCACGCCTACCTTTACGACCATCCCTATCCGCCAGCACGCGGCGGCATGGCATGGGGGGCATTCCATTCCTCTGGGCTGCCCTATATCTTCGGTCAGCTGGGTCACGGCGACCGCAGCTTCACTGCTGCCGATGCTGCCGTCTCGCGCCAATGGCAGGACCGCCTGCTCGCCTTCATGCGCAGCGGTAATCCGTCCCTCAAGGGAAGCGCCTGGTCCCGCGTCAGCCCCGCCAGCACCAGCGTCATGGTGATCGGCGACAAACCCGGGATGCGTCCCGTCGTATCCTCGCCCGCACGTTTCGAAGCCTTCCGCGCCTATGCCGCGGCGGGCGGGTCACTCGGCCTCATGTAGGCCTCACGGAGAATCTCCATGTCTTTTGAAATTTCGGTCAACCTTGAATACATGTTCCTTGAAGCCGGCGAGCGGCTTGAGGACCGCATGGCGGCGGCTGCCGCGGCGGGCTTCACCAAGGTGGAAATCTTCACCACGGCCAATCGCGACGTGCCTTCGCTCCGCAAGGCGCTTGACGTCAATGGCTGCTCGCTGGTCGGCGTGGTCACCGATCCGCGCCAGCAGATTTGCCTTGAGCCGAACCACGATGCTTTTCGCGAAATGTTCGCGCAGGCGGCGAAGGATGCCGAGATTCTCGGTTGCAGGAACGTGGTCGTGCCGTCCGGATCGGCCGTGCCTTTCTTGCGCCGTCCGATGCAGCTGGCTAACGTCGCCAAGGCCATCGCCAGCGTGCAGCCAGTGGCAGAGGCGCATGGCGTGACCATCCTGCTCGAACCGGTGAACACCCGCTTCGACCATCCCGGCGTGCTGTTCGCCATGACCGAGGACGCGGTTGGCGTGATCGAACGCGTGGGCAGCCCCTCGGTCAAGCTGCTTTATGACATCTATCACTCGATTACCGAGCGCGAAGACCCGTTCACCATCCTGCCGCCGATCGCGCACCTTGTCGGTCACGTGCAGATTGCCGACGCTCCGGGGCGCGGCGAGCCGGGCAGCGGCACGGTCGACTGGAAGGCGATTCTCGGCCTGCTCGAACAGGTCGGCTACACGGGGCTGATCGGCCTCGAATGTTCACCCACCCGTCCGACGAGTGAGGCGCTGGCCTACATCCGCGAGCTCTGCGCCTGAGCGAACGCCAAGGCGCCCCGGGCACGGCGCCCGGGGCCGCTGGTATTACGGTTTCGCCTTGAGCAGGCCCTTGGCCTTCATCCAGGCCATGAACTGGTTGAACCACAAATCGCTGGTCGTGCCCTGGGTCTGGCTACCGAATCCATGACCGCCGTTGGCGTAATAGTGCAGCTCAACCGGCCCGCCGGCCTCTTGCCACGATTCGATCAGTCCGAAGCCTTCCTTGTTGAACAGCGGATCGTCCGAGGCGAGCGCGACGAAAAGCGGCTGCGGGTTCTTCGGCGGCGTCACGGCACGCATCGAGCCATAGATCGGCGCGACGAAATCGGGCCGAGCATCGGACGCGTCGAGCAAGGTGGTGCGGATCGTCGTCATGGCGCCAGCAGAAAAGCCGATCATGCCAAGGCGCTTGCTGTCAACGCCCCACTTGCCGGCATTGGCGCGGATCATGCGCAGGGCGACTTGCGCGTCGGCGCTGGCAATGTCAGTCGCTGCGGTCATGTCGGGAGGAACTTCATAGGAAGTGGTTCGCGGTGCGAACAGCCTGGACATCGAGGCCATGAATTCGCTTTCGGAATCGGGCGTTTCCATCGTCCTGTACTTGAGCACGAAAGCGGCGACGCCGCGCTCCGCGAACCAGCGTGCCACACCCCAGCCTTCGCTGCTGGCCGAAACGAATCGGAAGCCTCCGCCGGGCACGACCAACACCGCCGCGCCGGTCGCCTTGCCCTTCTTTGGCAAGAATGGCGTGAGCGTCGGGCGGGTGACATTCCGAATCCAGACCTGGTTGCCCATCCCGGTCCAAACTTCCTTCTGCTTCCAGCTTTCGGAGCCGGGCGCGACGCCCGAATAAAGCGGGATAGCGCCGGGTTCAGGCTGGATGGCGATACGTTTGGGCGGCACAAAACCCGGAGGCGGTCCGGGAGGCGGCGACGTTTGGGCAATGGCGGTCATTGGCATTGCTCCAAGGCCGAGCAGCAGGGCGGCGGCAACCGATTTGAAACGCATCAGGTTCTCCCGGAAAAGCAGTTCGTTGTCATTTCACCTTGCCGGCATGCAGCTTCAGGCGGGCGAGTAAATCGGCATGGGTCATGCGCGCGTCAAGCGTTTCGAACACGCGCAGGGTGCGACCGGGGATAACGTCGCCGTATTTGAAGTCCGGGCCAATGCGCCGCGCCGGAATTTCGCGCGACAGGCTCGTCTCGGTCGTCAGTGCGCTGAACAGGACTGGCGGGCTATCGCCCATCGGCCATGCCCCGCCGACGTCGACGAAGTCGGGCGGATTGGTGAAGCGGTCATAGAGCCAGCGCGTAAAGGGCGAGATCGGGCGCAAGTCTGCCGCCATCTCCGCCACCGAATAGCCCATCTGGCGATAGGCCGGCTGCGGCACTTGCCAGAACGGTATCTTGCTCTGTTCGATCACCGCACGCGCGGCTTCGGCATCCATCGCCAGGTTGTATTCCCAGCCGCCATCGGGATAGCCGCCGCCACCGATCCAGATGACCTGCATCCGTCCGGCTATAGCTGGCTCAAGCCGCAGGGCTTCGGCGAGGTTGGTGATCGGTCCGCCGCAGGAAAAGATCAGCGGCAAGGGATCATCGCGCATCGCTTCGGTGACGATGGCTCGGGCCGCCGCACCGGGTTCGCGCCCGGGCTTCATCGCGCCTTCCGCGCCGGAAACCACCAGCGGTGACTGGCCGGGCTTGAGCTGGCGGATGAGTTCGACCGCAATGTCATGCCCCTGCCGCGCCGTCTGGCCGGGGATAACGCCGGGGACCTTGAACTCCTCGTTGATGAACGACGATGTCACCAGCGGCACCCGCGTGCGCGGGGCGAGCAATTGATGCGCGAGCGCGAGCAACGCGTCAGGATCACCGGAAAAGTCGTTGTCGACGATCACCCGTGCCGCGGCGCGTTGGGGAATCATTCGAGGGGAGGCTGCGCCAAGCCCGGTGGCAGAGGCCAGCGCGCTCGCCAGCCCTGCGCCGATTGCGCCGCGCCGGGTCAACTTCATTGTCATTCTCCTGCGGGCGCAACGCCCGATTTGCGGCCATCCATCGGCCAGAACCACACGACTACGGCCTGCAGCACCAGCATCGCCGCCGTGCCGCCGTAATAGGTCCAGCGGATCGCGCTGCGTGCGGTCTCGCTTACCGCATCGGGGGAATAGTCCGATGCCGCGAGCATGAAGGCAATCCCCGAAGTGCCCAGCGCCATGCCGACCTTGGTTGCCAGGCTCACCCCGGCGGAGAGCAGGCCCTCGTTGCGCGATCCGTAGTGCTCTTCGTGATAGTCGACGGTCTGGGCGATCATCGTGAAGGCGGCGGTGATGGTGATTGAAGTCGAGAGGCAGGCGGCGAAGTAGATCGTCAGGAACGGCACCGGCTGGCTTTCGAACAGTGGCAGCAGCAGGAACAGGGCGGCGGCGATCAGGACCGAGGCGAGACAGCCATTGCGGATGCCGGTGCGCGCAAAGATCGGCGGCCCGACAAAGGCGGACAGCAGCAGGGTTCCCGCTACGCCGGGCAGCATCCAGCCGATCATCCACGGCGCACGCAGCACGTCAATCGCCAGATTGAAGGTCACGGCCATCATCCCGCCAAAGCGCACGAAATAGGTCAGGCAAAAGAAGAACGCGACCAGCCAGGCGCGGTTGCGCAGCATCTCTCCGATTACCGGTATCAGCGGGGCATTTTCATTGCTGCGCTGATCGATCCGCTCACGGCAATTGGCGAACAGCGCAAGGATTGCGACGATCGAGATCACCGCGAAGATCATCGCCACCTTGCGGTAACCGTCAGGATTGGTCTCCCCGCCGAACGCGGCCAGCAGCGGGGCGACGACGGCGGTGCCGAGCACGACCGACAGCGAGGTGCCGAGCGAGCGCATCCCGCTCAACTTCAGCCGCTCGCCAGTGTCGTTGGTCATCATCGGAAGCAGCGCAGTATAGGGGATTGCGCCCAAGGACATCAGGATGCCCAGCGCCTTGAAGGTGACGAAGGCGTAAACAAGCTGCGCCTGCTGGCTCCAGTCCGGCATCGAGAACAGTGCGACATAGACTGCGGCATAGGGCAGGGCGATCAGCAGGAAATAGGGCCGCGTCCGCCCCCAGCGGCTGCGCGTGCGATCGACCGCGATGCCCACGCCCATGTCGATCACCGCATCCATCAACCGTGCGATCAAGAAGATCGTGCCGACGGCGGCAGCGGGCAGGCGGATAACGTTGACGTAATAGAACAGCAGCACGCCGCTCACCATGTTGTAAGGCAGGCTGAAACCGAGGTCGCCGAACCCGTAGCTGAGCCTTTCCGCCGGGGACAGGCGCACCGCGCCGGGCCTGTCGTTCACGTCTTGCGCTGGTGTCATCCACCCGCTCCCATGGGCGGCTCTTGCGCAGCCCCTGCTGCGAAGCGCCTTGCGGCTTGACGTCCGCTACTTATTAAAACAGATATTCTATTAAATCGCGGAGCCGTCAAGGCCGGCCGTAAATGGAGAGAGGAATTGCGCGTGGCGAAGGATGTCCTGATCATCGGCGGAGGTATCGGCGGGCTTTCCAGCGCCATCGCGCTTGGCCAGCGTGGCCACCGCGTTACGGTAATCGAGCGCGATCCGGCATGGTCGGTCTATGGCGTCGGCATCACCCAACAGGCCAACGTGGTGCGCGCCGTGGCGGACCTTGGCATCCGCGACGATTATCTGGCGGCGGGCTTCGGGTTTGATGCGGTGGAGATCTATGCGCCCAATGGCACGCGGGTCGCGCGGGTGCCTTCACCCAAACTTGCCGAGGGCTATCCGCCCAACCTCGGCATGGGCCGGCCGGCGCTGCATGACCTGCTCGCCCGGCGCACGAAGGCGGTGGGGGCAGAGGTGCGGCTGGGCGTGACGGCTGAAAGGATAACCGACACCGGCGCAGCGGTGGAAGTCACGTTCTCGGACGGTACCTCAGGCACATACGATTTCGTGGTTGGAGCAGACGGCGTCTATTCGCAGACCCGCGCAGCAATTCTGCCTAATTCCGAAACCCCCGAATTCACCGGGCAGGGCGTGTGGCGCTACAATTTCCCGCGCGATCCCGAGGTTGATTGCCTGCGCGCCTTCAACGGCCCGACCGGGATCGGCCTCGTGCCGATGAACCCGGAAGTGATGTACATGTTCGTCACTACGCCCGAGCCGGGCAACCCGCGCTATCCGCATGAGGAACTGGCCGCAGCCATGCGCGCGAAACTTGCCGGGGCCGCGCCCTACATCACTGCACTGGCAGAACAGATCACGGACAACGATGGCGTCGTCTATCGCCCGCTCGAAGGGATGATGGTGCGCGGGCCGTGGCACAAGGGCCGTGTCGTGCTGCTGGGCGATGCCGTCCACGCGACCACGCCGCACTTGGGGCAGGGCGGCGGTATGGCGATCGAGGATGCCATCGTGCTGGCCGAGGAAATCGACGCCCACCCTGAAATCGAGCAGGCCTTCGCCGCCTATCGCCAGCGCCGGTTCGACCGCTGCGAATACATCGTCAGCACCAGCCTCGCCATCTGCTTTGGCCAGATCGGTCGTGGCCCCCCTGTGGACATGACCAAGGCGACCCGCGAGATGTTCGAAGTGACGGCGCAGCCAATCTGAAGAAATATCTCTTTAAGGCAGTGTGTTGGTCATGATTTTTCGGTCCAGGCGCCATTGTGACATTGATGGATCAAATAGCTGCCTATCGCCATTTTCGATGCGAAACCCTTGACTTCTGCGCTATCATACATGAAATGGACATTCTAATTTATAGCGTTCTAATTTGACGCTGCGGCACCAGGATAGGTGCACAGGTCAACAAGGGGAGGATACCAGAATGCAAAAATCTCTATTCCGTCACGTCTTGCTTGCCAGCGTTTGCTGCGCAGCAACCGCCACGCCCGTCTGGGCTCAGGAGGCTCAGGAAACGGTAGATGACAACGTCATCGTCGTTACCGCGCAGAACCGCGCGCAGGACGTCAACGACGTTCCTATCGCCATCGACGTGGTCGGCGCTGAAGAGCTGCAGAAGTCCGGCTTCTCCTCGATGAACGACATCAGCAAGATCGCCCCGGTGGTCCAGCTCAACCAGGATCAGGGCACAGTAAAGGTCACCGTCCGCGGCGTCGGCACTGCATCGAACGACGAAGCGCAGGACACCTCGGTCGTCGTCAACATCGACGGCGAATACATCAACCGCCCGCAG
Source organism: Novosphingobium sp. (assembly GCF_031424035.1). Lineage (GTDB taxonomy): Bacteria > Pseudomonadota > Alphaproteobacteria > Sphingomonadales > Sphingomonadaceae > Novosphingobium. The sequence goes on from NZ_JANPGP010000136.1 coordinate 10,378, forward strand.
GCGCTAGGCACGTCGCTGTTCGATATCGACCGCGTCGAAGTGCTGCGCGGCCCGCAAGGAACGCTCTACGGTCGTAACTCGACCGGCGGCGCGATCAACTTCATCACCCGCAAGCCGGGCAACGATTTCGGCGTCAACGCGACGGCGAGCTATGGCAATTACAACGCGATCCGCGTCGATGGAGGTATTGACCTGCCGCTCGGCGAAACCGCGGCGATCCGCGTGGCCGGCTTCTATGACGAGCGCGACGGTTACGTTTTCCACCCGGCTGCTGCGGCTTTCGGCCCGTTCCCGGCATTCGCCGGTGGCCGTTCGGACGATAACAAGGCCTATGGTGGCCGCGTTTCACTGCGCTTCAACCCGACCAGCCAGCTTTCGATCAACCTTGCGGCCGAATATGCCGATCGCGAATACACCCCGCAGGCATTTGCCGCGGCCGACCTCAACTCGGGCGGCAGGGCCCCCGTTGGCCCGGGCTGCAACCTGAACGGCTACACCCGCGTTGCCACAGCCTACAGCCAGACACTGTGCATCCCCAACAGCACCAACTACCTCGCTTCGATCAACCGCAGCACTTATGCGGCGCCGGGCTTCGGCCTTGGCAAGACAGGACAGGAAACCTGGGCGCTTCGTGGTCGTCTCGCTTATGAATTCAGCGACGCGGCAACGCTGACCTACATTGGCGGCTATCGCAGCCTGTCGGGCAACCCGGGTGCCTTGATCACGCTGCCGGTCTCCTATCGCTCAATCAACTACGAGTTCGAAACCGATACGCAGAGCCACGAACTGCGCCTCAACGGTGACATCGGCGGCATCATCTACCAGGTCGGCGGGTTCTACTTCAAGGAAGACGTCTACAGCGAATCGTGCTTCGGCCTGCCGATCGGCGGACCGGCTGGCACCTGCCTTTCGTACTTCGGACGCGACGTCAGCAGCGAATCCAAGTCGGTCTTCGGCCAGGTCGAAGTTCCGCTGGGCGACAAGCTGACCCTCGTCGGCGGCCTGCGCTACACGGACAACAGCCGCAAGGCCGTCTATCAGAATGCTTCGCCCTTTGGACCAGGTGCACCGGACTCCGCGCTGCTCGGCGCTGGTCTGGGACGCAAGACCTTCTCTTCGCTGAAGTTCGCCTCGACGCTCAACCTCGCCATGGACGAAAGCAAGACTACCTGGCTGGCGGGCATCAACTACAAGCCCAACCCCGACACGCTGTTCTTCGCCAAGGCGTCGACCGGCTTCAAAGGCGGCGGCTTCGACTCGGTCGGCGATTACAGGCCTGAATCCAACATGGCGATTGAAGCCGGCTGGAAGCAGAGCTTCGGCCCGGCTGGCGAGCACCAGTTCAACCTTGGTGCGTTCCATTACGACTACAAGGACCTGCAGGTTTCGGTCCTGCTGGACACCACCATCGGTGGCCAGACCTTCAACGCCGGTAGCGCAAAGATCTGGGGCATCGAAGCTTCGGCAGATATCAAGCTGAGCGATAACGATACGTTCCACGCTTCGTTCAACTACCTGAAGGCCCGTTACGGCGAACTGTTTGCCCAGTTCAACGTCTATACGGTCCCCGGCACGGGCGCTGACCGGAACGGCATCGGTGATCTCGATCCGAACCTAGCCGGCGTGCAGCAGCCGAACTTTGCGGGCAACCGTCCGGGCTTTTCGCCTTCGTTCATCATCACGGCAGGATACGACCACGTATTCCGCCTGGCTGATGCCGGCACGGTGACCGCCAGCGTGAACACCACGTTCAAGAGCAGCTATTTCACCGACTTCTACAACTACCGCGATGGCCAGCAGAAGGCCTTCACGCAGACCGATGCCAGCCTTGTCTACAAGCCCGAGAATGGCCGCTTCAGCGTGACCGCCTATGTGAAGAACATCGAGGACACCCGTCCGCTGACTTACGGCAGCTTCGTATCGGCCGGTCCGGATGACATCTTCAACTGGCAGTTCGGCACGCCGCGTACCTACGGCATCCGCGTCGGCGTAGATTTCTGATCGTATGGGGGCAGGGGGCGGCGCTTCGGCGCTGTCCCCTCGTTTTCCAGAAACGATTTCCTGCAACTGACGGGTCCCCTCGCGGGGGCCCGTTTTTTGTGCGGAATCAGGGCTGGTTGGAAAAGGCGGCGCCTGCGCCATAGAAGCGGACAGTCGCATCGGCATCATCGGCGGTGATCATCACGCAAAGCTGCACGCCAAAGCGCAGCGCAAGCGGCGCGGGCAGGGTGATTTCGGTCAGGCGGCGATCGCCTGTCGGGTGATAAGCGCGCCATTCCTCGGGCACTTCGTGGGGCACCGCGACGGAGTCCGGCTCGGTCAGGCGCGGGGTCAGTTCGATCCGCTCCATGCCGCCGTGTTGCAGGCACATCCAGCCGATCTTGGCGCCTTCCAGACACTCCCAGAGCAGCGAGACTTCGGCGAGGAAAACCGGCTCGCCCCCCAGTTCGACCGGGGTGGGCAGTGGGAAGTGGAACCACACCGCCTTGCCCGCGCGAATACGGAAGGTGGAGAAGAAACCCCGGTGAAAGCCGATGCCTTCGGACCATTCCGCCCCGTCAACCGCGGCGAGGAATTCGCTGCCCCGCTCCTGCGGGACGACGGCGGCGGAGGGTACCCAGTGGCGCGCGACGATGGTCACCGCCTCAGCCCCACCACGGGTCCTTGCCGGGTTGCCATTTCATCGAACAACCAGAACTGGGCGTCTGGTCCTCGACCGGGATCGATGTGCCCGCCAGCACGGCATCGACCGCGCGGCGCATATCCTCGCCTGTCACCGGCAGGTCCGTCCGCATGGGCGGTACACCGGGCAGCGGCGGGTGCGGCAGCTTCGGCCGGGAAGGGCAGTACTGCCCAGCATAGGACAGGTTGCGGCTTCCATCGTAGAGGAAGAAATCGGGCGTGCAGATGGCGTTATAGGCCAGCGCGACGTCCTGACTTTCGTCGTGGAGGTAGGGGAAGGGCAGGTCCCATTCCCTCGCAAAGGCCTGCATGTGCGGGTAATCGTCTTCCGGAAACTCATCGGGCCAATTCGACGAAATAGCGACTACCTGCAGTCCCTTTGCCTGGTATTCGCGGGCAAAGTCGCACAGGCTGGGCAGCATATGCAACACGACCGGGCAGTGGTTGCAGATGAAGGCCACCAGCAGCGCCTTTCCGCCAGCGAAATCGGCAAGAGTGCGGATCTGGCCATCGGTATCGGGGAGCGCGAAGTCCGGCGCGGGCTGGCCGTAATCAAGCTGGCGTGAAAAACGCAACATCGCTCTCTCCCGTTTATAAATAGAATTTGTATTCTTATAACGCCGAGTGAGATGCCGGGCAAGGGGGCTCGATAAGAACTGCGATCGCTATGCCTAATAGCCGTGACTTTGCCGCCGGCATGCTGTTGGAAAGCATGACAGGCTGCGGCGCGCGCCGGCAGCGGACGGGAGTTTGCCATGAAGACCCAGGTTGCCATCATCGGTGCAGGACCGGCGGGCTTGTTCCTCGGCCACTTGCTCAAGGCCGAGGGCATCGACTGCGTCGTGATCGAGCGGCAGACCCTCGACCATGTCCTTTCGCGCATCCGCGCCGGGGTGCTCGAACAGGTGACCGTCGGCCTCATGGAACGGCTCGGCCTCGATGCCCGGCTCAAGGCGGAAGGGCTGGTCGAAGGCGGGTTCAACCTGGCCGATGGCGAACGCCTGATCCGCATCGATTGCCAAGGCCTCACCGGCAAGACCGTGGTCGTCTACGGCCAGACCGAAATCACCCGCGACCTGATGGAAGCCGCCCCCTCGCGCGGGCTGGAAGTGATTTACGGCGTCGGCGACGTGGCGGTGCACGAAATCGAAAGCGATGCGCCCTATGTCACGTGGATGAAGGACGGCAGCGCCGGCCGCGTTGACGCGCGGTTCATCGTCGGCTGCGACGGCTTTCACGGCCCCAGCCGCAAGGCGATCCCCGCCAGCGCGGCCCGCGATTTTGAGCGGGTCTACCCCTTCGGCTGGCTCGGCATCCTCGCTGACGTGCCGCCATGCCATGACGAGCTGATCTACGCCAACCACGAACGCGGCTTTGCGCTGGCATCAATGCGCAGCCACACCCGCAGCCGCTATTACATCGATGTGCCGCTGACCGAAAAGGTCGAGGACTGGAGCGACGACCGCCTGTGGGACGAACTGGCGATCCGCCTCGGCCCCGATGCCGCCGCGAACATGACGCGCGGGCCGGCACTCGAAAAATCGATCGCGCCGCTCCGCTCATATGTCTTCGAACCGATGCGCCATGGCAGTCTGCTTCTGTGCGGCGATGCCGCGCATATCGTGCCGCCGACGGGAGCCAAGGGGCTAAACCTTGCCGCAAGTGACGTGCACTATGCTTGCGAGGCGCTTGCAGGTTGGTTCAAGCGGGGCGATGCCGATGCAATTGCCGGCTATTCGGAGCGCGCGCTGGCCCGTGTCTGGAAGTCCGAACGCTTCTCATGGTCGCTGACCAAGCTCATGCATCGCTTCCCCGATGACGGCCCGTTCGAACGCAAGATGCAGGTCGCCGAGCTGGAATACATCGCCTCAAGCGTCGCCGCGCAGACGGCAATTGCCGAGAACTACGTCGGACTTCCGGTGTGATTTGAGTGCCTTGCGGGCGAGGTTTCAGACCTCGCCCCAAACGTCCTGCGCCACGTCCATTACCAGCTGCAACTTGGCGCTTTGCTGCGCAAAGCTGACCTCGTTGCCGTGGACGGTCGAGGAGAAGCCGCACTGCGGGCTCAGCGCCAGCTGGTCGAGCGGCGCGAACTTTGCCGCATCGTCAATGCGCCCCTTGATGCTGGCCGGGTCTTCCAGCTCGCCAAGCTTGGTGGTGACGAGGCCGAGCACCACGCGCTTGCCCTTGGGCAGGAAGCGCAGCGGAGCGAAATCGCCTGAGCGGGCATCGTCGTATTCCAGGAAATAACCGTCGACTGCCAGTTCGTTAAGCAGGACTTCTGCGACTGGTTCGTAACCGCCTTCTGCGGCCCAGCTTGACCGATAATTGCCGCGGCACAGGTGGACGCAGACGGTCATGTCGGCCGGCCGGTCGCGGATCGAATCGTTGATGACCTTGGCATAGAGCCGGGGCAGGTCGTCAGGATCCATGCCGCGGCGGCGCGCGTTTTCGCGCTGGGTATCGTCACAAAGATAGGCGAGGTTGGTATCGTCGAGCTGGAGATAGCGGCACCTGGCATCGGCAAGACTGGCGATTTCTGCGCGGTATGCGGCGGACAGGTCCTCATAGAACTGATCGAGATCGGGATAGGCCCCGGCATCGATCGCCTCGCGCCCGCCGCGAAAGTGCAGCATCGTTGGCGAAGGGATCGTCACCTTCGGCGTCTGGGTGGCGCAAGAGGCGAGGTATTCGAAGTCGGCCCGCTGAATGTCACGCGCGTGGCGAAGCGGCCCGGTGATGGTCATGACCGGCGGGGCATATTCCAGCTCGTGACCGTCATGGCGGTGGAAATGAACCTGCGTGCCGCCGGCTTCGTCAACGCCGTCCAGTTGCAGCAGGAAGTCGGTGTGGAAGAAGGTGCGGCGAAATTCGCCGTCGGTCACGCCCTTGAAACCAAGGTCCTCCTGCATCTTCACGACATCGGCAATCGCCGCATCCTCGGCCAGGCGAAGCGCCGCCTTATCGATGGTTCCGGCCTTGAACGCGGCACGGGCTTCGAGCAGTGCCTTGGGGCGCAGGAAGCTGCCAACGTGGTCAGCGCGGAAGGGGCGTGCAGTCATTTCACTCTCCGGTTTTTGCTATTCATCATACCAATATAGCGCCATCGGATTGGTGACCAGCATCTTGTGCTGAAGTTCCACAGTTGGCGCGATACGGGGGATCATGTCGACGAGATGGCCGTCGTCGGGGATCTCGGTATCCATGTTGGGATGCGGCCAATCGGTGCCCCAGAGCACCCGGCCCGGATAGTCGGCAACCAGCGGCGCGACGGCGTGGGCAAAGGCGTTCCACGGGTCGCCAGCGCCGCCTTCCTTGATCGCGTCGAGCCGGTCGGGGCAGGTAGCCTTGAACCACACATCGTCGCGCGCATCGAGGAAGGCGCGGAAGGCCTTCATGTCTGGCCCATCCGGGCCCTGCCGCACGTCTGGACGGCCCATGTGGTCGATCACCAGCGGCACCGGGATCGCGTCCATGAAGGGGCGCAGTTCTTCGAGGATGTCGGCTTCGAAATAGATCACCACGTGCCAGCCCTTCGGCAGGCGGTTTGCCACTTCAAGGAACTTGTCCTTCGGCGCATCATCGACCAGCCGCTTGAGAAAGTTGAAGCGGATGCCGCGAATGCCGCCGTCGTGCAGCGCGGCGAGCTCAGCCTCGCTGATCGCCGGATCGACCACGGCCACGCCGCGCGCCTTTCCGTTCGACTTGGCAATGGCATCAAGCGTCGCGGAATTGTCCGTGCCGTGGCAGCTCGCCTGAACGATGACATTCCGCGCGAACCCCAGGTGGTCGCGCAGGGCGAAAAGCATGTCTGGGCCGGCGTCCTCGGGCAGGTACTTGGCCTTCGCGCTGAACGGGAACTGCGCCATTGGGCCGAACACGTGGCAATGGGCGTCAACCGCGCCCGGTGGCGGCGTATAGCGCGGCTTGCTGGGATTGGCGTGCCAGGAAGTGATACGGTCGGTCATGCGAAAACCACTCCATCCATCAGCTTGCGCGCGGTACGCAGCAGGGCAGCGGAGACGACATCGCCCGCCTCGTTTACTTCAAGCACGCAGCTCATTTCGCCGGTCGGGTGCTCGACCGAAAGGGTCTTGGTGCGGCCCTCTGGCACCACGGCCACTTCGGCAGCGGGTGATCCGCCGATCAGGCAGGCCGTCGCCACGCTGACTGCGCCGAGAACGCCGATCGTCGCATGGGCGCGGTGCGGGATGAAACTGCGCACACAGATCGCGCCGCCATCCTTCGGCGGAGCGACGAGCATCATCTTGGGTACCGATTTCTCGCGCACGTCGCCAAGGTTCATCCTTTCGCCCACGGCCAACCGGATCGCCTCGATCCGCGCCTTGAGTTCGACATTGCCATCGAGCCAGTCGCGGTCCTCATAGCCGGTGATGCCCACATCGGCGGCCTTCATCACCACGCAGGGCATGCCGTTGTCGATCAGCGTGACCGGCACGCCATTGACCACATCGACTGCATTGCCACTGGGCAGCAGCGCGCCGCAGGAAGAGCCGGCGGTATCCTTGAACAGGGTCGGTACGGGGGCATGGGTTCCAGGAACGCCATCGATGGCGGCGTCTCCGGCATAGGTCACTATGCCCCCCGGCGTCTGCACCGTGGCCACGGCAACCTGACCGGTGTTCTCCATGAAGATCGCCACGCGCGTTTCGTCGCCCGTCGCCGCCACCAGTCCGCGCTCGATGGCGAATGGCCCGACGCCAGCGAGAATATTGCCGCAGTTCTGCGCATCGGTGACGATGGCCTGATCGACGAACACCTGCAGGAAAAGGTAATCGACATCGATCCCCTCGCGCGCCGATTTCGAGACGACCGCGACCTTGCTGGTCAGCGGATCAGCTCCGCCCATGCCGTCGATCTGGCGCGGGTCGGGCGAACCCATGACGGCGAGCAGGAAAGCATCGCGGGTCGCCGTTTCGGCGGGCAGGTCCGACTTCAGGAAGTATCCGCCCTTGGACGTACCGCCACGCATCCACATGCATGGTGCGGAGAGTCCTTGTTTGCTGCCCCTTCCGGGCGGAAAACCGGTTCCCACTTTTCCTGAAGGGGCAGGCTCAGACATATTTCAGCCCCTCAGCCTCCAACCGCTCGCGCATCTTGTACATGTCGAGGCCCAGTTCCCCGGCGGCGAGCCGGGCGCGCTTGTCGGCTTCGTTGGCTTCGCGGGCGCGGGCGGCTTCGAGCACCTTTGCGGCGTTGGCGCGGGGGACAACGCAGACGCCGTCATCGTCGGCAACGATCACGTCACCCGGATTGACCAGCGCCCCGGCGCAGACCACCGGCACGTTGACCGAACCCAGCGTGTTCTTGACCGTGCCTTGCGCGAAGATGGCCTTCGACCAGACGGGGAACTGCATTTCCGTGAGGTCGCGCACGTCGCGCACACCAGCGTCGATGATCAGCCCCCGGCACCCGCGCGCCTGTGCCGATGTGGCGAGCAGATCGCCGAAATATCCGTCTTCACAAGGGGAGGTTGGCGCGAGCAGCAGGATGTCACCGTCCTGCAGTTGTTCGATGGCGACATGGACCATCCAGTTGTCACCGGGAGCGGCGGAGATCGTGACGGCCGAAGCCGCGATCCGCGCCCCGGAATAGATCGGGCGCACGTAGCTGGCGAGCAGGCCGGTGCGGCCCTGAGCTTCGTGGACCGTCGCAACGCCGCATTCGGCCAGGCCGTTGACCACCTCGATGGGCGCGCGCTCAATTTTCTGCACGACAATTCCACTCACGGCTTCTCTCCTCGGCAAGTTCGGCTTTGGATCAAGGCTTAGTCCTCACCGGGGACAGGTGAAAGCACAAGTCTGGCGTCGTGATTAGATTTCGCTAAGATGGTTGCCATGGAAATCTGGGATTTCAACCTGCGGCACCTGCGCGCGATCGTGAAAATCGCGGAACTCGGCACTATGAATGCCGCAGCTCAGGCAGTGAATCTCACCCAGCCGGCGATAACGCAGGCGCTCAGCCGGATCGAGGGGATGCTCGGTGCGACGCTGTTCGAGCGGCGCCATAACGGCATGGCGACGACCCCGGCGGCGGACCTGTTCGTGCCGCGCATCGCGGCCGCGCTTGACCATATTGCCAGCCCGCATGTGACGATGAGCCGGATGCGGGCGCTGCTCGCGCTGGCGGATTCGGGTAGCTATTCAGGGGCCGGGATGGTGACAGGCCTGTCGCTTCCATCGCTGCACCGCGCGGTCAGCGATCTTGCGCTGGCCACCCGGCGCTCGCTGGCCGAACGGCGCGGCAAGATTGTTATCCTGACCGATGCCGGCGAAGCCATGGCGCGCTCCTTCCGGCTGGCCCGGGTGGAGATCGAGACCGGCCTGTCTGAACTCGCCGCGGCGCGCGGGCATGAAACGCGGCGCATCTCGATTGGTGCCATGCCGCTGTCGCGCGCGCGGGTGCTACCGGCCGCTGTGACGCGGTTCCTCAAGCGCAATCCGCAAGTGCGCGTGACGATCATCGAAGGTTCGCGCGCCGAACTTGTCGATCCGCTACGCAACGGTGCGATCGACCTGATGATCGGCGCAAGCCGGGAGCCGCTGCTGGAACCGGATCTGATCCAGAAAGGCCTGTTCCGCGACCATCTCGTCGTGATCGGGCGCAAGGGGCATCCGCTTGCCGGAACTGCTCCAGATGCCCGTGCACTCGCCGCCTATCCGTGGGTCGTGCCGTCTCCCGGTGCGCCATTGCGGCTGATCTGGGAGCAGTTGTTTGCCCGTGCGGGCGTTGCCCCGCCGCCGGTTCCGGTGGAATCCGGGTCGGTCATGACCATCCGCCAGTTGCTCATCGAGAGCGATCTCCTCACCCTGCTTTCGCCTGACCAAATGGCGGTTGAGTTAGAAGCTGGCTGGGTTGACCGAATTACCGACCTGCCAAACGATCTGGACCGCACAATAGCGGTCACCACGCGTGCTTCGTGGCGGCCGACCGCCATCCAGCTTGAGTTCCTGCAGGATCTGGACGCGGTGACCGTCGGTTAGGCCGTCTCAAGCAGCAGAGTTGCCGCTGCCGTGTTCGAGATTGGGATGTGATAATTGCGATGGATCTCGCGCGCTGTCGGCCCCAACGCCCCGCGCGCCGCGATCCAGTTGAGCACCTCGACCCCCTGCGTACCCGCCATCCGAACCATTTCATGGATTGAATCGCGGGTCAGCACATCGGGATCGCTGGCGAGATTATCGAGGCAGAACATGTCGTAATCGCGGTTCAAGAATCCGGCGCGCTCGCCGTCGAGCTGGTGTGAAAGGCCGCCGGTGCCGATGATGACGATCCGCTCCGCACCCTGCCAGCTTTGCAGCGCGCGGTGGACGGAACGCCCGAGCGCAAGGCAGCGTCTGGCGGAGGGCAGGGGGTGCTGCACCGTGTTGATGCCTATCGGCACAACCCGCACCGGCCATTCCTCCGCACCCGGCCATGCCAGTTCGAACGGGATCGACAAGGCATGATCGACCAGCATGTCCTGACAGGTGACGGGATCGAATTCGTCCTCCACAATCTGTTCGATGATATGCCACGACAGCGGCGCATGTCCCTGCATCGTCTTGTAGATCGGCAGGCCCCAGCCTTCATCGGCGTTGCTATATTGCTCGGCCGCGCCGACCGCGAAGGTCGGCATCTTGTCGAGGAAGAAGTTCAGGCCATGGTCGTTGGAAAAGCACACCGCGACATCGGGCTTCACTTCGGCCAGCCATTCGCGGACTTTGGGGAAGCCGTCGAAGAACGGTTTCCAGTAGGGCTCCTCCTGCGCGCCGCGATGGATCGCGCCGCCGATGGCGGGCACGTGGCTGGTGAAATAGGCTCCGACGATCTCCGCCATTTCGCTTCTCCTTATGCCTGATCGTACAGGCGCTGTTTGAAAGCCTCGACGCTCAGGCCGGTCTGCATCGCGCCGACATCCTGCACGTTAAGCCCGAAGATCCCGGCGAGCTTGGCGAGGAAATAGATGTTGCCGCCAGCCGCGATCATGCCGAGGATGTCGCGGTCCGCCACGGCCTTTAACTGCTCGGGAGTAAGCTTGAACTGAGCGCAGTATTTGGCCTCATCCAGTCGGAATGCCTCGCGGTTTTCGGCACTGTTGAACGAAAAGCACAGGGCATTGAGGGCATATCCCTTTTGTGCCGCATCGCCATCGAACAGGTGGGTGCCGGGTATTGGCTTACCGGGTTCGCCGGTCATCGCTGCAATAGTCATGGCTGAAACTCCTCGAATGGGGATCCGATGGCCCTGCCTAGCGCGGCGGACGCGGAGCGGATTGATCGAGGTCAAGAACGAGGGCGCGAGCGCTGCATTCGGAACCCGCTTAGCCTGATCTAATAGCGCTTGGTCACAAAGAATTTGCCCGACAGGCGGGCAGGGCGCAGTCCGCTTGCCATGAAGCAAGGGCTTGCACTTGTCGGCTTCGGAGAGGCTGGATCGACGTTTGCTGCCGCAGGGCAGTGGGGCGCTGGCGCGCGCGGGTTTGACCTGCACGCAGAACGCCGCGCCGCAATGGCCGGGGCGGGGATTACCGCTTGCGCTGATGCGGCCACCGCGCTCGAGCAAGCCGAGCTGGTTCTCTGCCTGGTGACTGCTGATCAGGCGTTGGTAGCGGCGAATGATTGTGCGCCGCTGCTCCAGCCTGGCGCGATCTGGTGCGACATGAATTCTGTTGCTCCTGACACGAAGCGGGCGGCGGCCAAGGCGGTTGAGGCGGCGGGCGGGCGTTATGTTGACGTGGCCGTGCTGGCCCCTGTCGAACCGGCGCGGCTAGCGGTTTCCCTGCTGCTGGCTGGCAAGGCCGCGTCTGAGGCTGAGGTGGCGCTGCGAAGTGCGGGCTTCACCAACATTCGCGTGGTTGGCGATGCGGTCGGCCGGGCTTCCGCCATCAAGATGATCCGCTCGGTCATGGTCAAGGGCATCGAGGCGCTGACCGCCGAAATGATGCTCGCCGCGGAAAAGGCCGAGGTTACGGACGAGGTGCTCGCCTCGCTCGACGCCAGCGAAAAGGCGCTGCCTTGGCGAGAGCGTGCCGACTACAACATCGAGCGCATGGTCACTCATGGCCTGCGCCGCGCCGCTGAAATGGAAGAATCGGCCAAGACCCTGCAAGGGCTCGGCGTGGAGCCGGTGATGACCGCCGGCACCGTGCGCCGCCAGCGTGAACAGGCCGGAAAACTGATCGAGAGGAGCCCGACCGCATGACCATGATCATCGACTGCCACGGCCACTACACCGTGCTCCCCAAGGCTCACGACGACTGGCGCGAGGCGCAGAAGGCGGCGTTCAAGGCGGGCGAGGCTGCGCCGCCCTATCCCGATATTTCGGACGACGAAATCCGCGAGACGATCGAATCCAACCAACTGCGCCTGATCAAGGAACGCGGCGCGGACATGACGATCTTTTCCCCACGCGCGTCGGCCATGGCGCCGCATGTCGGCGATCAGTCGGTCGCGGTGAAATGGGCGCAGGTCTGCAACGATCTTATCGCCCGGGTGGTCGGCCTCTACCCCGAAGTGTTCGCCGGGGTCTGCATGCTGCCGCAGTCGCCCGAGGCGGACATGACGAGTTCGATCGCCGAACTGCGCCGCTGCGTCGACAAGGGCTTCATCGGTTGCAACCTCAACCCCGATCCCGGCGGCGGCCACTTCAGCCATCCGCCGCTGACGGATGAATTCTGGTTCCCGTTCTACGAAGCCATGTGCGAGCTGGATGTTCCAGCGATGATCCACGTTTCGGGATCGTGCAATCCGGCGATGCACGCGACTGGCGCCTATTACATCGCCGCCGATACCATCGCTTTCATGCAGCTTCTTGAAGGCGATCTGTTCAGCCGTTTCCCGAACCTGCGCTTCATCATCCCGCACGGCGGCGGTGCGGTGCCGTACCATTGGGGGCGCTACCGCGGCCTCGCCGACATGCTCAAGAAGCCGGACCTTTCGGGTCACCTGATGAACAACGTGTTCTTCGATACCTGTGTCTATCACCAGCCGGGGGTGAACCTGCTGGCTGACGTGATCGACAACAAGAACATCCTGTTCGGCAGCGAAATGGTGGGCGCGGTGCGCGGGATCGACCCGACGACGGGGTTCTATTTTGACGATACCAAGCGCTATGTCGACGCGCTGGATATCTCCGATGACGAACGGCACGCGATTTTTGAAGGCAATGCGCGGCGGGTTTTCCCGCGGCTCGACGCCCAATTGAAGGATCGCGGACAGTGACCACCTGGGTCACCAACGCCTGGTACGTCGCCGGGTGGGATAGCGACATCGATTCCGCGCCGCTGGCCCGCACCATCTGCGGTGTGCCGATGCTGTTCTACCGCAAGCTTGACCGCTCGGTTGTCGCCCTGCGCGATGCCTGTCCGCACCGGCTATTGCCGCTGTCGATGGGCGTCAAAGAAGGCGACTCGCTGCGCTGCAAGTACCATGGCCTGTTGGTCGGACCCGATGGCGCGGCGCTGGAAATGCCGCTCAAGGACGCGCCGGTAAACCGCCGGGTCTGCGCCGAAGCCTATGTCACGCACGAACGTCACCGCTTCGTCTGGGTGTGGATCGGTGATCGCGACAAGGCCGATCCCGCGCTGATCCCCGACTTGTGGCCATGCTCGGCCGAGGGCTGGGTGTTCGACGGTGACTATTACCACATCGCCTGCGATTACCGGCTGATGGTCGACAACCTGATGGACCTGACGCACGAAACCTATGTCCATGTCGGCTCGATCGGTCAGCCCGAAATTCTTGAGGCGCCGATTGCCACGCGGGTTGAGGGCGAGGACGTTTACGTCACCCGCTGGATGCCGGGTGTCGATGCGCCGCCGTTCTGGCGCTCTGCGCTCGGCAAGGAAGGCGCGGTCGATCGTTGGCAGGTCTGCCGCTTCCTTTTGCCGTCGGCCGTGATGATCGACGTTGGCGTGGCCCCGGTCGAAGCCGGCGCGACAATCGAGGACCATGATAGCGGTGTGCGCGGTATGGTCGTCGATTTCATGACCCCTGAAACCGAGAACACCCATCACTATTTCTGGGGCATGGCGCGCAATTTCGACATCGACGATGTCGGCTTGACCGCGCGGATGAAGCGCCAGCAGGGGGGCGTTTTTGCTGAAGACCTGGCCATTCTTGAGGCGCAGCAAAAGTCGATCGACGACAATCCCGGCCTGCGGCTGATGGCATACGAGATCGACGAAGGCGGCGTCAGGTCGCGCCAGATCATAACCCGGGCGATGAAGCGCCAGAGCGAAGGACTTGATGCATGAGTGGCCCTGTCTCGATCCACGATTACTTGGCCGAGTTCGATGATATTCCCGGCACGCGCGTCTTCACGGCGACGCGCGCGCGGCAAGGCTATCACCTCAACCAATTCGCCATGAGCCTGATGAAGCCGGACAACCGCGAGCGCTGGAAAGCGGGCGAACGCGCCTACCTCGACGAATGGAAGCTGACCGAGGACCAGAAGCAGGCCGTGCTCGCGCGCGATTACAACCGGCTGCTGGAACTGGGCGGGAACATCTATTTCCTGTCGAAGATCTTCTCGACTGACGGGATTCCCTTTGCCGAGGCCTGCTCGACCATGACCGACATGACATTCCCTGAATACCGCCAGATGATGCTCGATGGCGGCCGCTCGCCTGAGGGCAACCGGTCGATCAAAGGAGGCTACTGACATGGCGCGCATTACCGCCGGTGTAGGCTCCAGCCATGTGCCGCTGCTCGGCGTCGCGGTTGATCAGGGCAAGTGGCAGGACGACTATTTCGGCCCGATCTTCAAGGGCTATGAATGGACGCGCGAGTGGGAGAAGGCCGAGAAGCCCGATGTCATCGTGCTGATCTACAACGATCACGCCTCGGCCTTTGACGCCAGCATCATCCCGACTTTCGCGATTGGCTGCGGTGAAAGCTACAAGCCGGCGGATGAGGGCTGGGGGCCGCGCCCGGTGCCCGATGTCGAAGGTGCGCCCGACCTTGCCTGGCATATCGCGCAGAGCCTGATCCTCGACGATTTTGACATGACGATCATCAACGAGATGGACGTTGATCACGGCCTGACCGTACCGCTGTCGATGATGTTCGGCCAGCCGGAAAAGTGGCCTGCGAAGATCATCCCACTCGCTGTGAACGTCGTCACTTACCCGGTGCCTTCCGGAAACCGCTGCTGGGCGCTGGGTGAGGCGATTGCCCGCGCAGTCGCCAGCTTCCCCGAGGATCTCAACGTGCAGATCTGGGGCACCGGCGGCATGAGCCACCAGCTTCAGGGGCCGCGCGCCGGGCTGCTCAACCGGGAATGGGATAACCGCTTCATGGACATGCTGGAATCCGGCACCGACGACGCGCGCCATATCCCGCACATTGAGTATCTGCGAGAAACCGGCAGCGAAGGCATTGAAATGGTCATGTGGCTGATCATGCGCGGCGCGCTGGGCAAGCGTGTGAAAACGCTTCACCGCCACTATCATATCCCTTGCAGCAATACGGCCATCGGCCATCTCGTTCTGGAGCCTGAACTATGACCCAACCCCTCCGCATCGCTCTGGCTGGTGCCGGCGCATTCGGCGAAAAGCACCTCGATGGCCTGAAGAATATCGATGGCGTGGAGATCGTCTCGATCATCAGCCGCACCGGCGAACAGGCCGCTGCCGTTGCCGAAAAGTACGGCGCGAGGCATTCGTCGACCGAGCTTGCCGACGCTCTTGCGCGCGACGATGTTGATGCGGTGATCCTCTGCACGCCGACCCAGATGCACGCCGAACAGGCGATTGCCTGCATGAATGCCGGCAAGCACGTGCAGGTGGAAATCCCGCTGTGCGATACCTGGGCCGATGCCGAGGCGGTTGTCGCCAAGGCCAGGGAAACCGGGCTTACCTGCATGGTCGGCCATACCCGCCGCTTCAATCCCTCGCACCAGTACGTGCATAACAAGATCGTCGCGGGCGAACTGAACATCCAGCAGATGGACGTCCAGACCTACTTCTTCCGCCGCAAGAACATGAACGCCAAGGGCCAACCGCGGTCGTGGACCGATCACCTGTTGTGGCACCACGCCGCGCATACGATTGACCTGTTCGCCTATCAGGCGGGCAAAATTGTTTCGGCCCATGCCATGCAGGGTCCGAAGCATCCTGAACTTGGCATCGCGATGGATATGTCGATCCAGTTGAAGAGCGAAAGCGGCGCGATCTGCACGCTATCGCTGTCGTTCAACAACGACGGACCTTTGGGCACCTTCTTCCGCTACATCGGTGACACCGCGACCTATATCGCGCGCTACGACGATCTGGTGAACGGCAAGGAAGAACCCATCGACCTCACCGGCGTGGCGGTCAGCAACAACGGCATCGAACTGCAGGACCGCGAATTCGTCGCCGCCATCCGCGAAGGGCGTGAGCCTAATTCGTCCGTCGCGCAGGTCCTCGATTGCTACCGCGTGATCGGTGAGCTCGCTACCAGCCTTGAGGCGCAGGACGGCTGGTCATGAAGCGGC
The DNA here is from genome assembly GCF_031424035.1 of Novosphingobium sp. Classification (GTDB taxonomy): domain Bacteria; phylum Pseudomonadota; class Alphaproteobacteria; order Sphingomonadales; family Sphingomonadaceae; genus Novosphingobium. The sequence goes on from NZ_JANPGP010000136.1 coordinate 26,539, forward strand.
TTCTGGCGGGGCGGCAAGTCAATCCCTTCGGCCTCGGCTGCATGGGGTTGACCCATGGCTATGGCGTGCCGCCCGCGCCGGAAGATGCGGCAAAAGTGCTCGAGGCCGCGCTCGATCTGGGCATCGATCATTTCGATACGGCAAACATCTATGGCGCCGGCCGCTGCGAGACGCTGATCGGCAATACGCTGGCGCACCGGCGCGATGAGTTCTTCCTCGCGTCGAAAACCGGCATCATGTTTGACGGGCCGAAGCGCGGAACGAACTGCCACCCCGATGCGGTGCTGAAGTCGCTTGATGAAAGTCTGGCGCGGCTCAAGACAGATCACCTCGATCTGTTCTACCTGCACCGCTTCGATGCGTCGGTTCCGATCGCGGATTCGATTGGCGCTCTGGCCCGCGCGATCGAGGCGGGCAAGATCCTGTCCTACGGCGTGTCGGAATGGTCCGCCGCGCATATTCGCGAGGCCCATGTGGTCCACCCGATGGCGGCGGTGCAGACCGAATATTCGCTGTGGACGCGCAACGTCGAGATCGCGGTTCGCGATACCTGCGCTGAGCTCGGCATCGCGCTCGTTGCCTTTTCGCCGCTTGGGCGCGGTGCCCTGGCGAACGGCATCCGCGATACCTCGACCCTGCTCGAAAGCGATATCCGCTATCCGCACCCGCGCTTTGATGCGGACAACTGGCCCAGAAATCTGGCGCTGATCGATGAGTTCAATGCCGTCGCCCGGCGGGAAGGCGTGACGGCGGCGCAACTGGCGCTGGCGTGGGTGCTGTCGCGGGGAGACAATGTGCATGTCATACCCGGCACCACCAGTATCGCCCATTTGCACGAGAACATGGCGCGGCAGGATTGGCAGGCCGATGCTGCGCTGCTCGACGAAGTCGGCGCGCTGATCAACCAGCAGACAGTTTCAGGACCCCGCTATCCCGATAATATGCAGAAGACGATCGACACCGAGGAATTCGCCTCAGCGCCAGCCTGACGAAAGATGGCCCAACGAAAAACGGCCCCACTCTCGCAGGGCCGTTTTCCTTTGAAAAGCTGAACTCAGCGCTGCTTGGCGAGCCAGGCGACGATGGACTTGCGCTGATTGGCATCACCCACCGCCATCACCATGCGGGTGCCGGGCACCAACTTGGTCGGCGCGGTCAGAAACTTATCGAGCGAGGCGGCATTCCACGTGATCGAAGCGGCCTTCAGCGCGGGCGAATAGTTCTTGAACGTGCTCGCGCCAGCCTTGCGGCCCACGACGCCGCGCAGGTTCGGCGCCAGCGCGGTCGAAGCACCGCCAGGAGCGACTGTGTGGCAGGCCTTGCAGCGCATATTGAACGCTGCTTCACCCGGATCGCCGGCCTGAGCTGCAGCGGGAAGGCCAGAGGCACCGGCGACGAGCGCGAGCGAGACGGCAAAGATACGCGTAATCATCGGGAGGGGGACTCCAGTTCGGGTCGGCATTGAATGCCGCAATGGACGTAGTGAACTTTCGGCTCGCTGAACAGGCAAAATTGGCATGGCCAATATTGCACGCGCAATTACATGTAGTCTTCAGCGCTCGGTGGGGGCGGTTGGGTCAATTGCTCGAGCGAAGTCGGCATGCCCTTGGCAATCCAATAGGCAAAGGCAGCGGTAATCACCATAACAACGGCGGCCTTCCACAGCGGTGCGATGCGCGGAGCTTCAACATCCTCAGGCAGATCGCGCGATCCGGTCACCATCGGCGGCACGATCCGGTCCTTCTTGATCAGCGAATAATACAGCACGGCGGCAAGGTGGATCACGACAAAAGCGAGGATCAGGTTGAAGCCCAGTTCGTGGATTTCGGCCAGCGAACGCGCGGTTTCATAGTCGACCAAGCTGGTCAGCGGACTGCCGACATTGTCTTCATTGAGCGCGAAAAGTCCCACCCCGACCTGACCGGCCAGAAGCGACAGCAGGATAATCACGCTCCAGCCGCCAGCCGGGTTGTGGCCGGCGTGGGCCTTGGCCGGTCCGCCCGAAAAGAAGCCGCGCAAGTAACCTGCGACCGCGCCGGGGCCCTTCAGGAACTGGCTGAAACGCGCGTTTGACGAGCCAACGAAGCCCCAGATGATCCTGAACGCCACGATGGCGAGCACGGCATAGCCCAGCGTCATGTGCAGGCTGAGGTTATCGTTCTCCGCCGTCCACCACATCGCTGGCAGCAGCGCCACCAGCGACCAGTGGACCAGCCGGATTGGCAAATCCCACAGCCGCGTCCTGCGCAGCGGCGGCTGCATCAGCCCTTGGCCTTGAACTGATCGTGGCAGCCCTTGCAGTTTGGACCAACGCCCATCAGCGCAGCCTTTGTCGCATCAAGGTTGCCAGACTTGGCAGCGGCATTGAGCTTCTTTGATGCATCGACCAGCTTTGCGGCGGCGCCCTTGAACTCGGCATTCTTCTGCCAGATCAACGGCAGGGCCGCGGTCTTTACGCCGGCTTCCGGGCCGGTGCCCTTGGGGAAATGACCCGAAATTTTCGCTGCGGCCTTGGCCAGTGCATCGGCATTGACGCGGTAGACCGCGATGTTCGGTGCGGGGTTGCGGCCTTCATCGAGCATGGCCTTGAAAGACTTGCCAATGACCTTGAAATTGGCCTGGCGATCGGAAATCGTCTGCTGCGGCGATGCGGCCATGGTCACGGCGCCAAGGCCAAGGCTGCCGGCAACGGCGGCGAGCACGAAAAGCTTCTTGTAGGACATAGACCCTCCTTGGATTTCGCTGCATTCATGGCCCGGATTGTTCCTTGGCGACAATCAGTTTTTTGTAACTGATCGATACAAATTGTGTCGTTGTAAGCAAAGCGCGCCGCCCAGCCTTCAGTCCGCGCTTGCGGCAATTGCCGTCACGCCGCTATGGCTCGGGCAATGTGGTTCCAGATGAAACGGATTTTGCCATGAACGGCGCGGAAGCCCTTGTCTCGACGCTGATTGCCGGAGGGGTCAATACCTGCTTTGCCAATCCCGGCACGTCAGAGATGCATTTCCTTTCCGCGCTCGACAATCCGGGGATGAAAAGCGTGCTGTGCCTGTTCGAAGGCGTGGCGACCGGGGCGGCGGACGGCTATTTCCGGATGAAGGAAAGCCCGGCGGCGACACTGCTGCATCTCGGCCCCGGCCTCGCCAATGGCCTGGCGAACCTCCACAATGCACGGCGGGCGCGGTCGGGCATTGTCAACGTCGTCGGCGATCACGTGACTACGCACCTGCAATACGATGCGCCGCTGACCTCCGACCTTGAAGGCATTGCCCGCCCGCTTAGCCACTGGCTGCGCACCACCGATGGCGCGCACACTCTGGCGCATGATGCGGCGCAGGCGGTTGCCGCCGCTCGTGACTGCCAGATCGCGACTCTCGTCCTGCCGGGCGATGCCTCGTGGGGTGATGCGGGCGAGGTTTGCTCCAGTCCCGCTGCCGGTCCGGTTCGCGCCGTGCCTCCGGCGGATCGCATCGATCACGTGGCGCGGATGATCCGCAATGCCGATGGTCCGGTCCTGCTGGTGCTTGCCGACCGGACCTGCCGGGGGCGAGGGCCGGAAATCGCCGGAAAAATCGCCGCCGCCACCGGCTGCAGCATCGCCACGCAGTTCTTCACCAACCGGATCGAGCGCGGCGCGGGCCGAGTAACGCTTGAGCGCATTCCCTATTTCGTTGAAGCGGCGGTCGATTACCTCAAGCCGTTCCGCCACATCGTGACAGTCGAAACCGGCGAACCGATTGCCTTCTTCGCCTATCCCGGCTGGCCCAGCCAGCTCAAGCATCCCGAGGCGCAGGTCCATTCGCTGGCCTTGCCGGGTGAGGATGGCAAGGCGGCGCTGGACATGCTGGCCGATGCCCTGGGCGCAAATCTGATCGCGCCGGCCTGGCAGGAACGCATCCAGACTCCGGTGCCTCAAGGCGCGCTCGATCCTGTGTCGATTGCCTATGCGATCGCGGCGGCGCTGCCGGAAAACTGCATCCTCGTCGATGAATCGCTCACCACCGGGCGCTCGTCTATGACGTTGACGGCGGGAGCGTTGCCGCATGAAACGCTGCAGAACATGGGTGGCTCAATCGGCTTTGGGACACCGGTCGCCACGGGGGCTGCGATGGCCTGCAAGGGACGGCGGGTGTTCTGCCTCGAAGGCGATGGCTCGATGATGTACACGCTGCAATCGCTGTGGACGCAGGCGCGCGAAAGCCTCGACGTGACCACGATCGTCTTCGCCAACCGCAAGTACAAGATCCTTGAGGCCGAATATGCCAATATGGGCTTCGGCACGCCGGGCCCGCGCGCAGCGGAAATGATGGAGATCGACCAGCCAACGCTTGATTTCGTGGCGCTGGCCAAAGGCATGGGCGTTCCCGGCACGCGGGTGGAGACGGCGGAAGACTTTCACGCCGCGCTGGTCCGGTCTTGCGGAGAGGCAGGGCCGACGCTGATCGAGGTCACACTCTGAGCCCGCGAGCGATGGCAGCAAAAGCGGGCTTGCGACTCCTCGCGTAATGCGGCAACTGGTCTAACCAGTTTTCGTCGAGAGGATAAGGCGCGCATGTCACTCAAGTCTAACGCAAGACCGGCAATTGGTCGCCGCCACTTCCTTTCGGGACTATCTGCCGGTGCCGCCGGATTGATGTTGGCCGGGACGGCAATGGCAGCGGCGCGGCGCGGTTTTTTCGAACGCATCGGCAAACCCATCGGCATTCAGCTCTACACGCTGGGGGATGAGCCGGCGAAGGACATCGACGGCGTCTTCTCGCGGCTGGCGCAGATCGGTTACCGCGATCTCGAGCTTCCCGGTTTGCTGGGCAAGACGCCAGCCGCGCTGAAGGCCGCGGCTGACCGGACCGGGCTGCGGTTCAGTTCAATCCATTTGCCGCTGCAAGGCATGCCGGGCGGCAGCGGGCTTTCGCTGATGAGCGACCCGCAGAAGATCGCTGACGATCTTGGGGCGCTGGGCATTTTTCAAGGTGTGGCGCCGATTGCGCCGTTCCCCGCGAACTTTCGTCCGCAGCAGGGCGAGGACATGAAGGCCGCCATCGGCCGCAGCTTTGCCGCCGCCGGCAAGGCGCATTGGCAGCGCACCGCGGCAACGCTGAACGAGCGCGCCGCCGCGCTGCGGCCGTTCGGCATTGTGGTCGGCTATCACAACCATAATATCGAATTCGCACCCGTGGACGGCACCACCGGCTGGGACGTGCTGGTGACCGAGACTGATCCAGGCCTCGTGCATTTCGAGGTCGATATCGGCTGGGTCTCAGCTGGCGGACTCGATCCCGTGGCATTCCTGCGCAAGCATGCCGGCCGCTGCCGCTGGATGCACGTGAAGGACGTGAAGGCCAGCACCCAGACCAATTACGTGCTGTCTATGGACCCGACCGAAGTTGGTTCAGGCCGTCTCGATTGGGCGCGTATTCTGCCCGCCGCGCGCGCTGCCGGTGTCGAGCATTTCTACCTTGAGCAGGAGCCGCCGTTCACCATGCCGCGCATCGAAGCGGCGGCGAAGGGCTTCACCTTCCTTTCGCGCCTGAAAGCCTGATCCATGCTGCGACGCCTTGTCTTTCTGACCATCGCCCTGTTCGGCCTAGGCGCGCCTGCACGCGCAACAGAGGCAGGGCCGCGCGAAGTGGTTTCGTTATCGCAGGGCTGGCGCTTCCAGTTCGGCGATGTCGGCGATGCGCCGGCGCAATCCGGTTTTGACGATGCCGGGTGGGACAAGGTCTCGGTACCTCACACTTGGAACATGGTCGGCAGCTACGGCACGACCCGTGATCCCGCGAGCGACAACCGGCAGGGCATCGGCTGGTACCGCCTGACCTACAACGCGCCGCCCGCCGCCAAGGGCCGCCGCCAGTACCTGGATTTCGCGGCAGTCGGGAAGATCGCGCGGGTCTGGGTCAACGGGCAGTTCGTCGGTGAACATCGCGGCGCCTATGGCCGCTTCCGCTTTGACGTGACGCTGCAGTGGAAACCGGGGCAAGCGAACCTGATCGCCGTGCGTGCGGACAATTCCAAACCAGAATCGGGCAAGCCCACAAGTGAAACGATCCCGCTGGCGGGTGACTTCTTCGTCTATGGCGGGCTGTACCGGCAGGTGCAGCTGATCACGGCCAGTGAGACGGGTATCAGCTTGCTTGACTATGGTTCACCCGGCGTGTTCGTGCGCACAAGTCAGCTTTTCCGCAAGTCTGGTCTGCCGGACGAAGCCGTTGTTCACGTCTCCGCGCGCACCCGCGCGCCGAAAAAGGCATTAAAAGGAAGCAGGCGGGGCCCACTCTATACGGTGACGATCCGCGATGCCGCCGGTAAGTTGGTGCTGGACCGGGTGCCGATGCTATCGGTGATCAATCCGCCTCAGGTGACCGTAGCATCAGACTGTCTGCATGGATGTCCTGCCGAAGCGCCAAAAGCCAAAGACGCCGAGAGTTTTGTTGAGGGCAAGGCCGTCGCGGCGCTGCCCATCACCAATCCCCGGCTGTGGGACGGCACGCGCGATCCCTACCTTTATACCGCCACGGTCGAAGTGCGGCAAAAGGGCAAGCTGATCGACAGTGTGACCCAGACCTTTGGCATCCGCGACTTCCGCATCGATGCCAACGAAGGCTTCTTCCTGAACCCTCATCCGATGAGCCCCGGTTCGGGCTACGTCCAGCTCCATGGCGTATCGCGCCATCAGGACAAGCTGGGCAAAGGCGCGGCGCTTACCCCGGCGGATCACGCCGAGGATATGGCGCTGATGAAGGAACTCGGCGCCAACACCGTTCGTCATGCGCACTATCAGCACGCAGACGAATGGTCGGACGAGGCGGACAAGGCAGGGATGATTGTCTGGGCCGAAATTCCCTATGTCACCAGCCCGGGACTGGCTGGAGGACAGGGCAGCACGGAACTTTGGGACAATGCCGAGCAGCAGCTGAAGGAGTTGATCCGCCAGAACTACAATCACCCTTCGATCGTCATGTGGTCTGTCGGCAACGAGGTCGATTCGGCGAAAGGTTTTGGCAAGGTGGCGGGCGATCCGCTGCCGCTGCTGAATCATCTCGCCGCTATTGCGAAGTTCGAAGACCCCAGCAGGGCGACGACTTTTGCCGATTGTTGCGAGGGCCTGAAAATTCTCGGCATGGATGGTAGCAGCATGCTGGCAGGCGCTGCGGACCTGATCGGCTACAACCGCTATTTCGGCTGGTACATGCCGCAGCATCTGGACGCGCGGGCGCAAGCCGGTGCGGAGTTTGATCGCCTGCACGCCAAACATCCGAACTTGCCGATCTCTATCTCCGAATGGGGCGCCGGCGGTGCGACCACGCAGCACAGCGATGACATCAGGTCCGGCTTCCTCAACTTCATCGGCCGCCCTCAGCCGCAGGAATACCAGTCCTATGCCATCGAACAGAACTGGCTGGCGATGAAGGGCCGCAAGTATCTGTTCGCCACCTGGCTGTGGAACATGTTCGACTTTGCCAGCGACCTGCGCGGTGAGGGCGATGCGGTGGACGTCAACACCAAGGGCGTGGTCACTTATGATCGCAAGCTGCGCAAGGATGCATTCTACTTCCTGAAGGCCAACTGGAATCCCGAACCGATGGTGTGGATCACCGGCAAACGCCATGCCTTGCGGCCCTATCCGACCGCCGAAGTGAAGGCCTATTCCAACGCGGAGCGAGCTTCGCTCAGCATCAACGGGCGCGATCTGGGTGAGATCGCCTGTGCTGACCGCATCTGCCTGTGGCCGGGCGTTGCCCTCGCCAAGGGTGAGAACCGCGTGGTGGTTACCGCGAACAGTGGCGGTAAGGTGCTGCGTGACGAGGCGGTGTGGACTGGCCCGGACACTGCACGCGGGCTGGCACTCGATGCCGGCGATCTTGCCGGACAGGTAGTGGCGGGCAAGCCGTTCGGGTCGGACACCTTCGTCACCGGTGGGCGCACGGTTCCGCTGTCCATGGGCGGTTTCGGTTCAAATCGCGCGCCATCGAAGAAGGTCGTGGCTAACCGGCCCGAGCTCTACGCCTACTGGCGTGAGGGCGAGGCATTTTCCTATGCCCTGCCGGTCGCCGACGGCAACTGGACCGTGACCGTGCACACATTCCAGCCGGATGCCGCTCTGGCAGACAGCAGCGCGACCATGGCAGTCACTGCCAACGGCAAGCCGGGTCTCGTGCCCTTCGCCATCGGCAAGGAGGCCGGCGGCGCGCTCAAGGGGCTGGCAAGGAGCTTCCCGGTGACGGTGAAGGGCGGCTTGCTCAAGCTCGATTTCAGCGGGCAGGGCGGCAAGGCTGTGGTCGCGGCGATCGAGGTCACGCCGAGATGATTTGACACGATCATGTCAAAATGACACGTTCGGGTCATGTCCGGACGTTTCGATTCGCGCCACCCTTTGATTGGCCTGATGGACGAGTTCCATCGCCTTGGCGGCCGCTTGAAGAGCGCCTTTGCCGAGGCGCGGCGCGGCGTTGATCTGGGCGAATCCGAAATGCTCGTCCTCACCGCCGTGGTAGAGGGTGAACGCGCGCCGACCGTGTCGCAGATCGGCCGGTCGCTTGGTCAGCCGCGCCAGATCGTCCAGCGCGCGGCCAATGCGCTGGTTGTTGCGGGACTGATCGAGACTGCTCCCAACCCCGATCACAAGCGCGCGCCGCTGCTGGTTGCAACCGAAGCCGGCACCGCGCTCAAGCGTCAGGCAGATGCCCGCGCCGCAGCCATCGCCGAAGCGCTCTCTGCCGGGCTCGATCTCGATGCCGCTTGCAGGCTGAGCGATGGCCTGCGAGCCTTCCGCCAGCAGCTCGAAGCGCAATTGCGCGCGGGCGGGGCCGATGCGGCCCGATTCAAGGGAGAGAATTGATGAAGCGTACCACTGCGATTCTAATTGCCGCGCTTGGCACAGCCCTGCTTCCGGCCGCCATGCCGGTCGCCGTCATGGCCAAGCCGGTTGCCGCCGCTTCGGCGGAAACCCAGGTGCTACGTTCCGATGCCAAGGCATACCTCGAAGGCCTGAAGAAGCAGCCTCGCCCGCCGATGAGCGATGCGATGATCGCCCAGATGCGCAAGATACCGCCGCAGGTCATCGAAAAGATGATGGCCGCGTCCGAAGTGCCGCTGGGCACGCTGGCGGTCGATCGCAAGCTGACCATGCCCGGACCGGGCGGCAACATGGACCTTCGTCTGTTCGATTCCCGCGCGGATCGCGGGCCGGGTCCAGTTGTGGTATTCTATCACGGCGGCGGCTTTGTCGTCGGTTCGATCGGCACGCACGCCGCGCTGGCGGCTGAGATGTCGCGGCAACTCGACTTGCCGGTGGTCTCGGTCGAATACCGCTTGGCGCCGGAACACAAGTGGCCTGCGGCGCCAGATGATGCCGAGGCTGCCGCGCGCTGGATCGCCGCCAATGGCGCAGCGCTCGGCCGGGAGGTCAACGGACTCGTGCTCACTGGCGACAGTGCTGGCGGAACGCTCACCCTGCTCACCGCGCTCGCATTGCGCGACAAGCCTGCGGCCGCGCCGGTGAAGCTTATGATCCCGCTGTATCCGATGACTGACGCGTCGCGGTCCTACCCCTCGATGGTCGCATTCTCGGGTGATTACGGCCTGACGAAGGAAGACATGGCCTATTTTGGCAAGTCCTATGCCGCCAATGTGAAAAGCCCGCGTCATTCCTCTCTGCTAGCAGACCTGCATGGCCTGCCGCCTACCGTTCTTGCCACGGCCGGCTTCGATCCGCTGCGCGACGGCGGTCGCGCCTTTGTCGCCAAGCTGGCACAATCGGGCGTGCCGGTCAGTTATTACGAGGCCAAGGGAAACATCCATGGCTTTGCCACTTTCCGCAAGGGCATCCCATCGGCGCAGGATGACCTGAACGCGATCATGGCGCTGTCGCGCGCGATGCTGGCGGGCAAGTGAAGGTCGCGGGCAAGACCGTCCTCGTCACCGGCGGTGGCGGGGGCATCGGCGGCGGGCTGGCCGAGGCCTTTGCCGAGGCTGGTGCGCGGGTTTTCGTCGCCGATATCGAAGGCGGGTTGGCGGAGGAAACCGCTGCCCTGATCGGTGCAACTGCCATCACGCTCGACGTTACCTCGTTGGATAGCTGGGCAGCGGCGAAGGCGGTGACGGGCGATCTCGATATCCTGTGCAACAACGCCGGGATTGCGACGAAGTTCGAACCTCTGGAGGAACTCTCGCCCGAGGGATTCGACCGAGTCATGGCGGTCAATGTGCGCGGGGTGTTCAACGGCGTGCTCACCTATCTTCCGGCGATGAAGGCGCGCGGGAACGGCCATATCGTCAACACGAGCTCGACCAACGGCCTGCTGCCCCACGGCACTTTCGCCGCCTATTGCGCTAGCAAGTTCGCGGTGCTCGGCCTGTCGGATTCGCTGCGGCAGGAGGTTGAGGACTGCGGCGTCGGTGTAACCGTGCTGTTCCCCGGCCTCACCCGCAGCCGCATGTCGATGGCGATGAAGGAAGAGCTCGGCATGGACGATTCCTCATGGGACGTGTTCAGCGCCAACATGATGGAGCCGATCTGGCTGGGCCGCGCCGTGGTGCGCGCGGTTGAGGCAAACGAGCCTTACGTCATGTCGCACCCCGATCACGCGCCGCTGGTGGAGCGGCGGCATCAGGCGATCATCGCCGCGCACCGCGAGCCTGCGCAGCCGGGCTATGCGCCAAATGTCGAAGGGCTGGGATTCCGCGAATGAGCAAGATCGAGCACAACCTGGACGAACTCGCGCCGATCGGTCCCCTGACCGACTGGCTCGATGCCAATGTTCCCGAACTCGGCAAGGGAGCGTTGAGGACGGCGATCCTGTCGGGGGGCACGTCCAACGTTGTTCTCACGCTCGACCGGGGCGAGGGGCCGATGGTCCTGCGCCGGCCCCCCGCCGTGCCGCCGCCGGGTGCTGAAAAGGGCGTGCTGCGCGAGGCGCGCATCCTGACCGCGCTCGGCCAGACCGACGTGCCGCACCCGCGCTGCTACGGCTCCTGCGAGGATCCCGAGGTGATCGGCGGGCGCTTTTACGTGATGGAAATGGTCAAGGGCTGGGCGCCCAACCTGCGCGACGAGAAGATCTACAACGAACCGCCGTTCGACCGGATGCCCTATATCTACGGCATCCCCTTCGCCATCGTCGACGGGCTGATCAAGCTGGCCAATGTCGATCACAAAGCCATTGGCCTTGGCGATTATGGCAAGCCCGGCAGGTTCCTCGAAAGGCAGGTCGATCGCTGGGTCGGTCAGCTCAAGAGCTATCCGGAAAAATACGCCGGCTATGAAGCGCGGGACTTCGAAGGCTTCACCGAGACCGAGGAGTGGCTGCGCGCGAACATCCCGGCGAAGGAATCGACCGGCATCATCCACGGCGATGTCGGCACGCCCAACATGATGTTTCACCACGGCCCGCCGCCGCGCCTTGCCGCGATGATCGACTGGGAGCTTTCGACCATCGGCGATCCGATGATCGACATGGGCTGGTTCACCGGCGGCATGCGCGACGAGGACGATCCGGAAAAAGAGTTCCCGACCGCGCTGCAAGACCCGAACCTGTTCCCGACCAAGCAGGAACTCGCCCGCTATTATTGTGCCGGCACGGGTCGCGATTTCCGCGATTTCGAATACCTCTCGGTGCTCGCCAAGTTCAAGTCGGGCTGCCTGCTTGAGTACAAGGTTGCTGCGGCCGAGGCTGGGCACCTGCCCAAGGATGTTGGCCGCTTCTTTGCCCGCATCAGCGAGAATTGCTTCAAGGAAACTGCCGCCCAAGTACGGAGATTGAAATGATCGATTTCAGCGTTGAGCCGGAGTTCCAGGCCAAGCTCGACTGGATGGCGAAATTCGTCCGCGAGGAATGCGAGACGATGGACTTGTTGTGGCCGGAACAGGGCTGCCAGTTCGATCCCTCGCTGAAATCGGCGCGTGATCATGCGAGGCCCTTGCAGGATCAGGTCAAGGCGCAGGGGCTGTGGGCCTGCCACCTCGGCGCCAACCTTGGCGGGCCGGGCTACGGGCAGGTCAAACTGGCGCTGATGAACGAGATCATCGGGCGGTCCAACTGGGCACCGGTCGTCTTCGGCTGCGCGGCGCCTGACACGGGTAACGCCGAAATCCTCGCCCTGTTCGGCACGCCCGAACAGAAGCAGCGTTACCTTGGCCCGCTGATGGCCGGGGACATCGTCTCGTGCTTTTCCATGACCGAGCCGCAAGGCGGGGCCGATCCGGGCGTGTTCACCTGCAAGGCCACGCTGGACGGCGACGAATGGGTGATCGAAGGGGAGAAGTGGTTCTCCTCGAACGCCCGATTTGCAACGTTTTTCCTTGTCATCGCCGTCACCGCCGAGGGCGCGCCGCTGACCGAGCGGATGTCGATGTTCGTCGTTCCGGCGGAAACGCCCGGCATCGAAATCATCCGCAATGTCGCGATTGCCGGCGAAAATCCGTATGAAGAGGGCGCGCACGGCCACGTGCGCTACAATCAGGTGCGCATCCCGGCGGACCATATCCTTGGGCGTCCGGGTGAGGGCTTCAAGGTCGCGCAGGCGCGGCTGGGCGGCGGGCGCATCCACCACGCCATGCGCACGGTCGGCAAGTGCCAGCGCGCGCTCGACATGATGCTGGAGCGCGCGGTTTCCCGCGTCACGCGCGGGCGCAAGCTGGGCGATCACCAGATGGTCCAGGCCAAGATCGCTGAAAGCGTGGTCGAGCTCGAGCAGTTTCGCCTGCTCACGCTCAAGACCGCATGGCTGATCGACGAGACCGAGGCCGGACGGATGCCCCACGGCACCCCGCGCAACCACATCGGCATGTGCAAGGTCGCGATGGCCAATGTGTGGATGAGCGTGATCGGCAAGGCGCTGGAAATCCACGGCTCGCTGGGCATCAGCCTCGACATGCCGCTGGCCAACTGGTTCGGCGGCGGCATGGGCCTCGCCTTTGCCGACGGGCCGACCGACGCGCACAAGAGCCAGCTCGCGCGGGCCTATCTCAAGACGGCCAAACCGGTGGAGGGTATGTTCCCGTCTGAACATATCCCCACACGGCTCAAGGCGGCGTTGGAACGCTATCCCGATGCCCGGCCTGAGGGCGTACCTGGACAGGACCGCCTCTAATGGACCCGCTGTTCGATTTCACCGGCAAGGTGGCGTTGGTCACCGGCGGCTCGCGCGGGCTGGGCTACCAGATGGTCAAGGCCTTTGCCGAGCGCGGCGCGGACGTCATCATCGCCAGCCGCAAACTGGAAAACTGCGAGGCCGTCGCCGAGGAGTGCCGCGCGCTGGGAGTCAGGGCGCTGGCGATCTCCGCCCATGTCGGCAAGTGGCCCGACTGCGACCGGCTGATCGAGGAGGCCTATGCCGCGTTCGGGCGTGTGGATATCCGTGTGAAGAACGCCGGTATGAGCCCGCGCGCGCCCAGCCACGAGGTAAGCGAGGCGCTGTTCGATTCCGTGGTGAACCTCAATTTCAAGGGCCCATTCCGTCTCGCCAGCCAGATCGGCAAGCGGATGTACGATGCTGGTTCCGGTTGCATCATCAACGTGACCTCCTCGGGCTCACTGATGCCGCTGCCTCAGGTGGTGCCTTACGGATCGTCGAAGGCGGCGCTCAACGCCATGTCGGAAAGCTTTGCCCACGAATATGCGCCGTACGTGCGGGTGAACACGCTCTCGCCGGGGGCGTTCAAGACGGATATCGTGCAGGCCTGGCCCGACAAGGGCGAAGGCCCGATCCCGACCCCGCGCGGGGTGGCGGCTGATCCGTCGGACATCGTTACTGCCGCGCTGTTCCTCGCCAGCCCGGCTTCGGTCAACGTCACCGGCGCGCTGATACGGTGTGACGGGGGGCAACACTGATGCCCCGCGCCGTGATCGCCGAAGCGTTCGGCCCGCCTGACACTTATGCGGTGAGGGAATACGACCCCGGCCAGCCCGGCGAAGGTCAGTTGCGCGTAGCGATCAAGGCCGCGGGCGTGTCCTTCGTCGATGTCCTGACCGCGCGCGGGGAATACCAGTTCAAGCCACCATTGCCTTACATTCCGGGCAGCGAATATGCCGGCGCGGTTGAGGCTGTCGGTCCCGGCGTCACCGGTTTCGCGCCGGGCGACCGCGTGTTCGGTTCGGGCCTTGGCGGCATCTTTGCCGAAGCCGCACTGTTCAATGCCGCCAATGTCAGCAAGATCCCGGCGGGGATGGAATTTGCCGAGGCAGCGGTCTTCCCGGTCAACTACCAGACGGCATGGCACGCGCTGGTCGACCGCGCGGCTGCCAAGCCGGGCGAGAGTCTGCTGGTGCTCGGCGCGGCGGGCGGTACGGGCTATGCGGCGGTCGAGGTGGGCAAGTACCTTGGCCTTCACGTTATCGCCTCGGCCTCCAGCCCGGAAAAGCAGGCGGCTGCAAAAGCTGGCGGCGCCGATGCCGTGGTGACGACCGGTGCGGCGGACTGGCGCGATCAGGTCAAGGCGGCGAACGGCGGCAAGGACGTGGATATCGTCTTCGATCCGGTCGGAGGCGAGGCGACTGACCTTGCCTTCCGCACACTCGGTTATGGCGGGCGGCATCTGGTGATCGGATTCACTGGCGGGCTTACGGCGCTGAAGACGAACCTGCCGCTGCTCAAATGCGCCAGCCTCGTCGGCGTGCAGATGCGCGGCCATGCGCTCAACCGGCCCGAGGAAGCGGCGGCGAACCGGGTGAAGGTGATGCAACTGGCCGCAGAGGGGCACTTCCACCCGGCGATAGCCGCAAAGTTTGCGCTGGAGGACTATGTCGCGGCGATGGAACTGGCGTTCTCGGGCAAGGCGGCTGGCAGGGTCGTGCTGGAGATGGAGACTGATTAGCTAAAGGCCGCGCCCTCCAAAGACGGCCCAAATCTCAACTAATCGGCCATCAACGGATCGCCAGCCTATGTTGAGAACGTTCTGGACGGGGAAGCGCTTGTCGTTGAACGTTGCGAATTTGTGGTCAGCGCTGTGTTGAAGGCAGAAACCTTGGTTTTGTAAGTCGGCTACGAGTTGGCGCTCACAAGTGCCCCGAGGGAACTGAGCGTCCAAGCGCTCTAGAATGATCCGTTCAGCGTATGCGTAACTGTAGGGCAAGCGGCGAGCAATCTCAGGCATGCGCTTACCCATGCCAATGAGGACGCGCACGCCGTCCACGGCTTTGGCAAAGTTTCCTTTCACACGGCAATCCGAAACGCCTGCGGGGTCATCCCCGTCCAGCGCTTGAACGCCCGGCCAAAGCTCGTCTGGTCGCCGTACCCCAGCCGTTCCGTAATCTCGTCCAGCGAGAGCACAGAGGCACGCAGGAAATCGCGGGCGATGGCCTCGCGCTGGCCTTCGACCAGTTCCGAAAACCGCAGCCCCTGTTCGGCCAGCCGCGATTGCAGCGTCCGCACCGACAGCCCCAGCTTGGCGGCGCAGCGTTCGACCGAGCAATTGCCCGCCGGCAGCGCACCGCGCACATAACTGGCCACCTTTTCGGCCAGCCCGACCTTCTGCGTGTCGCGCACCCGTTCCAGATATCCGCCGAGCAGGCGATACAGCAGCCGGTTCGACGTCGGCAGCGGCTGATCGAGCGTGTGGAGCGGAAAGGCGATCGAATTGCGGTTGCGCCGGGCGTGGACTCGGCAACCGAGCAGACGCTCCATCTCGGGGAGGTCAGCAGCGCGCGGTTCGGCGGACAGGCTGACCCATGTCGGGCGAAAATTTGGCCCGCCGAGCATCTGCAAAAGCTTCACGTTGAGCATGGCCGCCTGGTAATGCGCCTGATCGTTGATGCCGAGGTCAGTGTTGACCTGCCAGCAGAACTCGGCGGTTTCCTTGTCTTCGATCAGCAGGACCTCGCTGTCAGGCGAATGGACTACGGGCATGTATTCGACAAAGGCGCCGAGCCCCTCGCGCACGGTCGGCGCGGCGCGGGCGAGGGCGGTGATGCAGCCGAACACGTCCGGGTCCTGGTTCTGCGCGAAGTGCAGCCCGAACAAGCTGTCGTCGAAAGCGGCGCTGCAATATTCGAACACGTCGGCCAGTTGCTGCGCGCCGATGTGGCTTTCCGGGTCGGAGAGGACGCGGGCCTCCATACCGTGACGTTCCATGATCCCACGCGCATCGCGGCCCAGCGTGCGGGTCAGTTGGGCCAGCCCGGCGAAGTTGGCCGCACGCACCTGTCCGCTCGCCGGGGATACATCCAGCGGGCCATCGATACTGAAAAACGGTTCGCCTGGCATGAGCCACTCCCGAGTCCCCGCGCCGGCGGGGACCTCAGGCGCGTTAGCGCCACACGGCCTGAGGACCCCGCCTGCGCGGGGACTCCGGTTGTTGTCGACGAAGCTATCACGCGCACGGGCCGTGTCCAGCGCCATCCGCGCCTGCTATCGATTGGCTTGCACCAATTGCAGGTGGTTGCCTTTCGCGCTGTGGCAGACCAGCATTCAAGAAAACATAGTGCCAGAGGGAGAGCCTGAGCATGAAGACGATCGCCGATCACAAGCGCGAAGCCGAACAGCACGTCCTTTACGTCAAGGACAAAGCCACGCGCATCGCGACGATCACCTTCAGCCGCATGGACAAGCACAACACGGCGACAATCGGCATGCGCGCCCGGTTTGGCGAACTGGTGCACAAGGCGAACATCGATGATGACGTCAAGGTGCTAGTGATTCGCGGCGATGGCGATCACCTCGGTTCGGGCGGCGATCTGGACGAGCACGGCGATCTCTATCTAAATCCCAAGCCGGGCGACGGCTTTCTCACCGACCTCGAAATCGACGATGAGGACGTGAAATACCCGCCGCCGGGGTCCTACCGCTATCTCCATGGCCTGACTGACTATTACGCCAAGGCGCGCTCGGGCAACCGGCCGCTTCAGGAGTTCAAGAAGATCTCGATCATTGAGGCCAAGGGCTATTGCTATGGCTGGCACTTCTACCAGTGCGCCGATGCCGACATCATCGTCGCCTCGGACGATGCGCTGTTTGGTCACCCGAGCTTCCGCTATGCTGGCTGGGGGCCACGCATGTGGCAGTGGCTGGAAACCGTGGGCCTGCGCGCCTTTTCGGAGATGCTGTTCACCGGCCGTCCGTTCACCGCGGCCGAAATGTTCACCTGCAACCGCTTCGTCAATTCGGTGGTATCGCGCGAGAGCCTTGAGGCGGAGACCGCGAAATACGCCAATGCCTGCTCGATCACCCGGCCAACCGATGTCGTCGTGGCGCAGAAGACCTTTATCGAGGCCTACAAGCAGTACCGCGGCGAATATTTCGGCAGCCTGCTGACCGGCTGGCTCGAAGGCATGTTGCCGCTGATGAAGGATGACGGCGCGAACGACGTCAACCTCGGCAAGGGGGCCACGTTTGAGCAGGGCATCGGCAAGGTGGTGAAGAACAATGACCTCAATTACCCCCCGGAATGGCGGCTCTCGATGAAGGGTCGCAAGGGATAAGCACTGAAACCGCCTTTGGGAGAGGGCGCCTTTGGGAGAGGGCATATGGCAGAAACACTGTTTTCACTCGATCGACGCAACGTCCGCGAATGCCAGAAACTGTTTCGCGGCGAACGGTCGCAGGAATACTACCTCGGCGATTACTGGCTCGATGAAGGCCCCTCGGTAGAGGTCAAGGCCGAGCGCAAGTCGGTCGGGCCGATCTCGATCATCCGGATGACCACCAGCCCGAAGAGCTACTTCCGCCGCACCCGCCAGCACATCCGTGAGGATGCGACGGATCTTGCCGTGCTGTGGTTCGTCAAGCGCGGCAGCCTGGGCCTGTCCAACCAGTGCGGCAACAAGGTGGCCCATCCCGGCGACTTCGCGATCACCCGGTCGATGTCGCCGTTCCTCATCGAATGCAACGTCGACGAGGAAGGCGTGAACCAGACGCTGCACGTCACCGTGCCCACCCACATCCTGCGCGCGCATATCACCCGCGATTTTGATACCGGGCTGTTCCTGCACTGCGAGCGGCCGGAAATGGCGATTGCCGAGAACCTGTTCACTGATGTGTTCGAGGACGACGGCAACCTGACGCCAGACAGCGCCCGCGCGCTGGTCGATTGCGCGCTGCAGATCATCGGGAACGCGGTGAAGGCCGACAGCGAAGGCATCGCCACGCGCCAGACCATCGCTGACCGGCGGCTGGAGGAAGTCCTGCGCTTCATCGAGGTCCACCTGTCCGATCCGCAGCTTTCGACCACGATGGTTGCGCGCGGCTGCGGCATAAGCCCTCGCTACCTCTCGTTCCTGCTCCGGCTCAAAGGCACCAGCTTTTCCGAACTGGTCTGGGAGCAGCGGTTGGAAAAGGCGCGTTCGTGGCTCACCGCCACCGATGCCCGCGACATTTCGATCAGCGAGATCGCCTATGGCGTCGGCTTCAAGAGCCCGGCGCATTTCAGCCGCATGTTCAAGCGGGTGTTCAACAAGAATCCGCGTGAATATCGCGGGCTTGCGGACAATGACGCCGGGCATGATGAAACCGGCATCGCGCTTCCCTGATGCGCTCTGAATGACCAAGCATGTCGTATCGCTGGACGACAAGTTTCTGCAGGGCGAAGGGCAGGTAACCCTGTCCTCGCTGCAGGCGGTCGTGCGTCTGCTGCTTGATCAGGCGCGGCGCGATGCCTCGGCGGGGCTGAAGACGGCGGGCTATGTCACCGGCTATCGAGGATCGCCGATCACCACGCTCGACGCGCAATTGTGGGCAGCGGAAAAGCTGCTGACCGCGCACGACATCCGCTTTGAGCCTGGCCTCAACGAGGAATTGGCGGCGACGGCACTGCGCGGCACCCAGCAGATTGACTGGTACGGCAAGCCCCGCGTCGATGGCGTATTTTCGCTGTGGTATGCCAAGGGTGTCGGCGTCGACCGCGCCTGCGAGGCGATCAAGCAGGCCAATTTCGAAGGTACGGCGGCGAAGGGCGGTGGGCTGATCCTTGCCGGCGATGACCATGCGGCGAAAAGCTCGCTGACCGCGCACCAGAGCGAACATACGCTGATCGCTGGTTTCGTACCGGCGCTCTATCCCGCGACGACCGAAGACCTGCTACGCCTTGGCCAGCTGGCCATCGCCATGTCGCGCGCCAGCGGGCTTTTTATCGGCATCAAGGCTGTGACCGATACGCTCGACCTGACGAGCACGGTAACGCTGCCGGGAACTGATTTTCCGATCATCATGCCCGATGCGCCGTCCGGCGTGCGGCTCAACCTGTGGCAGGGCATGACCGCGCTTCAGCAAGAAGCGCTGGTCGTCGATCACCGGCTGCCGATGGCGCAGGCCTTTGCACGGGCGAACGCGATCGACCGTATCACCCATGGCCGGGCCGGCGCGCGGCTGGTGATCGCGACGGCGGGCAAGGCGTGGCTCGACGTGTCCCAGGCGCTCGACGATCTTGGGCTGGACGCGGCGCGGTGCGAGGCGCTGGGCCTGGCCGTGGCCAAATTCGGCATGGTCTGGCCGCTGGAACCGCATTTCGCGCGCGAGGCCTGCCTTGGCGCGGAGGAAGTCTTGGTGGTCGAGGAAAAACGCCCGGTGATCGAGGAGCAACTCGCCCACACCTTTTATGGCGAGGCCAAGGCTCCGCGCCTCACCGGCAAGACCGATGGCGAGGGTAGGCCGCTACTTTCCTCTGTCGGCGTGCTTGACCCCGGATCAGTGCGCCGCGCGCTGGTCCAGCGCCTTGAAGCATTGGGCATGGCCGATGCTGACTTGCGCGACCGTCACGCTGCGCTGACCGCGCTGGAGGACGGCGCCAAGGGTCTGTCGCTCACCGCCAGCCGCCCGGCCTATTTCTGCTCGGGTTGCCCGCACAACACTTCGACGCTGGTGCCCGAAGGCTCAGCTGCGATGGGCGCCACCGGGTGCCACGGCCTCGCGCATTACATGCCCTCGCGAAACACGATGCAGACCGTGGGCATGGGCGGCGAGGGGATGCCCTGGCTCGCCGCGCAGCATTTCGTCGATGCGCCCCACATGTTCCAGAATCTGGGCGACGGCACCTATACCCACTCGGGCCTGCTGGCGATCCGCGCTTCGGTCGCGGCGAAGAGCCGGGTGACCTACAAGATCCTCT
Source organism: Novosphingobium sp. (assembly GCF_031424035.1). Classification (GTDB taxonomy): domain Bacteria; phylum Pseudomonadota; class Alphaproteobacteria; order Sphingomonadales; family Sphingomonadaceae; genus Novosphingobium. The sequence continues at coordinate 46,577 of NZ_JANPGP010000136.1, forward strand.
ACAACGATGCGGTTGCCATGACCGGTGGCCAGCCGGCTGAAGGCGCGCTGACGCCAGAGCAGATCGTGTGCGAACTGGTGGTTGAGGGCGTTCATCCGGTGGTGCTGGTCAGCGACGATCCGGAACGATTCAAGGCGGCCGACCTGCCCCCCGGCCAGCGCGTGCTGCACCGCGACCACCTCGACGAAGTGCAGCGCGAATTGCGCGAAGTCCCCGGCACTTCGGCCATCGTTTACGATCAGGTCTGCGCCAACGAAAAGCGCCGCCGCCGCAAGCGCGGGCTGGCCCCCGATCCCGACCACCGCCTGTTCATCAACCCGGCGGTCTGCGAAGGCTGCGGCGATTGCTCCACGCAGTCGAACTGCCTGTCGATCGAGCCGGTTGAAACCGAATTCGGCCGCAAGCGGGCGATCGACCAGTCGAGCTGCAACAAGGATTATTCCTGCATCAAGGGCTTCTGCCCCAGCTTTGTTTCCGTGCGCGGCGCGAAGATTGCACGCCATGGCTTCGACCGCGATGAACTGGCGCGGCGGGTGACTGAACTGCCGGTGCCGACAGTCATCGATGTAAGCGCAGCGCCACACGCCATGCTTGTCACCGGCATCGGCGGCACCGGCGTGCTGACCGTGGGTGCGCTGCTTGCGATGGCGGCGCAGCTGGAGGGCAAGGCGGCCAAGGTGCTCGACATGACCGGCATGGCGCAAAAGGGCGGGGCGGTGACCAGCCACGTCCGGATCGCCGAATTTGCAGAAGCCATCCCTTCGGCGCGGTTGCGCGCGGGACAGGCGGACCTTGTCATCGGCTGCGATCTTGTCGTCGCCTCCGCGCCCGATGTGCTGACCATGGCGCGGGGCGATACCCGGCTGCTGGCCAATGCCGATGTCCAGCCGACCGGCGAATTCCAGACCAATCGCGATCTCGATCTGTCATCGGCGCGCTTCCTCGCCGCCATCGGCAAACGCATCGCGCCAGAAGGCATTTTCACCCTGCGCGCATCGTCTCTGGCAACGCGGCTGTGCGGCGATTCGATCTATACCAACCTGATGATGCTCGGCTTCGCGGCGCAGCAAGGGTTGTTGCCGGTGGGGATTGAGGCAGTTGAGGCGGCAATCGGGCTTAATGGCGTCAAGGTGCAGGACAATCTCGATGCTTTCGCCATGGGCCGGCTGGCAGCAGTCGATCCGCAGGCGCTGTTCGCGCTGGCGGGTGATCGGTTGGAACGCGCGGGTGAGCCAAAGACGCTTGCTGCCATGATTGAAAGCCGTTCGCGGCACCTGACGGCGTGGCAGGATGCGGCACTGGCGGCGCGCTACTGCTCGGACATCGAGCAACTGGATGCCGCGCTGGCGGCGAAGGGCACTTCGGACCGCGAGCCGTTCCTGATCGAAGCGGCGCGCCAGCTTGCCCGGCTGATCGCCTACAAGGACGAATACGAGGTCGCGCGGCTCTACACCGCGCCGGAATTCCGCGCCGCGCTGGGTGACCGGTTTGGCGGCGCGCCGACATTGCAAGTTTGGCTCGCCCCGCCGCTGTTGCCGCTGGGCAAGGACGCGCGCACCGGCAGGCCGCGCAAGATCGCGTTCGGGGGATGGATATTCCCGCTCTTCCGCGTGCTCGCAGCAATGAAGGGCCTGCGTGGGCGCTGGTGCGATCCGTTCGGCCACACGGCGGAGCGGCGCATGGAACGCGCGCTGGCCGGCGAATATCTCGCGATGCTTCACGCGGCGATCGTATCGCTGTCTCCGGCAAAACTGGCCCTCGCGGTCGAGCTTGCTGCATCTCCGCGCGAAGTCGCCGGATTTGGCGAAGTCAAGGAGGCCGGCGTATCGCGCTGGCGGGAACAGGCGGCAGCGCTCATGGAGCGGCTTGCCGATTGACCGGCGCAGGGTAGTCTCGCCACCGAAACCGGGAGAGAGGAACCCAAATGCCCCGCTACAAGATGATAGCGCTGACCCGTGCCGTTGAAGGCCGCGATGAGGAATTCAATGACTGGTACCAGAACGTCCATCTGGTCGAACTCTGCGCGATGCCCGGCGTCATCGGCGCCCAGCGCTACAAGCTGGCCGCACCGCTGCAGGGCTATGACGAGCGGCCCTATCTGGCGATCTATGACATCGAATGCGATGACATCCGCCAGACGCTGGGCGCGATCGGTGCGGCTTCGGCGTCAGGCAAGATGACTCCGTGCGACGCAGCGGACAGCGCCAATGCCTATACCGTGGTGTTCGAGGAATTCGGCGATCGGGTGGAGGGCTGATCAGCCCCCGAACTTCGGAGCCCGCTTTTCCCGCAGCGCCATCACGCCTTCCCTATGATCGGCGCTGCGGACGCTGACCGATTCCATCGCGATGCCCGCTTCCATCAGCGAGTGGGCAACGCGCTTCAGCTCCATGTTGGTCAGGACCTTGGTCGCGCGGATGGCATATTGCGCGCCGGTGAGCAGCTTGTCGCAAAAGGCATCGACCGCGCCGTCCAGCTCTTCCAGCGGCAGGCAGTGGTTGACCAGGCCGATCTCCGCAGCCTTCTGCGCCGTTAGCAGATCGCCTGAAAGCAGGAACTCCTTCGCCCGGCCAAGCCCGATCCGCGCTGCCCAGATCACTGCGCCGCCATCCCCGGCGACCAAGCCGAGGTGAACGTGTGGATCGCCGATCTTGGCTTTTTCCGACGCGAAAATGACGTCGGCGAACAGCGCCAATGTCGCGCCGAGGCCCACGGCATGGCCGTTGAGCCTGCAGACCACCGGCTTGTCGATATCGAGCAGGGTATAGACAATGCGCTTGGCAACTTCTGCCTCGTGGTCGAACAGCGCGGGCGTCGTCGCGTTTTTCAGGATGTGGTCGAGGTCGCCCCCGGCCGAAAACGCCCGGCCAGCGCCGGTCAACACAATCACGTCGGATGCAGCATCGATGCGCGCGAAGTGCAGCGCCTCTGCAAGCTCGTCGTGCAACTGCAGATTGACCGCGTTCATCGCGTCAGGCCGGTTTAGGACGATGTCGAGCCGGCGCCCCTTGCGGACGAGCTGGACGGTTTCGAACTGGGGAACTTCGCTCATCGGGCCTGTCTAGCACCGCCGTGCGCCTCGGCAATCCGCCAATCCGCGCCCCTGCGATATAGGCCTGCCAAGCCCTTGATCGCCGCACGCTTCCGGGCTCAATTGGCGGCATTGAGGAGAGGTATGTGATGTCCGGTTTTGACGAGACTTTCGATTGGGT
>NZ_JANPGP010000137.1:0-4957 GCF_031424035.1 Novosphingobium sp.
GACGGTCATCGGCACAGTCGCGATCAGGCAGGCGATCAGCCACAGCGACCATTCGGGCAAGTCGAGCACCGGCCCCAGCCGCGTCGTCAGGCCGCCGATCGGCCGGTAACAGGCATAGCCTGCCCAGGCGAGGCCGAGCCAATAGATCAGCCGCTGCGGAAACGGCGCGGCAAAGCTGCCGAATGGACCGATCAGAGCCAGCACGAAGCCGATCACGGTCATCACCGCGAGGTCGATGATGACTTGCCGCGCGGGATGCGGTGCCTTGGCTGCGGGGGACCTCTCGCTCATCCCAGCCAGAACTAGCGCCCGTTTGCGCTTCGTAAAGTGGCAAGCGCCGGGTTTCCCGCACCATTCGCGCAAGGGGAGGCACCTTTCCCGCAAGCGGGCTTGCCCGGGAACGGGCGGGCGGCAGGAAGGGTCAACACCTGACCGGAGCACCTGACCATGACCGCCACCATCACTGCAACGCCCATCCGCACCGCACCGCGCCGCACATCGCTTGACCTCAGCCCGCTCACCCGCGCCGCTGTCGGCTTGGTCGGGGTGGGCCTCACCGCCGCCAGCGCCTTGGCCATCACGCGCTATGCCGCCGGTCTTGCTCCCGACCATCCCGGCGGTCATCTGGTGGCCGTGGCGATCCACGTGGCCGCCGTCGTCCCCGCTGTGCCGCTGGGCGCGTTGCTCATGCTGTCGCGCAAAGGCACTCCGCGCCACAAGCTGCTGGGCCGCATCTGGATCATGCTGATGGTCGTCACCGCGCTGTCCGCGCTGTTCATCCGGCAGGCCAACCACGGCCAGTTCAGCCCGATCCACCTGTTCGTGCCGCTGACGCTGTTTGGCGCATGGAAGACCGTCGCCACGATCCGCCGCGGCGACATAGCCGGGCACCGCAAGGCGCTGATCGGACTCTATCTGGGCGCGCTGGCCCTGCCCGGCCTGTTTTCCTTCCTGCCGGACCGGTTGATGGGAACATGGCTGCTGGGCTGAGACCCATCCTTGCTCCGGCACGGATCGCCGCAAAGGTGTGGCAACTTGCAACCGATCATGGCTCTGCGGGGGCGAACCGAAGCCACGGGTGTCAAGCCCGGGCCCGTCGGGTCGCTCCCGCCCTCGGTGAAAACCGGGGGCGGGGTTATTAAGCAGACCCCCATCGGTATGGTGCGCCTCCGCAAATAAATCGCTTTATCCAACTACAGAAACCATGTTTGATCGCTTCTATCGATCAATCGGCAGGCCCATCTTCGCTCCATACCGAATCACATTCGCAGGAGCAGGATCATGAACGCAGACACCGGCAAGATGAGCGGAAGCGGTTGCCCGTTTCACGCAGATGGAGGCGTACGCGCGCTGCTGGGCCGCACCAACCGCGACTGGTGGCCCGATGCCCTCGCCGTGGACCTCCTCGCCCCCCATGGCCCGGCTGATCCGATGGGCGCGGACTTCGACTATGCCGAAGCCTTCAACGCGCTCGACTATCATGCGCTCAAGGCAGACCTGACCGCACTGATGACCGACAGCCAGCCGTGGTGGCCAGCGGACTATGGCCACTACGGCCCGTTCTTCATCCGCATGGCCTGGCACGCAGCCGGCACGTACCGCACGGCAGACGGCCGCGGCGGGGCCAACAGCGGCCAGCAGCGGTTCGCCCCGCTCAATTCCTGGCCCGACAACGGCAACCTCGACAAGGCGCGCCGCTTGCTGTGGCCGATCAAGCAGAAGTACGGCAAGCACATCTCGTGGGCCGATTTGTTCGTTCTGGCGGGCAATGTCGCGATTGAATCGATGGGCGGGCCGGTGTTCGGCTTTGGCGGCGGCCGCAAGGACGTGTTCGAGCCGGAAAAGGACATTTACTGGGGTCAGGAAGAAAAGTGGGTGGGCGAGGAAGGCAATCTCTCCCGCATCCGTCCCGACGATCAGGCAGACCTCGAAAACCCGCTCGCGGCGATCCAGATGGGCCTGATCTACGTGAATCCGGAAGGTCCCGGCGGCGTGCCCGATCCGCTGCAATCGGCGCGCGACATCAAGATCACGTTCGAACGCATGGCGATGAACCACGAGGAAACCGTCGCGCTCACCGCTGGCGGCCACACCTTTGGCAAAGCGCACGGCGCGGGCGATGCCGCGCTGGTCGGCGTCTCGCCTGAAGGCGGCGACATCACCGCGATGGGCCTCGGCTGGCTGAGCAGTTACGAAAGCGGCATTGGTCAGCACACGATCACCAGCGGCATCGAAGGCGCATGGGTGAACACGCCCACCGAATGGTCGGCCAACTATTTCCGCCTGCTGCTCGATTACGACTACGAACTGGTCAAGAGCCCGGCGGGCGCGCACCAGTGGCAGCCGGTGAACCAGAAGCCCGAGGACATGGCCCCGGCGGCATGGGACGCATCAGTCAAGGTGCCGACGATGATGACCACGGCCGACATGGCGCTGAAGATGGACCCCGAATTCCGCGTCATCTCGGAGAAGTTCCGTACCGATCACGAAGCCTTCAAGGATGCCTTCGCCCGCGCCTGGTTCAAGCTGACGCACCGCGACATGGGACCCAAGGCCCGCTACCTCGGCCCCGAAGTGCCAGCCGAAGACCTGATCTGGCAGGACCCGGTCCCCGCCGGCACCCTGCCGACAGAGGGCGAAGTCGCCGCGCTGAAGGAAAAGATCGCGCGTTCGGGCCTGACGGTCAGCCAGCTGGTCAAGACCGCGTGGGCATCGGCCAGCACCTATCGCCGATCGGACCACAGGGGCGGTGCCAATGGCGCTCGCATTCGCCTTGCCCCGCAGAAGGACTGGGAAGTCAACGAGCCGGCGGAACTGGCCAAGGTCCTCGTGCAATTCGACTATCTGCGCGCCGGCACCTCGCTGTCGCTGGCCGATACCATCGTGCTGGGCGGCGTGGTCGGCGTTGAAATGGCGTCCAAGGCGGCAGGCCATGAGATCACCGTGCCCTTCATGGGCGGACGCAGCGATGCCAACGAAGCGCAGACTGACGCGGAAAGCTTCGCCGCGCTTGAGCCCCAAGCCGATGCCTTCCGCAACTACCTGCCCAAAAAGCTGCGGATCAGGACCGAGGAACTGATGCTCGACAAGGCATCGCTGCTCGGGCTTTCTGCCCCGGAAATGACCGTGCTGATCGGCGGCCTGCGCGTGCTCGGCGCCAACCACGGCGGGCGCGGCCACGGATCGTTCACGCACCGCCCGGGCGAGCTGACCAACGACTTCTTCGTCAATCTGCTGGGCATGACCAACGCGTGGAAGGCCGCGGAGAGCAGCGACGAGGAGGAGTTCATCGCCACCGACCGCACCAGCGGCGGCGAAACCTGGCGCGCCACCCGTGCCGACCTGGTTTTCGGCTCAAACTCCGAACTGCGCGCGATTGCCGAAGTCTATGCCGAGAACGGCAACGAGGCGAAGTTCGTCGCGGACTTTGTAAAGGCGTGGACCAAGGTAATGAACGCCGACCGCTTCGGCCTCAAGTAAGCGTCACGCCATAGCCCGGCGGCTGCCTCCTTGCCGCCCGGGTCGCGCCCCGCCTCCGGATCACAAGCCCGGGGGCGGGGTTTTATGTGGCGAGCCTATTCAAGCCGCCTCGTCGCTCGCGTCGAGTTCATAGGCTGAGTGCAGCACGCGCACCGCCAGTTCCGTTTCGTCCGCGTCGATCAGCACGGAGACCTTTATCTCGCTGGTGGAGATCGCCTGGATGTTGATGCCGCGATCCGCGAGGCTGCGGAACATGGTGGCGGCGACGCCGGCGTGGCTTTTCATACCTACGCCGACAACCGAGATCTTGGCGACCTTGCCGTCGCTGATCATACGGTAATAGCCGATCGCTTCCTTCTGCGATTCGAGCAGCGCCTGCGTGCGGGCAAGGTCTGCGCCGGGGACGGTGAAGGTCACGTCGGTCTCGCCCTTGTCCTTGGCGATGTTCTGGATGATCATGTCGACGTTGATGTTGGCAGCCGCCAGCGGGCCGAAGATCTGCGCCACTGCGCCCGGCCGGTCAGCGATGCGGGTCAGGGTGATCTTGGCTTCGTTCTTGTCGGCGGCGATGCCGGTGATGAGCTGGCGTTCCATATCGATGCCCTCTAGTTCTTCGTCAGAGACGATCATGGTTCCGGGGATGGTGTCGGCGGCGGGAGCGTCATCGTCAATGAATGACGAGAGCACCTGAACCCGCACCTTTTCCTTCATGGCAAGGCTGACCGAGCGGGTCTGGAGGACCTTCGAGCCGACCGAGGCCAGTTCGAGCATTTCCTCGTAAGTGACGTACTTCAGCTTGCGCGCCTTGGCGACGATGCGCGGGTCGGTGGTGTAGACCCCGTCAACGTCGGTGTAGATGTCGCAGCGGTCCGCGCCAATCGCCGCCGCCACGGCGACCGCCGAGGTGTCCGACCCGCCGCGCCCCAGCGTGGTGATGCGATTGTCCGCCGTCAGTCCCTGGAAGCCGGGGATCACGGCAATCTCGCCCGCCGCCATCGAGGCGAGCAGAGCGTCCGAGTCGATCCCCTCGATGCGCGCCTTGGCATGGGCATCGTCGGTCTGCACCGGCAGCTGCCAGCCGAGCCACGAGCGCGCCTTCGCGCCGATCGCCTGCAGGTGCATGGCCAGCAGGCCGGAAGTAACCTGTTCGCCTGCAGCCACGACGACGTCATATTCGGCGGGATCGTAGAGCGGGTCCGCCTCGCGGCAGAAGTTCACCAGCCGGTCGGTCTCGCCCGACATGGCCGAGACGACCACCGCCACTTCATGGCCAGCCGCCTGCTGGCGCTGGACGATCCGCGCAACGCGGCGGATGCGCTCCGTGCCGGCCATCGAGGTGCCGCCGAATTTCATCACGATGCGGGCCAAGTTGAGGCTCCTTCGGGTTCGACAATCGTAAGATTCTTGCGCGCAAGCCCTTCCCCGCGCGGCGGGGGCGCTTTAGGAAGGGCGCATGGCGAATGCAACAACGATCAGG
>NZ_JANPGP010000138.1:0-16688 GCF_031424035.1 Novosphingobium sp.
GCCGACCGCTCCGATCAGATCGAGTTCTGCTTCACCAATCTCCATATTACTCCCCGGGACAGACGCTTCCCCGTATGTCTTGAAGCTAGGTCATTGCCACGTCGTCAGCAAGCACAAGCTAGTCCCAAATGGGATTAGCACTGCACCGCAGGCTCTGTCAGGGCAATGTGGCGGGACCCGCATGGCAGTGCTAGCCAGGGCGGATGAGCCGCAAATCCAGAGCCAAGCCGCCCAGCCCGTTCAGGTGTTTCAACTCGTCACCTGAGGTGATCCGCCTAGTGGTGATGATGTATGTCAGGTTTCCACTGTCGCTGCGGAACGTCGAGGACCTGCTGTTCGAGCGCGGGATTGACCTGTGCCACGAGACGGTGCGGATGTGGTGGAACCGTTTCGGGCCGATGTTCGCCGGCGACATCCGCCGCCAGCGGGTTAGCCGGATGAAGGGCTTCAGGCAGTGGCGCTGGCACCTCGACGAGATGTACGTGAAGCTGAATGGCGAGATGGTCTACCTGTGGCGAGCGGTCGACCAGGAAGGCGAAATCCTCGAGAGTTTCGTGACCAAACGACGCGACAAGGAAGCGGCCCTGTCCTTCATGAAGAAGGCACTGAAGCGCCACGGCTCGCCCGAGGCGATCACCACCGATGGGTTGGCTTCATACAAGGCTGCGATGAAGGTTCTCGGCAACACCGAGAAGCAGGAGATCGGCCGTTGGGCCAACAACCGGGTCGAGAACAGTCACTTGCCGTTCCGACGACGAGAGCGGGCGATGCTCCGGTTTCGACAGATGAAGTCATTACAGAAGTTCGCCTCGGTCCATGCCAACGTCCACAACCACTTCAACCAGGAACGCCACCTCATCGATCGCCAGACCTACAAGCTTCGCCGCTCGGCCGCATTGGTCGAGTGGCAGTCGCTTATGGGTTGAGGTTTCGCACCAAAAGCCAAAGTTGCGCGAAACGGAGACGAGTTGCGATTAGACTGACAGCACCGTCGCAGCGGCGGCATGCCCCAACCACCGCACGCGTCATAACGAGATCGATCAGTAATTCGCGCATCAACATTTCATTTATGCGCCACATTATCGCATATCTTGACGTCCTCTGTCCCTCGCTGTTATGTGCTCGAGTAAAGGTTTCAGCAGCGCGCATGAACATACATTTGCACTAGTCTGACGGGGAGAAAATTAGATGCCTGGTACGGGAGTCAATCGCCGCAACAAGGGTGTCCTGCAAGGTTTGACGCTGGCTGCAGCGGCGGGGGTGGCAGCACTCTCCATCCTGACAGTCGGACCCGTTGGGCCGCTATCGGCGCAAACTGTCGTCTCGACCGATAACCCGTCGGGGGCAATCGGATTGCGCCGTCTCAACGAGGCCCAATATGGGCGGAGCATTGAGCAGGTCTTTGGTTCCGGCATCACCATTCCTGGCCGCTTCGAGCCATCGCTGCGCGAGAAGGGCTTGCTGGCGATTGGTGAGGCCCATGTTACAGTGACGGGCTCCGGCTTCGAGCAGAACGAATTGCGCGCCCGGCAGATCGCTGCGCAGGCGTTCAAGGAAAAGCGTGTCGCGTTTGCTTGCGATGATGCGTCGAGCGCTTTTGACGATGCCTGCGCGCAGACTTTCATCCGCGATCTTGGTCGGCAGCTCTATCGCCGGCCGCTGACCGAAGCCGAAGTGGCCTCGATTGCCGCTCTTGCCCGCACCGCCGCCGGCAAGAGCGGATCGATGGCGCGCGGGCTGCAAGCTGCGCTCGAACGCATCCTGGTGTCTCCTAACTTCATCTTCCGCATCGAGCGGACGGTGGCGGACCCGGCCGCGCCGGGCGGGCGGCGGCTGGACGATTATTCGCTGGCGACGCGCATCAGCTTCCTTTTGTGGGATGCCCCGCCGGACAAGGCCTTGCTCGATGCGGTGGCTCGGGGTGATCTGCGTGATCCGGTGAAAACCGGCCGACTGATCGATGCGATGCTGGCGTCCCCGCGATTCGAGCAGGGCACGCGCGCCTTCTTCTCGGACATGTTCGGCTATGACCAGTTTCAGGGCCTCGCCAAGGACCAGGCGATCTATCCTAAGTTCAATTCATCGCTCGCCCGCGACGCGCAGGAGCAGTCACTGCGGACCATCGTTGACCTGCTGCTGACGAACCGGGGCGATTACCGGGACCTGTTCACCACTCGCAAGACGTTTGTGACCCGCAGCCTTGGGGCGCTTTACCGGGTGCCGGTGCCGGCGACCGCCTTTGATGGCTGGGCACCCTATACCTTCCCGGCGAGCGAACCACGCAGCGGCATTCTCAGCCTCGCCGGCTTTCTCATGCTCGACCCGACTCACGAAGGCCGCTCGTCACCGACCATCCGCGGCAAAAGCGTGCGCGAACTGCTGTTGTGCCAGCTGGTGCCGCAGCCACCGGCCAACGTGAACTTCCAGCTGGTTCAGGACGTTGCGAACCCGCTTTACCGCACGGCGCGCCAGCGGCTGACCGTGCATCAGGAAAGCCCGGCCTGCGCCGGCTGCCACAAGCTGACCGATCCGATCGGGCTCTCGCTCGAGAATTACGATGCGGTGGGCAATTACCGCACGCACGAGAATAGCGCGCTGATCGATGCTTCGGGCACCTTTGAAGGCAAACCTTACGTCGGTCTGCTCGGCCTCGCGGGGCGGCTGCGCGAAAGCGAGGCGGTACCGAGTTGTCTGGTGCGCCGGGCGTTCGAATATTCTGTGGGACGTGAGGCAGCGGAGGCGGATACGGCCGTGCTCGAGCAGTCAGCGGCCCGCTTCGCCTCCGGCGGTTACCGGTTCCCTGCACTGATGAAGAGTCTGGCGATGAGCGATGCGATCTGCGCAGTCGCGCTGCTGTCGCCGGTTAGAACGACATACAAAAATGCAGGTCAGGCGGAAGGAAAATCACGATGAGCAAGTGGTCCAGGCGCAGCTTGCTGCAAGGAATGTTGCGCGGGGCGAGCGTCGCCGTGGCGCTGCCGCTGTTCGACATGCTCCTTGACGGCAATGGCGAGGCGCTGGCCAGCGGCGCGCCGATCCCGACGCGGTTCGGTACCTGGTTCTGGGGCTGCGGGGTCAATACCGCCCGCTGGTTCCCCAGCAAGCTTGGCAAGGATTACGACCTCAAGCCGGAACTGTCGCCCATCGGTGACCTGCGCAGCAAGGTGTCGGTCTTTTCCAACTTCAACTGCGTGCTCGATGGCAAGCCGAACCTCGTCCATTGGTCGGGTGTGATGGCGACGATGTCGGGCGCGGCGCCGCTGACCGGTGGCGTTACGGGCGGGACGAGCCTGCTGCCAACACTCGATTGCCTGATTTCCGATCACATCGGCGGCAATACCCGCTTCCGCTCGCTCGAACTGGCCTGCACCGGGCAATCGAATGTCAGCTATTCGATGCGCGCCGGCTCGACCGTGAACCCCAGCGAGGTTGATCCGGTTCAGCTCTATCGCCGCATGTTCGGCGCTGAATTCCGCGATCCCAACAAGGCGGAATTCACGCCGGACCCGGAAGTGATGCTCCGGCAAAGTGTCCTCAGCTCGGTCAAGGACGAGCGCGAGGACCTGATGCGCTCATTGGGAGCGGCCGACCGGCAGCGCGCTGACCAGTATTTCACTTCCGTCAGGCAGGTCGAGCAGCAGCTCGGTAAGCTGCTCGAAAAGCCCGAACCGGCGCAGGCCTGCGTGCTTCCCACCGAACCCGGCAAGCGCGAGCTGGGGCCGACGTGGGACGTGGCCACGCGCACGCACGACTTGCTGGGGCAGCTGCTGGTGATGGCACTCGCCTGCAACCAGACGCGTGTGTTCAACATGGCCTTGTCCAACGCGGGATCGAACCTGCGCAAGCCCGGTGATCCGGTTGCCTTCCATGAATTGACGCACGAAGAGCCGGTCGATGAAAAGCTCGGCTACCAGCCCAAGGCGACGTTCTTCATCGAGCGCAGCATGGAGACGCTCGCCTCGATGCTCAAGATGATGGACGGCGTGAAAGAAGGGGCAGGGACGCTGCTCGACAACAGCCTGGTGCTGGCCACTTCCGAAAGCAATTTCGCCAAGATCCACTCGGTCGACAACCTGCCGATCCTTGTCGCCGGTTCCGCCGGCGGACGCTGGAAGCAGGGGCAGCATATCAGCGGCAATGGCGATCCCAGCTCGCGGGTCGGCCTGACCATCCAGCAGGTCATGGGAATGCCGGTCACCGAATGGGGCGACGGCGCAATGAAGACCAGCAAGCCGATTTCGGAGGTCATGGCATGAAGGTTCCGATGAGACTGATCGCAGCCGCCATGCTGGCTAACTGCTTGCCCGCTGCCGCAAACGCCCAAGCTTCGGCCGCGCCCGCGATTTCGCCCGAAGGCATGGTCGGACCGGCGCTTTACGTCACCGATCCCGCGCGTTCGCTGAAGTTCTACACTGAAGGGCTGGGCATGAAGCTGCGGATGCGCTTTGGCCCGGCGGACCGTCCGGACATGGTGGTCGGCTTTGGACCAAACCCGGCGGAGGCGGGGATCATGTTTGTCACTGACAAGACCGGTCCTATCCGCCCGATTGCACATGCTCACGGCTTTGACCGCATCGCGATGCGGATGCCCGATCTGGCCGGCGTTGCCGCGCGGCTGGAGCGGCTGGGGTTCAAGGGTGGCGAGATCAAGCTCGTCCACGGCGCGATCCGGATGATGATGGTGACCGATCCGGATGGCTACCGGCTCGAACTGATCGAAACACCTGGGAAGCCCGCGTCGTGATTGGCGCCCGCTCCCTGCCCTCGATTGCGCTTGTGGCAAGCCTGCTCGCCAGCACTCCCGCGCGGGCCGATTACATCGGTCCCAGCTATGTCGAAATTCCCGGCGTCGATGGCGGCGCGCGGCATCCTGTCTTTCGGAACTGGGTGCAGGCCGAGGCGAATTACTGGACGAGCCGCCCGGCACGGCGTGAAATTCGCGGCATTTCCGGCAAGGAAAGCGGGCTGAAATTCACCGGGCCAACCTCACCGGCCAGCGGGCCTTCGATGCTGGCGCTGTCCGTGGCGAAGAACAGCCCCGGGCTCGCCCGGCTCATGGAAATCTGCCGCAGCGGCACGGTTCTCGCGCAAGTAGGTTATGCCGAATCCGCAGACCTTGCCCGGCATATCCAGGAACATGGCCCGCGCCCTGCGGATGTGCCTGAATTTTACCGTTATACGCTCAGCAACGTGCGCCTGTCGTGCCCGGTTGCCGAAGGCGCGCCCGAGCAGGCCTTTGCCTTGAACTTCGAGGGCATCACGCGGATCAACCATGCGCCGCAGCCAAAACCCCGGGTGATCACGACCAAGCCCGCCGTCCTGCCGCCTGCGCCCAAGGGCGGGGAGGGGCGGACCTTCCTCGTCTCGTGGTTTGCGCCGATTGCCGATGCCAATGACCGGCAGTGCCTGCAGATGAACCGCAAGCCGACGCAGGACGAATACTATGCGCTGATGTCGCCTGAGCGCGCGGCGCAGCAGAAGGCTGCCCTGGCCAGCAAGGGCGGCGCCAACACCGTAGTCCTGCCCTATCGCGGCCCGGACGAGATGAACGTCATCCTGCTCCCCGGTATCGTTGCCGATCCCGGCCATGTCGCCCCGCAGGCAGACATCGTTCGCGGGTTCGATCTGGACGGCAACGACGGCACGGCCCCGTTCCCGGCAAGTACCCGGCCGCACCCGAACTATACCTCTCCCGATGGGCGCAAGGGCATCGATAACCAGCTTTTCACCGTGCAGGGCTGCATCGCCGGCTGGCGCCGCAATGGCTTCCTGCCGATGATCGGCAACGAACTGCGCCGCGCCGGCGGCCTGTCGATGCTGGTCGATGTCAGCAGCGTCGAAGACTGGCGCAATGACGACGATGTTGCGGTGACCTTGCTCTACAGCGCCGATCCGATGAAGCGCGATGGCAGCTCCAAGATCGTCCTGCCGGATTACTCGTTCCGGGTGAATGCCAATCCCGAGTTCTCGCAAAGTTTCGCGCGCTTTCGCGGCAAGATCGTGAATGGCGTGCTGACCACCAACGCCCATCCGAAAGTCACGATGCACGAAGGGCCGGCCACCACCTGGACCCTGGCCGAAGCGAGGATGCGGATCGAGTTTGGCGAGGACGGCACGATGAAGGCTGTGCTCGGCGGCTACCGCGATTGGCGCAAATATCTCTCGTCGGCCTTCTTTCAGGCATCCGACTACGAGAACACCATCGGCTTCAACAGTCCGGGAATGTACAACGCCGTGCGCCGCGCCGCCGATGGACTGAAGGACCCGATCAGCGGAGAATACACCGGAATTTCGGCGGCCTATGAAATCGAAGGCATCCCGGCGTTCATTCCGCCCGAAGACCGGCAGGCGCTGGGCAAGGGCGGACAGTTCAAGGCGCGCAAGTAGCTTTGCAAAGCCGCCCCTGCTTGGGCATAGGAAGCTAATGCATTCAAGCCGCGCCATAGAGAGGATGTCGAAGCCCGACGATGCCCGCGCGCTGCGGTCGCGGCAGGCGCTGCGCAATGGCTTGCTTGACCTGTTGGGCGAACGCCCGCTGCATGAAATCACGATTCGCGATATCACCGGCCGTGCGGGAGTCAGCTACCCGGTGTTTTTCCGCCGCTATGGCAGTAAGGAAGAACTGCTGGCCGAGGTCGCGGCTGAGGAAGTGCGCAACCTGATGGCGCGCACCTATCCGGTGCTTGAAGCCGAAGGCCCGGACGCCAGCCTTGGCGCGATTTGCGCGCATATTCAGGCGAACCGGGCGCTGTGGACGTCGCTGCTCACCACCGGCGCCGCGCCGGCCATGCGCGAAGAATTTGCCCGCCTCTCAGCCGAATACGGGGTCACCGGGCCGCGCGCCAATCCGTGGCTGCCGGTGCCGCTGGCCTCGGCTTTCGTCAGCGCAGGTATTTTCGAGATCCTCGTCTGGTGGCTGGCGCAGCCCGAGGACTATCCCGTGCAGAACGTCATCGCTTTCCTCAATCACCTCGTCGTGCAGCCGACCATCTTTGCCAAAGAGATCAAGCTGGTGTGATTGAAGCTGGCGCGTGCGCCCCTCAATCGTCGCCGTTGCAGCCGTCCTCATGCGCCATCCAGTGGACAAATCGGTGCAGCGGATACATCGCATCGTGCGGATTGCCGATGGTTGAAGGCCCTGCCTCTCCCAGCCTGACCGTCCGCTGCGCGCCACCACTGGCTAGACGGTCGCGCAGCTGCGGAATACGGCTGAACGGCCAGACGCCGACGGTCTGCGTGGCGACATTGACGTATTTCATCGCCTTCATCAGGTCATCGACGCGGACCACGTTCGCGGTCTTGCGCAGGGGGTGGAAGTCCACCGGCTCGTCAGAGCGGATGGCAATGCCGCGCCCATCGGAGGCACCGAACACGGCATAGTCCTCGTCCATCAGGCGCAGGGTGTCGATTTCTTCCTTGAGCGCCATGTCGAGCGGACGCGGCTGGCCTTCGCCGGTCCGGTCAATCCGCAGCCGTTCGGCCAGCGCGCGGGCGTAGCGATCGGCCTGGTCCTGATCCGCCTCGATGAAGGTGAAGCGGCTGCACACGCAGGCTTCCTGATTGAGGATCGAGACGTCCTGAGCATTGAGTTCGGCGGCCTGGGCCAGCGATTCCTCGTCGGCAAACACCTCGCGCCCGACCATCGAGATCGACGTCTTGGGGTCGAACGACACCAATTGAAAGCCCGGGCCGATGTACTTCATCACATTGCCGATGGCGTCACCGCCGCCCCAGGCGACCAGCTTGTCGAAATACTGCGGGCGGTAGAGCACGAGCTCCACGGCCTCATCGCCGCCACGCCAGTAAACGGCTGACATCGATCGCAGGACAGGATGTTCGGGATCAACTTCGGCCATGATTTGGAGGAACATGACCGTGGTGAACGGATCGGCGGACGGCATCTTGAACAGGTTGACCGCCTTGACCAGCGCCCCCTGCGCCAGCGAGCGGATGCCCATGCCGGGCGAATTGCCGGGCAGCACGTGGATCAGCCGCGGGGGATAGGCACGGACAAAGCTGCGGCGCCCGGTATGGTCGGCCTGCGGCACCCATTCATCGAGCACCTTGGGGTTGGCGAAATTCTTCTCCACCACTTCCATCATCGATTGGCGGTCGAGATAGGAGGCAGCTTCGCGGATGGCTCCGGCGACCACGGCATGCGGTTGCAGGCTGACCCGCGTCATGCGCTCGATGCAAGCCTCGACCGCCGGGTTGCCCTTGGCCAGCAGCTTCTGTCCGGCTTCGGTGAGGAAATCCATGATCTCGGCCAGCGGCACATTGAGCAGAGGCGGCAGTTCGGTGCGCGGATGGACCAGCGCGTTCAGGTGCAACTCGGGCGTGGCAAAGGCAACGCCAAGATCGCGCGACCGGTGGATCGTGTCCTGCCCTTCAACCAGCTTGCCGCGAACGAAAAACGGGGCCGGCTGCGGCGTGTCTTGGATGTCCATGTCAGGCTTCCTCTCAGGGCGTTTTTCAGGTCAGGCCGCGAACATAGGCATCAACCGTGCCGGCGCAGCCGATCTTGTCGTCGCCTTCCAGATCGGCGTAGCGGACGATCGAATCGCGGATCGACGGTGAGGCGGCTCCGCAGGCGCAGGGGCTGAAATCAACCTCGATCTGATCGCCCGAAATGACCCCGCCCCAGCGGCCGTCCATCGACAGGTCAAAGAACGCTGCGCGGCCCTGAACCTCGCCTTGGTCAAGTGGCAGCAACGTACTGCCTTCCTTGTCGAGTGGCAGGCAAACTAGCCATGCCGGCACGTGATAGCGCCCGCCGGCCTGACAGCGCGGCATCGATGTCTGGATCTCCTGCATGCCGTACATCTGGTAAGTATAGGCGGGCGAGAGATTGAAGGTCTCGTAGATGAATTCCTTGTAGTCGGCCGGCACCCGCGCGCGCTTCAGCCCGCCGCCAAGGAAAACGCCGTTTTCGGGGTTGAAGTCCTTGCCGGAAAAGCCCCGGCTGCGCACTTCGGCGGCCAATTGGTACAGCGGCCCCCACATGGCCATGATCATCAGACGGTCGCCGCGCCGCGCGAGGATGTCATCCGCCGCCCGCCCCAAGGCGCCATCCTGCGCAGCTTGCCGCTGGGCGGATTCGCGCTCGTACTCGGCAATCTCCTCGGGTAGCGCCGAGCCATCGGCCACGGCCTTGCGCAGCGCGATCATGCGTGAAATCGACCCCACAGTGATCGGCGCAGCATCCGACGGCGGCGACAGCTTGGCAAAGTCCGCGAAGGCGCCAATCAGCGCCGTGCCGGTGGCCGTATTGCGCGGCGAATGCGCGGTCGCGCCAAAGCTGGCGACGGTGCGCTTGTCGCCTGCGCGGATAGCAGAGCCCCACTGGACCGCCTCGACGCCTTCACGGGCGGCAAAGTCGAGATCGGCGCGACTTGCGTTCAGCACTGCTGGCTTGCCGGTCGTGCCGCTTGAGCAGGACACGAAATGGCCAGCATCACCGCAAGCGTTGACCCAGTCGTCCATGTCGGCAACTTCACTGAGGTCGACGGTGTCGGTCGGATAGGCCGAGACCGTCCCCAGCCAGCGGGTGAGCCGGTCCCAGCGTTTGTCAGCAAGGAATGACTCTGGATAGCTCTTGTAGGCGGTGTGCGGCAGCAGCAGCGGCACAACGTCTTCAAGACTGCGAATTTCCGTGATGCCAGCTTCATCAGCGCGCAGGCGCAGCAGCTTGATCCGATCAACTGCAGACTGGAACCGTTCGTTCAGTGCGGCGATTTGCGTCTCGCGCAGATCAAGCGCCGAAACATCAAAACCAGTTCGCGACGGCATGTGGGCCAACAGGCGCTCGACGTTCTCTCTCACGGCATTCTCTCCCTGATTCGTTGGGGACAGCTTACAGAGGTATTTACGTTATACAATGGAATATATAATGGTGTCGCTAATCAAGCAGGAGAGCAGAAATGGCGAACTACGGAAAGCCCGCGATAACAGCGCAATACTCACGGCAGGACGGGCGAACAGCCGTCGTCACTGGCACAGGCGGGCTTGGATTCGAGGTCGCGACTAAGCTCGCCGACCTCGGCGCGCGCGTGATTATCGCCGGTCGCAATGCGCAGAAAGGGCACGATGCAGTGGCCGGGATCGCCGCGGCAGTCCCGGGCGCTGAACTGCGCTTCGAAGTGCTCGACCTTGCCGCGCTGGCTTCTGTCAAAGACTTCACCGGGCGGATGATTGCACAAGGCGGGTCGATTGACCTGTTGGTCAATAATGCCGGGATCATGTCGCCGCCCCAGCGGCGGGTAACGGTCGACGGTTTCGAAGCGCAGTTTGCCACCAACCATCTCGGCCATTTTGCGCTGACGGCGGGATTGTTGCCGCTGTTGCGGAAGTCCGGCTCGGCCAGGGTGGTGAGCGTGACAAGCATTGCCCATCGCTATGGCCGGATGGACTTCGATGATTTGCAGTGTGAGCGCAAATATCAGCCGGGGGTTGCCTATTGTCGCTCTAAACTCGCCGTGGCGCTTTTCGCCCGCACCTTGCACCAGCGCGCCCGGGCACAGGGCTGGGCGCTGGCCAGCATGGCGGCCCATCCCGGATTCGCCGGAACCAACCTGTTCGCGGCCGAGGGTGGGCCGAAGAGCTTCATGACGCTGCTGTCCACCCGCCTGCTCGTTCCCCTGCTCGGGCACTCGGCTGCGGCCGGGGCTGATCCGATCCTGCACGCCAGCCTGTCGCCGCACGCTGAGAGTGGACGGCTTTATGGGCCTACCGGCTTTCTGGAGATGAGAGGCGCCACGGACGAATGCCCATACGGTGCCAGCGCGCTTGACGATGAGGCCGGAGAGCGGCTGTGGCGGCTATCCGAGGAACTGGCCGGGGTCTCCTTCGGTGCGTGATACAGCCGCCTATGGCTCCCTGTCAGGCACCGAGCAGTTGCCTTTGATCACCGCCAAGCCATCGCCGCCCCTGCCAGTGGGAATACGGCGCAGCACCTTGCCGGCGCGCAGGTCCACCTCGGCAATTTGATCGCTGCCGGTCTCGGCGACATAGGCAAGGCGCGAATTGTTGCTGATGGCGATCGTCACCTGCATCGCCTTTGCCGATCCGCTGAGCTTGATCGTCCGCAGCGGGCGCCGCGATCGCACGTCGAACAGGCTGAGGGTGCCGGATTGAAAGTTCGACGCCACGGCGGTCTTGCCGTCCGGGGTCATGGCCAGCCGAATGGCGAAGGGGTCGGTGGGCAGCGTCGCGGCAAGTTTGCCCGTGGCCAGATCGATCACCCGTACGCGCGGGCCAGAATGGTCACCAACCCAGAGATCCTTGCCGTCGCGGGTGATCGCGATGGCCTCGGGATTTCCGCCGGTGGCTATATCGCGCAGTTTAACCATGCGATCCAGATCGATGACGGTCACCGATCCCGACAGGATATTGGCCACATGGGCGCGCCGCCCATCGGGTGAGACTGCCAACATGTGCGATCCGCGCTGACCTGTCGCAACCGAGGTGAAGCTAAGGTCACGCGGATCGATCAGCGCGACCGAATTGCTGCGATCGAAAGTCACGGCGATTCGGCCAGCGGAGATCCAGGCAATGCCATGAGGGCCGGCATTGGGCGCGAGGTCGATGCGGCGAACCAGCCGTTGCTCGCGGATATTGAACAGGTCGATTGATGTGCCGCCATAAGCGACGACAGCGGCTTGCCTGCCATCCGGGGAAATCGCAATTTCGTGCGGGGCCTTGCCTGTGCTGACCCGGGCGCAGAGCTTGCCCGATTTCAGGGAGATGAAGCTGACGGTATCTTCGCCCTTGTTGCCAACGATCAGCACATCTGCCGATGCGGGGCCGCTGACAATTGCCGCAAACAGGAGTGAGGAGACGAGGTTCCTGAGGCGCATGCCGTATCTCCCAAATTCACCAATGCTGGTCGCATCTTGAAACACCCGTGGGCCGAGTAGAGGCGCAGGCTTGCATAAATGCCTGTTTCTGCGCCAGAGCAGGCTCATGCCTGAAACAGCTCGCCCTCGCCGTGGAATAAGCGATAGTGTGTCGCATAACCGTCCGACGCCGTCATCGTCAAGGTCGAAGGACCTGCGTGCGGTGAGGTCCGGGCAGGCGCTGCGTGAGGCGCTGCTGGCCCTGTTGCCGAACACGGCATTTGACCAGATCACCGTTCGCGACATCTGCAATCAGGCCGGCATCCATTATGCCACCTTCTTTCGCCATCATGAAACGAAGGAAGCGCTGCTCAACGATATTGCCAAAGAGCAGATCCGCGAACTCAACAATCTCACGCTCGCCATCCGCGAGGCTGACAGTTACGAAGCCGGGTTCCGGGCACTCTGCCAATTCGTCGCCGACCACCGGACCCTATGGGCGATCCTGCTAAACGGCGGGGCTGCCTCGGCCATGCGCGAGGAGTGGCTGCACCAGTCACAACTGGTGGCCGCGCAGGAACCGCAAGTGAACAGCTGGCTACCTAAAGAGCTCGGCACAATCTGCGCCGCCACGCTGATTGCCGAAACTCTTGCCTGGTGGGTGGCCCAGCCCGAAGGCGCATACAGCGTCGAGGCCGTGGCACAGATCCTCTACCGCCTGCTTGTCACTTCGGTCATCAGCCCCGATTGACCGCGGCGGGTCATTCTCTCTCCACAACGACATTGCACCCTTCCGATTTATGCGCCATATTGGCGCATAAGTGTTGTAGCTGAGCTCGCTTGCCCGGATGATTCCGGGCACGGCCGGCTGGCGCGCCGGGAGATTGCAGAGTGACCAAGCTTGAAGACCGCGACTATTTCACCGATTTCGAAATTGCCCGCGAACCTTATGCGTTCTTCGATGCCGTTGCCCAGCACGGGCCGGTCTATCGGCCCGAGGGACGCGACTACCTGATCGTCACGGGGTTCGACGAGGCGGTGGAGATCTTCAACAACCACCGCGATTTCTCGGCCATCATCGGCCTTGCCGGCGCCGCCACACCGCTGCCGTTCGTACCGCAAGGGCCGGACATTACCGATCAGATCGAAGCGCACCGGTCGCAGTTTCTCGGCGGGGATCTCGTCGTGAACCTTGATGACGATGCTCATACCCGGCTGCGGGGATTCATGAACCGGCTGTTCACGCCCTCGCGGCTCAAGGCGAACGAGCAATTCATCGCGGCCTATTCGCAGCAGATGATCCGCCGGGTAGTCAGCCAGGGCCAATGCGACCTGATCAAGGAAATCGCGACACCCTTCGTCACCATCGTCATCGCCGACTTGCTCGGCGTTCCGGAAGAGGATCGCGACACCTTCATGGCGATGATCGAGGCTTCGCCCGCCCCCGGCAATCTCGACAGCAGTCTGAACGACCTGTCGCGCACCGATCATCCGATGCTGGCCATGGCGGGCTATTTCGCACGCTACATCATGGAGCGTCAGGCCGCCCCGCGTGAGGATATCCTCTCGGAACTCGCCCATGCCGAATATTCCGACGGCACCAAGCCGACCATGGTGGACCTGATCTCGCTCGGCACCTTCATGTTCGGCGCAGGTCAGGATACGAGCGCGAAGCTGCTGGGCAATGCGGTGCGCTATATCGTCGACGTGCCGGGCCTGCAGGACAAGCTGCGCGCCGATCCCTCGCTGATCCCCGCGATGATTGAGGAAGTGCTGCGGCTGGAAGGATCGACCAAGCAGACCGCCCGGCTGGTCCGCCGCGATACCCGCATCGGTGGCCGCGAAGTGAAAGCCGGCACGCGCATCCTGCTCGCTATTTCGGCGGCGAACCGCGACGCTAATCGCTGGCAGGAACCTGACGCATTCAATCTGGACCGACCCAGGATCAAGGAACACGTCGCGTTTGGCCGCGGCAAGCATACCTGCGCGGGGGCGCCGCTTGCACGCGTGGAAGTGCGCGTCATTCTGGAGCAGTTGCTCAAGCAGACCTCGCTTATCGAGATCGATGAAGGGCATCACGGACTGCCGGGCACCCGCACTTTCGAATTCGAACCCAGCTTCATCATTCGCGGCCTGTCCCACCTGCACGTGAAGTTCACACCGGCGGAGGCGGCAGGTTGAGCAGCGTGTTTGCTGGCCAGTCTGCCCTAGTCTGCGGCGGAGCGGGCGGGCTCGGCGGAGCGACCGCGCGGCGGCTCGCCGGACTGGGCATGGGCGTGGTCATCTTCGAGCCCGATTCCGACCGGGCAAGCGCGTTTGCCAGGGAGCTTGGTCCGCTGGCCGTGGCTGTGGCCGGAAGCCACGGCGATGATGACGCGATCCACCGGGCGATCGGCGAGGCGCTGCGGATCGGCAATTTTCGCCTCTGCGTGAATGCCGCCGGGGTCGCGATCAATTCTCCGGCCATGGCCGATGCGAGCGGCGTGCCGCATGGCATGGATGTCTTCCGCGAGATGCTTGAGCTGCATCTGATGGGCCCGTTCAACGTCTCTCGGCTCTGCGCCGCAGCCTTTGCCGCGAATGAACCGGACGGTGATGGCGGGCGCGGGCTGATCATCAACACGGCCTCGACCGCGGCCTATGATGGACAGGCGCGGCAGGTTGCTTATGCGGCGGCCAAGGGCGCTATCGTCAGCATGACGACCGCCATGGCCCGCGATCTTGCGGAGATCGGCGTGCGGGCAAATGCGATCGCGCCCGGCCCGATCCTCACGCCTCGTCTCGCCGCCGCACCTTATGCCATCAAGACGGCGCTTACGGCAAACGTCGCCTTTCCCAAGCGGTTCGGCCATGCCGACGAATATGCCAGCCTGGTCGAGGCGATGATCCGCACGCCTTTCCTCAATGGACAGACGATCCGGTTGGATGGCGGCCTTTCAACGCCGCTGACAACATTCGCAGCGTCTCCTCGGGGCTGAGGAATAACCAAATTTCCCGGCGCAGCCTCCTATGCAATATTGTGTTGCATAAAGTGCCTTGCAGATTTATGCGTCACCACACAGCATAAAAATTCTGCCGAGCAACAACTGCCGGCAATTTCGAGGGAGGGGAAATATGCGAGTTTTGCGTTCCATGGCGCTGGCGGGGATCAGCCTGCTGGCCGTTTCGGCTCCGGCATTTGGCCAGACGGCCGATAATTCGGAAAACGAAGGTTTCAACGACGATACCATCATCGTCCAGGCTCGCCGCCGCGATGAAAGCGTGCAGGACGTGCCGCTGGTCGTCAACGCGGTCACCTCGGAGCAGCTCGGCAAGCTGAACATCCGCGACGTGCGCGAAATCACTTCGGTCGTTCCGGGTCTGTCGCTGGTGTCGAACTCCAACGGTATCGGTTCATCGTCGTCGATGCGCGGCGTCAATCATGACGTGAACGTGTCGGGCAACAACGGCACGATCCAGTATTACGTCAACAACTCGCCGGCCAGCTCCAACCTCGCGCTGCAGGCGATCTTCGACATCAGCATGATCTCGGTGGAACGTGGCCCGCAGGGTACGTTGCGCGGCCGTTCGACCCCGTCGGGTGCGATTAATATCGACTGGCGCAAGCCCAACATGAGCGAGCCCGGCGCGTCGATTTCGCTGACCGGTGGCTCGGGCCACACGCGCAACGTCCAGTTCGGCGTCGGCACGCCGATCATCAAGGACGTGCTTGCCGTCCGCGTTGCCGGTCTGGTCGATGAAGGGCAGGGCAACCGCATTTTTAGCGTCAACAACACCACCCCGCCGAAGACCAAGACCGAAGCTATCCGTGCTTCGTTGGCATTCGAGCCGGCGGACTGGTTCAAGGCCGGCGTTACCTATCAGGGCATGCGCTACAAGGCGCTGCAGTACGATCAGGTGGAGTCAATGAGCCAGGTCGTCTCCGGCTTTGCCCTGCCGGCCGCCCAGCAGTCGATCACTGCAAACATCGCGCCCTTCGGCGTGCCTTCACTCGGCACATCGCCTGCAGGTAATTACGCTACGATCACCCTCGCGGACCGCAAGGCCGTGATGTTCACGCCGCGCTTTGTCGAGACCAACTTCCAGTTCTGGCAGTGGAATGCGGAAGTCAACTTTGCCGGGCAGCGGCTGATCTATGTCGGATCGGACACCCAGACGCAGTTTCACCCGACAACCAATTCGGACCCGGGTGCGATCTGGCCGACGCTGGTGCTACAGCAGGATACCAGAACCTCAAGCAGCGACCGCACGCATGAAATTCGCCTGCAGAACGACGAGCGCGTGGCCGGGATCTTCGATTACGTGATCGGCTATTTCAACCAGAAGGGCGGTTCGACAACCGAGCTGACCTCGCAGACCGTGCTTGAAGGCTATGCTCCGATCTTTGCCGGCACGGGCAATCTGCAGCTGTTCAAGGTGGCCAACATCGTCAATGCCACGCCGATCTATCTGGCACCGGGCACGGGCAAGGAATCGTCGTTCTTCGGCAACATCACAGCCCACATTGGTGAACAGACCGAAATCTCGGGCGGCCTGCGCCGGATCAACTTCAAGAACAACGCGCTCGGCCTGTACATCAGTTGCACTCCGGCCACTTTTGCGGCTGGCTCGTGCACCGTCACACCGAACACCAACAACAGTTACGATATCTCGAAGACCGTTTACAGCGCCACGCTGCGCCACAAGTTTACCGATGATCTGATGGTCTATGCTGCAACCGGCAGTTCGGCGCGTCCGCCAGTGCGGGCAATCGGCGACTTCTCGATCTCCTATTCGCCGCTGGAAATCGCGCACACCACGTTCGGCGCGGAAACGTCAAAGTCCTATGAAGTTGGCTTCAAGTCGAACCTGCTC
>NZ_JANPGP010000139.1:0-6236 GCF_031424035.1 Novosphingobium sp.
TAGCCGCACACGCCCCAACAAATTCGGTGCCGAATCGGGCCTTTTCCCTTACGGAAAGCAGCCGCACCCCGGCAATGTGCCTGCGCAATGCAGGCCTACTAGCATAGCACAATCGCATGGTTGATCAAACGTTATGCCGCCGCCGCAGTCATTTTCCTTTTTTCAGAAAGGCATAGTCGGTGCGCCGCAGGTTCGCGGCCATGACCGGCGAGGCTTCGCGCGCGGCCTGACCAAGACGGATGAAGAAGCGCCACTGCATGAAGAAGAACGTGATCACGCTGTAGATGGCGATCATCACGAAGCCGGCTTCCCATGCTCCCAGCAGGACGAAGGGGATCAGTGTCCACATGAACGTGTTGCGCCGGCCGGATACCAGCCGGAAGCGGCGCTCGATCGTGCCTGCGTCATCCAGCTGGCCGCCCGTCACCCGGCGGTAGAATTCGCCCTGCACCACCTCTGCGAGCGCAAACAGAACGATCAGCGCGCAGGCCGCCCAGGCCCAGCCATCGTTCAACCATGCGGCCATGCAAAGGTAACAGGCATATTCGACGATCTTGTCGGCAACGTGCTCAAGGTCACCATAGGGGGAAAAGTCGAGCCGGGTGCGCGCCAGTTTTCCGTCGAGCCCGTCGAGAGGGCCGATCACCAGAACCAAAGCCAGCGCCAGCGGCCAGGCTCCGTTGGCAAAGCACCAGGCTGCATAAAGCCCGAGCAGAAAAACGAATACCGACACCATGTTCGGCGTAATCGGAGTGGGCAGCAGCAGCCGGGTCAGCAGGTTCTCGAGCGGCGGATGAAAAAAGCGCGCCGGCCAGTCAAGGCAGCCCTTTTGTGCCGACTCGAGGAGGACTGCGGTGCCGGCGCGCCCATCTGCCGCACTGCGCAAGGGAAGCCAGACCATCGGCAAGTGCCGCCGCCGCGCAGGGGCATAATCGTCAAGGCTGGACAGATCATGGTGCTGAACCGCCGAAGCTGAGACTGATTCAAGACCTTGGCCGAACATTCCCGAAGTGAGGGTCCGGGTGAGCGTTCCGGCCGGAAAGATCGCCAGGCCGGCTGACTGCGTCTTTACTACATCGCGCGTTGCTAGAACCGGGCGCGGCGCAGACTGCAGGCCCACATCGCCAAAGAAGGCCAGCAGCATCCGCTCATCGACCAGCAGCCCTTCGTCGATGGCCAGGGCGGTCCGCCCGGCAACCGAATCCGTCAGCTTTTCCGCCGAATCGGCAACCGTCAGCTCAAGCTGGTCGCGCGCTGCTTCCCGCCGGGCGTGATCGAGAGCGAGCCCCTGCCCCTCGCCCAGCGCCAGCACCACGCGCGTCACACCCAGCGCATGAAGCTGGCGAATCTGCCGTCTGATGATGGGAATGCCGCCAGTCCGTAGCGACGATACCGGCGCGCCATCAGCAAGGCTCACGGCAAATACGAGGCCGACGATCTCACCGGGATGCGGTGCCGGACCTGCCATGGCAACGCCGGCTTCGGCAGAGGCGGCATCAGCGAGAGCGTCGCCGGACAGCGACTTCAATCCCGGAGAAAGCGGCGGCGAATACTTCACTGGGTAGGCTAGTCCGTCGTAATCCAGGGAGCAGAACTCCTGTCGATGCCCCCTGTTCCTTGGTCCCCAAGCCCTATATGAGAAGCACATTGCGCCGGGTGGCAAGATACAATTTCGGGGGCGTTTGCAGTTTCTGACATGAACACAGGCCTGACAAAGCGGCCCCTGCGCAAGCGCGAGCTGCAGGATTCGCTCAACCATTACCTCTATCATCCGCTCGCTTGGCAGCTGGCGCGGTTGCTGGCGCGCACCCCGATCACGCCGAACATGGTGTCGGTTGTCGGCGCGATGTTTGTCGTCGGCGCGGCCTATGCCTACGCCCAGCCGGTCTATCCGCAGGCTGCGCTGATCGGCTTGCTGCTGCACATGACCTGGCACGTGGTCGACGGTGCGGACGGCGATCTGGCGCGCCTGACCGGCCGTTCAAGCCCGATCGGCGAGATGGTTGACGGGCTGTGCGACTATCTCAGCCATGTCGTGCTGTACCTGACGCTCGGCTGGCTGCTCAGCCTGTCACTGGGCGGCTGGGCCTGGGCGTGGATGGCCGTGGCGGGCATCAGCCACGCGGTGCAATCGAACCACGTCGAAGTGCAGCGCCGGCAGTATCAGTACTGGGTCTATGACACGCCGTGGATCCGCCACAACCACGACGCGGACTCGGCGACGGCGAAGAGTCCTTTCGCGGCGCTGGTCAACGCCTACCTTGCGGTCGCCAGCGGCATGACCCCGCACGCGCTGCGTATCGATGCCGCAGTGGAAGCGGCCAA
Organism: Novosphingobium sp.; assembly: GCF_031424035.1. GTDB lineage: Bacteria > Pseudomonadota > Alphaproteobacteria > Sphingomonadales > Sphingomonadaceae > Novosphingobium. The sequence goes on from NZ_JANPGP010000139.1 coordinate 2,326, forward strand.
GGGCGATGCGCAGCGGCTCGAAGCGATCCGCGCCCGGGTCCGCGCCGAAGCGCCGCCGCTGCTGATGCTGTGCAAGTTCCTCGGCCCCAACCCCCGCGCGATCGTGCTGGGCGTGTCGATGCTGGCGGGCGGGGCCGGGTGGCACGGCGCGCTGTACTACTTCGTCTATCAGGCGGTGCTGCTCAACGTGTTGCTGGTGATTTCGGTTCGGGCACACAACAAGGCCGCCAAACGCATCGCCGCCCAGATCGGCGCCTGACCGGCAAGTCGCAGGAACAGTTCAGGCGGTCTCTCGACAGCGCCAAGCGGACGGCTATCATGCCGCCATGCTCACCTGCGACATCCTGAACAAAGCCCGCGCCATCGAACCCGAGATCGTCGCCCTGCGCCGCGCGATCCATGCCGATCCGGAGCTGGGGCTCCACACCCCACGCACCAGCGACAAGGTACGCGCCGCGCTTGCCGGACTGCCGCTCGAATGGCGGCATGGCCCTTCGACCACCGGCATGGTGGCAACTCTGAAGGGCGAGGCCGGAGCCTCAAATGGTAATCCGGTCCGCCGCGTCCTCCTGCGCGGCGACATGGACGCGCTGCCCATGCCCGAGGAAACCGGGCTCGATTTCGCCTCGAAAATCGAAGGCGCGATGCACGCCTGCGGACACGATGCCCACACGGCCATGCTCGTCGGTGCCGCACGCCTGTTGTGCGAGCGTCGCAGCAGTCTTGCAGGCGAAGTGCAGTTCATGTTCCAGCCGGGCGAGGAAGGCTGGCACGGCGCACGCTTCATGCTCGATGACGGCCTGATTGATCCCCTGCCCGATGCCGCCTTTGCCCTCCACATCATGCCCAATGCCCCGCACGGCGTGATCGCCGGCCGCACCGGGCCGCTGCTCGCCGCCGCCGACCAGCTCGAGATCATTGTTGAAGGCGCGGGCGGACACGCCTCGATGCCGCACCAGACGCGCGACCCGGTTCCCGTCGCGGCGGAGATCGTGCTTGCCCTGCAAACGCTCGTCACGCGGCGTTTCAACGTCCACGATCCGGTCGTGGTGACGATCGCCAGCCTTACCGCCGGTTCGGCTCACAACGTGATTCCGGACCGCGCCGTGCTCAAGGGCACGATGCGCACGCTGTCTGCGGCCCACCGCGCGGAGCTGCGCGATGCGGTGGAACTGCTCGCCGTCGGTATTGCCGGTGCGCATGGGCTGACCGCCAAGGTTACCGTGCTCGAAGGCTTTCCAGTGACTATCTGCGACGGCGCGGCGGTCGATTTCGGCGAGCGCATTTCGCGAGACATGCTGGGCGAAGGCGGCTTCCAGCGCCTTGCCGACCCGATCATGGGTGCGGAGGACTTTGCCTATGTCCTCGAAAAGGTGCCCGGCGCGATGTTCTTCCTCGGTGTCGCGCCGCAGGGCGACAACTGGGCGAGCTGCTGCGGCATCCATTCGACCCGCATGATGATCGACGAAGGCGCCATGCCGATCGGCTCCGCCCTGCTCGCCGCGCTGGGCGAGCGGTTCCTTGCCGAGGGCTTTGAATCAAAGACATAAACTCGCATGCAATATAGCCCCAACGAGGGCGGAGAGGGAAATGGACGTGCTGGGAGCAATGCAGGCCACCATGCAGGATTGGGACTTGCGGGTCGAACATATCGTCGACCACGCAGCGCGCGAACATGGCACGCGCGAACTGGTGACGCGCTGGGCCGATGGCAGCGAGACGCGCACCACCTGGGCCGGCATCCGGCTCGATGCGCTGAGGATGGTGCAGGCGCTGCGCAAACTTGGCATCAGCAAAGGCGACCGCATTGCTACGCTGGCGATGAACCACCATCGCCACCTGATCACCTGGTACGGCGCGGTCGGCGTTGGCGGGGTGCTCCACACGATCAACCCGCGCCTGTTCGACGACCAGCTCGACTATATCGTCAATCACGCCGAGGACCGCGTGCTGTTCTACGACGCGGTGTTCCAGCCGATCGTCGACCGGATGAAATCGCGCTGGCCAACGATCGAGCATTACATCTGCTTCGATTCCGCCGTCCATGCCCCCACCTTCGAAGACTGGATCGCACCCGAGGACGGCGACACGACTTGGGACCTCGGCGATGAACGCGACCCCTGCATGCTTTGCTATACCAGCGGCACCACCGGCCATCCCAAGGGCGTACTTTACACCCACCGTTCGACGATGCTCCACGCGCTGACCAGTGTGCAGCCGTCAATCTTCGATTTCGATGCGCGCACCGTGATGCTGCCCATCGTGCCGATGTTCCACGCGGCGAGCTGGGGCCTGCCATGGGGCGGCGCGGCCTGCGGGGTGAAATTCGTGTTCTCCGCCGTGAACGACGGCAAGGTGCTGTGCGAGCTGATCCAGAACGAGGGCGTGACTCATTCCGCCGGCGTTCCGACCGTCTGGCTCGCGCTGTTTCAGCACCTCGACACGCACGGCGGAGAGCTAGGCCGGTTGCGTCACATCATCTGCGGCGGCTCGGCCATGCCGCGCACGATGATCGAACGCTTCATGCGGCTGGGGATCAACGTCGCCCACGCCTGGGGCATGACCGAGACCTCGCCCATCGGCACCACCGGCACCAAGCCGTGGAACTGGGACGACATGACCTTTGACGAGCAGGTTGATGCCAAGGTGATGCAGGGCCGCGTGCCCTTTGGCGTTGAACTGCGCTGCCTTGACCTCAGCGACCCGGACCGCGTGCTACCGCGCGACGGCAGGACTTCGGGCGCGCTGCAGGTGCGAGGGCCGTGGGTGATCAAGCGCTATTTCAAGGCCGAGGAAGATGCCGCCCAATCCCCCGAACAATGGTTCGACACCGGCGATGTCGCGGTGATCCACCCCGACGGCACGCTGCAACTGACCGACCGCACCAAGGACGTGATAAAGTCTGGCGGCGAATGGATCAGCTCGGTCGAACTCGAAAATGCCGCAGTCGGTCACCCCGCCGTGGCCGAAGCCGCAGCCATCGGCATCATCCACCCCAAGTGGGACGAACGCCCGATCCTCGTCGTCGTGCGCAAGCCGGGGAGCGAGGCCACAGCGGACGACATCCGCGAATTCCTTGCTGCAAAGGTCGCCAAATGGTGGCTCCCCGACGCGGTCGAATTCGTCGAAGACCTACCCCACACCGGCACCGGCAAGATCAGCAAGAAAGACTTGCGCGAACGGTTCAGGGACTACCGATTGGTGGAGTGATGGTGCACCCGACTGGATTGGGCACGCGCTTTGCGCGCACCCGTCTCCGCTTCGCTCCGACTTCGAACGGGGACCGAACCTTCTAGAAACACCAAAGGGGCGACCCTCTTTCGAGGGCCGCCCCTTTGGTGCACCCGACTGGATTCGAACCAGTGGCCTACGCCTTCGGAGGGCGTCACTCTATCCAGCTGAGCTACGGGTGCATGGCTGCGCGGTTAGCAGAGCGAGGGCGGCGTTGCCAGAGCTAATCTTTTGCCAATGCCAGCCCGTCCGGATCGGCAGGATAAGTGCCCATTGCGAGGAACAGCACACCGGTTAGCGCAAGCAGCGGCAGCATGGTCCACAGCACGATATCGTAGCTGTGCGACACGTCATAGACGAGGTGTGACAGCGCCGGCGCCATGCCGTGGGCCGCCAGCAGGATGCCGCCGATCGTGCCGAACTACGCGCCGAACCGCTTCACCCCGAAGTGCCGCGCGGCGAGATAGGCGCAGGCGTCGTACTCCGCCCCGGCGCTCAGGCCGACAAGGAAGCAGGCCGCCCCGGCGCTTGTCATGTCGCCTTGCGAGGACAGCAGGATGGCGATGGCGGCGACCGGCAGCAGCATCGATCCCGCCGCCACGTAACGCGCTTCGAGGTGATCGAGCATTACCCCGCCGAGCAGCCGCCCGATCATCGAGCCCATGCCGATCAGTCCGGCA
>NZ_JANPGP010000140.1:0-40185 GCF_031424035.1 Novosphingobium sp.
TGCCGCGCTTGGCCCCCTGCTGCGCCGCCTTGCCGGTGAAGGGTTCAGCGGGGTCAACATCACTTATCCCTTCAAGCAGGCGGTCATCGGCCTGCTCGATGAACTGGCCGACTGCGCCCGCAGTGTCGGCGCGGTGAACACCGTCGCCATGCGCGGCGGGCGGCTGGTGGGCTATAACACCGACAAGACCGGCTTTCAGGAAAGCCTGGCCGAAGGCATGCCCGACGCGGACCTTGGCAAGGTGCTGCAACTGGGTGCTGGCGGGGCCGGAGCCGCCGTGGCCAGCGCGCTGCTTTCGCTCGGCACGCGCGAACTGGTGATCGCCGACCTAGACCTGCCGCGCGCCGAGGCACTGGCCCGGCGGCTGGAAGCAAGCCATGGTGCCGCCACGGTATCCGCGCGGCGTATTCAGGACGTGCAAACGGAAACCGTCACCGGCATAGTCAACTCGACACCGATGGGCATGGCCGCCCATCCACACCCGGCAATCGACCCGGCGCTACTCGAAAGCCGGCACTGGGTTGCCGACATCGTCTATTTCCCGCTGGAAACCGAACTACTGCGGATCGCGCGCGAGAAAGGCTGCCAGACACTGAACGGCAGCGGCATGGTCGTCGGTCAGGCCGCCCGCGCTTTCGAGATTTTCACCGGCCACAAGGCTGACAAGCCGCGCATGGTGCAAAGCTTCCTGCAGGCCTGAGCGGGGCTAGTTTGTCGCCGCCGGACTGCCAGATTCGATCGCCTGAGCCGCGGCCCCTTCGCTGGCCGCTACCGACAATTCCGCATCGATAGCCTTGGTCTTGGCCTCAAGCTTTTTCTGAGCGGCATCAAAGCGTTCGTCGAACGATGGTTCCTGCTTGCAACCCGCAAGGGCGAGCAACACGGCGAAGGCACAAGCGAGCCGCATCTCAATACCGCTTGCGATAGCGCAAGTTCACGTTCGTTCCTCCCGAACCGCCGGCCTGGCTGAGCAGCGACAGGGCCTTGCTCAGGCTTACCTCGATCTGCGTCGCGGTAAAGCCGCGCGCGTCGGTGATCAGTTCGAGATAGACGTTGTTCGAAATGTAGCGCCCGGCGGCAATGGCCGTGCCGCGACCGGTCTTTTCATCGGCGGACAGAATGCGCAGGCGCGAAATGCCGGTCGCTGCGCGCAGCTTGCCCAGCGGGTTGAGCCCGCCGCCCCCGCCGCGAAGGCTGCTGAGCGACGCGGCCAGTTGCAGTCCCTGCAGCGGAGAAAGCTGCCCCAGCGAGCTGCCAAACAGGATACGCGACAGCACCTCGTCCCCCGGCAGGGCAGGGCTGGAACTGAAGGTAATCTGCGGATTGAGCGCCCGCCCGCCCACGTTGACGGTAACCGCAACATCATCAATGTCCTCGCTGGCCGACAGCACGATCTGCGGATCGCCAAGCGGCCCGCCGGTGTAGAGCAGTCGCCCTTCCTGCAGGTCGAACTGGCGTCCGGCAAAGCCCAGATTGCCGCGCACAAGGGTGATGTCGCCCGTGACCAGCGGCGCCGCATTGGTGCCCCGCACCCGCAGGTCCGCGCCCCATTCGCTGTCCAGACCCATGCCTGTGACGAACAGCTGGTTGGGCGTGGACAGCGCTATGTCGAGCCGCAGGGCAGCGAAGGGACTGCCAGCGGGGGGAGCCGGTTCATTGCCGGTGACCCGCAGCCGGCCGCGCGGCGGTTTGAAGCGCACGCCGCTTAGTTCAGGCACCTCGGCCGATCCCTGCCGCACCAGTTCATAGCGGGTTTCCGACAGCGCCAGCCGGCCCGAAACCAGCGCCGTCTCCCCGGCGCTCTTGCTCAGCCGCAGCTTGCCCGTGGCGGATGAAGAGAGCGCAGAGCCGCGGGCGATCTGCGCGTTGTCGAGATCGAAGGCCATGTCCATCGGATAGCCGGCATCCGCGGCAAGACTGAGATAGCCCTTGCCCGAAAGCTTGCCTGCTCCGGCAGCCGCTTCGAGCCGGTCCACCTCAAGCCGGTCGCCGGCAAAGCGGCCATCAAGCACCATACTGGAAAGCCGCGTGCCATAGGTGCTGTTCTCGTAAGTCAGCCCTTCGCCGCGCACGATCCCGCGCAGTAGCGGCTCGCGCAGGCGGCCGGAAAAGTCCGCGCCCACGGCGATCGGGCCTGACAGGCTCTGCCCCGATTGTCCGACAAAGGACCACAGCGTTTCCGCTGGACCATTGTAACGGATGCCGCCGCCCAGCGGGGCAGCCGTCACGCGAGAAACCCAGCCGCCCGCACCGGGACCCAGCGGGCTCAGCGAGGCATTGAGCCGGCCGATCACGGTGCCCCGCCGGCGGATCACCGCGCGTCCTTCACCGCCATCGGCATGCAGGGTGCCGACGAAATTGACGTCGACCGGCTGGCTGACCATGGTTGATGTCGTGCGCGTGAAACCGTCGATCGACAGCCGCGCATCAGCGCGCGGGAAGGCACCGGGATTGGCCTGGGCGAAATCGAGGCTGCCGGTGGCTTTCCCGCCGATGTTGTAGCCGGGATAGAAGGCATTGAGCCGGGCCATGTCGAAGCGGTCCATGCGGCTCTCGATCGTCAGACCGGTGCCGTATTTGCCGGCCAGCCGCACCGATCCGCTGCCGAAATCGAAGCGGCTGGGCAGCAGTTCGTAACCCGCCTTCGACGGCACGATCCGCGCCGGGCTGGCGGTACGCACCGAGGTACCGCGCACCCGTCCATCCAGCGCAACGCGCCACAGGCTGGGCTGGAGGTCGGCATTGCCGGCAAGGCGGAACGGCACGCCGCTGGTGCCTTCGATCAGGAATTTCGCCTGTCCCCGCCCGTCCTGATAATTCACCTGCGCGCGCGCGGCGGCAAGGTTCAGGCTGCGGATGCGGGTCTGCGCAAGTTGCACGTCGGCGACCACCAGCGGCCGGTCATAAAGCACCACGCGGGCATCGACGATGGCCGCGCCGACCGCGAGATTGGCGGGACCGGGCAGGACCGTGTCTTTCGCCCGCAAGTTGACCAGCGCTTCCTGATAGCGGCCTGCGGGGGCGAGCCGGATGATGCCGGTCAGGCCCCGGCCCTCGGCATTGAACGTGCCGGTGAACGGCCCCGCCGCACTGCGTTCCGCGCGGCCAGTGAAGCCGATGCCCGCCAGATCGCCGCGGTTGACCAGCAGCGCCAGCCGCTTGCCCTGCAACAGGGTAACGTCGGCGGTCAGCGGTCCGTAGTCGGTGCTGCCGGTGGCGTTGAAGCGGTAACCGCCCTGGTTGCCGATGATCTCGGCGCGCACGCCCGCCAGGCCGATGCCGAAGCCGGGACTACCGGCGAGCAGAATGGCGCGCGGTTTGTCGAGCGTTCCGGTCAATTCGACCGCCAGCGGGCCATAGCGGACCGAGCGGCCCGAGGCGGTGAGATTGATCGCGCCGCCCGGTGCATAGGTGCCCCGGCCATCGAAGACCTGCAATTCCGGCGCCGAAACCCGCAGGCGCGAGAAGCGGACAATGCCATCAGGTCCATAGAGCAGCTGGCTCGATCCCGAGGCATTTCCGCCGAGAAAATCGCGCACTGCCGGATTGACCAGACTGGTAGACCGCGCGCGTACTGTGCCGGTCAGCACAAAGCCCTGCCCCGTGCGCTTGAGGTCTGCCGTGGTGCTGACCGCGAAGGTGCCGACGCTATCGACGACATAACGGTTGATGCGGCCTTCGAAGGCCCCGGTATACAGCCCGCGCGCGGTATCGGCCAGAAGCACCGCCTTGGCATCGATCCGGTCGGAGCGGATTTTCATGTTGTCAGACAGGATGCGCGTGCCGTCAAAGGCGAGGTCGCCGTCGAGCCGGACGTTATCGAGCCTGCCGCTCGCCACCGCGTCCAGTCCCTCGATCCGGGCGACTCGCGCGGCAACGGGCACCATTGCCTGCCGCCCGTCGATCCGCGCCGTCCCGCTCGCGTCGAGACCATTCAGCACGACATTGCTGATGGTGAGCTGCCCCGCTTGCAGCCGGTAATCCACCTTGGGACGGGCGAAAGCCTCGTTCAGCGTCAGTTCTGCTCGCAACGCGCGGCCCGAAAGGTTGGGCGCCAGCGCGGCGGGGCGCATCAGCAGGACATCGAGCTTGAGATCATCGAAGCTGTTGTCGGTGAAATCGGCGACACCGTTGGGCGTGATCGACAGCGCCGCCGAACGCAGCGAACCCGACAAAGCGGCGCGGCGCTGGTCAAGCTTTGCGGTCAGGTCCATCTGGGTCGTGGCGTCGAGCAGGACTGCCGGCACTCCGCCCAGCAGTCGGCCAAGTTCCGCCGGGCCTTTGACCGCAAACGTCCCATCGCGCGCGCTCAGGGCGAGGCGAGCGAATGGCTTCCCGGCCAGATCGGCATTGAACGCGCCGTTCCACGCGGCCCAGTCGCCCGCTCCGTCGAGCTTCAGCGACAGGCTCTCGCCAATGCCGGCAAGCGCGCCGATCACGCCGCCTTTCGGTGCATCGAGCGACAGCTTCAGTGCCAGCCGGTTCGCCTCGGGCACGGCATCCAGTGCAAGGTCGAGCCGGTCGCCCGCAAGCCCGCCAGGCGCGGCGATGGTCACCGCCTGCGCGGTCAGCCGCGCGCGGCGATCGGCGATCCGGGCGTTTCCGGTCAGCCTCAGTTCGCGCCGCTCGCCCGAGACGGCGGCTTCGGAGACCAGCCGGTCAATCCGCAGCGCGCCGATGTCGATATCGAGATCGGGCAGCAGCGGCCCGGCGCTGGTCGAGGGCTTGAACGCCGGCACCCGCATCAGCACCACTTCGGCGGCGCTGGCCGAGCGCAGGTTCACGTGATTTTTCAGGTAGTCGAGGGGCTGCCAATCGACCTCGATCACCGGCGCGCGCAGGAAGGCGCCGCGGGTGTCATAGGCCACGACATCGACCAGCCGCGCCTTGCCATAAAGCGATCCCTCGATCCGGCCGACGCTGATCCGCAGGCCATTGGCGAAGGTCGTGCCCGAAATCTGCCGGGCGACATAATCGCGCCCAGGCCCGCTGTTCACCCAGACCACCAGCGCGGCGGCCAGCAGGACGATGGCAGCAAGACCAGCCGCCGCCCAGCGCACAGCCCGTCGCAGGATTGGCCGGCGCGTAGGCGAAGGCGCGTCCTGAGGAAGAGGCTCAGGCAGGGGCGGCGCTTCAGCTTCCATCAGAAGGCCTGCCCGATCGAGACATAGACATTAAGCCAGCCCTCACCCGGTCGCCGAGCCAGCGGGGTTGCCAGATCGACGCGCATCGGCCCGAAATTGGTATAGAGCCGCGCCCCCAGCCCGACGCCGGCGCGAAGGTTGGAGAAGTCGGGAAGCGAGGTCGCATAGGACTGACCGACATCGGCAAAGGCCACCACGCCGTAATCGCCGAAACGGTAACGCACTTCGAACGCCGCCTCGTTCAGGCTGCGCCCGCCGGTGGGGTCGCCCGCCGGATCGAGCGGTCCGAGTTGCTGATAGGCAAAACCGCGCACTGATCCGCCGCCGCCCGCAAAGAGCCGGCGCGATGGCGCGAGGTCATCGAGGTCAACCCCCTGGATCGAAGCGACGCGCATCCGGCCTGCCACGACCAGGTTCTTGCCAACCGGGTAATAGGCCGAGCCATCCAGTTGAACCCGCGCATAGGGCGAAAACCCGCGTTGCAGCGACCCTTCGGGCTCGACCAGCGCGGTCACGCGAAAGCCCTCTTTCGGGTCGAGCAGGCTGTCAGTGGTGTCGAGGCCGATCTGCCCCGTCAGCCCGGCAATCGCATAGGTCCGCCGCTCCCGCGCGCCGAGCGTCACATCATAGACGCTCTCGTTCGTGCCGATGATCTGCGCGCCATAGGCATAGGTCAGCCGCTTCTGCCACAGCGGGGTGGAATCATAGCTGACCCGCGCAGCAAGCCGCCCGGTATAGGCGGAGAACGCGTCGTAACTCGAATGGTTGAGGTCCAGCCCCAGTTCGAAACTGCGATCGCGCTTGCCCGCGTTCGAACGGCGGAAGGTCACGCCGGCGCCCTGTTCCTGCGTACCCGCCACCCCGCTGACGATCAGCGCGCCTTCGGGCGGGAACAGGTTGCGGTGGGTCCAGCTGCCTTCGATGCGGAAGCCCTCACCCGTGTTGTAACCGGCGCTGGCAGCGATCACGCGCGGCGGGCCGGCTTCCTGCTGGACTGCCAGATCGACGACTTCGGTGCCGTCCGGTCCGGGCTTTCCGGTGCCCTTCGGCTCGACGCCGATGGAGCGGAACAGGCCGGTGGCGATCAAGGCCTGACGCAGGTCATCTACCTTGCGACTGTCGTAAAGTTCGCCGGGCTTGAAGCGGGCGAGCACTTCGACATGGTCGGCACCAAAGGCCTCCTTGCCGCTGCTGACGATCGCCCCGAAGCTGCCCCGCGGCCCGACTGCGACTGGCAGGGTATAGTCCGCCCCGCCGGTGTCCTGATCGAGCAACACATCGCGCTGGCCGACCGAGGCGAAGGGATAGCCATTCTCGGGCAAGGCCAGCGCCACCTTTGCCTCTGCCCCCAGCACGCGTTCGGCGATCACCGGTTCGCCCACCTGCAGGGCCAGATTGTCGCGGATGAGCGTGGCAGGGATAGTCGGCGCGGCATCGATCTCAACGCTGGTAAACGCGAAGCGCTTGCCCGGCACCACGTCGAATACCACCGTCAGCGGCTTTCCGGCTTCGGCCTGCGGCTGTTCGATCCGGCTGATGACGCGGCTGTCCATCCAGCCCTCGGCGGCGAGCAGCTTTTTCAGGAGGACGATGTCCTCCCCGGCGCGGCTCGAAACCTGCGCGGCATTGGCCGCCTTGCCCTTGCCGCCCTTCAGCGCCGAGGCATCATTGAACCTGCCCTCCAGCCCATCGGCCTCGGCAGCATCGCCAAGGCCGTTGACCTGAACCAGATAGGCGACTTCCACATCGCGCGTGTCTTTTTCAGGCTCGGCAAAGGTGGCCGGCTCGACCTTGAAGGTTTCGAGCGGCGGCAGCGGCGCGGCCAATTCGGCATCGCGGACGGGCGCGCTGCCGATTGGAGCCGGCGCAGGCGTTTCTGCCTCGGCGGCGGGGTCGGTAATCGTGGTGGATGCAGGGTTCGTTTCGCCGGGCTGCTGGGCAGCCAGTCGCCGCTCGAACTCGTCGATCGATTCCAGCGGGCGGGAAAGCTCGGGGTCGTCGTCGGGCGAAATGGCGGGAATCGCCTTTTCGAACTCGGCATCGGGGACAATCGGCTCGATTACCGGCAAATTGGCGCCGGGCGGGGGCGAGGGAACGGTTTGGGTTCCGGCAGGAGCGGGCCGCGTTTGAGCAGCCGCTGGAATGGCAATCTGCGTAGCGCCTGCAAGCAGCGAGATTGCTAACAGCCGGGTGTGCCCCAAAGTCATTCAGCCCGCCGGTCTTCGCTTTCGAGCGCCAACGGCGCTGTCCGGCAGGTGCCGGACCCGGTTGCAATGCACCTGCTTTCGAATTGTTCCAACCCCCGGCAAGATAATTCGGGTGTCGCGCGGGCTCATTGGAGGGTCGCAGAATAGCTATTGAAGGCGTGGTGCAACCGGCATGATGATGAAGTCGGCAAGGACCAGCGGGACATCCGGCTTGTCCAGCGGCGCTTTCAGGCCTGCCCGCAGATGGCCGATGGCGGCTCCGGGCAATTCCAGCGCATGTTCGTCCAGATGGCTGGGCGCTTCGTGCCCATAATCCTTGCCGGGCGTGCTGGTCATCTCGATGTGCGCCCCAAGCGCCCAGCGGACCGGGCGCCTTGCGGCAAACCGGGCGAGGCGATCAATGCTGGCGCGATTGTCAGCCATGAAATTGACCGGGACATAAAGCCGGCCCGGATAGAGCGTATCGCCCGACAACAGGATCTTCAGCCGGGGATCATAGACCATGATCGCTGCTGACTGGTGCCCCGGCGTGGGGATGATGCTCAGCGCGCGGCCACCAAGATCGAATTTGGCGATCTCGTCCGGCCATTTCTGGATGGCGAAGAAGCTGGCGACCTCCGCCGGCTTGAGGCCGACAACAGTCGTGTCTGCCCGCTCGCGGAATGCGGCATCGCCGGCAACGTGATCGCCGTGGCTGTGGCTGTGCGCGACGACAAGCGGGATGGACTTGCGCCCGCGCGCCGCCAGCCAGCCCGCGATCAAGCGGTCGACGGTTGGCCGGATCTGGCCATCCTTGGCGCCGGAATCGATCAGCAGCGCCTTATCGCGCCCGAACAGCAGATAAAGAAAGGGTGCTTCGAAATTGGTCTTGATCGATTGGCGGATGACGAACGTGTCCGCGTCCAGCGCCTGGACCTGCGTGACCGGTTCCTGATCGAGAGTGCCGGCGATCCACCTCTCTGCAAACAGCGGCGGCGCGGCATGGGCGGCAACCGGGGCGAGGAGAAATAGGGCTGCGGTCGCACGCAACATGGCGCTTGTGGCACTCAATCGGAACCGCGCCGGAATGAATGCCACCATGGTTGCGTCTTTCCTTCAAAAGGAAGGGGCCTGCACCCAGGCAGGCCCCTTAGTCGGCAGGTCTCGTCAGTAACGGAAGCGGAAATCGACACCGACGCGGCGCGGCGTCAGGATGCCGGTGGCGTAATAGCGTTCGACCACGCCAGTGCGGACCACGTTGTACGAACTGCGGTCGTTGCCGATCGAGGTGATCGCGTACTTGTTGAAGATGTTGTCGGCATAGAGGCCAAGGTCGAAGTGTTCACCGTGGTAGGTCAGCGATGCCCGGTGGGTTGTGTATCCGGGGATCACTTCGCCATTACCGCGCAGACCAACGCGCGAGTAGATGTCGCCCGTATAGGTCGTCGCCCAGGTCGCCTCGATGTCGGTGCTATCGCTGAGCGGCTGGGTGTACGAGATCTGCGCGCTCGCCGAATGCTTGGTCGAACCTGGCAGGCGGTCTCCCTTGAAGGCATCGGCCTTGCCGTCTGGCTGGGTCGAATCCGACACGATGTTCGGGGCGTCCTGAACCAGATGGGCATCGGTGTAAGAGTAGGTCGCCTGGAACTTGAGGTTCGAAGTGATCTTCGCCCGGGCCGTGAACTCGAAGCCTTGCGACACGGCATCGTTGGCGTTGACCGTGATACCTACAGCGCCGTTGACCGTTTGCGAAGGCAGCTGCAGCCCGGTCCAGTCGATATGGAAGACCGAGGCAGTGAGCTGCAGGCGCTTGTCGAGAACCGAGGCACGGACACCCAGCTCCATATTGCGCGTCTTGTCCGGATCATAGGCTAGTTCGTTGGGCAAGGCACAGACATTCTGACCGGCGGGCAGCGGCAGGATGCAGGGGGCAACGCGGTTGACGTTGCCGGTGCGGTAGCCGGTGCTGTAGGTGAAGTAGGTCATCAGGTCGTCGCTGAACTTGTACGAGGTGTTGGCCTTCCACACCATGCCATCGGCCGCGGTCGAGCCTGACTTGATGCGGCTCGGGTCAAACTGGATCAGCGGATAGGGCGTGCGCCGGCGGCCGCCGCCGGTCAGCGGCGTATCGGTGCCGCCTTCGGCAAAGGCATCGTACTTGAAGTAACGCAGGCCGCCGGTGACTTGCCACTTGTCCGAAATTTCGAACGTCGCTTCGCCGTAAGCTGCCTTTTCCTTCAGCTTGGTGTTGACGAAGGAAATGTATTCGAGGTCATCCGGGCGGAAGACGCCGAAGAAGTTGGCCATTCCGGGTGTATATTCCTGGTAGTTCTGGTTGCGGCGCAGGTTGTTGTAGAACCCGCCGATCACCCAGCTGAGCGGCCCGCCGTGGGTTGAAACGAGGCGCACCTCGCCGTTGAACTGGCGGTATTCGTTGACCGACTGGTTGAACGAGGAAAACGTCGGGAACGCTTCGTAACCATAGTCGAGGTCGAGCAGCAGGTCGGTGTTGTCGCCCTTGTTGGTCGATCTCTGCTTGGTCCAGGCCGCCGTGGCGACGAGCTGGGCAAAGCCGAAGTTGAAGTTGGTTTCGACAGCCATCAGGTCCGAAACGCGCTTGGTGGGTTCAGTATAGCGCTTGGTCGATTCATACGGCCCCGAACCGAGCACGCCCGCCTGGGTCGACTGGCCGCCTTCGGTCTTGGTCTGCTGATGCGCGTAAGTCAGGTAGATCTTGTAGTCGGGATTGAGCTCCAGCAGCAGCTGGTTGCGCGTGGTGAAGGTGCGCTCGTAGTTGAGATCCTTCTTGGAATAGAAGTTGGCGTCGCGCTGAGCCTGCGTGCCGAAGCCGCCCTGGGCTGCGGTGGTGCCGCGCACCGGCTGCGGGTTGGAAATGCCGGGGGTCTTCAGCAGGTAGTTGTAATCGATGAAGCCCGGATTGTCGTAATAGCCGACGGTTGATCGCAGCGCGATGTGATCCGCAATGATCGGAATATTGATCGTGGCGTCGGCGTTGACGCCGGGATCCGAGCTTTCGGATTCGGCGAACATGCGCATATGCGCGGCAATCGACCAGTCGCTCGAATTGGGGCGATTGGGCATGTAGCGCACCGCACCAGCCAGCGTTCCGAGGCCATAAAGTGTGCCTTGCGGGCCCTGAAGGACTTCGACGCGGCTGATGTCGAGCAGCTTGAAATCGAGGTAAAGCGGCACTTCGCCCATGTAGACGCCGACCGCGTTATCGAAGTTCGAACCGACCGTGCTGGTATCGGCGGACGAGATGCCGCGCATGATGATCGTACCGGTCGATTTGGGACCGGTATCGGTGACGGTCAGGCCGGGCGTGAAGGCCGCGAGTCCCTTGACGTCGTCGATGCGCTGCTTCTCGATATCTTCTGAACTGACCGCGCTGATGTTGATCGGTGCGTCCTGCAACGATGTCTCGCGGCGCGTCGCGGTTACGACAATCGCATCGTCATCGCTGACTTCGGTCGCGGTGTCTTCAGCCGGAGCCGTCTGTGCAAAAGCCTGCGTCGTGCCCATGCCCATCAGCATGGTTGCGCAAAGCAAAGTGTGGCGAACAAGTTTCATAGGTCACTCCGGCCCCAAGAGGTTTGAGCCTTTCCTGAAGTGACATCCCCCCCGTTGACGCTCTGGCCCTTTGGTTAGGCCGGCACCTTGTCGGTCGTTCTGATTGTCGTCGTCTTCGGTATGGTGTGGTTGGGGAAGCCGTGTTGAACGGCCCCAAACGGTTCATGCAGTCTGGAATTGTGCCGTGGAAAGGCCAGCCGATTCGCCAGACGGGCACCACCGGCGATTGCCGGTGCGGTGCCGTTGGCGGCATAACGGGTGGTCAGCCTACGATCCACGAAACCCTCATTATCGGCCAGCGAGCGCCGGCATATGCTTCCCTTCGTTTCGCCGCTTCATCGAGCGACGACGATCAAGGTATGGATATTACGGAATGCGTCAAGCGTAATAATTCCGCACCTGCTCAGTATGATTCAAAATCGTGCTGCAGTGCACAAATTCGTGCTTTTTCAAGTTTCGCTACTTGTCATAGCGGATGCGAATTCGTGCTGAGCCGCGTTTGCTGCGACCCCCGAAATCGCGATAAATTTCGAATCGCAACCCGATTCGCCCAGTGGGGCTGATTGCCGATCCGGTCAGTAAAAGCTCGATTTTGAGCCAGACACCTCATCAGCCACGCTGCTTTTGACCATCGAACTGGACGTTTTCGTGGCCGAGACAGCTGCTCGAAAAAAATATTACGAGATATTCAAAAGGTAATATTTGGGATGGACAAGCGATTTGATCGGGGTGATGCTGCAGTGCGAAAGGGGATCGAATCATGATCACGAAATTTGGCAAGCTGATCGCCAGGACGAGTGGAATGGCGCTGATGGCCGGGGCGCTCGCGCTCGCTTCGTGTTCCCCTTCGGCGCAGGCTCCGACAGAGCCCAAGACCGAGTTCAACATCGGTTGGTCGATCTATGCCGGATGGATGCCGTGGCCCTATGCCCAGCAATCCGGGATCGTGAAGAAGTGGGCCGACAAATACGGCATCAAGATCAACATCGTGCAGGTCAATGACTACGTTGAATCGGTCAACCAGTACACGGCCGGCAAGTTCGACGGCGTGACCCTTGCCAACATGGATGCGCTGACCATCCCGGCGGCCGGCGGCAAGGACACCAGCGCGATCATCGTCGGCGATTATTCCAACGGCAACGACGGTATCCTGCTCAAAGGCGCGGGCGGCCTCAGCGCGATCAAGGGCCAGTCAGTCTATCTCGTCGAGCTTTCCGTCTCGCATTACCTGCTGGCGCGCGGCCTTGAAAAGGCGGGCCTGCAACCGGCTGACGTCAAGACGATCAACACGTCGGACGCCGATATCGTTGGCGCCTTTTCCAGCCCCGATGCGAAAGCGGCGGTGGCATGGAACCCGCAGCTTTCTGTAATGAAGGCCGGCCCCGGCGTGAAGGAGGTCTTCAGCTCGGCCCAGATTCCCGGCGAAATCCTTGATCTGCTGGTCGTCGATACCGCCACGCTCAAGGCCAATCCGAATCTTGGCAAGGCCCTCGCCGGCATCTGGTATGAAACCGTCGCGCTGATGCAGCGGCAGGATGCGCAGGGCAAGGCGGCGCGGGCCGCCATGGCCAAGCTGGCCGGCTCCACGCCCGAGGATTTTGACAGCCAGCTGGCGACGACATTCCTCTATGCCGATCCCAAGGCAGCTGTGGCGGCTACCACCGCGCCCGCGCTGATGCAGAACATGAAGCTGGTGCGCGATTTCAGCTTCACCAAGGGCCTGTTCAAGGGTGCCGCGAGCGCCGATGCGGTCGGCATGTCGTTCCCGGGGGGCAAGACCCTCGGCGATCCGGCGAAAGTCACGCTGCGCTTCGACGAGAATTTCATGAAGCTCGCCGCAGACGGCAAGCTCTGAGCGATCCTGACGCGAACTCTGACCAAGGCACGATGACGGTATGCGCTGGGTAAACCGCCAGGTCCGACGAGGGGAAGGCATCCTGCTCGGGGCGTTGCCGATCCTGTTGCTGGTGCTGCTGTACCTGTTCTTCGCGGCGCAGCGCCATGCCATCAATCCCGCCGACAAGATCCTGCCGCTCCCCGGCGCCATGGCTCAGGCCATGTCCTCACTGCTTTTCGTGCCTGACCAGCTGAGCGGCAAGCTGCTGTTCTGGGCGGATACCGGGGCGAGCCTTTACCGGCTCGGCATCGGGCTCGGCATTGCGACGCTGACCGCGCTGGTTGTCGGCCTTGTCCTCGGCGTCCTGCCAACCGTGCGCGCGACCTTCAGCCCGCTGGTGACCGGCATTGCCGTCATCCCGCCGATCGCCCTGCTGCCGATCCTGTTCATCGCGCTGGGCCTGGGCGAGACGGCAAAAATCGCGCTGATCGTCATCGGCATCACCCCGGTCATGGTCCGCGACATCATGGCCCACGTCGCCGCCCTGCCGCGCGAACAGATCGTCAAGGCGCAGACGCTGGGCGCAAATTCGTGGCAAATCATCATCCGAGTTGCCTTGCCGCAGGCCATGCCGCGCCTGCTCCACGCAATGCGGCTGGCGCTTGGTCCGGCATGGGTGTTCCTGATCTCGGCCGAGGCGATCGCCTCCGACATCGGGCTTGGCTACCGGATCTTCCTCGTCCGCCGCTATTTGTCGATGGACGTGATCATCCCCTACGTCGCGTGGATTGCCTTGCTGGCGATCATCATGGACGTAGCCCTGCTGGCGCTCAGCCGCCGCATGTTTGCCTGGGCGCACGAGGCAGGTCGATGAGCGAGACTGGCCGATGAGCGCGCTGCTTTCCCTCCAGAACGTCTGGGTCGAATACGGCGACAAGGTCGTGCTCGAACAGATGGACCTCGATGTCGAAGCGGGATCCTTCGTGTCGATCATCGGGCCATCGGGCGCCGGCAAGTCCAGCCTGCTGCGCATCATCCTTGGTCAGGAAGCGCCGACGCGCGGGACCATCCTGCTGGATGGAGAGCCGCTGGCACCCGAGTGCGGACCAGACCGGGGCGTGGTATTCCAGCGCTATTCGGTGTTTCCGCACCTGAACGTCCTGCGCAACACGGTGTTCGGGCTCGAATGCGAAAAGGCACCGCTGCTGGCCCGGCTGTTCGGCCCTGCCCGCCGCGCCGCGGAGGCCGAGGCCGCCGCCATGCTCGAAGCCGTTGGCCTGGGCGACAGTCTGCACATCCACCCCGCGCAGATGTCGGGCGGCATGCAGCAGCGGCTGGCGATCGCGCAGGCGCTGATCAAGCGCCCGCGCATCCTTCTGCTCGATGAACCATTCGGCGCGCTCGATCCCGGCATCCGGGCAGACATGCACGTGCTGATCCGCCGGCTGTGGCAGGAATATGCGCTGACCGTCATCATGGTCACGCACGACATCCAGGAAGCGTTCGGCCTCGGCACCCGGGTGCTCGCGCTCGACAAGCGGCGGCACGATCCGCACGCGCCGCACCGCTTTGGCGCGACCGCCGTCTATGACCTGCCGCTGCGCCGGAACGGCGCGGGCCAAACGGCCGAAGATACAACGAAAATTGAAGAGAGGATTGGCGCATGAGCGAAACAACCAGTCTCGCCAGACTCAGCATGAGCTTGCCGGGCGAACTGTTCCGGCAGCTCGACATGATGGTCGAGGAGCGCGGCCTGCCGTCGCGCTCGCAGCTGATTGCCGAACTGATCCGACATGCGCTGGCCGAACACGAAGCCTATACGCGGCCTGACGAGATGCTCGCCGGCACGATCACCATCGTCTATCGCGGCGATCGCGGCCGGGTGCGCCATCAGCTGGCCCAGACCCAGGCCGACTACCTTCGGGAAGTCATTTCCTCGCAGCACGTCTTCCTTGAGGACGACCAGTCGCTTGAGGTTTTGCTAGTTCAGGGGCCGGCGTCCTTGCTCAAGGAACTGTGCGACGCGCTGCGCCGGGTGCGCGGCGTGCACCAGCTGCAACTGGTCACCACCACCGCCCTCCTGCCGCCGCTTTACGAACAGGACGGCACGAAAAAGGGAGCCGCGGCATGAGCGAAGCGCTCGCCAATCCGCTGGCGGCCCGCGATCACGCGCGGCGCATGGCCGGAACCGTGGTCGAGGCCATGCCGGTCCTGCCGCCGAGCGCAGATGACTTGCCGGCGGGAGTCTCGCCAGCCGATCTGCTGTGGGAAGAGACCATCGCGGCAGGCGGGTATGCCACCCGCCGGCTGGCCCGCGGCGCGCAGCTGCGGCTGATCGACGTGCAAGGCGATGCCTGCGCTTCGATCCTGCTGTTCAATGCCGAGATGCCGACTGAACGGCTCAATGTCGCTGATACGGTCAAGATCCAGTGGAACGCCTATCTTGGCGCGGGCAAGCTGCTGCTGTCCGACATGGGCCGGGTGCTGATGTCGATCACCGAGGATGGCGCCGGCACCCACGACACCTTTTGCGGCGCCTCGAACGCGGCCAGCAACGGCGCGAAATATGGCGATGGATCGAACAGCGGGCCGCATCCCAATGGACGCGATCGCCTGCTGCTGGGCGCGGCCAAGCACGGACTGACGCGCCGCGACGTCCACCCCTGCGTCACCCTGTTCAAGGGCACGCGGATCCAAGCGGACGGCACAATCACGCCGCTGGTCGGGCCGTACGAGCCGGGCCGCAGCGTGATCCTGCGCGCCGAGATGGACGTGATCGTGGTGATCGCCAACTGCCCGCACGTGCTCGATCCTCGCGAGGATTGGACCGTAACCCCGCTGCGCGCAACGGCGTGGCGCGGGCTGGCCACGCCAGCAGACGACGCCATCCGCACTGCGACGCCCGAAGGCCTGCGCGCCTTCGAGAACGTCGACGACTATTACCGCCGTTAACAAGGAACAGGGCCGCATGAGCGTCGATCCCCACCTCTCTGGTCTGACCGGCACGATCCGGCACGACGTGACCGTGCCCGCCCGCGCGCCGTGGCTGCACCATGTCGCCGCCGGACAGACGCTGCGTATCGTCGATCTGGAGGGCAATCAGGCCGTCGATTTCCTGCTCTACAGCGCCGCTGACGATGCCGAGCGCTATAGCGCGCAGGATACCGTGGCCGCGCAGGGCAACCTGTTCCTGCGCCAGGGCACGGTCCTGCGATCAAACGAGGGCCGCGCGATGATGACGATCGCGGCAACCTCGGTCGAATATCATGATACCATCGGCGGCGCTTGCTCCTGCGAGTCCAACACCCTGCGCTATGGCCATCACACCAAGGCGCAGCACGCCTGCGTCGAGAACTTCCTTGAGGCCAACCTTGCCGAAGGGCGCGGCAAGCGCGACATGGTGTCGAACATCAACTTCTTCATGAACGTGCCGGTTGAGGCCGACGGTTCGCTGGGCATCGTCGACGGCATTTCCGCGCCCGGGCTGACGGTCGATCTCAAGGCCGAGATGGACGTCATTGTCGTCGTTTCGAACTGCCCGCAGATCAACAATCCCTGCAACGCCTTCAACCCCACGCCCGTCCGCATGATCGTTGCCGGATGAGCTTCGACACGGTCCTGATTGCGAACCGGGGGGCGATTGCAACTCGGATCATTCGCACCCTGCGGCGCATGGGCCTGCGTTCGGTTGCGGTCTATTCCGAGGCCGATGAAGGCTCGCTGCATGTATCCGAGGCGGATGAGGCGGTTTGCATCGGCCCGGCACCGGCGGCAGAAAGCTATCTCAACGTAGCCGCAATTCTCGAAGCGGCCCGCGCTACCGGGGCAGGGGCCATCCACCCGGGCTATGGCTTCCTGGCCGAGAATGTCGACTTCGCCCTCGCCTGCGCTGCGGCCGGAATTGTCTTTATCGGGCCGACGCCGGACAACATCCGCACCTTCGGGCTGAAGCACACCGCCCGCGCGCTCGCCGCTGCCCAAGGCGTGCCGCTGGCCCCCGGCACCGACCTGCTGACCGGCGAAGACGAAGCCGTGACCGCCGCGCGGGACATCGGTTTCCCTGTCATGCTGAAGGCAACCGCCGGCGGCGGCGGCATTGGCATGCGGATCTGCGAAGACGAGGCGGCGGTGCGCGAGGGCTTTGCCGCCGTCGCCCGGCTCGGGCAGAACAACTTCGGCGATGCCGGCATCTTCCTGGAACGCTACATCCGCCGCGCGCGCCATATCGAGGTGCAGATCTTCGGTGACGGCGCCGGGCGGATCATGCCGCTGGCCGAGCGCGACTGCTCGCTCCAGCGGCGCAACCAGAAGGTGGTCGAAGAGGCCCCCGCCCCGCTGCTGCCCGCAAGTGTCCGCGACCAGCTGATCGCCGCCGCGACCCGGCTGGGACAGGCGGCGAATTACCGCTCTGCCGGAACTGTCGAATTTCTCTACGATGCCGAGCGCGAGGAGTTCTTCTTCCTCGAAATGAACACCCGGCTGCAGGTCGAGCACGGCGTCACCGAGGAAATTCTCGGCATCGATCTGGTCGAATGGATGATCCGGGGCGGCGCGGGCGACTTTGCCTTCTTGGACGCTCCGCTGCCGGCGCCAAAGGGTCATTCGGTCCAGGTACGCCTTTACGCCGAGGACCCTGCGCTCGACTATCGCCCGACGACGGGCACGCTGACGCGCGTCGAATTCCCGGCCAATATGCGGGTCGAGACGTGGTGCATGGCCGGAAGCACGGTTTCTGCGTGGTACGATCCGATGCTGGCCAAGCTGATCGTCCATGCCTCGACACGCGATGCAGCGGTAGCGGCGATGCAGACCGCGCTGGACCACGCCCGCGTCGATGGCATCGAGACCAACCTGCGCTGGCTGCGCGAGGTCGTGCGCTCGCACGCCTTCGTCAGCGGCGAGGTTTCGACCCAGTCGCTCGCAGCGATTGCCTATGCCCCCCGCAGCGTCCGCGTGATTGCCGGCGGGACCGCGACCACGGTACAGGACTGGCCGGGGCGGCAGAACTATTGGGCCGTCGGCGTCCCGCCCTCTGGCCCGATGGACGACCAGTCGTTCCGCATCGGCAACCGCCTGCTCGGCAATCCCGAGGGCACGGTCGGGCTTGAAGTCACCATTTCCGGACCGACGCTCTTGTTCAACGCGCCGGCACGCATTTGCCTGACCGGGGCAGATTTCGGCGCGACCCTGGACGGCTCCCGGGTGCCGTCCGGACAGGCGCTCGACATCGCCGCCGGACAGACGCTTGCCCTTGGCCGCGCGGGCGGCGGCGGCATTCGCGGCTATATCCTGTTCGCCGGCGGGCTCGATATCGCGCCCTATCTCGGCAGCTGCAGCACGTTTGAGCTCGGCAAGTTCGGCGGCCACGCGGCGCGGCGGTTGCTGGCCGGCGATACGCTGCACCTTGGTGATGAGGTTCCAGGCGAGGCCCTGCCCGTCGCGGCCCTGCCCAAGCTGTCGAACGAGTGGACCCTGCGCGTCCTCTATGGCCCGCACGGTGCGCCCGATTTCTTCACCGATGGCGATATCGAGGCCCTCGTCTCGGCCAACTGGCAGGTGCATTACAACAGCAACCGCACCGGCGTGCGGCTGATCGGCCCGAAGCCGCACTGGGCCCGCAAGGATGGCGGCGAGGCGGGGTTGCATCCGTCGAACATCCACGACAATCCCTATGCCATCGGCGCAGTCGATTTCACCGGGGACATGCCGATCATCCTCGGCCCGGACGGCCCCTCGCTGGGCGGCTTTGTCTGCCCCTTCGTGGTCATCGCGGCGGATCGCTGGAAGATCGGTCAGCTGGTCCCGGGTGACACCCTGCGCTTCGTGCCGGTGGGTGCCGGCGATGCCGCGCTGGCCCACATACTCCAGCAACAACTGGTCAGCGAAGGCACGGCGCACTCCGAAGGCCCGGCGCGGCCGATTGAAATCCTCTCGCCGATCCTTGCCGAAACGCCGGCAGGTGGCGGGCGGCCGGCGGTGGTCTATCGCCAGCAGGGCGATCGCAACATCCTTGTCGAATATGGTCCGATCGTGCTCGATATCGAGCTGCGGATTCGCGCCCATGCCCTGATGTGCGAACTGGAACGGCTGGCCCTGCCCGGGGTGATCGACGTGGTCCCCGGCATCCGTTCGCTGCAGCTGCATTTCGATGGAACCAGCCTTGACCAGAAGGCGGCGCTGGCCGCGCTGATCGCCTGCGAGGAGCGGCTGGGCGACCTTGGCGACTTCTCGATCCCCTCGCGCGTGGTCCATCTGCCGCTCAGCTGGCGCGATCCCGCGACGGTCGAGACGATCGAGAAATACATGAGCGCGGTGCGCGATGACGCGCCTTGGTGCCCGGACAATATCGAGTTCATCCGCCGCATAAACGGCCTGCCCGATGCCGATGCCGTGGAGAACCTGATCTTCGAGGCGAACTACCTCGTGCTCGGTCTGGGTGATGTCTATCTGGGCGCACCGGTGGCCACTCCGGTCGATCCCCGGCACCGGCTGGTGACCACCAAGTACAACCCCGCGCGCACCTGGACGCCGCCCAATGTCGTGGGCATCGGCGGGGCCTATATGTGCATTTACGGCATGGAGGGACCGGGCGGTTACCAGCTGTTCGGCCGCACGGTCCCGGTGTGGAACACCCACCGCCAGACCGACGCCTTCATCGAGGGCAAGCCGTGGCTGCTGCGCTTTTTTGACCAGATCAGGTTCTATCCGGTCAGCGCCGAGGAACTGGCCGACTGGCACCGCGACCTGCCCAACGGGCGGCGCTCGCTGCGGATCGAAGAGTCGGAATTCCGCCTTTCGGAATACCGCGCCTTCCTCGCCGCCAATGCCGGGGACATCAGCGAATTCGAATCCCGGCGGCAGTCCGCTTTCGACGAGGAACGCGCCGAATGGCAGCGGCGCGGCGAGTTCGACCGGGTCAGCGCGCTGGTCGAAGCCGATGTTCCGGAAGTGGCGGCGATCGAAGTTCCCGACGGCGCGGACCTGGTCGAGGCGCCGTTCGGCGGCAGCGTGTGGAAGCTGATGGTGGCCGAGGGCGACGAGGTCGAGGCCGGGGATGTCATTGCAGTGATCGAGGCGATGAAAATGGAATGTGCTGTGGAAAGTCCCGGCAGTGGCACGGTGGCCGCGCTCTACCTCAAGGAGCGTCAGGCGGTGCAGCCCGGCGCGCCGATGATGGCCTTGCGGAGGCACCCATGAGCGGTTCGGTGCGCGACCTGCTTTCCCGGCGGAGTGTATCCGCAATTGCAGCGGGGGTGAATTCGGGCACCGTCAGCGCCGCCGAAGTGGCGCAGGACACGCTGGCGCGGCTGGCGGCCTATGATCCCGTCCAGCCGCAGGTCTGGATCAGCCGGCCCGCACCGGAACAGATCCTCGCCGCAGCGCGCGCGGTCGATGCGCGGATGGCAGCGGGCGAAGTCCTGCCGCTTGCGGGGGTGCCGTTTGCGGTGAAGGACAATATCGACGTTGCCGGTATGGAAACCACCGCGGCCTGCCCGGCCTTCGCATTCCAGCCGGAGGAATCCGCAGCAGTCATCGAACGCCTGCTCGATGCGGGCGCTATCTGCATCGGCAAGACCAACCTCGATCAGTTCGCCACCGGCCTCAACGGCACGCGCAGCCCGCACGGTGCGCCGCGCAATGCCTATAACCTTGCCTATGTCAGCGGCGGATCGAGTTCGGGATCGTCGGTCGCCGTGTCGGCAGGTCTGGTGGCCTTTGCCCTGGGGACGGACACGGCAGGATCGGGCCGCGTGCCAGCTGCTTTCCAGCACCTCATCGGTCTCAAGCCCACCAAGGGGCGCTGGTCGACGCGCGGCTTGCTGCCCGCCTGCCGCACGATCGATTGCATCACGGTGTTTACCGACGATCTGGCCGGCGCGCGCCTGATTGACAGCGTGATCGCCGGCTATGACCGGGCCGATCCCTATTCCAAGCCGCTGGCGGACAAGCCGCTCGGCCGCAAAAAGATCGGTGTACCCCGGCGCGGGCAGCGCGTGTGGTTCGGCGATCTTGAGTCCGAATATCTCTATGACCGGGCGCTTGAGACGCTTGGGCGGGACGCCGAGATCGTCGAGATCGATCTGGCGCCGCTGCTTGAGGCGGCACAGTTGCTTTACGGCGGCCCATGGGTGGCAGAACGTACGGCAGCTCTGGCGGACCTTCTCGCCAACAATCCGGGGGCGATCGATCCGACCGTGCGCGAAGTGGTCGAACCGGGTCTGGCGATGAGCGCGGTCGACCTGTTCAACGGCATTTACCGCATGGCCGAACTGAAACGCCACGCCGACGAGCAGTGGGCGGCGGTCGACCTGCTGGCCTTCCCGACCACCGGCACCACTTACCGCGTCGCCGAACTCCACGCTGCGCCGGTCGCGCTCAATAGCGCCTTTGGCCTCTACACCAACTTCGTGAACCTGCTCGACATGGCCGCCGTCGCCGTCCCCGCCGGGATCCGCGCCAATGGCACGGGCTTTGGTATCACGCTGATCGGGCCAGCGGACACCGACCTTGCGTTGCTCGATGCGGCCGAGGCCTATCTTGCAGGCGCGCAGCTTCCGTCACTACCGCCGCTGGACCTGGAGGGCAAAATGCAGACCGTGAAACTCGCCGTTGTCGGAGCGCATCTGGAGGGCATGCCGCTGCACTGGCAGCTGACCTCACGCGATGCGAAGTTCGTCGGCGCCTTTGAAACTGCGCCCGATTACCGGCTCTATGCCATCGCGGACAGCGTGCCGCCCAAGCCGGCGCTGGTTCATTCCGCAGAAGGTGCGGCGATCAAGGTCGAGGTGTACGAGCTGGGCGTGGCCGAATTCGGCAGCTTCGTGGTCGAGGTGCCGCCGCCGCTGGCGATCGGCACGGTGACCTTGTCCGATGGCACCAGCGTCAAGGGCTTCGTCGCTGAACCGCGCGCGCTCGATGGCGCGCGGGACATCACCAGCCTTGGTGGCTGGCGCGCCTATATCGCTGACATCAGCTAGGAAGGAACTGGCATGTCCAAGTCACATATCATGTTGGCAGCAGCCCTTCTGGGCGGCGGCACGGCGCATGCTGCCGCCGCCGACGCGCCACCCGAGCAGGTCATTCCGGTGCCCGGCTTCGCCGATTTCATCGCGGTCGACGGCAAGTCGATCTGGGTCACCAACCGCACCAAGGTGGAGCGTTGGTCGCGCGAAGGCAAGCTGGCGGAATCGGCGATGACGCGGGCCTGCGGGGCGATGACCGTGTTCCAGAAATCGCTGTGGGTCGCCGATTGCAAGGACAATGCGGTGATCCGCATCGAATCAAAAACCGGCAAGCGCCTCGCCGCCATCCCCACCGGGATCGCCAACCGCGCGGGTGAGCTGAATGTCGTTTCCGGAGCGGGATCGATCTGGATCGCCAGCGACGATGCCGGCTTGGTTTCGCGCATCGATCCCAAGACCAACACGGTCGTGGCCACCGTGAAGGTCGATTCCGGCACCTGGTATCTGGCCTATGGCTTCGGGGCGCTATGGGCGGTCAGCAGCAACCAGCAGTCGGTGCAGCGGATCGATCCCAAGACCAATTCGGTGACCAAGCGGACGGCGCTGGGCAAGACGCCGGGCTTTCTTGCCGCCGGCGTCGGCGGCGTCTGGGTTCAGGAACAGGGCGACGGCACAGTAGCGCGCGTCGATCCGCGCAGCGGTGAGGTGACGGGCCGGGCCAAGGTCGGCGAAGTTCTCAAGTACGGGGACATCGATACTGGCGGCGGCAAGGTCTGGGTGCGGACGACCGAAGAGCAGACCTTCGTGGTCATCGATCCCAAGCGCATGACGACTGTCGCACGGCTCGGAAAGCCGGAAGGCAGCGGGGCGCTGCGCTATACCTCGGCGGGGATCTGGACTTCGGCGCATGACGTGCACACCATCACCTGGTGGCCGGCGCCGGCAAAGATCGCCAAGTGAATCTTCCGCGCGGTGCCAGCGCACCGCGCGGAAATTCAATCGCTTAGCGGGCAGCCAGACGGACTGCCGAAGCGCCCGATGCCTTGGCAAGCCGGGCTTCAACCTGCGAGCGCACATCGGCAACCACGCCGGCACGGCAAGCGGCAGACTTGGCTTCGAGCGAAAGGTGGACGCCGGCAAGACGGTCACCGCAAACGGCACGGGCGGCTTCGTCCATGCGGATGGCGAGGCGCTGCTGACCATCGGCGGTGCCGAGATCAATGCCCTTGAGGCTGAGGACAGCCGAGTCCTGGGCGAGCGGATTGTCGGTGGTGGTTGCGGCAGAAGCCGAGGTCGCGAGTGCGAGAGTGGCGAAAGCCACGAGGCCGATTTTCATCATCATCTCCTGTGAATGGAATGGGGCATCGCTCTTCGGCGACTGCCCCTCACATAGAGTGGGTCGATGAAACTTTCAATAGATAACACAATATTGGAATATTATTACTTACGTCAGACTTGGTTATTACTTCACCCGGACTTCGAGCAGGGCCAGATTGGTCGTTCCGCCCAGCAGGCCGATTGGCAAACGCGCCTCTGCTGAAGTCTGCACGACCCCCATCGCATCAATCGTCGAAACCTCGATGGTGCGGGCATATCGCTGCGACCAATCGCGGATCTGGGCGACCGGCAGGCTGACCTTCCAGTTGCGGTTGCCCTGCACCGATACGGCATGGCCATTGATCAACACGGTTTCGGAGCCTCGTTCGCGGCTGCCCCAGATCACCAGGCAGTTGCCCGCCGCGCAGGAGACCACCTTTGTCGTGGGAGCCGAAGCGGCGAGTGCGGGAGCGGCCATTCCACCGGCGATAATGGCGATCACCGGCAGCGCGGAACGGGCGAGGAATCCGGGGAGAGGCATCGGCTTTCCTTTCATTCGACCGGAATCCCGGCCTGTTCGAAAAATGCGCGGACGGGTTCGAGCACCGCCGCGTGGCGCTTCCAGCGGGCGACGGAATCGGCATAGATCGGCCGCCGAACCTGCGACGCGCTGGGGGTGGAAACCGGGGCGCTGTTGGTGTGGAATTGCAGGCAGTCATCCGACCAGCCCAGCCCGCAATGGGCGAGCAGCCGGCGCGTCTGGCCTTCCTGATCTGCCACCAGATCCTCGTAGCGCACTTCCAGCAACCGCTCGGGAAAGGCCTCGCGCCAGGTGGCCATCAACCGGTCGAAACGGACGTAATAGGCGGCGATGTCGAGCAGGTCGTAGCTGTAGTCGTAGTACCGCGAACTGACGGCAAAGAGATTGCGGAAGTTGCTCAGCACCGTGTCCATCGGGCTGCGGCGCAGGCAGACGATGCGCGCGGCGGGGAGCGCCTTGGCGATGAACCCGGCGTACTGGAAATTGCCGGGAAACTTGTCAGTAAAGCGCGGCTTGGCATTGCGGCGCAGGTGCTGCGCGCGGGCCAGATAGGCGCGGCCAATATCGCCCATGTCGCAGGCGGCGGCGGCGGCAATCGTCTCGGGATCGAGCACGGTCCGGCTGCGCGTTCCCGACGCCATTTTCACCGCGAGCGGCATGGCCTGCAATTCGCCGGCGCTCTCTACATCGGGGTGCGAGGAGAGGATGCGATCGACCAGCGTCGTGCCGGTGCGCGGCATGCCGATGATGAAGATCGGCGCTTCGGCGGATGGTTTGGCCACTGGAGCATTCGCCAGCGCCGGCCAGCTTTGTTCGATGGCATCGAAGGCCGCCGCATCGCGGGCGAAGCTGTATGGGAGCGAACGGCGGTGTTCGGCGTTGGCGGTGCAAAGCCGGTCCAGCGCGGCGTCAGCCTCGCCAATGTCCTCAAGCTCCTTGGCCAGGGCATAGCCGAGCAACAGCTTTGCATTTCCGGGGGCCGCCTTGCCAATTGCCGCCGCCAGCCGCTGCGTATGATTGCGGTCCGGCGTCTGCTTGCGCAGGCTCGCCAACAGGTGATGCGCGCGGGCATCGCCGGGAAACAGCGCGAGCAGGGCTTCGAGCGCCTCTTCCGCATCGTCGACCCGGCCCAGGAAGTTCAGTGTCGTCGCCAGGTTGTAGCGGTACTCGGCGCTTTGCGGGACAAGGCGCACGGCCTCTTCGAAGTGCGGCAGGGCGGCGGCGTGATCACCCAGCCGCGCATAGACGCAGCCCATGGTGTCCCGGCTGAGGGCATCGCTCGGCGGCGTCCGCTCGGCCGCGCGCATGGTATCGGCAGCATCGCCTTCGCGGCGGACGAGTGTGAACAGCTTGGCGAGCTGGGCCTGATACTCGCCCCTCGGAGCAATGGCGACGGCGCGGCCCACGTGTTCGATACCGGCCTTGAAACGACCCGCGCCCGATTCAGCGATGCCGAGCAGGAAATGGCCTTCTGGTTCTTCGGGATAGTCCGCGACCAGCGTGGCGGCGAAACGGTGAGTCGACTGGAGATCCCCGCGCGAGAGGGCGCTGCGTGCGGCGCTGACCCGTGCGGAGCAGCGCGCCATCATGCCGGTGCAGCGTCCGATGCCTGCGCCCGCCGCGCCTTGTAACGGTCGATCAGCGGCTGGAACGGGAACAGGGTCTGCTCCAGGATGGAAAGCCGCCGCCGATCGTCCTGCCCAACCTCGATGCCCTCGCCTTCGCGGTAGGTTCCGAAGATCCGGTCGAGCAGGATCAGCGAATTGCCGTAATTGCAGCGGGTGTTCTCGTATGCGACCGAATGGTGCAGGCTGTGGTGGCGGATCGTGGTGAGGAAGAACGAGTACCAGATCGGCGGGTTCGCCCGGACATTGGCATGGGCGAAGGTGGAAACCACGCCGCCGAGGTTGAAGGCGGCGAACATCGCGGTCTTGTCAAAATCGAGCAGGGCAATCACGCTGAGGCTGATCAGGAACAGCTCGATCGGATTGCCCACCGCGCCCTTGGCGGCATTGAGCTGGGTAATGTGATGATGCGGCGCATGAGTCAGCCAGAACGGCGTCCAGTTGTGCATCAGCCGGTGCATCCAGTACTGGCCGAATTCGATGATCGTGAAGACCATCAGCGCCTGCACCAGCCACGGCAGCTGCGTGATTGACGGGGTAGCAATGCCAAGCGAGGCCTTGGCGGCCAGCAGCGGGTTTTCCGCCAGCCGCACCGTCAGCCACGAAATCACCGTTGCGCTGAGCACGACATAGAACAGGTCGGTGAAGAACTCCTGCCGGTTCATCCGCCAGCCCGCGTGTCGCTCGTGAACCTGTTCAAGGCCCAGCACGATCAGCATGATCAGCGGCGACGTAATGGTCAGTGTCCACTCGCTATCGAGCACCGCCTGCGGAGCCTGCGACCAGAACAGCAGGACCGCAGCCACCATTAGGGGTGGCAACAGGTTGAACGCCTTGTCTTTGAACGAAGCCACCGGAACAAGCGCGCCCTCAGCCGTGGTTTCGATTTCCATTGCCGACATGGCGCAGCTCCCGTGTTGTCGGGAAGTTTGCGCTGCGCTGCAGCATCATGGGAGGGGCAATTAATCGATGGAAGGCATAGATTTGGCCTATGACCTCTGCTTGGCCCGGACCCGGCGCAGCACTTCGTCCCAGAACAGCTGCGTCGCGGTGTCGCGCGCGGGTTCGCTGCGGGCCAGCAGGAAGATGTCATAGCTCGGCTCGAAATCGGCATGGAGCAGCGGCCACAACCGGCCCCGCGCCACTTCCGCTTCGGCAGCGAGAACCGGCAGGAAGCCGATGCCGACGCCATGCAGGATCAGCCGCCGTGCCTCGTTGATGTCCTCGGCCGCGCCGCTGACATTGGTGCCCAGCCGATAGCGGCGGCGAAGGTGCGTGATCTGTTCGATCTCGTCCTCACCGGTGAGCACGAAGCCCTCGTCCTTCAATTCGCCGAGCCGCGTCACGTGGTAGCCGAAATAGGGATTGGTGCGCGAACAGTAGAGTTGCTGGCGTTCGACCAGCAGCGGCTCGTACATCAGGCTGCCGCGTACACTACTGTCATAGCCGACGCCGATCTCAACCTCGCCCTGCTCAAGCGAATCGAGCACGCCGCGCCAGGGCGAGACGCGGATCTCGATGTGGATCGCCGGGTTGCGCCGGTGAAAGCTGGCGATGGCTTCGTCGAATTCCGGCGAGACGAGGCCCGAGATGATCTGGATGCGGACAATGCCTTCAACCCGGCGGGTGGCCTGGGCGATCTGGTGCGGCACCATGCGCGCAGCCTCGAGCATTTCTTCGCACAGGGCCATCATCGCCTTGCCGGCGGCGGTCATTTCCACCCCGGTCGCGGTGCGGTGGAGGAGTTCAGTGCCGACATGCTCTTCAAGCCGCTTGAGCGCCGCGCTGATGCTGGGTTGCTGGCGATTGAGCTGGCGGGCTGCTGCGCCGATGCCGCCAGCGCGAACAATGTCGACGAAGGTCCGCATCAGGTTCCAGTCGACCCGGCTGGCAAACTTCCTGTCGATCACCGGTATCCGGTCGCTCATGCGGGCTTTCCTGTCGCCGGCCACGAGTCTGTCAGGGCCGCTGCAACCGGATTAGCATTGCCGGCAGGTCGGGGCATAGATCGAATTGATGAACGCCCCGCACTTTATCACAATTTCGCTTATGACCTGTCAGTCAGGCTGTTCTTCCAGCCGCTTGAGGAACAGCCGCTTCACCAGCCAGGCCTCAAGAATGCGGCCGATCACGTAGAGCGCGGCGAAAATGCCGGCCAGCACGTAAGCAGCGGTCGACGATGGCTTCCTGCGGCTCGGCTCGCCCGGCTTTGGCTTTTCAGGTGCGGGGGCGCCGAGGAACTTGTCGATCGGGTGCAGTTCCGGAAGCGGCTTTGCAGCGGCTTCCTTGGCCTTTGCCGCCGCCTCTGCCGGGGTCGGTTCGGGCTTGGCGGTCCAGATGGCAAGCTGGCCGAAAAACAGGAACAGCAGCGGGGCAAGGAAGCTGAACAGCAGGAAGCGGCTGGTCAGGTGATAGTGCAGCACCGGGCCGCCAACACCCTTTTCGACCTTTAGCACGCCGCTTTCAAAGACGGCCATCTTGTCCTGGGCAGCAGGATGGGTCTTGGTGAACATCAGGGTGTCACCAGACCGGTCATGTTCGGTGTAGGGTTCGAGGAACAGCGGGCTGAGCTTGGCGAGCGCCTGTTCACCCGATTGCCCCTGGCCGAGGGCCAGGCTGCCCCGGACATTCCAGATCCAGTCGATGAAGCGGGCGTTCATCACGGTTCCTGCGGATTTGGTGAGAGGGAGGCTGGCCATCATTCTGCCGCCACAGCAGAGGTCGGGGTGCCGAACTTCTCCTTGCCGAACTTTTCCTTGACCGCCTTCCAGCCCTGGGTGAACGGATAATGCATAACTTCGCGGATCGACATGCGGCGGCCGCCTTCCATTCCCAGCAATTCAGCTTCGCCATCGACGCAGGTGCCGAACATCCGGTCGATGAAGATGAAGGTGCCCGAATAGTTGCTGCGGGTGGCTTCATAGTCCTGCGAATGGTGCACACTGTGATGCTCGGTCGTGTTGAACAGGAACCGCCACCATTTCGGCGAGTTGAAGCGCACGTTGATGTGCTGGTACGTGCCGATGGCCAGACCGAATGACCCGGCAATCAGCGCGGCGCGGGGCAGGAAATCGAAGAACCCGCCGATGCCCAGACCGATCAGGAACAACTCGGTCGGGTTGCCCACCGCGCCTTTGTTGATGTTCAGCTGGGTGATGTAGTGGTGCGGCGCATGGCTCAGCCACAGCGGGTGCCAGTTGTGCATTCCGCGGTGCATCCAGTACTGGCCAAAGTCGAAAATGAAGGCGATCAGGAAGGCTTGCAGCAGCAGCGGCAATCCGGTGAACCACGCGACCTTGTCGAAATCGAAGTTGCTCTGGATCGCGGATATCATGGCATCGCTGCCAATGTAGCTGCCGACGATGCGAAGCACGGTGTAGCCCAGCCCGACGTAGAACATGTCGGTGACCAGTTCCTTCCACGTCAGCTGCCAGCTTTTGTAGCGCGGGTTGACCCATTCAAGACCGAGCAGCAGCACCTTGAAACCGATGCCGATGCCGATAGCAGTCGATGCCTTGGCGATCGATGCGGGCGCGTAATACCAGAAGGCGACCAGCGCGAAGAGCACCGCCGGCTGGAACCACGTAAAGAAGAACTGCTTGAATGGTCCGCCTTCGACTCGGGGGATGTTTTCCCAGCCGACCGTCACCGGTGCCTCGGCACCTATGATCCGCTTACCAACGCGAACTCCGTTCATGCCCTTGCCCTCGCACGTTTTCTTTCCGGACCACCTGCGGCAGACCTGAAGAAACCCTGAGGAGCGGTACGTTTTGCACCAGCTCCGTGATGCGACACAGCATTGGGAATGCGCCCCCATCATGCCAGATGTCAAATTTCTATCGAGGCCATAGACAAGGTCTATGGCTTGCGCGCGATTGTGAGCTTTGGGCGAGTGAGGGCCGCCGTCGGGTGCAGGCAGCTTTATACCCAAGAACGACGGCGTTTCCGATCAAAGCCGGAAACGCCGCGAAGTGTGATGATCCGCCTCAGGTCAGGACCATCGACAACAGCCCAACATGGGCCAGAAGCGCGATCATCGAGGCAAGGGTGACTTGCCGGGACACCAGAATACGGTTCATGGCCGGCGTCCCTTACTTGCGGGCCAGCGGCGCGAAAAGCTCCGGCCGCTTGGTGGCTGCGATGTAGGTTGAGGCGGTAATGGCAAAGGCGGCGATCAGGACCAGATGCCCGATCACGCTGAATGCGAAGACTGTATAGCTGCCAATTGCCAGCGAGAACGAAACCGCCCACATCCAGCCGAGCATCTGAAATACCATGTGCCGGACACCAAAATCGGGAATATGTCGAAGTGGGCTGCGTTCGTGATCGAATATGAAGGCCCAGGCCCGAGCAATTTGACTTTGCATTTCCAAGATCCTCCAAGAACTATTCGGAGACCCTAGGCCATCATGGCAAGATGGGAACATGACCTTTAGGGCATGTTCTGCCAGTCAACTGCACGCTCCCCATCACCGGCCCCGAGCCTATACACATGGTGGCGAGCTTTCGGCCGGACAGCCACGCGCTTTCCACCCGCGGGCCCATCAACCAGTCGCCGCAGGCGCCAAGGCCAAGGTCCGGGTTCCACAAGGCCCCGTCGCCCGTCCCGACCGAGAGCGCGTAGCGCCAGCGATGCGATGTCGCGGCAATCGGCTCGGGGATGATGCAACCGGCCGCCTGCGCCAGGGCACGATGCAGTAGACCGGTAACCTCGTCTACAGGGGCTTCGAGCCAGGTCGCGGACCATGTCGCACTGGCCTGAACCACCCATGCCTCGGGACCGGATCGCCCGGGCTTGGCGCTGTTGCAAGCCGCCCAGGCGACATCGCCCCGGTTGCGCATGACCGGGGGCACGCCATCAAGCGGATCATCGAACACGAACATGCCGGTCCAGCAGGGCTGCGAGCGCACCATCAGCGCCTTGCGCGCCATCGCGAAGTCGTGGAGCGAAAGCAGCACCGCGGCCTGCTCTGCCGGAATGGCCAGCACTGCCGCATCGTACGGGCCGGTCTCGCCAGCGGGGCCTGTCAGCCACCATGCGCCGGCCCGGCGGACCATTGCGCTCACCTGATGCCCCCAAGTCACATCGTGAGCAGCGGCCATCTGGCGGGTCACCGCGTTCATCCCGGGCACGCCGACCCAGGCGTCGGTTCCCGACTGCGGCCAAGGTGCGGCCACGCCCGAACGCTGCCAGCTATCGACCAACCGCTTGAAACCCGGATCGCGCGCGGTGAAGTATTGCGCCCCGTGATCGAAGGCCGCCTCGCCCAGCGGGGTTTGCACCCGCCGGGTCGACATGCGGCCGCCCGGCCCCCGTCCCTTGTCGAACAGCACCGGGCAATGCCCTGCATCCTGCAACGCATCGGCGCAGGAAAGGCCGGCCATACCAGCGCCAATGATCGCAACGTTCACTTGGCCATCAACACTTGTTCATCAGCGCCAGCACTTCCTTGCGGCTTTCCGGATTGTCCAGAAAGCAGCCAAGCATCCGGCTGGTCACCATGCCGACGCCGTGAGTCTTCACCCCGCGCCCGGTCATGCAGCCGTGCTGCGCCTCGATCACCACGGCCACGCCCTGCGGCTTCAGGTTGTCCCAGATCGCCTGGGCAACCTGCGCGGTCAGCCGTTCCTGCACCTGCAGGCGTTCCGCATAGCCATGCAGCACGCGGGCGAGCTTCGAGATGCCGACGACGCGGTCCGTGGGCAGATAGGCGATCGAGGCGGTGCCGGTGATCGGTGCCATGTGGTGTTCGCAGTGCGACTGGAACGGGATGTTCTTGAGCACGACGATCTCGTCATAACCGCCGACTTCGGCGAAGGTGCGCGACAAGTGCTCGCCCGGATCCGCGTCATAGCCCTGGCAGTATTCCCGCCATGCCCGCGCCACGCGCTTGGGCGTATCGGCCAGCCCTTCGCGGTCCGGGTCGTCGCCGGCCCAGCGGATCAGGGTGCGGATCGATTCCTGGATTTCTACGGGAACGAAGATCTTGCGCTCGTCGGGATCGAACGCGTCCATTTTAGTCACGTAGTTCACTGCCTCTTCCCCTTCATCTTCAAACTGTAAACTGTCACTTAGACCCGGCCAGCGCCCCGATCAGCACGATCAGGAGCACGGCCACGGCCTGAAAAAGCACCCGCTGGGTCATCAGCCGGTTTTGCTGCACGCCAAAAGCCTCGCCCGACGCCTTGTCGGGCCGGTTCAGGTTTTCGGCATCGCGCAGGAAGGCCCCCAGCCCGCGGATGAGCGCGGTAGCGGCGGCGATCAGGAAACCGCCGATCAGCAGGATGATCACGAATGTCATGGCAAGGGCCTCTGGATGCCGCGAAACGCCTGAGGATTCAGGCGGGTCTGGGACTTTGCCCCTTCTCGCAGGAACTGCCGCGGGGCCAACCTGTCCAAAAGGGCACTTTGCGAGCATCGGGCCTTCGGCTAGACCAGTGGCAGCATGTCACTCTCCACCATGATCGGGACCAGTCCCATAGCGGCCGTGATCAGCAATCCGCGGCTGCCGGACAATCCGATCGTGGAATGCAACGAATCCTTCGTGGCGCTGACGGGATATAGCCGCGACGAAATCGTCGGGCACAATTGCCGCTTCCTCTCAGGTCCGGGCACCGAGCCCTGGCTGACCGAAATGCTGCGCAACGGCATTCGCCGGCGCCAGCCCGTGATGGTCGAGATCCTCAACTACAAGAAGGGCGGCACGCCTTTCCGCAACGCCGTGATGGTCGTGCCGATCTTCGACGCGGTGGGCGAGCTGGAATATTTCCTCGGCTCGCAGGTGGAAATTGCCGATGATGTAGCCCGCGCCAATGAAGCCCGGCGCGAGGCGGCGCATAACCGGGTGGCAGCGCTCAGCCGCCGCCAGCGCGAAGTGCTGATGCAGATTGCCGCCGGCAAGTTGAACAAGCAGATCTCGTTCGAACTGGGCCTCAGCGAACGCACGGTCAAGATGCACCGAGCGGCGGTTTTCGCCGCGCTTGGCGTGCGGACCAGCGCCGATGCCATTCGTCTGGCGATCGAAGCCGGTTACTGAAACTGGCGGCGGCGACGTGAAAACCCGCAAGAAGTCCGACTTCCCGACGAAGACCTGCGCCACCTGCCTGCGCCCCTTTGTCTGGCGCAAGAAATGGGCCGCCGTCTGGGACGAGGTTCGCTATTGCTCTGACCGGTGCCGTGGGCAGCGGCCGAAGTCCGGTGCGGGCCAGACTGAATGACCGAGCTGCGCCTGATCCTTGGCGACCAGCTTTCGCCGCGCCATTCGTGGTTTGATGCCGCCGCGCCCGATGCCGTCTACGTGCTGATGGAGGTGCGGCAGGAAACCGATTACGTCCGCCATCACGCGCAAAAGATCATCGCGATCTTCGCCGCCATGCGGGACTTCGCGCGGCACTTGCGCGAACAGGGCCACCGGGTGGACTACATCGCCATTGACGATCCGGCGAACCGGCAGTCGCTTACCGCCAATCTCGACCTGCTGATCGAACGCCACGGCGCCGCCCGGCTGGCATGGCAGGCCCCCGACGAATGGCGGCTCGACCGGCAATTGGCCGACTATGCCGCCGCCCTGAGCATTCCGGCGCAGATGGTGGACAGTGAACATTTCCTCTCCGCGCGTGACGAAGTTGCAGAGCAGTTCGCTGGGCGCAAGCAGTGGCTGATGGAAAGCTTCTACCGCCGGATGCGCCAGCAGCACGGCGTGCTGGTCGACAGGTCCGGCAAGCCGGTTGGCGGGCAATGGAACTTCGATGCCGACAACCGCAAGCCCTGGGCCGGCGACCCGCCCGAGCCGCAGGACACACGCCCGCGCCATGAACATTCGGCCCTGTGGCAGGCGATCGAGGCGAGCGGCGCGGACAGCTTCGGCACTCCGCACGAACAGGATTTCCGCTGGCCGCTGAACCGGGACGAGGCACTGGCCATGCTGGACAGCTTCATCCGCCACGCCCTGCCGCGCTTTGGCGACTTTCAGGATGCGATGAGCAGCAGGGCCGCGCAGCTATTCCATTCGCTGCTGTCTTTCGCGCTCAACGTGAAGATGCTGCACCCCCGCGAAGTCATCGATGCCGCAGCGGCGGCTTATCATGACGGCCACGCCCCGCTGCCGGCGGTCGAGGGCTTCATCCGGCAGATCCTCGGCTGGCGCGAATATGTCCGCGGGGTCTATTGGGCGCGGATGCCGGACTATGCGGCGGTCAATCATTTCGGCCACGACCTGCCCTTGCCGGACTGGTTCTGGACCGGGAAGACCCGGATGCGCTGCCTTGGCCATGCGCTGGAACAGTCGCTGGACCGGGCCCATGCCCATCATATCCAGCGGTTGATGATCATCGGCAATTTCGCGCTGCTTGCAGGCATCGATCCGCAGGCGCTGCACCAATGGTATCTGGGCGTCTACATCGACGCGTTCGAATGGGTTGAACTGCCCAATACGCTGGGCATGAGCCAATATGCTGATGGCGGATTGCTGGCGACCAAGCCCTACGTTTCGTCCGCTGCCTACATCCACCGGATGAGCGACTATTGCCGGGGCTGCCGCTATGACCGCAAGGTCCGCATCGGCAAGGACGCCTGCCCGTTCAACGCGCTGTACTGGGACTTTTTCGACCGCAATCAGGCCAAATTGGCGGCCAATCACCGGTTGGGACATACTTACCGCCAGCTGGAAAAGATGACCGCGCAGGACCGGTTGGCCATCAGGCAATAGTCCGCCAATGTCCGGGCCAACATTGAAGTCCTTTAGGGGCGCAAGGGCCTTTGGCGGTTTTCCCTGCCGCTGGAGCCGTGGCTGGCCCGACCTGTCAGGGCGCTTCCCACACCGGCTATCTCCTTCGTCGCCCCTTTGTCATGCGCACACGCCGGGCCTCAGCAATGTCGCTGTTGGTGCTGTCTTCCAGTGCCAGTTTGCGCCACCGGTCGAAGCGTAGGTCTGAGAGCTGTCCACTCTCGATGGCATCGCGCACCGCGCAGCCGGGCTCGTCGGCATGCGTGCAATTGGTGAAACGGCATTCGAGCGTCAGGGCAACGATGTCATCGAACACTTCGGCCACGCCAGTGGCAACGTCGGCCATCTGAAGCTCGCGCATCCCGGGCGTATCCACCAGCCAGCCGCCACCCTCGGCACCGGAGCCGAGCCGGTGCATCGTACGGACCGAGGTGGTGTGCAGGCCCTTGCCGTCGCTTTCGCGCACTGCCTGCGTCTCGATTTCGTCAAGATTTCTAAGGGTGTTGATCAGGGTGGATTTCCCGACACCCGATGATCCCACAAGCGCAACAGTCTCGCCAAGGCGGCAGAAATCGGCGAGCTGAGCGACACTCTGGCGATCGCGCCCGTTGATCAGTTCGACGTGCAGGCCGCGTTGAATCGCACTGGCCGCCTCGACAAAGTCTTCGGGGCTGTTGCTCAGATCCGCCTTGGTCAGCACCACCACCGGGCGCACGCCCACCTCTCGCGCAAGCACGAGGTAGCGCTCGAGGCGCGCAATGTTGAAGTCGGCATTGCACGAGGTTACGATGAACAGGGTATCGACGTTGGCAGCGATCAGCTGGATCCGGTTGTCGTCCCCCGGCGCGGGCCGCTTGAACAGGCTGCTCCGTTCGAGCAGGCGAACGGGTGCCAATCCGTTCCGCTCGGCCAGCAGCCAGTCTCCCACGGTGGGCCGGTCTTCGGGGCCGCTGGACGCCGGCAGGATCGAGGGTATCGATGCCTGAAGCCCTTCACCGGCGACACTGATCTTCCCGCGGTGGACGGACATCACCCGGACAGGCACGCATTCCCGATGGTCCTCGGCAGACAACTGCGCGCTGAAATGCGGATTCCACCCCAGTTCCTGAAGAGTTGTTTTCGATCCTTCGCTTGGCATTCAGATCGACGCTCCCGGCTGGTGATGCGCCCTGATAGACATTGGTCTGAGGTTTTACCATTCACCAGCACAGATAGCGGCGGGTCAGAGGCAAATGCGCCGTCAGAACTTCATCGAAAACGGGTCGGCCGGTCGCCGGAATAGCCGGTGAAAACGATCGTGGTTTGCAGCCATTCCGTCGCCGGCGTCTCCGGTCGGTGCTTTTACTCTGACTATGCCCCCCCAAATCAGGTCTTCGACGTAAAGCGATGCGACTGGCCGGCTGCAAAGGCACCGCGGAATATTCTGACAACCTTCGCTCTCAGCACATTGACCTGGTCCTGCTCTTCAAAACCCTCCGCCAGCGTTTCCAATCGTTCGTTTGCCTTCCAATCCTGAACCGGCTGGTGGTTTGTGGCCGCAGACCTGCTAGGCAGGGCAGCATGACCAACATCAACAAGCATTCTGGTATCGTCGAGGTCGGCGGGTTTCAATACGAGTGGGAACTGCGGAGCGAGCCGCGGTGGAGCGAGCTTGAAGGCTGGAAAGGCATGACCGTCGCTTTGCAGCGCAAGCATTCCCAGCGCGGAGCTTTGCTGGAATTCCCTCCACTGAAGCGCTTGATGAAAGGTATGCAACGAGGCCGCCTTCAGATCAGTGACGCGATTGTCATCAGGGGCATTCAGGCAGCGTTACACGCCGGCTGGGATCCTGCGTCTCGAGGCAAGCCGATGGTTTTCGTCGTCGATGCTGATGGCAATTAGCGACAGGCGGCCGACAGAGTGCGAACCTCGCGAGGTGCTTTGTTTGAAACCTGCAGCGCTGCTATTCCCCGTTTGGAAGAAAAAGGCGGTGCCAGTTAATTCTGATCGCCCAACCAATCGGCGGCGATCGCGCCCCTGTGCCCATCGGGTGCTAGCGCGGCGCGCAGGGCGTCCAGCAGAGGTGGCAAGGCCTGCGTGAAAGCGTAGGGCGGATTGACGATAAAAAGACCGGCGCCGTTATAGATGCCCGGCTGATCGGCATCGTACAGCCAATGCTCCACCCACAGAAATTTCG
The DNA here is from genome assembly GCF_031424035.1 of Novosphingobium sp. Classification (GTDB taxonomy): domain Bacteria; phylum Pseudomonadota; class Alphaproteobacteria; order Sphingomonadales; family Sphingomonadaceae; genus Novosphingobium. The sequence goes on from NZ_JANPGP010000140.1 coordinate 36,107, forward strand.
GGATACCGAGCCTTCCTAACTGCTCCTTCCACCGCCAATGCGTGGCGCGGTCTTTCAGCGGATACCAGATCACCGTCACGCCATGTGCCCATTTGCGGTAAGCTGCGGCGAGGGTGGCTGTGATCCGTTCGCGTTCGTCCGTCTGCTCATACGGCGGGTCGACCACCACCACACCGCGAGGTGTTCGGGGCGGCAGCATCGCCAGCCAAAGCTCGTAGGCGTCGCGCTCATGCACGGCAGCGGGTATGCCGCGCATCATGCCGCGCAGGGTATAGGCGTCCTGGGCGTGCTTTTCGTTCAGGATCAGAAAATCCTGCGGGCGCAGAAGCTGCGCCAGAATCCGCGGCGAGCCGGGGTAGAGCTGCGGCTCGGCCCCGACATTCGCCACCTGCCCGGCATTCACCGCCTGGACCGCGGCGCGGTAGTCGATCAGCAAGGGGTTCGGATCGGCAAAGGCCCTCAGCACGCCCTGCATGCACTCGCCAGTGCGCCCAGCCTCCTCGCCGGCAAGGTCGTACAGCCCGCAGCCGGCATGGGTGTCGATCAGGGTCAGCGCGCTCTGTTTGTGCTGCAAGGCCTGCACGAGGGCGATCAGCAGGCTGTGCTTCACGACATCGGCGCTATTGCCCGCATGGAATGAATGGCGATAATTCATTGTGATTCAGAATCCTGACGATCGGCCTTTATTTGAGCTGTGGGGCACGGAAGCCAAATGCGCGGCAATCAAAGTGACCAATCAATTGCTCGTATAGAATCGGGCGGAAACCTTCAAAGCACTTCTGCGCGAGCGTTCATGCCCGCGTTGAAGAGCGCCACCAGCGACGTAAAAGCAAGGCTCCGGAGCAGGGCAATGGTCACGTCTCCGTCTGGTAATGCCAGCCACAGACTTGCATCCCCGCAATGCTGGGATGGCTTTGAAGGGTCAACTGCCGCCGCTGCCATAGCGGATGTTTCAAGCACGAATTACGCACGACGATACTTGCGATATGTTCAGGCGCGCGCTTGGCTATTGCCCTTTGGTCAGCGTGCCAGCAATGTTGCTGTCTCTTCGCGAGAATACTCCGCAGTCAGGGCACCGCGCGTGGGGTTCCGCAAAGCCTCACCAATCAGCAATATCGCTGGACCATCGCCCAGTGCCGAACGGGCCGCAAGGGCCAGCAGTCCCAAATTGGTCCGCAGGGTGAGCTGATCCGGCAGGCTGGCGTTTTCAACCATGGCAACGGGCGTGGAGCTGGGAAGACCGGCAGCAATCAGTGAATTTGCAATTTCACCGGCTGCAGCCTTGCCCATGTAAACTGCCAGGGTTGCATCGGGATCGGCAAGCGCCGCCCAGTCCAGCGTCAGCGCTTCACCGGCCCGGGCATGTGCGGTAACATAGGTCAGTTTGCGGGCGAATCCGCGCAAGGTAAGCGATGTACCAAGGCTGGCCGCGGCGGCACTGGCGGCAGTGATGCCCGGGCATATCCGCACCGGAACGCCGGCGTGCCGCGCGGCGTTCAGTTCCTCGGCGGCGCGCCCGAAGATCGCCGGATCTCCTCCCTTGAGCCTGACGACACGTTCACCAGCGAGCGCCGCTTGCACTATCAACCGGTCGATGGATTGCTGATCCTTCGAATGACGGCCCGATCGCTTGCCGACAGGGACCAGACGGATCGACGGGTCAGTCAGGGCAAGAATATCAGGGCCAACCAATGCATCGTAGAATATAACGCTGGCCGCCTTGATCAGCCGCTCAGCTTTGCGCGTGAGCAATTCGGGATCGCCGGGGCCAGCACCGACGAGCCAGATCATGCCTTGCGGAAAATCACCCGGTTCGCCCTGATCTCTTCGATGAGTCATTCCGCAGCCTCCATTGCCTGAGTGCACACAGACTCGAGCAGCCGGGCGATGGCCGGGCGGCACGATCCACAATTCGTTCCGGCGCAGGTCTTCTCACCAATCGCCTCCACAGTGGCGGCGCCGGAGCGAGCGGCGGCGGCAATGTCGAGTTCGCCAATGCCGTGGCAGACGCAGACGATGGCGCCGCGATCGGGAACCGGCGTGGACGGGCGACCGGCGAGCAACTCGACTGCGCCTGCCTCGGTCTGGCCCAACTGGTTGCTCGCCCAATCGCGCGGCGGCAATTCTCCTGAGCGGGTGACATAGAGCGCGGCCCGCAAGCTGCCGTCTGGCCCGCGCACCGCGATCCGCCGCATCCCGCGGGTCATGTCAGCCGCCTCGATCCGTTCGCCTTCGGGCAGCAGCGCATCGACATCGACCGTGCCATGCCCTGCCAGTTCATAGAGCCAGCCTCCGGCCACGCGGGCGCGGCTCCACCACAGCAGGTCCACCGGGTCGGCGGCTTGCTGCGTGGCAAGGAACGCACGCCATTCAGGCTGAACCTTTTCCACCTCGGCCGGGGTGCGCTTGAAGCCCGGCTGCCCCGAAAAGGCATCGACCGCTTGTCCGGGCAAGCGATTGGCGCGGCCTTCGCCCGCCATCATGTCGGTCCAATGCATCGGCACAAAGATGTCCCCGCGCCGCTGGCCTTCGCTCAGGGTAACGCGGAAAGTGGCCGCGCCGCTGGCGGTTGTCACCCGGGCGAGATCGCCTTCGTCCAGCCCTCGCCCAGCGGCATCAGAGGGATGCAGTTCCAGCAGTGGCTCTCGCCGGTGCTGGCTGAGCGTGGGCGAAAGCCCGGTGCGGGTCATCGTGTGCCACTGGTCGCGGTAGCGCCCGGTATTGAGCAGCAGCGGGCGTGCTGCGTCCTCCTCGAACACCGGCGGCGGCGTGCTCACCAGCCGCGCTTTGCCCGAAGGCGTCGGATACCCGCTGGCCAAAGGGAAAGCGCCGCCCCAGCGGAAAGGAGCAAGGTCTGCATATTCGGCATCGGTCAGTCCGGCGCAGCGCGCCAGATCAAGTTTGCGGCCATGCTTGATCGAAAGCCGCGTCATCGCCGCGTATTCGCGGAAAACATCAGCGGCGCAGGTGAAATCGAACGCATCGCCCCAGCCCAAGCGCGATGCGACGTCGCAGATGATCTGCCAGTCGGCGCGGGCCTCTCCGGGCGCCGCAAAGACCGCGCGCTGCCGGCTGATCATGCGTTCGGAATTGGTCACCGTGCCGTCCTTCTCGCCCCAGCCCAGCGCGGGCAGGCGGATATGGGCAAATCGCGAGGTGTCGGTATCGGCCATCACTTCGGAGACGACCACTGTTGCGCAGCGCGCCAGTGCCTCACGCACAAAGCCGGCATCGGGCATGGAGACGGCAGGATTGGTTGCCATGACCCAGAGAAATTTGATCCGGCCATCGTGAACCGCGCGGAACATGTCCACCGCCTTGAGGCCGGGGTCGCCAGCCAGGTTCGGCGCTGCCCAGAATTTGCGCACGTCGTCGCGCTCCGCCGCCGAAAAGCCGAGGTGGCAGGCTAGCATGTTGGCCAGCCCGCCCACTTCGCGCCCACCCATGGCATTGGGCTGGCCGGTGATCGAAAACGGGCCTGCGCCGCTGCGGTTGATCCGCCCAGTCGCCAGGTGGAGGTTGATGATCGCGTTGCCCTTGTCGGTGCCAGAGGTCGACTGGTTGGCGCCCTGACTGAACAGGGTGATCATCGCGGGATGCGCGGCAACCAGATCGGCGAGGCTCGCGAAAACGGATGGATCAATGCCATGATCGGCAGTCAAATCTGCCCAGAACCCTGACGGCACATCACATTCGCTGGCCCCGGCCAGGCCCCTCGCGGCCATGTCGGCCAGCAAGGCGTTGAACAGCGCAACGTCCCCATCGGGCGGAATGGCCACGTGCAGGTCCGCCTGTTCTGCCGTTTCGGTCCGACGCGGATCGATGACGACAAGCTTGGTTCCGCGCCGTTCGCGTGCTGCCTCGATTCGCTGCCAGATCACCGGATGGCACCATGCGGTGTTCGACCCGACGAGCAGGATCAGGTCGGCATCGTCAAGGTCATCGTAAGTGCAGGGGACGACGTCCTCACCAAACGCCCGGTTATGCGCGGCAACCGCGCTGGCCATGCACAGGCGGCTGTTGGTGTCGATATTGCCGCTGCCGATGAAGCCCTTCATCAGCTTGTTGGCGACGTAGTA
>NZ_JANPGP010000141.1:0-53074 GCF_031424035.1 Novosphingobium sp.
CGATAGCGCGTGCCAGCGAGCAGTGCGCCCATATCAAGGCTGTAGATTACGGCATCTTCCAGCACTTCGGGCACGTCGCCCTCAATGATCTTGCGCGCCAGACCCTCGGCGATGGCGGTCTTGCCGACGCCGGGATCGCCGACATAGAGCGGGTTGTTCTTTGACCGGCGGCACAGGATCTGGATCGTGCGGTCGACTTCTGGCCCACGACCGATGAGTGGATCGATCTTGCCGGATATCGCCTTTTCATTGAGGTTGACGCAGAACTGGTCTAGCGCGGAATCCTTCTTTTCGCCCTTCGACTGACCCTTTTCTTCCTGCTGAGGGGCCTGCTGCTGCGGTTCGTCGGAACCGTTCGGGCTGCGCTCCTCGATCCGCTTGCCGCCCTTGCCGATACCGTGGCTGATGAAGCTGACTGCATCGAGCCGGCTCATGTCCTGCTGCTGCAGGAAATAGACGGCGTAGGAATCGCGTTCGGAAAACAGCGCGACCAGCACGTTTGCACCTGTGACCGTGTCCTTGCCGCTCGACTGCACGTGCAGGATGGCACGTTGGATCACGCGCTGGAACCCGGCGGTTGGGGCGGGATCGCCCTTTTCGCTGGTCTTGAGTGACTGGTATTCCTGATCGAGGTACTGCTTCACCACGTCGGTCAGTTCCGACAGGTCCACTCCGCAGGCCCCCATCACCTGCGCGGCATCCGGATCGTCGATCAGCGCGAGCAGCAAGTGTTCGAGCGTCGCATATTCGTGCGCGCGCTCTGCCGCGTTGGTCAGCGCGTTGTGCAGCGTCTTTTCGAGGCTCTGGGCAAAGCTGGGCATTTCAGAGGCTTTCGGTGGGCCCGGATGGGCTGGAGAAGAGAACGGCACGCGGGGATCGGGTTCTATGGCGACCGTGCTGTGCACTGTATGAATAGGAACGGTAAACCGGGCCGCCAAGGGGGAGGAAGATGCGGCGGAGCATTTTCAACTCTTCGGCTTGAAAAAAGCATCGGCAGCGAGCCGGTGTGCCTCGGCCTTGTCGCGGTGGGCCTTGACCCGGGCAATCTCTGCCTCAAGCTGCTGGACCCGGCCGTCCAGTTCCGCGCGCGAGTAGCTATCGAGCGCCTCTCTCGCCAAAAGGCTGGCGGCGTCTCCGCGCCGGGCAGGGCGGTCGTCTTCATCCATCACGCAAAGAGAATTCAACGCGTTGCCTTATCTGTCAACTGCAAGCTAAGGAATGCGTGCGGTGGCGCCCAAGGTGCGGCCCGCTTGCCACAGAGGCGCAGCTCTTGGGGACTTTCACATGGCCGATTTGCCCGAAACGATGACATCGATGGGCTTCGATGCGCCCGGCGGTCCTGAAGTTCTGCGCAGCGAGGTTCTGCCGTTGCCTTCGCCTGGCCCAGGACAGGTTCTGCTGAAGGTCGCCTATGCCGGCGTAAATCGCCCCGACGTGATCCAGCGGCAGGGGTTTTATCCCGCTCCGGCGGGCGCTTCCCCGATCCCCGGACTCGAGATTTCCGGCGAAGTCGTCGCGCTGGGTTCGGACGTTTCCACCGATCTGTTCGGCCGCAAGGTCTGTTCGCTGGTTGCCGGTGGGGGCTATGCGGAATACTGCCTTGCCGAGGCTGACCAGTGCCTGCAGGTGCCGCCCGGCTTGCCGCTCGATCAGGCGGCGGCGCTGCCGGAAACGCTGATGACCGTGTGGCACAATGTGTTCGAACGGGCCTATGCCCGCGAGGGCGAGGCGATCCTCGTTCACGGCGGCACCAGCGGCATCGGTTCGATGGCGATAATGCTCGGCAAACTCTATGGGCTGACGGTCATCGTCACCTGCGGCGGGCCAGACAAGTGCAAGGCGGCGCTGGCCATCGGCGCGGACCATGCGATCGATTACAAGGCCGCCGATTTCGTTGAGGAAGTCGCCCGGATCACCGGCGGCGCGGGCGTGCATATCGTGCTCGACATGGTTGCTGGCGATTACGTTGCGCGCAACCTCAAGTGCCTTGGCGAAGATGGCCGCCATGTTACCATCGCGGTGCAGGGCGGCACCCGGGCCGAGATCAACATGGCCGTGGTGATGAGCCGCCGCTTGATGCTCACTGGCTCCACGCTTCGCTCCCGGTCGAAGGCGTTCAAGGCCGCGCTGGTGGCGGAATTGCGCGACACTGTCTGGCCGCTGGTCGGCGAAGGCGCGCTGCGGCCGGTTATGGACCAGACCTTTGCGCTGACAGATGTGGTCGCGGCGCACCAGCGCATGGAAGCCGGCACGCACATCGGCAAGATCGTGCTCAAGGTCGGCTGATCGATCGGCTCAGAATCACGGGCGGCATTCATCGCCGGGACCTGACTCTTTGCCTTGCCCTTGCGGCAGTCCTCCCCTACAGGAATTCGCGAACGGCCGCTCCGCAAGGGGCGGCCCTATCTATTTTCGCCGGAGACGTTTCTCTCCTTGCCGGAGTTTTTGGCCGTGACCCAACCCACCCCGCTGATGCCGCATGCGACCGCCTCGTGGCTGGTCGACACAACCGCGCTGTCGTTCGAACAGATCGCTGAATTCTGTGGTCTGCACATCCTCGAAGTTCAGGCCATGGCCGACGATCTCGCGAGCTCTAAGTACACCGGCCGCGATCCGGTCCGCTCGGGCGAACTGACCATGGCGGAGATTGAAAAGGGCCAGGCCGACCCCAGCTATTCGCTGAAGATGCAAAAGGCTCCGGCTCAGGTCAACCGCACCAAGGGGCCGCGTTATACGCCGGTTTCCAAGCGTCAGGACAAGCCCGATGGCATCGCCTGGGTCTTGCGCAATCACCCGGAAATCTCGGACGCCGCGATTGGCAAGCTGATCGGCACGACGCGCAATACGATCACCGCGATCCGCGACCGCAGCCACTGGAACATTCAGAATATCCAGCCCAAGGATCCCGTGACTCTCGGCCTGTGTTCGCAGCGCGAGCTTGATGCGCTGGTTGCCAAGGCCGCCAAGAAGGCCGGCATTGTCGATACAGAGGCCGACAGCCGTCTGGGCAGCGACCGCGAGGCGCTGATCGAGGAACTGCGCGCTGAACGACAGGCCCACATCAAGGCCGCTGGCGAAGCCGCACAGGAAGCCGAAGCCGCCGCCTGGCTCGAAGCCAAGCGCGCTGCCGAAGCTGCCGGCGAGGAATAAGCCGAAAAAAGATTGTGCGCCCTGCCCTTACGGCAGGGCCGAAAGCCCTGTGCAAGCGGGTTGCAACGCCGCTGGATCGGCCCGTTGCGGCGCAATCCGCTCTTGCCCTGAAGTCCTGCTTGGGGCAATCTAGCTGACATGAATGTCAGCAAGCCCGAAACGCCCTGGCTCGAAGCCTATGGCCATCCCAGCGACTGGCACGCGGACTATGCTCCGCTGAGCTTGCCCGACCTACTTGTCGGAGCAGCGACCAAGCATCCGCAGGCCCCGCTCGTTGACTTTATGGGCCGCAAATACAGCTATGCCGAACTGCTGGCTCAGGCGAAGCACTTCGCGGCTGGCTTGCAGGCCTGGGGCATCAAGCGCGGCGACCGGGTCGGGCTCTACCTGCCCAATGTGCCGACATACATTCCCGCCTATTACGGCGCGCTGATGGCAGGGGCGACGCTGGTCAATTTCTCGCCCCTCTATACCGCGCAAGAACTGGAAGCTCAGGTTGCCGATTCAGGAACGCGGCTGCTGGTCACCGTCAGCCTCGCCAAGCTGCTGCCCACCGCGCTGACGGTGCTCCGCGGGTCCGCGCTCGAGCATCTGGTGGTCGCCGATTTCCCAAGCCTGCTGCCGCCGCTGAAAAACATCGCCTTCCGCCTGCTGGGCCGCAAGGAGCTCACGCCCATTCCTCAGCAGGCTGACATTACCCGGTGGGACGCGTTCCTCGGCAAGGGCGATCCCGCGCCGGTGGCAATCGATCCGTTGAAGGATATTGCCCTGCTGCAATATACCGGCGGCACCACCGGCACGCCGAAGGGAGCAATGCTCACCCACCAGAACCTGTCGGCCAATGCCCGCCAGATCGCCGCGATTGATCCGCAGGCCGGCAAGCGTGACGTGATCCTCGGCGCCCTGCCGCTGTTCCATGTCTTCGCCAATTCGGGCGTGCTCAACCGCACGGTCATCAACGGCGGTTGCATTGCCATGCTGCCGCGTTTTGAGACGGGTCAGGTGCTGAAGGCCATCCGCCGCGTGCAGCCGACCTCGTTCCCCGGGGTGCCGACGATGTTTCAGGCACTGCTCGACGATCCCGGGATCGACGAGGCAGACTTCTCGTCGCTGCGTGTGTGCATTGTCGGTGGCGCGCCGTTGCCGCTGCCGGTCAAGGAGCGGTGGAAGGCGAAGACCGGTGTCAGCCTTGTCGAAGGCTACGGCCTGACCGAAAGCTCGGGCGTGGCCACGGCCAATCCCTATGAAGGCGATGACCGTGCTGGAACCATCGGCCAGCCGCTGCCCGGCACCTATGTCCGCCTGCTTGACCGGGAGGACCCGACGCGTGATGCCGCGCCGGGCGAACCCGGCGAACTCGCCATCGCCGGTCCGCAGATCATGAAAGGCTACTGGCAGCGCCCGGAGGCCGACGAAACGGCCTTTGCGCTGATCGATGGCACTTGCTGGCTGCGTACTGGCGACGTCGCCGTGCTTGAAGGCCAGGGCTACATCCGCATTGTCGACCGCATCAAGGACATGATCGCGGTGGGCGGGTTCAAGGTGTTTCCCAGCCAGGTCGAACACGTCCTGCTCGAACATCCCTCGGTGAAAGAAGCGCTGGTTATCGGCATGCCGGATGAGCGGCTGGGTGAAAAGCCGCGGGCTTTCGTGACGCTGCAGGAAGGCGAGGACACGCCCGGTGCGGTGCTGCGCGAATGGCTCAACCTGCGGGTCGGCAAGCATGAGCGCGTCGATGATGTCGTGGTGCGTGAATCGATGCCGAAGACGATGATCGGCAAGCTCGATCGCAAGACGCTGAAGGAACAGGCGCTGGCGGGGTTTGTCGATTGAGAGCCGTTTTCTAACCCGTCACCCCGGCGAAGGCCGGGGCCCAGCGTAACAGGGAACGTCGTCGCAAAGCGACGGCTCTATTTGCCTGGACTTGATCCCGGCCTGCGCCGGGATGACGGTGAAGTGGGTTTCAACCCGCGTCAGTGCCGCCGGCAATCGCCAGCTTCGGCTCGGGATCGCGGTGGGCGAACTTGCCCTCTACCGTGGCGCCCTGCTCAATGGTCAGCGCGTCATAGAACACGTCGCCTTCGATATGCGCGGACTTGAGGATGACCAGCTGGCCGGCGGTGATCGAACCGCGCACACGGCCCGCAAGCCGCGCGGTTTCCGCCGTCACGCCGCCAACGATCTCGCTGGTTTCGCCCTGGACAAGGCTGGTGCAGGCGATGTCGCCATCGACGCGGCCGTCGATGTGCAGATCAGCCTTGGCCGAGATATTGCCCTTGATGGCCACGTCCGAGCCGAGCACGGAAAAGGTTGATCCGGCCATGTGCCTAGTTCCTTGTGCCGATGGCGCTGACAGCTTGCTTTTGAACACGGGTCGATCCTTCGAGGAACGGGCGCGGATTGACGGCCTGATCGTTGATACGCACTTCGAAGTGCAGGTGGGGTCCGGTCGAACGGCCGGTATTGCCGATCGCGCCGATCACTTCGCCTGCTAGCACGTCCTTGCCCAGAGTGGTGCGAAATGCGCTCATATGTGCATAGCGGGTGATCATGCCGTTGCCGTGGTCAACCTCGACGCAATTGCCATAGCCCTGGCGCTGGCCAACGAAGCTGACCTTGCCTTGCGCGGCGGCATGGATCGGCGAGCCGATCGGGCCCTTGAAATCGAGACCGGCGTGGAAGGCGCCGGCGCCGGTGAACGGGTCGGAGCGATAGCCGAAACCCGAGGAGATGAATTCGAGGCTGGCGGGCAAAACCTGCGGCATCGAAGTCAGACCACGCTGCAGCGCCGAAAGGCGGGCAAGGCTGACGGCGAGGCGCTGGAAACGCTGGTCGAGCGCCGAATCGGTCGACGAGGCAAAGGCGATGAAGGGACCGCCCATCGCGCTCTTGTCGTCCACAGAGGACAGCAGATAGGCGGGATCGAGGCCGACCTTGCGGATCGCCAGTTCGGCTTCCTTGGCGCGGCGATCAGCCAGCCGGGTCAGGCCTTCGACGAAGGCAAGCTGGCGGGCTTCGAGCCGGGCAAGTTGGGCCGCTTCGGGGAACACCGCTGAAACCTTGTCGATGGTCTTGGCGGCTTCGCTCGACGAATCGGACACGGTCTCGCCGGCCATGATGTCCTGCGGCAGCGATCCGACCATCTTTTCGATGGCGTCCTGGCGGCGGCGCAGTTCGGCGGAAACGCCCGTGATGTCGTCCTTGTAGGCGGAAACGCGGGTTTCGGCGCTGGTCACCTTGGCCTCACGAGCGAGCAGCGAGAGCCGGTCGCGGCTGGCGAGGTAGGAATTGACGGTCATCACCGCCATCGTGCCCAGCCAGACGGCGAGGAACAACGCAACCGCCGACGCAGCCCAGACCTGGACCCGCGTAGAAATCTTGATGAAACGGACCTGCCCCTGCGACCGCATGAAAAATTCGCGATCCGGGAACCAGTTCCGCAGGCGCCGTGTTAATGCGCCATCAGTTGTGTTCGGCAAAATTGACCCGCCCTACTTGCGCCCGTCTTCGGGCTGGCGCGCGGCTAGCAGGGTGGTTGCGGCGTGGCGAATCGACTCGAGCGGACTCGGGCCGAGTCGAGAGAGTCATGCGGTGAACGGTTCGGTGAAACATCTATTTACCAGATTCGACAAGATTAGCCCCTCACCGGACGACCATCGCCAGATCGGCTGACAAACCGCTGGCCAAGTGATAGGCGAGCGGCATCATGGCCAGCTCACCCGACATCTCTCGTCAAGAAACCCCCGAATCGCTCGTCGCGCGTCTGGCGCTGGCGGGCCGCGCGGCGCAGCGCGTTCTGGCGCGGATGACCGACGCCGAAAAGGCGGCTGTCCTTCGCGCCGCGGCAGAGGCCATGCGGGCCAGCGAAGCGGCGATCCTTGCCGCCAATGCGCTCGACGTGGCGGCAGGCGAAGCGCGCGGGCTGTCCGGGGCCATGCTTGATCGGCTACGGCTAGATGCAGGCCGGCTAGCGGGCATCTGCGATGCGCTCGATCAAGTCGCCGCCCTGCCTGATCCGGTGGGCGAGGAAATCTCGCGCAGTCAGCGCCCCAACGGGTTGGTGCTCAGCCGCGTGCGTGTGCCGATCGGTCTCATCGGCATCATCTACGAAAGCCGCCCCAACGTCACCGCCGATGCCGCGGCGCTGTGCCTGCGCTCGGGTAATGCCGTGCTGCTGCGCGGCGGCAGCGAGGCGGTTCATTCGAACCGCGCGCTTCATGCCGCGCTGGTGCAGGGATTGGAAAAGGAGGGTATTTCCGCCGATGCGGTGCAGTTGATGCCCAGTCAGGACCGCGCGCTGGTCGGCGCGATGCTGACCGCAGCCGGCCTGATCGACATGATCATCCCGCGCGGCGGCAAGAGCCTTGTTGAGCGCGTTCAGGCCGATGCCCGGGTGCCGGTGCTCGCGCACCTTGATGGCATTTGCCACACCTATATCCACGCCGCTGCTGATCCAGACATGGCGCGCGCGATCGCGCTCAATGCCAAGATGCGGCGCACGGGCATCTGCGGCGCGATGGAAACGTTGCTGCTCGACGCGCAGTTTCCCGCCTCGCCTTCCGTGGTTGCGGGCCTGCTCGATGCCGGCTGCGAGCTGCGCGGCGATGCCCGCGCCCGCGCGCTCGACCCGCGCATCGTGCCGGCCAGCGCCAATGACTGGGACTGCGAATACCTTGATGCCGTGCTTTCAGTCGCGGTGGTCGACGGCCTTGACGAGGCGCTGGCGCATATCGCCGCGCACTCCTCCAGCCATACCGAGGCCATTGTCACCGGCGATGATGCGGCGGCGGAGCGATTCCTGAACGAGGTCGATTCGGCGATCGTCATGGTCAATGCCAGCACGCAATTTGCCGATGGCGGCGAATTCGGGCTGGGGGCGGAGATCGGCATTGCCACAGGGCGGCTCCACGCGCGCGGGCCCGTCGCGCTTGAGGGGCTGACGACTTACAAGTGGCAAGTGCGCGGCACCGGCCAGGTGCGCCCCTGAACCGGCGCGGCCCCCTAACCGGGCTGCTCGGCGGCAGTTTCAATCCCGCGCATGGCGGGCACCGCCGGATCAGCCGCTTCGTGATCGATGCGCTCACGCTGGACGAGGTGTGGTGGCTGGTTTCGCCCGGAAATCCGCTCAAGCCCAAGGCCGGCATGGCTCCGCTGCCGGCGCGGCTGGTATCGGCGCAGCGGCAGGCGCGCGGCGCCCGCATCCGGGCGAGCGCGATGGAGCGAGAATTCGGCACGCGCTATACCGTGGAAACGCTCGCGGCAATTCTGCGGCGCTGGCCGAAGCGGCGCTTTGTCTGGCTGATGGGCAGCGACAATCTCGCCCAGTTTCACCAGTGGAAGGACTGGCGGCGCATCGCGCGAATGGTGCCGATTGCCGTTATCGCTCGTCCGGGCTATGAGGGGGCTGCTATGGCGAGCCCCGCTATGGCCTGGCTCGGCCGTTACCGGCGGTCTGCTGCCAGCCTTTCACACGGTTGCGACTGGAGCGCGCCTGCGCTGGTGCTCTTGCGTTTCGATCCCGATCCGCGTTCGGCTACCGCCATTCGCCGCGCCGACCCATCCTGGGCCAGCCGCATGTCAATTTCATCGCTTCGCGACGGTGTCACCCACAGCCGGGTGAACTGATCGTGTTGCCTAAGTTACGGAAACAGGAGCCGATTTTTTCTTCATGAACCAGGCAAGTACAGAACCGGCCAACCCCGGCGCGATACCTCTTCCGCCCTCGGAACCGGGTTCGCTTCACGCCCTGGTGCTCCAGTCACTTGACGACGACCAGGCGCAGGAAATCGTTTCCATCCCCTTGGAAGGCAAGACTGCGATCGCTGACCACATGGTCATCGCGAGTGGCCGTTCGACTCGTCAGGTCGCCGCCATGGCGCAGAAACTGGCCGAGCGAATCAAGCACGGCGGCTTTGGCCACGTCCGCATCGAAGGCCTGCCCGCGGCAGACTGGGTGCTGGTCGACGCCGGCGACATCGTGATTCACCTGTTTCGCCCGGAAGTGCGCACCTTCTACAACCTCGAACGCATGTGGGGATTCGACGGCCCTTCGGGCGCTGCGTGAAGATAAACATCGTGGCGCGCGGCAAGATTGGCCGCTCGCCCGAGGCTGAGTTAGTTGAGCGCTACGCCAAGCGAATTTCATGGCCGCTCAAGGTCACGGAACTGCCCGATACCGGCGGCACCGCGCCACCGCCTTCCGCCACGCCGTCGCGCGATGTCCTGCTTGATGAGCGGGGACGTCAGCTGTCGTCCGAGGAGTTCGCCGAACTGCTTGGCCGCTGGCGCGATGAGGGCGTGCGCGAGGTGCGGTTCCTGATCGGCGCGGCGGATGGCCACGGCGATGCCATGCGCTCCGAGGCGGACCTGCTTATAGCCTTCGGGGCGATGACCTGGCCGCACATGATGGCCCGCGCCATGCTTGCCGAGCAATTGTGGCGCGCGAGCAGCATTTTGGCTGGCCATCCCTACCATCGTTCGGGATAAGGCCGGCGACGATGCGGCGTTTTCCCATTCTTGCCGGGCTGCTGGCCCTTGGCGCGATTGCCGTCGTAGCGAGCGCGCAGCAGCAGGAACTGGCGACCTATGATAACGCCGGCGATGCCCGCGCAGCGCTTGCCGAGGCCCGCCGCGAAGGGGCCGCCGCCCGTCAACGAGCCGAAGCGCTTGAGGCCGAAGCCGCCAAGGCCGGGCAGCAGGCCGATCGCACCGCGCGTGAAGCCGCCGCCGCCGCCGCGCGCATTCAAGAGGCTCAGGCCGCCATCGCCGCGCGGGAAGCCGACATTCGCCTGATCGACCAGAGCCGCGAGGAACTGCGCGAGCGGCTCGCCCAGCGCCAGCTCCCCGTCGTGCGACTCACCGGCGCGCTACAGCGCCTGTCGCGCCGTCCGCTGACGCTGTCGCTGCTGCGACCCGGTTCGTTGCAGGACACGGTGCACATGCGCGCTATGCTCGATACCATGCTGCCCGAAGTGCAGCGCCGTACCGCCGCGCTGCGCGGCGAGATCGACAAGGGCAAGGCGCTCCGCGATTCTGCGCTCGCTGCAGTGGCAACGCTCAAGACCGAACAGGCCGAGCTTGGCCGCCGCCGCCAGTCACTCGCCACGCTGGAGACGCGCCAGCGGCTCGACCTGCGCCAGACCAGCGGCACCGCCGACCGTGAGGCCGAACGCGCGCTCGCGCTTGCCGAAACGGCGCGCGACCTTGACGGCCTGACCGAGCAGCTTGGCGAGGCGGGTGAACTGCGCGAGGAACTGGCCAAGCTCGCAGGGCCAGTGATCCGTCCGGCCAACCCGCAGGCCGCGCAAGTCGCGGTGATCGACCCATCACCTTCCGCCAGTTCCGCCGCCGCGCCAGCCTTCCAGATGCCGGTGCAGGGCCGCCTGATCGCCGGATTCGGCGCATCTGCCCCGGGCGTTACACGCTCCCAAGGGATAGCCCTCGCTGCCCGCGCCGGCGCGCAAGCCGTGGCCCCCGCGCCGGGCCGCGTCGCCTTTGCCGGACCCTATCGCGGCTATGGCTCGATCATCATCATCGATCACGGCAATGGCTGGACCAGCCTTGTCACCGGGCTTGCCCAGGTCGATACCGTGGTCGGCCGCAATGTCGTTGCCGGGTCGCCGCTCGGCCTTGCCGGGCCGGGCCGCCCGGTTGTCAGTCTGGAACTGCGGCGCGATGGCAAGCCGGTCAATCCGCTGGATTTCGCCCGCCTGTGAACGCGTTTTGTCGATAGTTTCTTGCAACTCGGCGCGTTTCCGCCATCTGGCGTTAAGCAGCCCCGCCCTATAGACTGGCGGCAAACCTGATCCGAAAGGCCCACGATGGCGACCAAGCTTTCCACTTTCCTGCGCACTTCGCTGCTGCTGGGAGCCGTTTCGATCCTGCCCGCGACCACCGCGGGGCTGGCGGCGGTTGACGGGCGTTCGGGGCCGGAATTCGGCAAGCTCTACACGATCTACCAGCTGGTGAAGGCCAACTACGTCGACAAGACCGACGACGACAAGCTGATCAAGGGCGCGATCGACGGCATGCTCGAAAGCCTCGACCCGCATTCGGAATACCTCGAAGGCTCCAGCTTGACCCGGCTCGATACCATGATCGACGGGTCCTATTCGGGCCTGGGCCTGTCGGTGCAGTCCGAACAGGAAACGGTGAAGGTCATTTCGCCGATGCGCGGCAGCCCGGCAGCGGCGGTCGGCGTCAAGGCGGGCGACTACATCACGCACCTCGATGGCAAGCTGATCTACGGCCTGCCGCTGGATGATGCCGTCGCCCAGATGCGCGGTGAGGCCGGGTCCAAGATCCGCCTGACCATCGTGCGGCCGGGCCGCGATGAACCCTTTGACATCACCGTGACGCGCGGCGTCATCACGCTTGAACCTGTCACGCACAAGCTGACTGACGGTATCGGTGTCGTCACGGTCAACGAATTCAGCCGCGATGTGGGCCGCTACGTCAACGACGCGATCGAGGCGATGCGCAAGGAAAGCGGCGGCCGGATGCAAGGCATTGTGCTCGACCTGCGCCAGAACCCCGGCGGCTCGCTCGATGAAGCCGTCGCGCTGTCCGACCTGTTCCTGACCAAGGGCGACATCGTTTCGCAGCGCGGGCGCATTGCCTCGGAAAACCAGTATTACCGCGCCGAATCGATGTTCCGCGGCGATGTTGCCGCCGGCCTGCCGGTGGTGGTGCTGATCGACGCCGGCTCGGCCTCTGCTTCGGAAATCGTTGCCGGCGCGCTGCAGGACCAGAAGCGCGCGCTGATCATGGGTGACCGTTCGTTCGGCAAGGGTTCGGTTCAGTCGATGATCCGGCTTGACCGGACGCACGCGGTGAAACTGACCACGGCGCGCTATTTCACGCCATCGGGCAAGTCGGTGCAGGAAGGCGGCATCGAACCCGATATCCGCGTACCGCAGCTGTCCGATCCCGATGCGGCCAAGCGCGCCAAACTGCAGATCCGCGAAAGCGACCTGCGCGGCCACCTGATCAACGAGATCTCGATGGACGACAAGAAGCTGGAAACCGACAAGGCCGAGGACCCGCGCTTCAAGGACACGCCGGAAGGGCTGAAGGCCAAGGGCATCACCGATTTCCAGCTGCATTATGCCATCACCACGCTCAAGCGGACCGGCGGCAGCCAGCTTGCCAAGGGCAAGTAAGCGGGGCATTTGGCGCGCATGACGAACCTCGATAAAGCGCGCTGGATATCCCTGCTGGTGCCCGCCGGATTGCTTGGCGGCGCCTATATCTCGCAGTACGGCTTCGGCCTGTTTCCTTGCGAGATGTGCTGGTGGCAGCGCTATCCGCATTTCGCGGCGATCGGCCTCGCGATTCTGGCTTTCGCGTTCAAGCCCGCGCGCTGGCCGGTGGCTCTGGCTGCGCTGGCGGTGCTGGCCTCGGGCCTGATCGGTGCCTTCCATGCCGGCGTCGAAAATGGCTGGTGGGAAGGGTTCACCCGTTGCACCTCGATGGTGCAAGCGGGCGGCGATCCGCTCGCCGCCGTGCTCGCCGCGCCGATTACGCGCTGCGACGAGATCCAATGGTCGCTGATGGGCATTTCGCTCGCGGGCTTCAATTTCCTGATTTCCACCACCGGCGCGCTTGCTGCGCTGGTCCTGCTGGGCCGCCGTAAGTGAGCCGCACGCGCTCGGACCGGATGCTGCGCGTCGACCAGGCTGGCGAATATGGCGCGACCCGCATCTATGCCGGGCAGATGGCGGTGATGGGCAATCGCGGACCGCAGGCCTCAGAAATCGCAGCGATGGCCGCGCAGGAAGCCGGACACCGGGCAAGGCTCGACGCACTGATCGCCGCGCGCGGCATTCGTCCAACGGCGTTGCAGCCGATCTGGTCGGTCGCCGGCTATGCGCTTGGCGCGGCCACCGCGCTGCTCGGACCCGAAGCGGCAATGGCCTGCACGGCGGCGATCGAGACCGAGATCGACCGGCATTACACGCAGCAGCTGGACGAACTGGCCGACGGTTCCGATCCCGAACTCGCCGCAATCGTCGAGGAATTTCGTGATGATGAGCGCGAGCACCTCCACACAGCGCTTGCCTCTGGCGCTGAACGCGCACCGGCCTATCCGTTGCTTTCGGGCGCGATCCGGTTGGGCTGCCGCGTGGCCATCCGGCTTTCGGAACGCATCTGATTTCCTGTCTGGCATTTGATTCGGAACAAGGCGGCGCGGAACCGCCTGCTTCATCTACCGTTAAAGCCAGATAGGCCCTATATTGCTTGCCGACGTCCCAAGGAGTTGACCCATGCGCCTGACCATAGCCCTTTCGCTCGCCGTTCTGGCCGGGGCCACTCCAGTGCTTGCTCAGGACGCGGCCAACGACAAGGTCAACGCCGTGATCGTCTATGGCCAGGACGAATGCCCGCGCCCGACCAGCGATGACGAGATCACCGTCTGCGCCCGCAAGCCCGAGGCAGAGCGCTTCCGCATCCCCAAGGGCCTGCGCGAAACGCCCAGCGCCTCCAGCGAATCGTGGAACAGCCGCGTCATGGCCTATGAGCGCGTCGGCAAGACCGGCACAATGTCGTGCACGCCCAGCGGTGCAGGCGGCTGGACCGGTTGCTCGCAGAAGCTGATCGAACAGGCCTATGCCGAAAAGCAGGGCGAGGACATGAGCTTTGCCCGGATCATCGAGGAAGAGCGCGGCAAGCGTCTCGCCACGATCGATACCGATGCCAGCGCCACCCAGGCGCGGGTCGAAGCGGTCGAGAAGGAAATCGACGCCAAGAAGCGTGCCGAGCAGGAGGCCGAAGAGGCCGCGATGCAGCCGCTGACCCCGCCCAGTGTCACTCCTGCGCCCACTCCGCCAAAGAACTGATCAGGAGTCGCCCAGGCGCGCGGTGATTTAACCTTAACCCTCCTTGGGTTAGGGACAGAGGCATGAGCGCGCCACACCCTGCAAAGATCCTCGTCGTCTTCGGCACCCGGCCCGAAGCGATCAAGCTGTTCCCCGTCGTTGCCGCGCTGAAGGCGGACCCGCGGTTTGATTGCAAGGTCTGCGTTTCGGCGCAGCACCGCGGCATGCTCGATCAGGTCCTCGAAATCGCCGGTATCGTGCCGGACCACGATCTTGACGTGATGAAGCCAGACCAGAGCCTCGACGCGCTGACGGCCACGTTGCTCACCGGGCTGGGCCGGGTGATGGACGCAGAACAGCCCGACCGGGTAATCGTGCAGGGCGATACGGCCACCGCGATGGCCGGGGCACTGGCGGCCTATTACCGCAAGATTCCGGTCGATCATGTCGAGGCCGGGCTGCGCTCTGGCAATATCTATCACCCCTGGCCCGAGGAGGTGAACCGCAAGATCATCGGTTCGATGGCCTCGCTGCACTTCGCGCCGACCGATGTTTCACGTGAAGCACTGCTGCGCGAAAATGTTGCGCCAGACCGCGTCCATGTCACCGGCAACACGGTGATCGATGCGCTTCACTGGGTGACCCGGCGCAACGCCGCGGATCCCTCGCTGGTCGTGGGGCTGTCCGAGGTCGAGGCACGCTTCGCTGGCAAGCGAATCATCGGTGTCACCAGCCACCGGCGCGAGAATTTCGGCGACGGGATGGAAAATATCGCCCGCGCCATCCGCGAAATCGCCGCGCGTGAAGATGTGGCGATTATCTTCCCCGTCCACCTCAACCCCAATGTCCGTGCGGTGATGAACTCGGCGCTGGCGGGGCT
The DNA here is from genome assembly GCF_031424035.1 of Novosphingobium sp. Taxonomy (GTDB): domain Bacteria; phylum Pseudomonadota; class Alphaproteobacteria; order Sphingomonadales; family Sphingomonadaceae; genus Novosphingobium. The sequence continues at coordinate 14,848 of NZ_JANPGP010000141.1, forward strand.
GGACAATGTCGCCCTGCTCGAACCGCTCGACTACCCGCACTTCGCGCGTCTGCTTTCGCTGGCAGAGATCATGCTCACCGATTCGGGCGGCGTGCAGGAAGAGGCTCCCGCGCTCGGCAAGCCGGTGCTGGTCATGCGTGAAACGACCGAGCGGCCCGAAGGCGTGGCGGCCGGCACAGCCAAGCTTGTCGGCACCGATCCCACTCGTATCGTTACCGAAATCTTCACCCTCCTCGACGATAAGGCGGCTTACGAAAGCATGGCGCGGGCGCACAATCCCTTTGGGGATGGCACCTCGGCGCGCCAAATCGTGGAGTTGATCGCGCGTGAATTTTCAAGCCAAACCTGACGTTGCCGTCATCGGCCTCGGCTATATCGGCCTGCCTACCGCTGCCATCGTTGCCCGCGCCGGATGCCGGGTCAACGGGGTCGACGTCTCGCAGAAGGTCGTCGACACGATCAATCGCGGTGAAATCCACATCGAGGAAGTCGATCTCGACGGCCTCGTCCAGGGCGTTGTCGCGCGCGGGCTGCTGACCGCCTCTACGCAAGTGCAGCCGGCGGACGTGTTCATCATCGCCGTGCCCACGCCGTTCGACAAGGACCACGCGCCGGACCTGACCTATGTGCTCAACGCCGGCCGTTCGATCGCGCCGGTGCTCAAGCAGGGCGACGTGGTGATCCTCGAATCGACTTCGCCGGTCGGCACCACCGAACAGCTGCGCGACATGCTCGCCAGCGAACGTCCCGACCTCAAGTTTCCCGGACTGACGAATGAAACGCCTGACGTTTCGGTCTCCTACTGCCCGGAACGCGTGCTGCCCGGCAAGATCCTCGAGGAACTTGCGGGCAACGACCGCTCGATCGGCGGCATCACCCCGCGCTGCGCCCGCAAGGCGCTGGCTTTCTACAAGCTCTTTGTGCGCGGCACCTGCGTGACGACTGACAGCCGCTCGGCCGAGATGACCAAGCTGGTCGAGAACGCCTATCGCGACGTCAACATCGCCTTCGCCAACGAATTGTCGATCATTTCCGACCGGCTGGGCCTCGATGTCTGGGAAGTGATCCGCCTCGCCAACCGGCATCCGCGCGTCAATATCCTGCAGCCCGGACCCGGGGTCGGCGGCCACTGCATCGCGGTCGATCCGTGGTTCATCGTCCATTCCGCGCCCGAGGAAAGCCCGCTGATCCGCACCGCGCGCGGGGTCAACGATTGCAAGATCCATCACGTGATCGCTCGCGCCGATGAACTGGTCTCGGCCAATCCGGGCGCCAAAGTCGCCTGCCTCGGCCTTGCCTTCAAGGCCAACATCGACGATTTCCGCGAAAGTCCGGCGCGGCTGGTGGCGGCAACGCTTGCCCGGCGTTATGGGGAGCGCGTGTCGGTGGTCGAGCCCTATGCGGCTGAACTGCCGCGCGAATTCGAAGGCACCGGCGCGCATCTCATCGACATTGACACCGCGCTGGAAGATTGCGACCTGCTGATCGTGCTGGTCGACCACGACGTGTTCCGTGTCGTCCCGCTCGCCGAACGCGCCGGCAAGGTCGTCTACGACACGCGCGGCATCTGGCCCGATCAGCCCAAACAGGGTGAAGGCGTGGTGCAGGGGCTGAGGCTCGCGAGCTGAAACCGGCCAACGCATTTGAATGATTATTGTTCCCTGAATAGCCATGGCGCAATCAAATAAATATATGTTGTAGTAATATTGCGTCATTGATTCGTAATCTTACAATCACTCCCCATATTGCGTGAGAAGCATCTTTCCCGTTTCCGGAGATCATCTCATGCGTCTGTTCCACCTTGCAGCCTCTGCTGCTGCCATAGCCCTTATCCCGAGCGCCGCTTTTGCCCAGAGCTCGTGCGAGAGCCAGAAGTCCGATCAGGTTGTTGGCACTGTTGCCGGTGCCGTCATCGGCGGCGTGCTCGGCAATGTCATTGCCGGCCGCGGCGACAAGACGATCGGCACCGTCATCGGCGGCGCCGGCGGTGCAGTCGTCGGCAATCAGGTAACCAAGCCTTCGCGCGATTGCCGTCAGGCCTATGGCTATTACGACGAGAACAATCGCTGGCACGCCACAGGCGTTTCGGCGAGCGATGCGCGCGGCTATTATGACCGCGACGGCCGCTGGATGCAGGGCCCGCCGAATGGCGCCTATGCCGACGGCAACCGCTGGATCGCGCGTTCGGGCGACAGTGAAGCCAGCGGCGCCTATACCCGCGATGGTGACTGGGTCCCGGCTTCTTCGCAGGGCTATTACGACCGCAATGATCGCTGGGTCGCTGGCGTTTCGACGGGCTACTACGACCAGAGCGGCCGGTGGAATGCCGGTCCGGCAGCGGGCCGTTATGACGAACGTGGCCGCTGGATCGCCGGATCGCAGGATTCGGGTTATGCCCAGAACGGATCTTGGGCCTCGCAGACCCAGCCGGGCTATTATGACAGCAATGGCCGCTGGAACGCCGGTGCCACCACGGGCTATTACGACAACCGTGGCCGCTGGATCTCGACCCGCGAAAACGTCCAGGGCGGCGATTATCAGCAGCAGGGCAACTGGCAGTCGCAGACGATCGCCGGCCAGCTCGTAGCACTCGACCGCTACCTGCGCGCCGATCGCGGGAACTGGCAGGGCAACAGCCGCAACACCCGCGCCATGGCCTTGCGCGAAGTGACCCGCCTTCGCACCACCGAGCGTGGCCTGCGCCATAATCGTCAGGGCATGCTCTCGCAGCGCGACCAGACGATGATGCAGCAGCGGATCAATACCCTGCGCCAGCGTTACGGCATCAATTGATATTGATCGCTGCCAAGGCTGACTAACTGTTTCGCCGCTGCCGGGAATGCCCTGGCGGCGGCGAAGCTGCGTCTGCCAGGGGCGAATTGGGCTAGGACATCTTCCGGAAAATCACTTCGCAATTGACCGGGCTTTCCAGCTTGAGATTATCCGGCCCGTACAGCGGTTCGGGCTGGGTCAGGCCCAGCGGATCGCTGAATGCGATGGTCAGGTCGCTGGCGCAGGCCATGTCGATCACACGGTAATTGCTATTGCTGACCATCAGCAAGCCGCCCGGCTTCAGACAGCGGATGAGGCCGGCTACCGCGCGTTCCACCTTTTCGAACGGCAGATAGGCCTCGCACGAAGGCGGGCGCAGGCGGGTCAGTTCGCCGTGGCGCAACACGGCCATGGCGCAGATCGCGTCATAACGGGCGGACGGTTCGTCATCGAGTGAACCCGAGCAGCGGAAGGTGATGCCGGTTTGGTCCGCACGGCGCGCCAGGGCGGCATTGGCGACTGCGATCGAATGGGCATTGATGTCGATCCCGGTCAGTTCGGCATCCGGAAAGTAGCCGCGCAGGGAAAACACCTCTTCGCCGGTCGAGCAGCCGAACGACAGGATGCGCGGGCGTTCAATGCGCGCCAGTTCGTGCTGCAGCGCCTGAAAATAGGGGGGATACCGATCGGCGAAGGTCGCAGAGGACCACTGCAACAGCTGGTCGCCTTGCGTTTCGCGGGCAATTCTCAGCGCACGGCGGTGCGGGTCGGCCAGTTCGCGCAGCCAGCGATAGACGTTTACCGCAAGTGGGAGCGATCCGGCGAGGCGCCTGGCTTCCTCAAGGAATGATCGCCCCGTCACCCGTCGTCAGACCCCGTGATAGCCCTTGTACCACTCGATGAACTTGGGAACGCCTACATCGATGCTCGTCGTCGGCTTGTAACCGAGATCGCCCGAAATCGCGTCGATGTCGGCAAAGCTCTGCGGCACGTCGCCCGGCTGCATTGGCTGGAAGTCGATGATAGCCTTCTTGCCCAGCTGTTCCTCAAGGATCTCGATCACTTTCATCAGGTGTTCGCTCTTGTGGTTGCCGATGTTGTAAAGCCGGTGCGGCTTGGTGCTGCCGCCGGCCTTGACCGCGCCGTCATCGGGGGCGGGATTGTCAAGGCAGGCCATGACGCCGGCAATGATGTCCGCGATGAAGGTGAAATCGCGGTACATCTCGCCGTGGTTGAACACCGGGATCGGCTGGCCGGCGAGGATCGCCTTGGTGAAGATCCACATCATCATGTCGGGCCGGCCCCACGGACCATAGACGGTGAAAAAGCGCAGGCCGGTGAGCGGCAGGCGGTAGAGGTGAGCGTAGGTCTCGCTCATCAGCTCGTCGGCTTTCTTGGTCGCGGCGTAGAGGCTGACCGGCTGGTCGACGCGGTCTTCCACGGCAAAGGGCAGCTTGGTGTTGCCGCCGTAAACCGAGCTGGAACTGGCATAGACCATGTTGTCGAGCTCGCGGTGGCGCGCGACTTCGAGCATGTTGAGATGGCCGGCAAGGTTCGCGTGCAGGTAGGCGTGCGGGTGGGTGATCGAATAGCGCACCCCGGCCTGCGCGCCAAGGTGGACCACGCGGTCAAAGGTGTAGGGCTTCAGCGCCTCGACCAGCGGTTCGTAAAGCGCGAAGTCCTGCTTGACGAAGGTGAAGCGGCTGCCGCCTTCCTCGCGCAGGACGGCAAGGCGGGCTTCCTTCAGGCTGACGTCGTAATAGTCATTGACGCAGTCGACCCCGATCACCTCGTCGCCGCGCGCGAGCAGCTTGCGGGTGAGCGAGAAACCGATGAACCCGGCCGCGCCGGTGACGAGAACTTTCATGGGGTGTCCTTAGTGCATTTTAGTTGTTTCGCGCAAAGGCCGCAGAGGTCGCAAAGATCATCGTGATTGCGGCGTAGCCGCTTCCGATCCTGATCCGGGCTCATTCAGGCGTTCGAGCCTAGAAAGCCTGCGGCGGCGAGCCCGCCATCTTTGCGACCTTTGCGGCCTTTGCGCGAACAGGTTCTTAAAGCGTCCAGTCAGCCCCGCCGCCGAGCGCGCCCTTGAGGTCGGCGAGGCTGCCGCCGTTCGCCACCAGCGAGCGCAGCGTGCTGGCGCCCAGCGCGAGGTATTCGCGGTGCGGTACGGCGAGCAGGACGAGGTCGTACGCGCCCGAAGGCTCTCCGCCCTGCAGCGTCAGTTCGTATTCGTGCGCGGCTTCGTCGGGATCGGCGTGGGGATCGTGGACGGTCACGTCATGGCCAAGGCCCTTGAGCGCGCCGATCAGGTCCGCGACCTTCGAATTGCGCAGGTCGGGCACGTCCTCCTTGAAGGTCAGGCCGAGGACCAACACCGATCCGGGCTTGCCTCCGCGCAGGCCATGCAGGCGCTGCGCGACCCATGCCGCCATGCCATCGTTCACCCCGCGCCCGGCAAGGATCACCTGCGGGTCGAGCCCCAGTTCCTCGGCGCGGTGCGACAGGTAATAGGGATCGACGCCGATGCAGTGACCGCCGACGAGACCGGGCGAGAAGGGCAGGAAGTTCCACTTGGTGCGTGCCGCTTCCAGCACGTCCCAGACCGAGAGGTCCATTGCGCCGAAGATCTGCGCAATCTCGTTCATGAAGGCGATGTTGATGTCGCGCTGGGCGTTCTCGATCACCTTGGCAGCTTCGGCGGCCTTGATCGACTTGGCGCGGAACACGCCGCCGCTGGTGATGGCGTTATAGAGGTTCGCCACGCGGTCGAGCACTTCGGGGGTCTGGCCCGAGACGACCTTGGTGATCTTGTCGATCGTGTGTTCGCGGTCACCCGGATTAATGCGTTCGGGGCTGTAGCCAAGGAAGAAGTCCTTGCCGCAGGTGAGGCCGGAAACCTCTTCGAGGATCGGCGCGCAAAGGTCTTCGGTGACGCCGGGATAGACCGTGGATTCATAGACGATCACCGGCGCGCGACCCTCTGCCACGGCAGGCGCGATCATCGTTGCGACTGTGCGGCTGGCCTTTTCGACGAGGCCGAGGTCTGGGCGGTTGGCGCCGTCGATCGGGGTGGGGACGGTGACGATGTAGAAGTCCGACGGCGGGCAGGTGCCGGGATCGGCGGTCAGTGCCAGGCTGCTCGCCGTCATCCGCTCGCGGTCGATCTCGCCGGTGCGGTCATGGCCGCTCTTCAGCTCGTCAATGCGGCGCGTGTCGATGTCGAGCCCGGTGGTTTCGAACTGCTTGGCCAGCGCCACGGCGAGCGGCAGGCCGACATAGCCAAGACCAATCACGGTCACGCGCGGGGTATGGGTTGTCATGGGAGTCCTTGTGCTTGTGCGCAATCTGGCGCGGTCACTTGTGGCCGAAGCCGGTGAACACCGTGCGGATCGTCTTCACCACGATCAGGATGTCCAGCCACAGCGAGAAATTGCGGATGTAGTAGAAGTCGTATTGCAGCTTTGTGCGGATATCGTGAATTTCGGCGACATGGCCCTGATTGACCTGCGCCCAGCCGGTGATGCCCGGCCGCACGACGTGGCGATAGCGGTAGAAGGGAATCTCCGCCTCGTACCATTCGGACAATTGCGATGCTTCGGGGCGCGGGCCGATCCAGCTCATCTGGCCGGCGAGGATGTTGAAGGCCTGTGGCAGTTCATCGATCCGGGTGCGGCGCAGGAAGCGGCCGAGCTTGGTGATGCGCCGGTCGTTTTCCTTGGTGATGAACTGGTCGATCCCGGCCCGATCCCCAGACCGTTCCTCACCTCCGCGCGGGTGCTGGCGATCTTCGCGCATGGTACGGAACTTGATCACGCTGAATTCGTGCCCGCGGTAGCCCATCCGGCGCTGCATGAAGAACACCGGCCCCGGACTGTCGAGCTTGATCGCCATTGCGACAATCGCGAACAGCGGCAGCAGCAGAATGATCACGGGCAGGGCGATCAGCCGGTCGACCCACTGCTTGAATTCGAGCAGGCTGGCAAGCGGGCCAAGCGCGCCGAAGGTGTTTTCCGACAAGTGCTCCAGATCGGCGCGGCCAGTCAGCGATTCATAGAGGTCCTTCGAATGGTAGACCGGAATCCCGGCCAGTGTGTAATCCGCCAGCCGCGCTTCCCATGCGTCGCTGTGGTCATGGCGGAAATCGGCGGTCACGGCGTCGATCTGTTCAGGCAGGGCGGTGCCATCAAGCCGGACGGCCTCGACCCCGTTCATCGCATCGAACAGTCCGACGCGTCCGCCTTCGACCACGCCGAGCACCAGCTGCGTCTTGCGCTGGGTCATGGCGTAGACAAGGAAGAACCACGCCACCGACAGCACGAAAGCAACAACCAGCAGCGAGCGCGAATATTCGATACGGAGCAGCAGGATCACCGTCAGCGTCAGGCCGAACGAGGCGAGGAAGCCTGGCAGGATGCCGGAACTTTCGCGCGTGCCCGGCAGGCTGGCGACTGAACTGTGCAGCCAAAAGCCCAAGACCAGCGCACACAGCGCGGCAATCGCGGTATTGTCGGTTTCAGGCCTTTGCCACGAAGCCGGCAGCGACCAGACCTGAACCAGCCAGGGCAGCAAAACGCAGATGAGGCACGCGGTGATCAGTTGAACCATCGGGTGCAGCCAGGTGCTGCGTCTCTGGAACCGCCTGTTAGCGATCGTCATTCAAAGCCTGCTTCCGTCCCGGCCATTGCCCGCCCATGGGTCACGGGCCCGTTCGCGGCCCCTATAGTCGCAAAACGCGTCATGTCGCAATTGGTTCACGCCACTTCGGCACCTTTCCGCCTCCGGGCTGTTCTCAGGCTGGACCTCGTTCCGGTTTGCCCGTAACGCACCCGCCAACCCTTCAGTAATTAGGCCGAGCCAGCGCCCGCATGCCCATTCCCCAGCGTATAGTTCCTGTCCGCCACGGCGACGCACGCGGCTGGTTTACCGAAAGTTACAGCCGGCGCCGCCTTGCCGAACTCGGCATCACGGATGATTTCGTGCAGGACAATCACAGCTTTTCAGCAGCGCGAGGCACCCTGCGCGGCCTGCATTTCCAGACCCCCCCGCACGGCCAGGCCAAACTGGTGCGCTGCCTTGCCGGGGCCATCTGGGACGTGGCGGTGGACCTGCGCGCCGGATCGCCGACTTATGGCAAATGGGTCGGATGTGAACTGACTGCGGCAGGCGGCGAACAGCTCTATGTGCCGATCGGGTTCGCGCACGGCTTCGTCACTCTGACTGACAATGTCGAGGTCGCTTACAAGACCTCGGACTATTACGCGCCCGATTGCGATGGCGGCGTGGCCTGGGACGATCCTGACATTGCCCTCGCCTGGCCACTGGAAGGCATGGAGCCGATGCTGTCGGACAAGGACAAGAAACTGCCCCGGCTGGCCGACTTTGCCAGCCCCTTCGCCTATGACGGCATTCCCATGGCGGAGCTCGATTGATCATGCAGCACAAGCGTATCCTTGTTACCGGCGGCGCGGGCTTCATCGGCTCAGCAGTGGTTCGCCAGCTGATTGGTGAGACCGAGGCCGAAGTCCTCAATGTCGACAAGCTGACTTATGCCGGCAACCTGTCGTCGCTGGCCCATGCGAGGGCTTCGAACCGGCACCACTTCCTGCAGGCCGACATCTGCGACGCCGCCGCCATGGCGCGCGCTTTTGCCGATTTCCGCCCCGATGCGGTGATGCACCTTGCCGCCGAAAGTCATGTCGATCGCTCGATCGACGGGCCGGCGGAATTCATCCAGACCAATGTCGTCGGCACTTTCACCCTGCTCGACGCGGCGACGGCTTACTGGCGCGGGCTGGACGATGCGGCACGTGCCGCGTTCCGTTTTCACCACATCTCGACCGACGAAGTCTTCGGCTCGCTCGGCGACGACGGCATGTTCACCGAGGAAACCGCCTACGATCCGCGCTCGCCCTATTCGGCGTCGAAGGCATCGAGCGACCACCTCGTGCGGGCCTGGCATCACACCCACGGCCTGCCGGTGGTGGTGACCAATTGCTCGAACAATTACGGGCCGTACCACTTCCCCGAAAAGCTGATCCCGCTGGTGATCCTGAAGGCCATCTCGGGCGAGCCGCTGCCGGTCTATGGCGACGGTTCGAACATCCGCGACTGGCTTCATGTCGAAGACCACGCCCGCGCGCTGCGGCTGGTGGTCGATCAGGGCGTTCCCGGCGAAACCTATTGCGTCGGCGGCAATTCGGAGCGCACCAACCTGCAGGTCGTCCATGCGATCTGCGACGAACTCGATGCCGCGCGCCCCCGCGCTGACGGCGAATCCTACCGCTCGCAAATCACCTATGTGAAGGACCGCCCGGGCCACGATTTCCGCTATGCCATCGACACCGCGAAGATCGGTCGCGAGCTTGGCTGGAGCCCGCAGGAAAGTTTCGAAAGCGGCATTGCCGGCACCGTGCGCTGGTATCTGGACAACGAAGCCTGGTGGTCGGCAATCCATGACGGTTCGTACCGCGGTGAACGACTTGGCCTTTCAAGTGACGACGCAGCCAATGGCTGAACGCTGGCTCGTCACCGGCGGGACGGGGCAGGTCGGCACGGCATTTCAGCGCCTGTCGCTGCCGGGTGTCGAAGTGGTCGCTCCGTCGCGTGCGCAGTTCGATCTTGCCGCGCTGCCCGATCTCGATCCCCTGCTCAAAGGTGTCACCGCAATCATCAATTGCGGCGCGTACACCGCTGTCGACAAGGCCGAGAGCGAGCCGCTGATGGCCCGCGCGATCAATACTGCCGCGCCGGCCCGGCTGGCCGCCGCCGCCGCGCGCGCCGGCATCCCGATCATCCATGTTTCGACCGACTATGTCTTTCCGGCGGACGGCAAAGGCCCGTGGCGCGAGGACGATGTCATCGGTCCGGTCAGCGTCTATGGCCAGACCAAGGCCGATGGCGAGGACGCCGTGCGCGCATCGGGCGCGCGCCATGCGATTGTCCGCACCGCATGGGTGATCAGCGCGGATGGCGCGAATTTCATCAAGACCATGCTGCGGCTGGGCGCCGAGCGCGACACCTTGAGTGTCGTGGCCGACCAGCGCGGCTGCCCGACCCATGCCGGCGATCTTGCCGAGGCACTGGCGGCGATCACCGCGCGCTTCACCAGCGATCCGGCGCAAGCTTCGGGTACCTGGCATTGCACCAATATGGGTGAAACAACCTGGCATGGCCTCGCCCAGCACGCTTTCGCCAGCGCCGCTGCTTGCGGTATGAAGGTGCCGGTGATGGTGGAGCCGATCACCACGGCAGACTATCCCACCCCGGCACGCCGGCCCGCCGATTCGCGGCTCGATTGCAGCCGCCTTGCTGCGGACTTCGGCTTGCAATTGCGCCCGTGGCAGCAGGCGGTGGATGAAGTGGTTCGCCAGCTGGCGGGCCAAACGCCCGGAAGGACTTGACGATGAAGGGTATTATTCTCGCCGGCGGATCGGGCACGCGCCTGCATCCGGCGACCCTGGCGGTGAACAAGCAGCTGCTGCCGATCTACGACAAGCCAATGATCTTCTTTCCGCTGTCGACGCTGATGCTCGCCGGCATCCGCGAAGTGCTGATCATCTCGTCGCCCGAATATATCGACAATTACAAGCGCCTGTTCGGTACGGGCGAGCAGTTCGGGCTGGCAATCGACTATGCCGTCCAGCCCAAGCCTGAGGGGCTAGCGCAGGCTTTCCACATCGGTGCGGACTTCGTTGCCGGCGGGCCATCGGCGCTCGTTCTGGGCGACAACATCTTTTACGGTGCCGGCCTGCCCGACATGCTGAAACGCGCGCGGGAACGTGCCGCCGTGGGCGCGGCGACCGTGTTCGGCTATCATGTCGAAGATGCCAAAGCTTACGGCGTGGTCGAACTCGATGGCGATTACCGCGCGCTGTCGATCGAGGAAAAGCCTCAGAACCCCAAGTCGCACTGGGCAGTCACGGGCCTCTATTTCTACGACGAACGCGTGGTTGATCTTGCCCGGCAGGTAAAGCCTTCGCACCGCGGGGAGCTTGAGATTACCGACCTCAACCGCATGTACATGGAATTGGGCGAGCTCCACGTCGAGCGTATGGGCCGCGGCTATGCCTGGCTTGATACCGGCACCCATGACAGCCTGCTCGAAGCCGGCGAATTCGTCCGCACGCTCCAGCACCGGCAGGGCATCCAGCTCGCCTGTCTGGAAGAAATCGCCTGGGAGAACGGCTGGATCGACGATGCCGCTCTGCGCGAGAGGGGCAACTATTTCGCCAAGACCGGCTATGGCCAGTACCTCCTGCGCCTGCTCGGCGAAAGCTGAGCCGCATCTGCCGTGACTTCGCCGGGCGTCCTCTACATCAGTTACGACGGTATGCTCGAACCGCTCGGGCAGAGCCAGGTGCTGGCCTATGTCGAGCGGCTGACCGATACCGCGCGCGTTCATATCGTCAGCTTTGAAAAACCGGCGGACTGGGCCGATCTTTCCCGGCGTGAAGCGCTGCGGGCGCGGATGGCGACCGCCGGCGTGACCTGGCATCCGCTGACCTATCACAAGCGGCCGACCCTGCCGGCCACGCTGTTCGATCTGGCGCAGGCGGTGGTCGTCGGCACCTGGCTCTGCGCGCGGCATGGCCTCGGCATTGTCCATGCACGGTCCTACGTGGCGGCGCTGGCGGGCTGGATGATCAAGCTGCTCACCGGAGCAACGCTGCTGTTCGACATGCGCGGCCTGTGGGCCGATGAGCGCACGGACGGCGGCATCTGGCCTGAAGGAGGGCGCCTCTACCGCGCGGTCAAGCGGATCGAGAAGACCCTGCTGCTCGGCGCGGACCACATCGTCACGCTGACTCATGCCTCGAAATCCGTGATCGAGAACTTTCCCTATCTCAGGGGAAGACCGCACGCGCCCATCAGCGTGATCCCGACCTGCGCCGATCTGGACCGCTTCACCATCGGCGACGGGGCAAAACCGCAGCCGTTCACGCTCGGCTATCTCGGCTCGATCGGCACGTGGTATCTGTTCGATGAGGTGCTGGCCTGCTTCGTGTTGCTGCGCGCCAAGCGGCCCGACGCGCGCCTGCTGGTGATCAATCGCAACGAGCAAGACCTTGTGCAGGAGCGCGCCGCCGCTTTCGCCATTCCGCCCGAGGCAATCGAGATCACCGGCGCCGACCATGCCCGCGTGCCAGAGCAGGTCCGCCGGATGAGCGCGGGGGCTGCGATCATCAAGCCGGTGTTCTCCAAGATTGCCAGCGCTCCGACCAAGCTCGCCGAATACCTCGGTTGCGGGGTGCCGTGCCTCGGCAATGTCGGGGTGGGCGACATGGAAATGATGCTTGAGGACGAAGGCGCCGGGGTTGCGCTGCGCGACTTTTCCGATGCCGAGCGTGCCCGAGCGGTGGACCGCCTGCTCGCCATGGCCGACGATCCCGCCACCGCCGCACACTGCCGCCAAGTCGCGCTGCGCCACTTCTCGGTGGAGACCGGGGCGGAAGATTACCGCAAGATCTGGCTGGGACTGGCGTCATGACGTCAAACACCACCCGGAGGATGCTCGTCATCTGTCCGTTCCCCGAAGGCTGCGCGGCTCAGCAGCGGCTGAAGTACGAACAGTACTTCGCCGACTGGCGCAGCGCCGGCTGGGAGATCGAGGTTTCCAGCTTCCTCGACCGCAAGGCCTGGGACGTGCTTTACAAGCCGGGCCACTTGCTGGCCAAGGCGTGGGGCACGCTCAAGGGTTACCTGCGCCGCTCCCGCGACATTACCCGCACCGGGCGTTATGACCTCGTCTATGTCTGCATGTGGGCCACGCCGTTCTTCGGCCCGCTGTTCGAACGCCTGATCCGGGCGCGCGCCAGGGCGCTGGTCTATGACATCGAGGATAACGTGCTGTCCGGCGCGGATGGGCAGGCGGACAATCCCAATCCGATGTCGCGCCTGCTCAAGAGCCAATCGAAATTCCTCTACCTGATCCGCGAGGCGGACCATGTGATCACCTCCTCGCCGTTCCTCAATGAAACCTGCATGGGCATCAACCGGGCGCGGGCCTGCACCTATATCTCGTCGTCGGTCGATACCGACCGTTTCCAGCCCGCGACGCCCTATTCGAACGACAAGCCGGTAGTGATCGGCTGGACCGGGACCTTCTCAAGTTCGGTCTATCTCGATCTGCTGCGCGGCGTGTTCCAGCGGCTGGCGCAGAAGGTGCCGTTCCGCCTGCGTGTGATCGGCAACTTCGATTACGAACTGCCCGGTGTCGATCTTGAAGTCATCCGCTGGTCGGCGGCAGAGGAAGTTGCGCAGCTGCAGGCGCTCGACATCGGCGTCTATCCGCTGCCAATCGATGACTGGGTGCTCGGCAAGTCGGGGCTGAAGGCGATCCAGTACATGGCCTTTGCCCTGCCCTGTGTCGCGACCGAGGTGGGTACCACGCCGATGATCATCCAGAATGAACGCAATGGCATTCTGGTAAAAACCGAGCAGGAATGGGAACTTGCGCTCGAAAGGCTGATTGCTGAACCCACTCTGCGCCGGCAGCTGGGTGAGGCAGCGCGCAAGGATGCGGTGGCAAAATATTCGCTGGCCGCTATTGCAGGACAATATCGGGCGGTGATCGAATCCGCGATTGAGCAGGGAAGCAATGGGTAGCAAGATTTTTATGGCTGGCGTCGGCGGTATGCTGGGCGAAGCCTTCCACCACACTTTTTCGCAAAGCCACGAAATTGTCTGCACCGACAAAGACGTGAATGCGCCGTGGCTGTCGTTCCTCGATTTCCGCGACCGCGAGGAATATGCGCGGCAGGTTCTGGCGATGAAGCCGGACTACCTGTTCCACATTGGCGCGCACACCAGCCTCGAATATTGCGAGGACGACATCGCCGATGCCTATGCGACTAACACCCTGCCGGTGGAGAACGCGGTCTGGCTGGCCAACCGGCTCGATATTCCGCTGCTCTACATTTCCACTGCCGGCATTTTCGACGGCGCGCAGGAAACCTATGACGATTGGGACCAGCCCAACCCGCTGGGCCACTATGCGCGCTCGAAATATATGGGCGAACGCTTCGTGGTCGAAAACGCGTCGCGCTACCTCGTCTGCCGCGCCGGCTGGATGATGGGTGCGGGGCCGGACAAGGACAAGAAGTTCATCCAGAAGCTGATGGCCCAGCTCAAGGCCGGGGCGAAAGAGCTCAAGGTCGTCGACGACAAGCTTGGCACGCCTACCTACACGCGCGATTTCGCCGCGCAGGTGAAGGTGCTGGTCGAGCAGGAACTCTGGGGCCTCTACAACATGGTTTGCGCCGGGGTGACCAGCCGTCTCGAAGTGGCGCAGTACCTCGTCAAGGCGCTCGGCAAGGACAGCGAGATCGCGGTCAGCCCGGTTTCGTCGGACTATTTCGCGCAGGAATACTTCGCACCGCGTCCGCCCAGTGAGCGGCTGCTGACCGCCAAGCTTGACTTGCGCGGGGTGAACGTCATGCGTGACTGGCGCGTCTGTCTGGATGAATATCTGGCCGACAAGTATCAGGGGTATCTCGGGTAGGATGATCGACGGGGGGGCAATCGCCGGGGGGCACCAGCAGACCGAAAGCAAGGGCGACCTGATCGACCCTGCGCGCTTCCTGCGCGACCTTGCCAATCCCGGACTGGTCTCCGCGATTGACCTCATGCGCTGGCTCGCTGCCGCCGTGGTCGTGATCAGCCACGCGCGGTTGCCGCTGGTCAAACCCTATGCCTTGCTCCTGCCCGAACAACGCCCGCTGTGGGTGCAGGGCTGGTATTTCGTCACCGGCTATTATGTCGAGGCGGTGCTGATCTTCTTCGTGCTCTCGGGCTTTCTCGTCGGCGGGATGGGGCTGGCGCGGCTGAAACAGGGCACGTTCGACGCGCCGGGCTATGCGGTTGACCGGTTCAGCCGGCTTTACACTGCGTTTCTGCCGGCGTTGTTGCTGTCGGTGGCGCTGACCTGGGTTGGCATGCGCTGGTTCGACGCCACCGGGCTCTTTTCGGGCACCCACCCGAATTACGCCGCATCGGGCACAACGCTGGTCTTCGCCGACAATGCCGGCTGGGGCAACTTCACCGGCAACCTGTTCATGCTGCAATGGTTCCGCGAGAACCTGTTTGCCGCGCCCTATGGTGCCAATCCGCCGCTCTATACGCTGTCGAGCGAGTTCTGGTTCTATGCCGTGTTCGGCCTGCTGGGCGCCGCAGCCAACGCCCGCGCGAGGAAGCGCGTGGTGCTGATCACGCTGGCAGTTATCGCTACGCTGGTGCTAGGCTCGACCTTCTGGATCTATCTCGGCATGTGGCTGATCGGCGTGGCGGCTGCCGTCGTCCGCCCGACGCGCCTGCCGATCACGATCCCTGCACTCGGCCTGTTCGGCGCGATCCTGATCCTTCGGCGCTATATCGATGCTGCCGGCATCACCGATGCCCTGTTGCGCAATGCCGTCCTCTACGGCGTGTGCATCAGCATGGCACTGGTCCTGCTCGGCCTGCGCGGCCGCCGTCTGGCCTGGGCCGAGGCGATGGCCCCGTTCAACAAGGCCATGGCCGACTTTTCTTACAGCCTTTACCTGATCCACTATCCGCTGATGATCCTGTTCGTCGCCATGCTGGGCACGCTGACCGGCGCCCCCGGCTTCGCTGCGGGCATGGCGCCGACCGAGCCGCTGGCGCTCGCCGTCTATGCCGCCGTGATCGCGCTCTGCTTTGGCGCTTCGTGGATATTCGCGCAGGTTTTCGAACGACGTACCGGACTGGTGCGCGGCTGGCTCAAGCGGCACCTGCTGCGGCGTTAGAGGGCCTCAGCCCGCGCGCTTCCACGCTTGGAACATCAGCACCGACCACAAGGGCTGGGTCGCATCCTCGCGGCCATCAAGGTGCCGCTGCCAGCGCGTCCGGACCACCTTGGCATCGAACAGGCCGTCCTCGCCCAGTGCCTTTTCAGACAGCAGATCTTCGGCCCAATCGCGCAACGGGCCCTTCATCCACACCCCAACCGGAATGGCAAAACCCGCCTTGGGCCGGTCGATCAGCTCGCGCGGGACATAGCGGTACAGCAGCGTCTTGAGGATCGCCTTGCCGCCGCCATTCGCGAACTTCAGGCCGGGTGAAACCCGCGCCGCCAGCGCCGTGACTTGTGGATCAAGGAAAGGAATCCGCGATTCAAGGCTGACCGCCATGCCCGCGCGGTCCACCTTGCACAGGATGTCGTCAGGCAGGTAGGTCACCGCATCGGCGTGCATCATCCGCAGTTCCAGCGGCAAGTGCGCCAGACGCGGATCGAGCGCGAGGCGCTGCGAACTTGTCACGCCGCCGGCCAGCGGGTTTCCGGATAAGGCCCAGTCGTCCATGAAGCTGTCGAACAGGGAATCGAAATCGCGCGCCCGGCCCATCTGGCGCAGCGCGCGGCGGGCATTGTCACCGAACCACGCCGAGCGGCGGCGGCGGGTAAGGTCGGACAGGCCGTTCCACACCCCCGGCGGCACCGCTCCGGCAGCTTCAAGCGCAGCGCGGCGCAGCGGACCCGGCACCTTGTCCATCGCGCGCCACAGTCGGGGGAACTGGATGTGGCGGTTGTAGCCGCCGAACAATTCGTCCCCGGCGTCGCCTGACAGCGAAACGGTGACCTGGCTGTGAGCCAGTTTTGAAACGAGATGCGTCGGGATCTGCGAGCTGTCGGCAAAGGGCTCGTCATACATCGCCGGAAGCTGCGGGATCACTTCGAGCGCGTCGGCAGGGCTGACGTAAAGCTCGGTATGATCGGTGCCGAGGGCGGCCGCGACCTTTTTGGCGAAGACCGCCTCGTCAAAGCCGGCTTCGGAAAAGCCGATAGTGAAGGTCTTGATCGGGCGGCTGACGCATTTCTGCGCGATGGCGGTGATCAGCGAGCTATCGATCCCACCCGACAGGAAATTGCCCACCGGAACGTCGGCCACCAGTTGCCGCTCCACGGCGCCGGTCAGCACGCTATCGAGCGCTTCGAGCGCCTCGGCCTCGTCAGTGATCGGATCGGCGGCGCCGGCGATGACCTGATCGGCATAGTCGAACCAGCGGTGCACTGCCGGCGGCGCATCCTGCGGGGTGCGGGCAAAGTCCTCGCTCACCCGCAGCAGGCAGCCCGGCGGCAGCTTGAACACGCGCTCGTGGATTGACAGCGGCGCGGGCATATAGGCGCGCGCCATCAGGCCGGCGAGCGCCTCGCGGCTGACCGGGTTGGCAAACCCCGGCGCGGCGCGGATCGGACCGAGCGTGGAGGCAAAGGCAAAGCCCTGCGTGGTCCAGCCATAGTACAGCGGCTTTTCGCCAAAGCGGTCGCGCGCCAGCACCAGTTCGCGGGTCCGCGAATCCCAGACGCCGAGCGCGAACATGCCGTGCGCCTTTTCGAGTGCAGCCTCGATGCCCCAGGCGGCGATCGCGGCGATCAGCACTTCGCTGTCCGAATGGCCGCGCCAGTTGGGTGCCTTGCCTTGCGCTTCCAGCTCGGCGCGCAGGTCCTGGAAATTGTAGATCTCGCCGTTGTAGGTCAGCGTGTAGCGTCCGCAGGCCGAATGCATCGGCTGGTGCCCGGCCTCGGTCAGGTCGATGATTGCAAGGCGGCGATGGGCGAGCCCGATCGCGCCCTTTTCGTCAACCCATTCGCCCGACGAATCTGGCCCGCGCGGGACGATCCGGTCGGTCATGGCGCGCAGGACGTGCGGGGTAACGGCCAAGGACGTGGACAGGAAACCGGCTATGCCGCACATCGAAAAACTGCTCCTGCTGGCAGGCGCAAGGGCACCGGCTCACCTTGCGCGGGGTATGGCACCTGACCTGCCGGTTCAACCCATTTGTCGTCCGACTCTGGCCATTTGTGGCTCTCAGCGGGCCATGCCTCTTGCTCCCTTGGCCCTTGGCCGGTTACGGGGGGCGCAATGAAACAGACGATCAAGCGCTGGCGCGACAATAGCCCCCTGATGGAGCCCCTGTGCCGCCTGCTGCGCGCGACCGGCATGGTGCCGGCTCGCCTGTGGCATCACTTGCCCTTCACCGGCACGGCTGACTTTCTGGTTGCCGGCACTCGGGTGAAAATGAACCATTTCGGAGCAGAAATTGAAAACAGCCTGTTCTGGGCCGGTTTCGGTGCCGACTGGGAAGGCACGACGCTGCTCGCCTGGGAGCGGCTGGCGATTGGCCAGAAAGTGATCTTCGACGTCGGGGCCAATACCGGTCTGTTCGCGGTCGCTGCCAAGGCGGCCAGCCCGCAGGCAATGGTCCACGCCTTTGAACCGCTCCCCGCAATTGCCGACCGGCTGCGCGCCAATGTTGCGCTCAACGGATTCGACGTGACGGTCCACGCCGCCGCCGTCTCCGATTCCGATGGCACGGCCGAGATCAAGCTGATGCAGGCCGATCACGAATATTCCGCCAGCTTCGAACATATGGACTGGATGGACACGGCTGAGGCCATATCGATCGAAGTGCCGGTGATACGCCTGGCCAGCGTGATCGCCGACAGCGGTCACCGGCCCGACCTGATCAAGATCGATGTCGAGCGGCACGAACCGCAGGCACTTCGCGGCTTGTGGCCCGCAATTGCCGATGGTCCAATGCCGGCAATGGTGATCGAGATCCTCGACGATGAATGCGCTGCTGCCGTTGCCGCCGAAGTCGCGGATCGCGGCTATCGCTCTTATGTCATCCGCGAAGGCGTGGGCATCGAGGCGGACACCATCCGCTTCGTTCCCGGCACGATGAACTGGCTGCTGCTGCCCGAAGGCATGAGCGGTCCCGCCGGTGAACTAGCCGCGCAGCTCGCCGCCAAAGGCCGCATCAGCCACGCCGAGCTTGCCGGGTCGCGGCCCCGAAGTCACAGTCAGCCACGGAACTCGAATTGAACCAAGCGCTGCCTCAAGCGGGCGGCACGGCGGGCAGCAGTGCGGGCATCAACGCTGGCCGGGCGGCGTTCCTCCTGCCCGACATGGGCGGCGGCGGCACCGAGCGGCTGACGGTCGAGCTGGCCAACGGCTTTGCCGCGCGCGGGGCGCAGGTTGACTGTGTGCTGATGCAGGCGCGTGGGGAATTCCTGCCCCTGCTCGATCCGGCGGTGCGGGTGGTGGACCTTGGCGTTCCGCGTCTGCGCCATGTGCCCGGGGCGCTGAGGGCCTATCTGAAGCGCGAGACGCCCGATGCCCTGCTCGCGGCGATGTGGCCGCTGACCAGCGTGGCGGTTCTGGCAACACGCGGGCTGGCAAAACGCCCGCGCCTGCTGCTGTCGGACCATTGCCCTCTGCTGGAACAATATGCCCAGCCGCTGCACACCAACCTGTCGCTGCGCCTCACCGCGCCGCTGACGTATCGCGCGGCGGACGGGGTGATCGCGGTGTCGCAGGGTCTCGCACAAGAAATGGAGCAACTGGCGCATTTGCCGAAAGGCAGCGTGCAGACAATCTGGAACCCGATCGAGCGCCCGGCCAATTCGACTTGGGGCGCCCACGTGTGGGACAACCTGCCGCGTCCACACCTGCTCGCAATGGGCAAGCTCAAGGCGGAGAAGAACTTCGCGTTGCTGATCCGGGCCTTTGCAGAGTTCGCTGCCCACGCGCCGGGAACGCTGGCGATTGTCGGCGAAGGCCAGGAGCGCGCTGCACTCGAAGCTCTCGTCGGCGAGCTGGGTCTTGATGACCGCGTTGTGCTTCCCGGCTTCTGCGCAACGCCGGGCGACTGGTATGCCGGGGCCGACCTCTTCGTATTGTCGAGCAACTTCGAAGGCTTCGGCAACGTCATGGTCGAGGCGATGCACTACGGCTTGCCGGTGGTCGCAACCGATTGCCCCCACGGCCCCGCCGAAGCGCTGGGCGGCGGACGATGGGGCACGCTGGTGCCGATGAACGATCCGGCGGCCCTTGCCAAGGCCATGGCCGATGCATTGGAAGCACCGTCCAAGCCGATCCTCCAGCGCGCCCGCGCCGGGCAGTTTTCCGCCACGCGCGCGGTCGATGCCTATTGGCAGGCGATGTTTCCATGAGCGGCGAGAAGCCCTCTCCCGTGCGGCATTTCCTGCGCTCGTCCGGCGTCATGGCTTTGCTTTATGGCGGGTCGGTCGGGCTGACGTTTCTGGTCGGCGTGCTGCTCGCGCGGCTGCTCGGTGCGTCGGGTTACGGCGTCTATGCACTGGCCATGACCACCGCGACTCTGGCCGGCATCGCCACCGAATTCGGCCTGCCGGTGCTCGCCATGCGCGAAACCGGGACGGCGCGGGCGAGTGGTGACTGGTCGGGGCTCAAAGGACTGCTCGGCTGGGCGGACCGGGCAATCGCTGTGCTGTCGGTCGTGCTGGCGCTGGGTACCTGGGCGGGGGTGTGGATCTTCGCGGCGCGGGGCGCATCGGCTTACCTCGCGACGCTGCTCTGGGCCGTGGCGCTGGTGCCCTTCGTCGCCGTGGGCAAGCTGCGCAGCTTCGTGCTGCTGGCGCTCGACCATACCTTTGCCAGCCAGTTCCCGGTGATGATCCTGCGGCCGCTGCTGTTCCTGATCGGCTGCAGCGGGCTGTGGTGGGTCAGTGGCAGTCTTGCCGCGTGGCAAGCTATGGCGGCGCAGGTGTTCGGCGCGGCGGTGGCGATGGGTATCGTCGTGTGGCTGTTCCGCCGCGTCCGCCCGACCGAGCTTGCTACCGCGCGGCCTGTGCGGGACGTGCGACACTGGCTCTCCGCCTGCCTGCCGATGGGTCTGACCGAAGGCCTGCGCCTGCTGCAAGGCCAGCTCGCCCTGCTGCTCACCGGTGCGCTGGCCGGGACCGCGCAGGCGGGCATTTACCGCGTAGCGGACGCCGTGGCACAGATCACCGCGCTGGTGGCATCGGTCGTCGGCACGGCGGCAACGCCGATGTTCGCGCGGCTGTGGCGTGAGGGTGACCGGCGAGCGCTGCAACGGGTGGCGGCGGCGTCGGCCTGGGCGATGATCGGCGGAGCGTTGCTGATCGGCGCGCCAATCCTGCTGCTGGGCGACTGGCTGTTCCCGCGCCTGTTCGGCGCCGATTTTGTCGCCTCGGTCCCGGTCTTCGCGGTCCTGTGGTGCGGCAGCCTTGCCACGGCGGTGTTCGGACTGACGCTGGCGGTAGCCAACATGACCGGAGAACACATGCTCTCGACCCGAGCTTTCGGCCTGATCGCGGCGGTCAACCTTGCCGCCGGGTTCTGGGCGGTGAGCCATTACGGGGCGATGGGCGCGGCGGCGGCATCGGCGCTTGGCTCCTTCGTCGGCGCGGCCTATTGCGCGGCCATGCTCCACCGGCGTACCGGCATCAATTCGACCGCGTTCAACCGTGCGTTGTTGCCGGCAGGCGGGGGCGATGCGGCAAAGGGGGAAGGGGCATGATCCTGCGCAAGGGCTTTGCATTGCTGCGCCGCATGCGCCTCGCCCTGCGCAGCGCCGCGATGCGCGCCTATTTCCGCACTGCCTATCCGGGCATTTCCTGTGCCGCTTCAGCACGGTTCGGACCGCGCGCCAGGCTGCGCGCCTTCGCTGGCGGAAGCATCGAAATCGGCGCAGGCTGCTTCATCCATGATGATGTGCTGATGATCGCCGATGGTGGCGCTTTGCGACTCGAGGCAGGCACCCATGTCGGGCGCGGCTCGGTGATTGCCTGCAAGGAGGGCATCACCATCGGAGCTGGATCGCAGGTCGCCGAACAGGTCACGATCCGCGATCACGACCACAACTGGCAAGGCGACGCGCCGCTGGCCGAACAAGGCTTTGCCACCGCGCCGATTGCCATTGGACACGATGTCTGGCTGGCAGCCAAGGTGACCGTGACAAAGGGCGTGACCATTGCCGCCCGGTCCGTCGTCGGGGCCAATTCGGTGGTCACCCGCAGCCTCGAAACGCGCGGTGCCTACGCCGGGGCACCGGCGCGGCTGCTTGGCGCGCCGACCGATCAGGGCAATCCCTGAGCTTGCCGCTGCGCCCTTCGTCTAGTACCCGGTCGAACGACAGATGCTGATTTACTGGCTCCTCCTTGCATTTCCGGCGCTGATGGCGCTGGCCTATCCGGTCGGAGCGCCGCGCGGATCGCTGCGCGGCGGGCAGATCTTCGCGCTTGCGCTGTTCGTCATCTTCTACACCGCGCTTGGCGCGTTCCGGTATGAAACCGGGGGGGATTGGTTGACTTACGACGAAATGTTCGAGGACATGCGCGTCGATACGCTCGCCTATGCGATGACCCGGACCGATCCGCTCTACGGCTTCTTCAACTGGCTGTCCGCCCAGCTCGGCACCGGCATCTATCTGGTCAACGGGGTCTGCTGCCTCGTCCTGGCTTACGGCGTGGTGCGCGTTGCCACCTCGTTCCGCGAACCCTGGCTGGCGGTGCTGATCGCGGTGCCCTATCTGCTGATCGTTGTCGGTTTCGGCTATGTCCGGCAAGGCGCGGCAATCGGCATGATGCTGCTGGCCATCGCCTCGATGGACCGGTCGAATCCGATACGAACGTTGGTTTACCTTGCCATCGCCGTGGCCTTCCACTCGACCGCAGCGCTGACCATTCCGCTGTTCGTCTTCGGCATGGCCCCGCGCAACAAGCTGCTGGCAACGGCGGCGGGCGTTGTCGGCGCGGCCGCTTTCGTCTTCGTGCTCGCCCCTCGCCTCAATTCCTTCGAACTCGGCTATCTGGAGGCGGAATACGATTCGGGCGGCGCGGCGGCGCGTCTGGTGATGAGCCTGGTTCCCAGCGCGCTGATCGTCCTGCGCTGGCGGCATTTCGTCGCCGGTGCCAAGGTGCGGCCGGTCTGGCTGATGATGGCGGTGGCCAATTTCATTGCGGTCGTGGCGCTGGTGCTCAGCCCTTCGTCAACTGCGGTTGACCGTATCGCGCTGTTCTTCTCGGTGATCCAGATGGCCGCTTTCGGAGAATTCCGCGCGCTGGCCGGCGTGTCTGACCGGATGGCGCAATTTACCCGGCTTATTCTGATCGGCGTGGCCGTTGCGGTGCAGAGCGTCTGGCTGATCTTCGGCACCCATGCGATCTTCTGGGTGCCTTACCAGTCCGTCTTCGAGAACCTCTGATCGTGACCCGTGTGATTGCCGGCCCAATTGCGGTCTGCGCCAATCAGGCGTGGAATCTCGTCAATTTCCGCGCCGGGCTGATCCGCGCGCTGATCGCCCGGGGCTTTTCCGTCGTCGCGATTGCCCCGCCCGATGCCGAGATGGAACGCCGGCTGGCCGATATGGGCTGCGCCTTCGAGCCAGTGGAAATCGATTCGGCAGGCCTCTCCCCGCTGCGCGATTTCGCCACCTTCTTCGCCTTTCGCCGCGCCATCGCGCGCCACAAGCCAGCTGCGTGGTTGTCATGGACGATCAAGCCCAACGTCTATGGCTCGCTTGCCGCACGGTTGGCGGGGGTGCCGGCTTTTCCCAACGTTTCAGGGCTGGGCACGGCCTTCATCCGGCAGGGCCTGCTGACGCAGATCGCCAAGCGGCTCTATCGCACCGGCTTTGCCCGGGCGCACCGCGTGTTCTTCCAGAACACCGATGACCGTGACCTGTTCGTGGCGCTCGGCATGGTCCGCGCGGGCCAAACGGCACTGCTGCCGGGCTCGGGCATAGACGCCAATCACTGGGCCCCGGCGAGCGATGAGCGCCCCGGCCCCAACCGCTTCCTGATGATCGCCCGCGTCGTCGCGGACAAGGGCGTGCGCGAATATGCCGAGGCGGCAAAGGCCGTCCGCGCCCATCTTCCCGAAGCACGATTCGCCTTGATGGGCCCGCTCGATGTCGCCAACCGCACCGCGATTGCCCGTGATGAAGTGGAGCGTTGGCAGGATGAGGGCGCGATCGAATACCTGCCACCCGCGGACGATGTGCGCGCTGCCGTCAACGCGGCGGACTGGATCGTGCTGCCTTCGTACCGCGAAGGCTTGTCGCGCGTGCTTCTCGAAGCGGCGGCCATGGCGCGCCCCATTGTCACCACCGATGTGCCGGGGTGCCGCGATGTCGTGACCGATGGGGTCAACGGCTTCCTGTGCGAAGCACGCGATACCGGCTCGCTCGCCGCCTCGCTGGAACGGGCCGCGGCCTGTGATGATAGCCGCTGGCGGGCCATGGGGCAGGCGGGGCGGGAGCGGGTCAGGACCGAGTTTTCGCAGGAACGGGTTACGCAGCTCTACCTGGAGGCATTGGATTCCGCCGGAATTGTGCCTCCGGTTCCGACCTAACGGGCCGTCCCAATCCCTTTGCAATTATCCCTTCATGCCCTAGAAGCGTGCCCGGATTAACAGTTACGATGACGTTGAGGAGGCTAGGCTTGGGCGACCAGTTGCAGGAAACTGCCGGAACTTCGCATGTTGGCGAAGCGCTGTGGAGCGCGTGGCAGGTAGCGGCACGTCTGGTGCTGGTTCTGGCTCTCGCGCTGATTCTCGCCGGGTGCAACACCCGCGGCGGCAAGATCCCCTATGACCCTGCGGGCTTCGGCGCGCCGGACCGTGCCGAACTGGGCACGGAAGCCTATGACGTGCCGCTCGGCCCGCTCGACGTGATCCGCGTCAGCGTGTTCCGCGTGCCCGATCTTTCGGCCGACTATCAGGTCGATGCCTTCGGCAATCTCGATCTGCCGCTGGTCGGCAAGTTTTCGGTGCGTGACCAGAGCCCGGACCAGCTTTCGACCCTGCTTGAGCAGAAGTACGGCACCAAGTACCTGCAGAACCCGGAAATCACCGTGCGCGTGGTCAATACCAACCGCACCAGTGTGACGGTTGAAGGCGGCGTCAACGCGCCGGGCATTTATGCCCTGCCGGGCCGCACCAGCCTGCTGGGCGCAATCGCCCTGGCACGCGGCATCAACAGCAATGACGGCAATGCCAAGCGCGTGGCGATCTTCCGCAAGCGTGAAGGCAAGACGCAGGCGGCGGCCTTCGACGTCACCTCGATCCGGCGCGGGGAAATGGCAGATCCGACCGTCTATCCCGGCGATACCATCGTGGTCGACAGTTCGAGCCTGCGCTCGCTTTACCGCGACCTGATCCAGGCGGTTCCGCTGATCGCCATCTTCGGCAATCTCTAGAAACGGGAATCGGCAAGACATGAATTCCCAGACGATGAGCGCAGGCAATGCGCCCCAGTCCACCCCGCTTGAAGCGCCGGTTCAGTCACATGGCTTCGAACTGGGTGACGTGCTGCGCATCCTTTCGGAACAGCGCAAGATCATCTTCGGCGCGGGCATTATCGGCCTGATCCTCGGGATTGTCGCCAGCCTGTTGATGACCCCGATGTATCGCTCGACCGCGCTGCTCGAGATCAACAACCAGACCAATGACATGCTGGTCGATGCCGGCCGCAAGTCGCCGCAGGCCCAGCAGCGCCTTGCCAGCCAGGAACTCGTCGCCACCCAGATCGGCCTGCTGCGCAGCGAAAAGCTGGCGCGCCGCGTGGTCGAGGATCTCAACCTCGCCTCACTGCCTGACTATGGCGGCGATTCCGGCACGCGGGAAGCGCGCACCAAGCGGGCAACCGGCGTGCTGATGCTCGGCACGACGGTAGAGCCGGTCAAGAACAGCCTGCTGATCCAGGTCAGCCAGACCGCCAAGGACCCGGCAATGGCGGCGAAAATCGCCAATGGCCTCGCCAACGGATTCATCGCCTCCAGCCTGGAACGCCGTTTCGATTCCTCGTCCTATGCGCGCAAGTTCCTGTCGGACCAGCTCGAACGGACCAAGGCTTCGCTTGAGGATTCTGAGCGCAAGCTCAACGCCTATTCGATGAATTCGGGCGTGTTCCGCACACAGTCGATCACCGTTGAAGGCAAGACCTCGGAAGGCGCGACGCTCGCCCAGTCGGACCTTGGCCTGCTCAATGAAGCGCTCAATGTGGCGCGGGTGCGCCGCATTACGGCGGAGAACGCATTCAAGAGCGCCTCGGTCGACTTCTCGGGCGATCAGGCCGCAGCGGTCGGCCCGCTGGTCGCACAACGCTCCGAACTGCAGGCGCAGTACGACGAGAAATCGAAGGTCTTCAAGGCGGACTATCCCGCCATGCGCGAACTGCAGGCGCGCATCGCCCGCGTTGATGCCAACATCAATTCGGAGCGCGGCCGCACCTCGGGCAACCGCCGCGCCGAACTTCAGGGCGAATATCAGGCCGCCGTCCGCGCCGAAGCGCAGCTCGCCTCGCGCGTTGCCTCGGCCAAGGGCGAAGTCCAGGGCGAGCGCGGCCGCTCGATCGAATACAACATCCTCCAGCGTGAGGCGGATACCAACCGCGCGCTCTATGATGCCCTGCTGCAGCGCTACAAGGAAATCGGCGTCGCTGGCGGCATCGGCCAGAGCAACGTGTCGGTCGTCGATCCTGCTGGCGCGCCTGGCGGTCCCTACAGCCCGCGCATGGCCTATAATGCACTGGCCGGGCTGCTGCTCGGCTTTGGTGTTGGCGTAGCGCTCGCCTTTGCGGTTCACCTGCTGTTCGATGCCATTATCGACCCGGCTGATGTCCGCAACAAGCTGCACCTGCCGGTGCTCGGCGTGATCCCGATGGATACGGAGGACCGCACGCTGATGGAGGCACTGGCCGATCGCAAGTCGGACATTTCCGAGGCCTATTACTCGGTCCGCACCGCGCTCAAGTTCTCGACCTCGAAGGGGGCACCGCGGACACTGCTGGTCACTTCGACGCGGCCGGGCGAAGGCAAGTCGACCTCGGCCTTCGCGATTGCCAGCTCGATGGCGCGCCTTGGCACCAAGGTGCTGCTGATCGACGCCGACTTGCGCAAGCCGACTTTCGTGTCGAGCCGTTCGGACGGCTATGGCCTGGCGCACCTGCTCGGCACAGAAGAGCCGCTTTCGGCCTATGTCGAAACCACGCAGGCCGAAAACCTCAGCCTGCTTCCGGTTGGCCGTTTCGTCGGTTCGGCAGCGGAACTGTTATCGTCAAACCGCCTGCCGGCGATCATCGCCGAAGCGCGCGATACGTTCGAGATGGTCGTGATCGACGGTCCGCCGGTGCTTGGCCTGACGGACGCCCCGCTGCTCGGCTCGACTGCCGAGGCGACAGCGATTGTCATCGAAAGCCGCGCCTCGCGCACCGGGAACGTGGCAGAAATGGTCCGCCGCCTCGCCGAAGCCGGCGCGCGCATTTCGGGCGTGATCCTCACCAAGGTTACCCAGGGCAATGCCGCCTATGGTTACAGCTACTATTCGTACAGCTACGGCACGGACGGAGTCGGCGGCAAGGTGTCCTCCGATCCCGCCCGCGCACTCGACCTGAACAAGGCCGAGAGCTCAGCGGACTGGCGCTGAACGGACTGACAAGGCAGGACCCATGCGTATCGAACGGGATTCCGAAACCGGGTCACACCGGGTGCTGAAGGCGTTGGCGGCGGGTGTCGCTGTCGCTGCGCTTGCGATTGTCGCCCATGTCGGGCGCATCGCGGAATCGTCGGTGGCCGGCGCGGTGCCGGCGCTTGGCGCCTTCGGGCCGGGCAAGATCGGGCAATTGCGCGCGATGCAGCTTGACCAGACCGGCGCGGTTCCTGCGGGCGCGGCCGAACTTGGTCGCGAAGCGCTAGCCAAGGCGCCGCTGGCCTATGAACCCTTCATGGCCGTCGCGGCTTCCGGTTTCCGCGAAAAGGCGGCCATCGGCAGCGCGGCTGACGCCAAGCTGCTGACCGAGGCGCTGCGCCGCAATCCCCGCTCGCGCGAGGCGCGCTATTTCCTGATGCGCCATGCACTCGGCACCGGCGATCTCAATGGCGCGGTAGGGCACATTGCCGTGCTCAACCGGCTGACCAACGGCGTCACTGACCAGCTTATGCCCGGCCTCGGCGCAGCGATCCGCAGTGAGAAACAGGTCGATGAAGCCGTCGCCGCGCTGGCCCCGCATCCTGAACTGCTCGAACCCTTCCTCAAGGGCTTTTCGGCCAAGGCCAAGCCGGCGGCCCTGTCGACCCGGCTGGTCCAGCGCCTGCCGCGCAGCAGCTTCGCCGATCCCGCCGTGCGCCGGCAGGCGATCCGCCTGCTGATCTCGGCCCAGGCGTTTACTCAGGCGCGCGGCCTGTGGGGCACGGGCGCCGCAAGTAGCGGCCTGATCCACAGCGCCGATTTCTCCGATACCAAGGCGCCGCCGCCGTTCAACTGGGACCTGCGCGCCGATGCCACCGGCGCAGCGGAGCGCGACCCCGCCGGTGGTCTGGCGATCGACTATTTCGGCCGGACGCCCGGACCGCTGGTGTCGCAGCTGCTGACGCTCGCCCCCGGGACTTACAAGGCGCGGCTCGATTATCGCACGACCGGCGGTACGCCAGGCGCGCTTGGACTGCAGATGACCTGCGCGGGCAAGGACCTGCGGGTGTTCGACCAGCCGCTGACGGGAACCGCCGGTGCCAGCCAGGCGCTTGTGGTCACCTTCACCGTGCCGCAGGGCTGCCCCGGCCAACAGCTCGCCATCGCCGGCCGCGTGCAGGAAAGCCGCGATTCGCAGCAGGCGCTGGTGCAAAAGCTTGATGTCATCCCGGGAGCCGCGAAATGAGCCTTGCGACCCGCGCCAATGCCACACTGGCCTATCTCGTGTTCGTGCTCCTGCTGGGTGGGGCGAGCGCCGCCAGCCCGGTCGGCAATGTCTTCCTGCAATTGCTTGGTGCCGGGCTGATCGGCTGGACCCTGCTCGATCGCAGCGCCGAGGGCGTCATGCACACCGGGCTCCGCAAGTTCGCGTTCGCGCTTGGCGTGCTGATGGCGGTGCAATTCGTGCCCATGCCACCCGCCCTGTGGCAGCACCTGCCCGGCCGAGACACGATCTATAACGGCTTTGTCCTGATTGGCGCGCCCGCGCCGTGGCTCACGTTGTCGCTCAATCCGTGGCACTCGCTGGCGAGCTTCGCCTGGTGGATCCCCGCCGCTGCGCTGTTCCTGTCGATGCGGACCAGCGGCGCACCGCTGAGCCGCCACGTCATTGGCGTGGTGACAGCGGTGGCGGCCCTTTCGGTCGTGTTCGGCGGCCTGCAGACGACTGCCGGCGCGTTCTATTTCTACGAGATCACCAATATCGGCGAAGGTCCGGGCTTCTTCTCGAACAGCAACCACCAGGGCAGCTTCCTGCTCTGCGCGTTGGCACTGTGGGGCTGCTGGGCCATCGGCGAAATGCGGGGCGGTGCAATCGGGGGCAAGACGCTCGACACATCGCGCGCGCTTCATTCGGGAGTGGCGCTGCTGCTCGTCGTCGGCGTTGTCGTATCAGGTTCGCTCGCTTGCCAGCTGCTGCTGATCCCAGTCCTCGCCTCGCTGGCGCTGGTGCTGAAGCCGGACCTGCGCGTGCCGTTCCTGCTCGTCCTGGTCGGCGGCCTGTTGGTTCTGGGCGGGCTCGGGGCCTTCCTGATCTATGGTCCGGCGGAAAACGACTTGCTGGTCAAAGGCACGGTACCCGGCATCAGCCGTCAGGAATTCCTTGTCACCGGCCTCAAGATTCTCGGCGATTTCGCGCCGTTCGGCAGCGGCAGCGGCACCTTTGTCGAACTGTACCGCTGGTATGAAGACCCGGCGCAGGTCAGCACCACTTTCGTCAATCACGCACATGACGACCTGCTTGAACTGCTGATCGAAACCGGCGTGTTCGGCCTCGCCGTGCTGGGGCTGTTCCTGATCTGGTTCGTGCCGCGTGCGTGGAGCCTGTGGGCCGGTCCGCGCCGCAATGTCGTGCCGCTGGCCGCCAGCATGGTCATCGCCACCGAACTGCTGCACAGCCTGGTCGACTATCCGTTGCGCACTGCGGCAATGAGCAGCATCGTGGCAATCGCCTGCGTGCTGATGGTCCGCCCGGCCGATGCTCCGCGCAGCCGCTCGCGCCGGGGCAATCGCCCGCGCACGGGTGAATCGGCCCGGGAAATGGTTCAGATCTGACAGGTTTGACCGGACCCGCTGCAATGCAGGGCCCGGTTCAGTCGCCGCGCCTCAGGCCAGAGCGATGTCTGGTGCGTCTTCGCGTTTCATGCCGATGACGTTGTAGCCGGCGTCGACATGGTGAATCTCGCCGGTCACGCCCGAGGCTAGGTCTGACAGCAGGTAGAGCCCTGCCCCGCCGACATCCTCGATCGTCACGTTGCGTCCCAGCGGCGCGTTGAATTCGTTCCACTTGAGGATCAGGTTGAAATCGCCAATCCCGGAAGCTGCCAGCGTGCGGATCGGTCCGGCCGAAATCGCGTTGACGCGGATATTGTCACGGCCAAGATCGGCGGCGAGATACTTGACGCTGGTTTCCAGCGCCGACTTGGCGACGCCCATGACGTTGTAATGCGGCACGACCTTTTCGGCGCCGTAATAGGTCAGCGTCAGGATCGATCCGCCATCCGGCATCATCGCCGCTGCGCGCTGGGTCACGGCGGTAAAGCTGTAGACCGAGATGTTCATGGTGTTGAGGAAGTTGTCGAGGCTGGTGTCCGAATAACGGCCGCGCAGCTCGTTCTTGTCCGATGCACCGATGGCATGAACCACGAAGTCGATCGTCGGCCAGCGAGCCGCCAGCGTGGCGAAGGCGCTGTCGAGCTGCTCCATGTCGCCAACGTCGCATTCGAATACAAAGTCGCTGCCCAATTGTTCGGCCAGAGGCCGGCAGCGCTTTTCGATCGCCGCGTTGGGGTAGGTAAAGGCCAGTTCGGCGCCGTGTTCGTGCAGTTTCTGGGCGATTCCCCAAGCCAGCGACTTGTCATTCGCCAGACCCATGATCAGCCCGCGTTTGCCTTGCATCAATCCGCTCATGAAGTGCCTTCCCCGCCTTCGCTCTGTTTTCGGCGCCACCCGGGTGAGGACTTGCGCTCGATAAGGTCCCGTTCCTCCGGACTCTCGGCCAGTGCGGCATTGAGTTCGGCTCCGACGACAAGTCCTAAGCCCACCAGCCAGAAAAAGAAAAGGGCGATCATGACGCCGGCAAGACTGCCATAGGTCAGATCGTAGTGGAAAAGCGACCGAAGCACCCACGGCAGCGCGATTGACACGCCGGTCCACCACAGCGTGACAAACAGGGCGCCGGGCCATTTCGGAAAGCGGCTGCCGCGATAATGCGACGGCGTAAGCCAGATGAAGATCAGGAACAACGAGGCGTAAAGCACCAGTCCCGGCACGATCCGGCCCAGCGCGATGTCGGTCAGCAGGCTGGAGGCGCGGGGGAACCAAGTCTCGACGATTTGCGCCGCCGCACCAAGCGCCACCTGCGCCAGCAGCGAGAACATCAACGCGATCACTGCCGCCATGATGATCGCGGTAGAAATCAGCCGGTACCGCCAGAAGGCCTGCGTCGCCTCGGTGCCATAGGCGCGGCGCAGCACGTCGCGGATGGTCTCGACCAGACTGCCGACCGTCCACAGGCCGACAAGGCCGCCGATCCACAGTAGCGATCCGTGACGCAGCTCGATCACGTCATAGGCCACCGGCGCAAGGCTGTGAGCGACGACGGGCGGCAGGCCGGCGAGAAAGGCGCTGACCGAGGCGATGCGCTCATCAGGCTCGCCGATCGCGGAATAGACGGCGGTGACGGTGATGAAGAAGGGGAACAGCGCAACGATGGTCGTATAGGCCAGGTTGCCGGCATGGATGAAGCCGTCGTTCCACGCCCCCGTCCAGACGCGGGTGAATACGCGGTGCAGGCGCGATCCCTTGCCGAATTGGTGGTCGATCTTTTCGGCGAGCTCGCCGCGCCAGTGTTCCGCGCGAATGCGGCGCGCTTCCGGCGAAAGGTCGGGAACGTGCGCAGGCAGGCCCGGTTCGTCGACCTCGTGTTCTTCCATGGGTCAGACGCCCAACACTTCAGACACCCAGCCGACTTCGCGGGTTGCTTGTGTCGCGCCAGCCATCGAGGCGGCGCTTCAACTCTTCGTCATCGCCAGGCAGTTCGATTTCCAGCGTGACGAGCTGGTCGCCATTGGTGCCGTCCTTTTTCGACATGCCCTTGCCTTTGAGCCGCAGCACCTTGCCCGAACTTGAACCCGGAGCGACGGTCAACATCACCGCACCATCGGCGGTGGGCACTTTGACCTTGGCGCCGTTGACCGCCTCGTCGAGCGTGATCGGCAGGTCGAGCCGCAAGTTGTCGCCGTCGCGCTTGAACCACGGGTGGCTGTCTATGGCGATGGTGACAATGGCATCGCCGTTGCCGCCGGAACCCGGCTCGCCCTTGCCGGCGAGGCGCATCTGGGTGCCGTCCTCGACCCCGGCGGGCAGTTTCAGGTCGATGGTCTTGCCATCGGACAGCGTGATTCGCTGAGGCGCGCGGGTAGCAGCGTCGGTCAGGCTGACCTTGAGGCGGTAACTGACGTTCGCACCCTTGGCCGGGGGACGCCGCGCGCCGCCGCCAAAGCCGCCGCCGGGCCTGCCGCCGCCACGGCTTCCGCCGCCGCCGAACAGGCCGTCGAACAGGTCGGACAAGTCGATGCCTTCCGCGCCGCCGCCGGAAAACCCGCCGCCGCCGAAGGGATTGCCGCCACCACCCCCGCCGCCCATGCCGGCGAACGGATTTGCCGGATTGCCGTCGCCGTCGATTTCACCCCGGTCAAACTGTGCACGCTTGGTCGCATCGGACAGCAGGTCATAGGCGTTGGTCACTTCACTGAAGCGCTCGGCCGCCTTGGGGTTGTCGGTATTACGGTCGGGGTGAAGCTCCTTGGCCAGCTTGCGGTATGCGGACTTGATGTCCTTCTCGCTCGCATTGCGTGCAACGCCTAGGATCGCGTAAGGGTCTGCCATAAGCCCTAGCTAGGGGGCGCCGGGCGATCCGGCAAGCCACCCTGCCGCCTGAAAGCCTGCCTGCGATGTCGAACGAAGCCGATGCCATTGTCAGCGAGGAACCTTTCGCCCTGTTCGACGAATGGTTCGCGCTGGCCGTCAAGAAGGAACTCAACGATCCCGAAGCCGTCGCACTGGCCACGGCAACGCCCAGTGCCGCGCCTTCGGTGCGGATGGTGCTGATGAAGGAACGCGATTCCACGGGCTTTTTGTTCTATACCAATGCGCAGAGCCGCAAGGGGTGCGAACTGATGGCGAATCCGCAAGGGGCCATGCTCTTCCACTGGAAGTCGCTGCGCCGCCAGATTCGCATCGAAGGAGCGATAGAACAGGTGAGCGACGAACAGGCCGATGCCTATTTCGCCAGCCGCGCGCGCGATTCACAGATCGGCGCGCTGGCCAGCGATCAATCGCGCCCGCTGCCTTCGCGCGCGACGTTCCTTGGCCGGATCGCCAAGATCGGCGCGACGTACCTTGGCCGCGACATTCCGCGCCCCTCGCACTGGACCGGTTTCCGGCTGGTGCCGCACGCCATGGAATTCTGGATGGACCGTCCCTTCCGCCTGCACGAACGCCGCCGCTTCGTCCGCGATGCGGCAAGCGGCGCCTGGACCAGCGAGCTGCTTTACCCATGAACACGCCTGACAATTCCGCCGTGCTGAACCGCAGCGCCGCCTTCGCCTCAATCACCGTAGCGCTGCTGCTGGTAGGGCTGAAGACATGGGCGGCATGGTCGACCGGATCGACCGCGATGCTTGGCAGCCTTGCCGATACCGTCCTTGATCTCATCGCCTCGGTGGCGACGCTTGCCGGGGTTTGGGTCGCAGCGCAGCCGGCGGACAAGCATCACCGCTTCGGCCACGGCAAGGCCGAGGCGCTGGCCGCGCTGTTCCAGATCGTGCTGATCTCGATCTCGGCGCTGACCCTGGCCTTCCGCGCCATCGAACAGTTTTTCGCCGGCGCGCGCACTGAGGCGGCGGGCGATGGCATTCTCGTCTCGGTGATCGCCATGGCGGCAACGCTTGGCCTGCTGGCCTGGCAGCGCCACGTGATCGCCAAGACCAACAGCCTCGCGATCAGCACCGACCATGTCCATTACCAGTCCGACCTGCTGCTCAACCTCGCGGTGATCGGGGCGCTGGCGCTTGACCAATATGTCGGCATTTCCGGTTCGGACCCCTTGTTCGGCCTCGCCATCGCGCTGTGGCTCGGATGGGGGGCATGGCGCGCCTCGCAGGAGGCGATCACCCAGCTGATGGACCGCGAATGGCCCGAGGATAAGCGCAAGAAGTTCATCGAAGTCATGGCCCGTCACCCCGAACTGCGCGGCGTGCATGATCTGCGCACGCGCACCTCTGGCAATCAGGATTTCGTCCAGTTCCACGTATGGGTCGATCCGGACATGACGATCCAGCAGGCGCACCGCGTGATGGACGAGATCGAGATCAAGCTGCTCGCGGAATTTCCCGGCGTGGAAATCCTGATCCATCCCGATCCCGAGGGCCACGTCGATACCGGCATCGGCGCGAAGGACCTCATGCCTCCGGTCGGCGCCTGACGCCCTTACGCCTTCGGGAACAGCGCCATGATCCGCGCGAGGTGATCGCGCACTGCCTTGCGTTCCGGCTCGCTGCTTTTTCCCAGCCGCACCACGGTGAGTTTCTGGTCAGGCGAGACGATCACATATTGGCCGAGATGGCCGAGCGCGGCGAAGACCGATCGCGGGGCGCGGTCCGGGAACAGCGATTCGCGGCCGCTTGGCTGCGGGCGGTTGAGCCAGGTCTGCGCGCCGTAACCGGGATTGCGCGGGCTGGGGCTGGTCATGAAATCGATCCAGTTTCGTGGCACGAGCTGGACGCCCTTCGCCGTCCCGCCGGCGCGCAGGAATTCGCCAAAGCGGCCCCAGTCGCGCGCGGTGGCGTGGATCAGACTTGAGCCGATCAGCGTACCTGCTGCGTCGAATTCCGGGAAAGCGCTCTTCATGCCGGTCGGCTCGAACAGGCGGGTGCGCAGGTAATCGGCCACGGCGCGCTGGCGCACGCCCGGGTCGGCGCTTTGGGTCAATGAGCGCGTGGCGATGTCCGACAGGATCACGGTCGTCGCTGAGCTATATTCGAACTTGTGGCCGGGTTCCGCCTCAAGCGGCTCGGCTTCGGCCCAGGCGGCCATATTGTCGCGCCCCTCAAGGAACAGCATCCGCACTTCACCCGATTCATAAACCGGATCGCCCGCCTCGGTATGGCGCAGGCCGGAACGCATCTGGAGCAATTGGCGCAAGGTGATCGCGCCGCGAGGGTCTCCGGGGCGCTGCCATGCGGCGACCGGGGCGCTGTCATCAAGCCGCAGCCGCCCGTCGGAGATCAACTGGCCGATCATCACGCCGGTGATCGTCTTGGCCATCGACCAACCGACCAGCCGCATGTCTTTCGTATAGCCCTCGCCATAACGCTCGGCGACGATTCGCCCGCCCGAGAACACCACCAGCGCGCGGGTTTCCCCGGCGGCGGCATCGGTGAACAGGGCATCGACCTCGCGCGCCAGCCGCTCGCGGTTCACGCCGGGTTTCTCGGTCACAGCGGAAAGCGCCTGCTCCGTCAGCGGCGGGGGAGGCGGCGGATCGGCTTCTCTCACAGTGCAAGCCGCGAGGGCTGGCAGCATCGCGATGGTCAGGATAAGGGAGGGCGCACGCGCGGACATCGCGCGCCTCATGCGCAAGAACCGGGTCCGATGGCAACCACGAAACCGAAACCCCTGCAGAGTTTACGAGCGCGACTCCGGCCACGGCGACGCTGGCCGTGGCTGGTGCCAGTGGTTCTCGCTGGGTTGCTGGTCTGGTTCTGGACACCAATCAACGGCTATGCCGATGCCGGGGCTTCCTATGGCGCGCGGGTGGCCTGTTCGTGCCGCTACATCGGCGGCCGCAGCCTTGACGATTGCCGCAAGGATTTCGAGCCCGGCATGGGACTGGTCATGCTGAGCGAGGACACGGCGGCGAAAAGCGTCACCGCGCGCTTTCCGCTGCTCGCCTCGCAGACCGCGACGTTTCGGGATGGGCCGGGCTGTGTACTGGAGCCGTGGGACGACTGATCAATTGGGTGAGTGATCAGGAGTCGGCAAACGCCGCGCTCACTGTGCTGTCGATCCAGCCGCCGCCCAGCACCCGTTCCCCGGCGTAGAACACCGCTGCCTGTCCGGGCGCGACGCCATATTCTGGTGCGGCGAAGTGGATGGTGACGGCCTCGCCATCGCCGAGTGAACCCTCAATGGTGACCGGCACCGGCTTGGCCAAGCTGCGCACCTTGGCCGTGACCGGTCCGGACGGCATCGGCCCGATACGGTTGGTCTCGTCGATCCGCGCCGAAGCCACCGCCAGCAGCCGCTTCGGTCCGACAAGCACGCGCCGCGCCGCGGCGTCGATCCCGGTCACGTAAAGCGGCTCGGGCTGGCCGCCAATCTCCAGCCCGCGGCGCTGGCCAACGGTGAAGTGGATCACGCCCTTGTGCTCACCCAGCACCGCGCCAGTTGTCGCATGGACGATCTCGCCGCCGCCCAAGCCTTCGGGGCGAACCTTCTCGACGACCTTGGCATAGTCACCATCGGGCACGAAGCAGATGTCCTGGCTGTCCGGCTTGGCCGCGTTGCGCAGGCCGAATGTCTCGGCAAGGCGGCGGACTTCAGGCTTGGGCAGGCCGCCCAAGGGAAAGCGCAGGAATTCGAGCTGGGCTTCGGTGGTGCCGTAAAGGAAATAGGACTGGTCGCGCGCCGGATCGAGCGCCCGGTGGAGTTCCGGTCCGGCCGAGCCTTCCTCACGCCGGACATAATGCCCGGTGGCAAGGCAGTCCGCCCCCAGTTCGCGCGCCATGGCGAACAGGTCGGTGAACTTTGGCCCCATGTTGCAGCGGATGCAGGGGATCGGGGTGCGGCCCGCAAGGTAATCGTCGGCGAAGCGTTCGACCACTTCCTCGCGGAACTGGCTTTCGTGGTCGAAGACATAGTGCGCGATGCCCAGCCGGTCAGCCACGGCGCGGGCATCGCGGATATCGTCACCGGCGCAGCAGGCACCCTTGCGGCCGGTCGCCGCGCCGTATTCGTACAGCTGGAGCGTGACGCCGATGACCTCGGCCCCGCTGGCTGCCGCCATGGCGGCAACCACCGAGCTGTCGACCCCGCCCGACATGGCGACGACGATACGCTTGCCGGCCAGCGTGCTGTCCGCGCCGGCGGTCAACTGGAACAGGGCAGGCCAATCGAGCTGCGCGGCTTCAAGGTCAGAAAGGGGGGCGTCCATCCCGGCGCCCATACACTTTAAGCCGCGCCACGGCAAAACCGGCGGCACAAAAGCGATGAGCCGTGCACAGGTTCAGACTTGTTAACTAACCTCAAGATCAAATGAAGACCGCGTTTACTCCGTCTTGACCTTGGGCGGTCTAGAAGCCGGCTTATGGAAATGGGATTTGCCCCTTCAAGCCTTGAGGCCAGCAGCGTAGCCCGCGCGCAGAATCCGCGTACCGGGCCGCTTGACTGGCATGCCATCAAGGCGCGTTTCATCGCCGCCCACGCCTTGCGGCGCGAGCTTGCCGATGCGGCTAACGGGGCTTTTTCCGGAGGCAGCTTCACCGGATCGGGCGCTGATGCGCTCGCCGCCCTTAGAGAATTTGCTGCTGCCGTTAACCTTGATGCTTCAGGCAATCGCAAAGCCCCGTCTGCCAATGATGCCCATGTCATCGACACCCCCACTGCGATGACCGAGGAAAGCTATGATTGAGAACCAGGATATCCGGCCAGCCATGGTCATCGGTCCGCTCGGCGAACCGCTGACGCTAGACTCGCTTCCGCCGCCGTCGACGACCCGCTGGGTCGTGCGCCGCAAGGCTGAAGTGGTTGCAGCGGTCAACGGCGGCTTGCTGTCGATCGAAGAAGCTTGCGAACGCTATGGTCTGACGCTCGAGGAATTTGCCGGCTGGCAGCGGGCCGTCGATCGTTCAGGCATGCAGGGGCTGCGCGTGACCCGCATCCAGCATTACCGCGAACTATACGAGCGCCAGCTCAAGTACTGATCCGGGCTACCCCGATGGGTATTCAGACGGCCGGGCCTCGAACGCGAGGTCCGGCCGTTGCCGTTTGGCAACAGGAATTTGGACTCTGCCGCATGCCGACAGGATCGAGGCTCCGCCATCTTGGCGATGCCGTCCCGCAACACCATTTTTTCGGTTACAAATCGGTGCATTCTGTCTGATTGCCAGAGCGTTGGTCGAAGGCTATTCCCCGCTCGTGGATCAAAGCCCCCGTGCACTGTTGCGGCAGGTGATATATTGATCTAATACAGCACCCGAACTACGGGAGGCGGCATGCTTCCGCCATTTGCAGAATTAAGGCGCCTTTTTGATGGATTACGATTCGAGGACCGATGCTGCCCTGGCAGGGGCCGATCTGGCGGCTGATTCCGTGCTGACCGATGCCGAAGAGGACCGGCAATCCCGCCGCCGCACGATCCTGATCATTGTTGGCGCCATCGTCGCGCTCATCGCCGTGTTCTTCATGCTCCACGGATTTGGCGCGAAGGAAGAGGAAAAGAAGGATCAGGCTCCGCGCGTAACCGTGGTGGCCCCGGGTGCAGCCACGGTTGAAGGCGCGATCAACGTCAACGGCTCGCTGGGCG
Source organism: Novosphingobium sp. (assembly GCF_031424035.1). GTDB lineage: Bacteria > Pseudomonadota > Alphaproteobacteria > Sphingomonadales > Sphingomonadaceae > Novosphingobium. The sequence continues at coordinate 52,975 of NZ_JANPGP010000141.1, forward strand.
CGCGCCGCGAAATGCCCGTCGGCGTTGTCGGCGAAGGCGGCCAGGTCCGCTCGGTGCTGGTCGAGGCGGGCGACTGGGTCAATGCCGGGCAAGTGCTCGC
>NZ_JANPGP010000142.1:0-4443 GCF_031424035.1 Novosphingobium sp.
AACATCTATACCCACAAGACGCTGTCGGGTTCGTTCGTCGTCAAGAACCCGTTTCTTGAGAAGCTGTTCCAGGCGAAGTCGAAGGATTCCAACAATGTGTGGAATTCGATCCTCGAAAACGCCGGGTCGGTCCAGCACCTCGATTTCCTCTCACCTGAGGAAAAGGCCGTCTACAAGACCTCCTTCGAGATCGACCAGCGCTGGCTGCTCGAATTCGCGGCAGACCGCACGCCCTACATCGATCAGGCGCAGAGCCTGAACCTCTACATCCCCGCCGATGTCGACAAGTGGGACCTGATGATGCTGCACTTCCAGGCATGGGAAAAGGGCATCAAGTCGCTTTACTACCTGCGCTCGAAGTCCGTGCAGCGCGCGGGCTTCGCCGGCGGGGTGGAGGCGGACAATACCGCCGATGCGCCGAAGATCGAACTCAGCGCGGTCCCGACCGACTACGAGGAGTGTTTGGCCTGCCAGTGAGGCGCGACACGGCTGCCTGAAGGGGAGGGAAACACGTGGCTTTCACGTCTTCGACCGAAGTAAAGCCGGGCTGTCTCGGCGTGGGCCTCGCATTGATGGTCCTAGCTGTGCTCGGCTGGATGTTCGGCTATCCGCAGTACCGCGTTTATTCGCAGCGCTTGGCGGGCGAAGCCGCGCTGGCGGAGGCGCAAAGCTCGCGGCAGGTCGCCATCCTTGAAGCGCGCGCCAAGAAGGAAAGCGCGATCAGCCTCGCAGAGGCCGAGGTGATCCGGGCGGAGGGCGCGGCCAAGGCGAACAAGATCCTGCAGGATTCGCTCGGCGGGCCAGAAGGCTACCTGCGCTACCTGCAGATTCAGGCGCTTGAGGATACCAAGGCCCAACTGATCTATGTGCCCACCGAGGCAGGCCTGCCGGTGACCGAGTCTCGCCGCCTGCAGGGTCCGGAAGGCCGCTGACACACTTTGTGACAACACGCCCCCTTGCGAACGCGGCCGACACCGGCTTATTGCGAATCATTCGCAAATAACAGGGAATCACATTCAATGCGCAAATGGCATCGCTGGCTTTCGGTCTTCTTCGGCGTCTTCCTTTTGTGGATCGCGGTCACTGGCGTGCTCAGCCAGGTTCCCATCTGGCAGGAACAGTTCGGCACCAAGGACGAGGCGGCGGAAGCTGCGGCGCAGAAGGCGGCTATTCCGGCCGGTTTCAAGTGCCCCGAAACCATGACGTGCCGCCCCAAGAAGCCGCAGACCAGCGGCCTCAACGTCGGGCTGATCCATCACCTGCATTCGGGTGAAACCTTTGGCCCGCTCGGTACGATCATCGCCTCGCTGTCGGGCCTCGCCATGATCTTCTTCAGCTTTTCCGGCCTGTGGCTCTACATCCAGATGTGGCGCAACCGTAAGGACCGTGATCTCAAGCCCGGCTGGTTCTGGAAGTGACCGGCCGGCGCATCCTCACCGGGCTGGGCGAAGACGGCAAGTCGGCGATCCTGATCGACGAGCCGCTGGCCCATTCAGCCGGCGGCGCGGCCATGGTGTGGAGCGCGCCTGCGCTCCCCATCGACAATGCCCTGCCCGCCGATGCGCCGTTTCCGGTGTTCTCGTTCGACCAGATGCACGCCGGCGGCGCCAGCTTCATGGTGATGGAATATCCGGCCGAGATGGGCGAATTCTGGCACGCCACCGATACGGTGGAATGCGTCGCCATGCTCTCGGGCGAGATCGTGTTCATGACCGAGACGGGCGAAGTTACCCTGCGCGCCGGCGACATGCTGGTCGATCGCGGCATCATCCACTGCTGGCGCAATGACACCGGCCAGCCCGCCCGCGCCGCCATCGTCATGATGCCGGCGCACCCGGTGGGCAAGGGCCGCACGGTTTGACGCTCCCACTGGTCCGGCGCGTCGTCACCGGGTTGGACGGGGCGGGGCGCTCCGGAGTGGTGATCGACGGGCCAGTGCGCGCTTTCGAGGGCGGCGGTTATGTCTGGCGGACCGCCGCAATCCCCGCCGACAATTCCGGCCGCGAGGATGCCGCGCCGGGCGCGTTCTCCTATGACCTGTTCCACGGCGGCGGCAGCAATTTCTTCGTCATCGACCTCGCCCCCGGTGAGCGATCGAGCACCCACGCCACCGACACCATTGACTACGTCGTGATGATGGCGGGCGAAGTGACGCTCGAACTGGAAACCGGAGAAGTGCGCCTGAGTGCCGGGGACCTCGTCACCGATCGCGGCGTGATTCACGCCTGGCGCAACGATGGGGCGGAGCCGGCGCGATATGCCGTAGTCACGCTGCCCGCCCATCCCGTCGGCGCAGGCCGCACGGTCTGATCCACACGCAGAAACGCCCCTTCCAGCTAGGAAGGGACGTTCCGCTCCGCCGGTCACCGCCTCAGGCGCGGTTCGGCAGGAGTGACGACTGTTTGCTTGGAAGGTCAGCCGTTAAAGTTATCGGCGGCGTTGGAATCGGCGTCACCGGCCTGACTGGTCGAATTGAGCCGCACCTGGCCGCCTTCAATCCCGGCCACCTGGCCCATTTCGACATAGTGGTGCTGGCCGTCGGTCGAATCGTTACGCGTCAGCTTGATGCGGTCGCCATCAATCGAATCGATCGTGCCGCAGTGGTCGCCATTGGCATCAACCACGTCCATCTGTTCGCGCAGCTGATCGCGGAACTGGCCGGCGTCTCCGGCCTCGAACTGCTGCTGCTGGCCCGAGCCATAGCCGCCCTGCGCCGAGTCCTGGCGCTGGCCAAAGGTGCCGTCCGGCTGCTGGCCCGTAGCGGCGGCATCCTGCGACTGGTTCTGCATCGAAGTCTGGCTCGATTGTTGGGGGCGCTGGGTCTGGTCGGTCATGGTCTCTCTCCATCGGGTTCATCGCCGGATTGTGCCCGGCGAACGTTCCCTCAACCCGGAGCTGGCCGCAAAAGTTCCGCTGCCACACGCCGCCAGAGCCAATCCGTTTCCCGCCTGCGACAGACGGGGTGAGCGCCCCGCGCCGCCCTCTGCACCGCGCCGCGCCCCTTCACCGGCGCCAACACAACATATTGTGGATAATCGCCAAATCCCGCAGGAACCCGTAGCACATTTCGATGGCGGGAATCGCCGGATTTGATACTATGCAGCGCTTGGCCGCGCGCTTCATGTGGCCCACTGATTCCCTCTCTGTTCTCAAGGTCCGATCCCATGCCCCTTCTCGAAGCCCGCAAGACCTACAAGCCCTTCGAATATCCCTGGGCCTATGACTTCTGGAAGCGCCAGCAGCAGATCCACTGGATGCCGGAAGAAGTGCCCTTGGGCGAGGATTGCCGTGACTGGGCGCAGAACATTTCCGAGCATGAACGCAACCTGCTCACCCAGATCTTCCGCTTCTTCACCCAGGCGGACGTCGAGGTGCAGGACTGCTACCACGAGAAATACGCCCGCGTGTTCAAGCCGACCGAGATCAAGATGATGCTCGCCGCCTTCAGCAACATGGAAACGGTGCACATCGCCGCCTATTCGCACCTGCTTGACACCATCGGCATGCCCGAAAGCGAATACGGCATGTTCCTTGAATATGAGGAACTGAAGGCCAAGCACGATTACCTGCACACCTTCGGGGTGGACACGGACGAGGATATCGCCCGCACCCTCGCCATGTTCGGCGGCTTCACCGAAGGGCTGCAGCTGTTCGCCTCCTTCGCCATGCTTATGAACTTCCCGCGCTTCAACAAGATGAAGGGCATGGGCCAGATCGTCACCTGGTCGGTGCGCGATGAATCGCTGCACTGCGAAGGCATCACCAAGCTGTTCCACACCTTCGTCCACGAACGCGGCTGCCTGACCAAGTCGGTCAAGGAAGACATCATCGATTGCTGCCAGAAGACCGTGCGGCTGGAAGATGCCTTCATCGACCTCGCCTTCGAACAAGGCCCGGTCCCCGGGATGAGCGCCAAGGAAATCAAGCGCTACATCCGCTACATCGCCGATTGGCGGCTCGGCCAGCTCGGCCTGCCCTCGGTCTACATGATCGAAGACCACCCGCTCCCCTGGCTCACGCCTTTGCTCAACGGCGTGGAGCACGCCAACTTCTTCGAAACCCGCGCGACCGAATATTCGAAGGGCGCCACCAAGGGCGACTGGAACACCGTCTGGTCCAGCTTCGACAAGCGCCAGAAGGCGAAGTCGGCGAATGATGGCGACGAGGGTGAGACGCTTGTCGATGCGGCGAGCGAGCCGGATATGTTTGCTGGTGGTGGGGTTCAGGCGGCGGAGTAAAATGGCAGATTCAAAAGCTGTAGCCGCTGCACTTTCAGACGAAATTCTGCAAAATATCGAACTCCGCGAGATTACCCTCGACGCAGTTATGTTGAAGTGTGCTCGGCTGGCACGACTACTTAAAGATGATCAGCACTTGAAGCTTTTTCAGTACGAAAGTGGTGGCTACCCAACTACGCCTGACAGCATTCCCTCACATGTTTTC
>NZ_JANPGP010000143.1:0-6266 GCF_031424035.1 Novosphingobium sp.
CAGATTCCCACGCGTTACGCACCCGTGCGCCACTAGACCCGAAGGTCTCGTTCGACTTGCATGTGTTAGGCATGCCGCCAGCGTTCGTTCTGAGCCAGGATCAAACTCTCAAGTTTGTGTCACATTCAAATCGGCACGATCTTCAGCACAAGGCCGAGGGTTCGCAGACCGACAGGAATGAGCTTCAAGGAGCCGATACCTGCATTTGTCAAACGTAATGGATACGAAGGACATATGTTATTGGTAACGGCTTAAATTTAACTCGGTATCCGGAGCCTTAAAACCCCCGGACCGAGCGCCGTCGCCCACATGTCCCTTCATCTAAAACCAACAATGTCAAAGAGCCGCTAACCTAGATGCACCCGAACTTGACCGTCGAACGGACAAAATCAGGCGGACAACCCTCGTTCCCCGGTTTTTACTTCGGGGGACTTGGTGTCCGTCTATGTTGGCGACCGGGGCGTTCGAGCCGTTTGAAGCGGCGTTCCCGTCCGGTGAACAGGCCTCTAAGGTCGACCTGTGATTCGGTCAAACACTTTTTGCAATTTTGTTGCGCTGATTATGAAAAGCGTTTGTTTACAATGGATTATTTCGTCATTTTTTCTGCATGAAGCGCATTTCGCGTGATTTGCTTGGCCAAGATGGCCCAAATGCCTCGGTGCGCGAGTCTTTGATCCCTCACGGTTTATTTACCTCGTTGTCCTAGTGCGTCTTCCAGGGCGCAGCGTCCAAAACGTATGGTTTTCTGGGACTTCCGACTGAATGAACACCCCCGCAATCTCTGTTGCGATGAGCGTATATAACGGTGAGCGCTTCCTTGAGGAGGCCATCGCCAGCGTACTCGCGCAGACATTTACCGACTTTGAGCTGCTGATTCTCGATGATGGTTCGCGCGATTCGACCCGCGCCATCGTAGAGAATCATGCGAGCCGCGATTCCCGCGTGCGCCCGATAATTCGAGAGAACCGCGGCTTGATCGCCAGTCTCAACCAGTTGGTAGCCGAATCCCGCGCCCTGCTCGTTGCGCGCATGGATGCGGACGATATCTGCCTGCCGCAGCGCTTCGCCCGCCAGGCTGAGTTTCTTGGCGCCCATCCGGAATATGGTGTCATCGGATCGTGGTGCGAGGACATCGACGAGAATGGACGCCCCTGGCCTGCCGCCAGCACGCACCGCCACCCGACTGATCACGAAGGGTTCCTTGCCGCGATCGAACTGGGCCGACCACTGTTATGCCACCCGGCGGTCATGTTCCGACGCGACCTCGTCTTGTCGGTCGGCGGTTATCATGCCGCCTTCAAGCATTGCGAAGATCTTGACCTGTGGCTGCGGCTCGCGTCGGTCACCCGGATCGCCAGCCTGCCGGAGCAGTTGGTGAAGTATCGCCACTATGCGGACCAGGTGTCGAGCCGCCACGCAACCGAACAGCAGATTGGCGCCGCCGTTGCCAAGCTTGCCTACAAGGAGCGCCTTGCCGGACGCCCCGACCCAACCGCGGCGCTTGAGCATCTGCCGCCGCTCGAAGCTTTCGACACTCTCTTCGCGCGCGAGGGCGTGAGCCGTGCGGTGCGGGCTGAGGTTGCTCCGGGCCTGCTCTATTCAAGCGACGGCCTGCGCGGTCGAGGCTTTGACCTTATCCTTGAACACCTGCGCGATGGCGGTGTGCGCGACGGCATGTGGCGCACCGTGCTGCGCCTGATCCGCATGGGTGAGGCCAGCCGCGCCATGAAGCTCGCCTCGACCCTGTCCTCTACCTTGCTGGTCGGGTGACAATGAGCGATCCCTCCCGGTCCCTGACAGACCTTGACGACGGCGGCCGCGAACCCGCCACAATGACCGTGCGCGGCGCGGCGGTTTGGGCGATGGGCGGGCAGTACCTGTCCTTCGCCATTCAGTTCGTCACCTCAGTGATCATTTCGCGCTTGTTCCTGAGCCCGGCCGAAGTCGGACTTTTCTCGATCGCCATGGCCGCTGCTCTGCTTGCTTCGGTGCTGCAGGACTTCGGGCTGTCTCGCTATATCTCGGGCCTGCCGCGTATCGACAAGGCCGAGATCGCGCGGTGCTCGTCGGTGGCGCACGCCTTCTCGCTGTTTGTCGCCGGGCTGATCGCCGCTGCTGCCTGGCCTATGGCGCAGACTTATCATCAGCCCGACCTGCTGCCGATCATGCTGATCATCGCTTCTAGCTACCTGTTCATCCCCTTTGCCGTGGTGCCGATGGCGCTGCTGGGGCGGACGATGTCGTTCAAGAACCACTTCACGATCAATGTCGGCGCGGCGCTGGCGCAAGGGGCCGTATCGCTCGCCTGCGCGGCTGCGGGCTTTTCCGCCTTTGCGCTGGCATGGGGCACATTGGCCTTCGGGATCACGCGCGGGGTTATCGCGCAGTTCCTGAGGCCGGCATTCCCGTGGCCGCTGAGCCTGCGCGGACTGGGCCCCATCGTTTCGACAGGGTCGCGCCTGACTACTTTATATGCCGTCGGCGCAGCAGGATCGCGCTCGCCCGACCTGATCGTCGGCAAGGCGCTCGGCCTGCTCGCGGTCGGACTCTATAGCCGCGCGGCGAGTCTGGCCGACCAGTTCCGTATGCTCATCGCCGGGGCCATCGGTTCGGTGTTCTACCCTGCCTTTGCGCGCATCCGTGATCGCGGCGAGCCGATGGGCCCGGCCTACCTGCGGGTCTGCGCCGGCTATTCGGCAGTGGTCTGGCCGGGCATGGCGGGCCTCGCGCTCGCTGCCGAGCCGGTCGTGCGTATACTCTATGGTGAAGCGTGGATCGGCGTGGCCCCATTGCTGGCGATGATTGCGCTGAGCGAGATCTTGCTGGTGTCCCTGCCGCTGCATACCGACCTGCCGATTCTAGCGGGCAAGCTCAATCAACTGATCCGGGTCAACATGCTCGACACGATCCTTGCCGTCACGCTGCTGATCTTCGGCAGCCGCTGGGGCGTCGAGGGCGCTGCCGCATCACGCCTGGTCTACGCTTGCGGCTGGCTATTGTTATATGCGCGGTTCCTCCACCGTCTGATCGCGTTCGACCTGCGCGCGCTGATCGGCATCTATATGCGTTCGGCGCTGGCGACGCTGGCCGCGCTGGTGCCGCTTGCTCTGACCTATATCTTTTTGGTTTCGCCGTCCGAGATCGGCTTCTTCACCCTGGCCATGGCATCCGGTGCGGGCGTGGTGCTCTGGCTGCTGGCATTGTTCGCCTTGAAGCACCCGGCGCTCGACGACCTTGTCGGCATGGCGGCACATCTTCCCCTGATCGGGCGCTTTCGACTGATCGCCAAGTTCGCCCGCTGAACGGCATGGCCACACCCCCGCGCGCGTGGTAATTTGCGCGACGGGAGAAATGCCATGCATCCAATCGCGACCGGCCTGCTGCTCGCCATGTCCCTGCCCTCGGTCCACGCGGCGCAGTCCGCGGCGGGGGAAGCATCGGAAACCGATGTTGTCGATCTCAACAACTCAGCATCGCGCCTGACGGTCCCGGTCAAGCTGGGCGATCACGGCCCCTTCCGCTTCCTTGTTGATACCGGATCGCAGAACACGGTGATCAGTTCATCGCTGGTGGCAAAGTTGGCGCTGGTACCCAATGCCCGCGCCACGCTGATCGGCGTTGCCGGCACGCAAAAGGTCGACACGGTAGAAATTGAAGAGGTCATGCTCGGCCGCCGCTCCTATTACGGGCTGATCGCGCCAGTGCTTGAACGCGCAAATATTGGCGCCGAGGGCATTCTTGGTATCGACAGCCTGCAGGACCAGCGCATCCTGCTGGATTTCCGCAAGGGCTTCATGGCAGTCAACGATGCCCGCACGCTCGGCGGCAACGTGGGATTCGAGATTGTCGTGACCGCGCGCAAGAGGTCCGGCCAGTTGATCATGACCGATGCCAAGATCGACGGCATCCGCGTCGACGTGGTGATCGACACCGGATCTGATACCACCCTCGGCAACCGGGCGCTACAATTGGCGATGGGCAAGCGCGGCGTGGCGATCGAGCAGACGCTGCTCCATTCGGTCACCGGCCAGACGATGATGGCCGATGTTGCCTATGGGCGGCGGCTCGATATGCAGGGGGTCTCGATCACCCGGCCGACGATCGCTTATTCCGATTCGCCGACTTTCGTCCATCTCGGGCTCGACAAGAAGCCGGCGGTCCTGCTGGGCATGCGCGAAATGCGGGTGTTCCCGCGCGTCGCGATCGATTTCAAGGCGCGCAAGGTGCTGTTCGACCTGCCGGATGCGGGCGATCCGGCCTATTTCGGGGTTGAGCGCGAAAGCAAGCTGGACCGCCTGCCCAACTGATTGCGCTTTCGCTTTGGCGTTTGATCCCTACATAGCGGGCCATGCCGCCAGAACGCCCCAACACGGATACCGCCGACGCTCGCCACGATGGATGGGGAACGCTCGCGCGTTTCCTTCCCTATCTGTGGCCAAAGGACAATCACCCGCTGCGGATGCGCGTGTCGATCGCGGTGCTGCTCATCGCGCTGTCGACCGCAATACAGCTGACCCTGCCTTACCCGCTCAAGTGGGCGGTCGACGCCATGGGCATGACCGGGCCGCGCGTGGCGCAGTTCGCGATGCTCTATGTCATAGCCTATGCTGCAGGCCGGCTGGGCGGGGTGATCTTCGATAACCTGCGCAATATCGTTTTCGAGCGGGTCGGGCAGGACGCCACTCGCGCGCTGGCGGAGAATGTCTTCGGCCAGCTCCACAAGCTTTCGCTGCGCTTCCACCTCGCCCGCCGCACCGGCGAGGTGACCAAGGTGATCGAACGCGGAACCAAGAGCATCGATACGATGCTCTATTTCATGTTGTTCAACATCGCGCCAACCGTGCTGCAGCTGATCGTGGTTGCGGTGATCTTCCAGATCAACTTCGGCTGGGGCCTCGTCGCCGCGACCGGCGCTGCCGTGGTCGCCTATATATGGGTGACGCGCACGATCACCGAATGGCGTACCAAGCTGCGTGAACAGATGAACCGGCTCGACGGGCAGGCCCTCGCCCGCGCGGTCGATTCGCTGCTCAATTACGAGACGGTGAAGTACTTCGGCGCCGAGAAACGCGAAGAGGCCCGCTATTCGCAGGCGACCACCGCCTATGCCATCGCCGCGGTGAAGAGCGAAAACAGCCTTGGCCTGCTCAACATGGCGCAAGCTCTGGTGGTCAACCTGCTGATGGCTGGCGCGCTGGCCTATACCGTCTGGGGCTGGGCCCAGGGCAAGTACACCGCCGGCCAGCTGGTCTTCGTCCAGACCTATCTCACCCAGCTGTTCCGCCCGCTCGACATGCTCGGCATGGTCTATCGCACGATCCGGCAGGGGCTGATCGACATGGCGGCGATGTTCAAGCTGATCGACACCGACATCGAAGTGCGCGACGCCCCCGGTGCTCCGGCGCTGCTGATCGGCCGGCCCAGCCTGACCTTCGACAATGTCGTGTTCGGCTATGAAAAGGACCGCACGATCCTTCATGGGCTCTCGTTCGAGGTCGCCGCCGGATCGCAGGTCGCCATCGTAGGGCCTTCAGGCGCGGGCAAGTCCACGATCGCGCGGCTGGTGTTCCGCTTCTACGATCCGTGGTCAGGCCGCATTCTGATCGACGGGCAGGACATTAGGCAAGTCACGCAGGAAAGCCTGCGCGCCGCACTTGGCATCGTCCCGCAGGATTCGGTGCTGTTCAACGAATCGATCGGCTACAACATCGCCTATGGCTGTGACGGTTCCGGCCCCGCCGATATCGAAGCAGCAGCGCGCGGCGCGGCATTGCTGCCGCTGATCGAACGGCTGCCGCAGGGCTTCGATACGGAAGTCGGTGAACGCGGGCTCAAGCTGTCCGGCGGCGAGAAGCAGCGCGTGGCGATTGCCCGCACCTTGGTGAAGAACCCTCCGATCCTGCTGCTCGACGAGGCGACCTCGGCGCTGGATACCCGCACCGAACAGGACATCCTCGCCACGCTGCACAACGTCGCCGAAGGCCGCACCTCACTCTCGATCGCGCACCGGCTCTCGACGATTGCCGATGCCGACAATATCCTCGTTCTCGATCAGGGGCGGCTGGCCGAGCAAGGCACCCACCACGACCTGCTGCGCCGCGATGGGCTCTATGCGGAAATGTGGGCGCGCCAGCAGAGCGAGCGCGAACGGCTCAACGAGGCGGCGGAGTAAGGCGTCGTCCCGGGGGTGGCCCCGGCCCGCGGGGCCGGTGAGGGCCGCCCCCGATCAAAACCGCCCCCCCTCACCCGTAAAGGCCCGGACGGCG
>NZ_JANPGP010000144.1:0-7359 GCF_031424035.1 Novosphingobium sp.
GTAAGATTCTTGCGCGCAAGCCCTTCCCCGCGCGGCGGGGGCGCTTTAGGAAGGGCGCATGGCGAATGCAACAACGATCAGGGAAAGCGAAGCCGCGCATTTCGGCAGTCTGGCGGCGGACTGGTGGGACCCGAAGGGCTCATCCGCCATGCTCCACAAGCTGAACCCGGTGCGGCTGGCCTTCCTGCGCGAGGCGGTGGACCACCACTGGCGCGGCGATTCCCGCGCGATCCGGCCCCTTTCGGGCAAGAAGGCGCTCGATGTCGGCTGCGGTGCGGGGCTGCTGTGCGAACCGCTCGCCCGGCTGGGTGCGGCGGTAACCGGGGTTGACGCGGCAGAAGAAAACATTGCCGCCGCGAAGTCCCACGCGGCGGGCGGGGGCCTCGCTATCGATTATCGCTGCGGCGAGATCGGCGCGCTGGGCCTGTCCGGATTCGATCTGGTCACCGCGCTGGAGGTGATCGAGCACGTGGCCGACAAGCCCGCCTTCATCGCGGCGCTGGCCGGCGCTCTGGCTCCCGGCGGTCTCATGGTCCTCTCCTGCCCCAACCGCACGCCGCAATCGAAGCTGCTGCTGGTCGAAGGGGCAGAGCGGCTCGGCATGGTGCCGCGCGGCACGCACCACTGGAGCGATTTCGCCACGCCTGATGAATTGCGCGAACTGCTGGCTGACGTCGGAATGGTGATGAGCGAACCCAAAGGCATTTCGTGGTCGCCCACGCGCGGCCTGCACCTGTCGGTCGACCTCGCGCTGAACTACATCGTCACGGCTGTGGCGGCAGGGTAAACCTCATTGGAACCACGCTGCGCGCCAGCGAGGCGCGCGAGAAGATCGCGCCTTTCGGTAGCCGCTTTTCCCGCGCCACGGTCCGCATTTCGAGCATCGCCTTGCCGGGATTGTCCTCCGGCGCGAAAGTGCTGGAGACGATAACGCCGGCCCTGGTCACGTCATAAGTGCGGATCAGCCCGGCGCCCCACAGCCGCACCCGGTCAACCTCGCCCCAGGGAGACGGATGTTTGCCGAGCCACGCGACCTGCCGGATCGCATCGTCATAAGCGATGCCGCAGGCGGTGTTCGCAATCGCCGCGCCGGACTTGGTGGTGCCATCGATCAGCGAGTAATGCGCGGCGGTCTTGCCCTGGCAATCGGCAACCACACGGTCGCGCGGGGTTTCGACGCGGTGGAGCTTGCCGGCATTGAACTCGGCCGACCATTCCTCGACCGGGTCCGCGCCCTTCAGCCGGATGACAGTCCAGGTGTAGATCGCATAGGTCGCGCGGGTGGTCTTGGTGCGGGTGATGACCGCCTTGGCCTGCGCCGTGTCATCGGGTGCAGAGGCAGGCGCTGGCGCAGCAATGGCCGGCCCGGACAGCACGAGCGCCGCACTCAGCGCCCAACAGCGCATGTTCATTTCGGCGACATGGCGAAGATCGCCCAAGCCAGCAGGGTAGCGGCGATGAACAGCGTCCACGACCAGTAAAAGCCGACGCCCTGGATCATTTCGTGTGACACGTTGAGGTATCCGGCCTTCGTCCGCGCCGAGCCGAAAATCGCGCTGACGACCAAGGTCAGGATCGTGCCGGGGATGAGTGCCTTGAAGAAATCCATGGTGCTGCGCCGCCCTTTTGATTTGGCGAAGTGCAAAACGCGTTTTGGCCGAAAGGTCAAGCCTTGGCGCGGAATTCTGCCAGTGCCTGCCGGACCGCTGCCTCGCGCGATGACCAGTCTCCCGCGATCTCGATAGGAACAATACCGGTATCGGCGAGCACGGCGCGGGCGATGGCATCGAACCGGGCGCGCTCGCCCGCCGTGCCGAAAAAGCGGGTGCCGTCATCAATCCACGGCACGTCGGGCGCGAAGTGCAGGTAATGGTCCGCCTTCGGATAGGCCATCAGCACCGGCGGCACTTCGCCGAACAGCATTTGCGCCCATGCGGCGGTCATCAATTGGTCGGTGTCGAGGATCAGCAGCGCTGGCACCGGCGCCGCAGCCGCATCAACCGCGCGCGCCTGCCCCTCGGCGATGGCCAACAGGTCTGCCATGGTCAGGTCGGTGCCGTGCGCCTCGCAATATTCGCGGCCATATTCGGGCACCCACGCGCAGCCAAGTTCAGCCGACAGCTTCGCCGCCAGCACCGACTTGCCGGTGCTTTCAACTCCGTGGAAGCAGACGGTGATCACGCGAAGCGCTCGGCCTCGGGGGTCTTGCGCGCGGCTTCGGTCCATTCCTTCAGGCCGAACAGGCTCATCACCAGAAAGCCGCCATAAAGCCCGGCAGTCGGTTCAAGATCGCGCATGATGTAAAGCCAGATCGACACCACATCGATCACCACCCACAGCACCCAGTTCTCGATCCGGCGGAAAGCGAGCAGGATCTGCGCGCCCACGCTGAAGACCGCGATTGGCGTATCGATCCACGGAGCCGAGGCGGTGGTGTATTTCTCCATCAGCCATGACAGATTGACGCTGATCGCCGCCATCGCGACGAGCCAGACCCAGCGGCTGCGCCAATCGAGCCAGCGCACCTCGACCTTGTTGTCACCGCCGCCAACACGCAGCCACAGCCACCAGCCCCAGCCCTGCGCGGCGAAGAAGAAGACTTGCAGCACGGCCTCGGCGAACAGCGCCTGTTCCCAGAACACGAAGAAATAGAGCGCCACCATGACCAGCCCGAACAGGTAGTTCCAGTGGCTGCGGAAGATGAGCAGCGCGATGTTCATCACACCAAAACCGGCGGCCGCCCATTCAAGCCAGAACAGCGTTTCGGAGCTGACAATCATGCGAATGCCGCCGCCCATTCGTCAGGCTTGAAGCCAACCAGAATTCCGCCCGCATGCTGGACCACGGGCCGCTTGATGCAGCTGGGATTGGCGACCATCAGCGCCACGGCCTTGTCCTGGTTCAGCCCCTCGCGGTCGCCCTCGGGCAGCTTGCGAAAGGTGGTGCCGGCGCGGTTGAGCACCTTTTCCCAGCCCGCCACATCGCACCAGCGCGCGACCTGTGCGGCATCGGCACCTTGCTTCTTGTAGTCGTGGAAGGTGTAGGCAATGCCTGCCGCGTCGAGCCAGTCGCGCGCCTTTTTCACCGTGTCGCAGTTGGGAATTCCGAACATCGTGACCGTCACAGCAAAACCCCCTTGAACCTCGTCCCGGATCGCTCCGGTGCCAGTCTGTGCGTAGTAATTATCCTCCGGCAGCATCGTCGCCGATTATGCTTGGCGCGCGCACATAGCCGAAATCTTCTGCGCCTGACCACGCTCGCCCATCGGGATACCGCAGTTCCACTCCGACAAGATCGCCCGGTTCCGCCAGCAGCATGTTCGCTCCCAGCTGCGCATTGCCATATTGCGAAATGGCGCTTTCCGTGAGGGTGAAATGCGTTGTTGAACCGCATTCCGGGCAGAAGTGGACGCTGGCCGAGGGATCGTCCTTGTCGGTCCGGCTGTACTGTTTCGTGTTCCCCTCGACCCGAACGTCAGAGGGATGGAAATAGGACCAGTGTGCGCCTGTCTTGGCGCACAACGTGCAATTGCACGCGTGGACAAAGTCAGGGCGCTGGCTGATCGCAATTTTGACCTGTCCGCAAAGGCAGGAGAGGTTGACGCGATCCGCTTCGTTCATTCCCCATGCCTCCCAAAGCTGCTGACGCGCGGGTCGCTCATCGAAATACTGGCGTAGCTTTCGTAATACTCACTGCGCCCGCGCGACTGCACCACGGTGTGTTCGGGGTGGCGGCCCCATGCCTTCGCGTGGGCCTCGCTGTCCCACTCTGAAATCGTCACCACCTCGCCATCGTCGGCGTGGAAGGTCTTGATCGAGCGGAAGCCCGGCATGGCCGAGGCGAGGTCGATCATGTGCGCGGCGTCGGCGTCATAGGCGACTGCATCGAAGCCGGTGCGCTTGCGGTTGCGGAACACGGTGATGAACATGGCGGCGCTTGCGCTCCCTCTTGCCCGTAGGCTCTAACCGGCAAAGTGGACAAATCAATCATTCTCGGCAAAAGGCTGGCCCATGAGCGTCAACACTTTCGGCCGTCTGCTGCGTTTCACCACTTGGGGCGAAAGCCACGGGCCGGCGCTGGGCGCTGTCGTCGATGGCTGTCCTCCGGGGCTGGCGCTGGACGAAGCGGCGATCCAGCCGTTCCTTGATGCGCGGCGGCCGGGCCAGTCGAAGTTCACCACGCAGCGGCAGGAGCCCGACGCGGTGAAGATCCTCTCGGGCGTGTTTGAGGGCAAGACGACTGGCACACCGATCAGCCTGATGATCGAGAATGTCGATCAGCGCTCGAAGGACTATTCCGAAGTCGCCAAGGCCTATCGCCCGGGCCATGCCGACTATGCCTATGACGCCAAGTACGGCTTCCGCGACTATCGCGGCGGCGGGCGTTCATCGGCGCGCGAAACGGCGGCGCGAGTGGCGGCGGGCGCGGTGGCGCGGCTGGTCATTCCCGAACTAACCGTGCGCGCCTGGGTGTCGGAAATCGGCGGCGATGGCATCGTCATGGACAATTTTGACTACGCCGAAATCGGCAACAACCCGTTCTTCTGCCCTGATGCCGAAGCCGCCGCGCGCTGGGAAAAGATTGTCGACGAAGCGCGGCTCGCCGGGTCCTCGGTCGGCGCGGTGGTCGAATGCGAAGCCACTGGCGTTCCCGCCGGCTGGGGCGCGCCGCTTTATGGCAAGCTCGACGCTGATCTTGCTGCCGCGATGATGGGCATCAACGCGGTCAAAGGCGTGGAAATCGGCGACGGTTTCGCCGCCGCGCGGCTGACCGGAGAAGGCAACGCCGATCCGATGCGCCCGGGTGAAGATGCACCAGAATTTCTCGCCAACCATGCTGGCGGCATAGCGGGGGGTATCTCAACCGGCCAGCCGGTGCGCGTGCGCGTGGCGTTCAAGCCGACCAGCTCGATCCTCACCCCGCAGCAGACCATCAACCGCGATGGCGAAGCGACCGAGATGTTCACCAAGGGCCGCCACGACCCCTGCGTCGGCATCCGCGGCGTGCCGGTGGTCGAGGCGATGATGGCGCTGGTCTTGGCCGATCACAAATTGCTGCACCGGGGCCAATGCGGCTGATTGTAGCCAAGTTATCGATAGCGCAATTTCGCCAGCATATCCCGCCAGGTCAGGCCGGAATCGACCATGTCATAGACGCGCATCGGTCGGCCCGCCGGATTCGCAACGTAGCTGCCATCCAGTGTGAGGTTCGGCGCCGGGCGCAAGCTATACCGGCTTGACGAGGTATCGGGCTGAAACGCCGATTGCAGCGCCGTCAGCGTCACCAGCGCGCAATCGCCAAGGGCATAGGTTTCGCCCTGGCTATAAATGAAACTGGGCAGATTTTTCGCCAGCCGAGCTTCGGTCTGGATCACCTGCTGGCGCAGATAGCGCCCCAATGGCCCAAGCCGCGCCAATTCTTCCAGTTCGGACACCCCGACCAGCATCTGCCGGAAGGCATTGCGCGGAACTTGCCAGATTTCGATATCGGATTCGTTGAACACGACCTGGGCGGCAATCCGGTCGAGACTGAAGTTGTATTCGGCTTCGCTTGGGCCAGCAGGAGCAATCGCAAGGTCGGGATGTTCCGCGCCGCCGATCCACAGCAGTTTGAGTCGCTTGCCTATTCTCGGCTCCTTCAGCCAGGCCAGCGCGATCTCGGTCAGGCTGCCACCTGCTGCGTAATAGAGCGGCGTCCTAACATCCTCGCGCATCGCCTCGCGGATGATCGCGGCACTCGCGGGACTGGTGCCGGGCTGCGCGCGCGAAGCGAGCCGCTGGTCCGACCCCGCGATAACAGTAGGCCGGTTCTTCGCGGGAAAGAATGCCAGCAGTTCCTTGGCTTTCTCGGCGGAAGCCCAGGCCTTGTGCGGGATGAGGTCCGCCTCGCCGAAGTCCATGTACTGCGAACCGACGACCAGCGGGATTGTCAGCGATCGGCACAGGAGGAAATGCGCCAGCTGGAACAGCCCATCAGGATCACCGCCCATGTCATTGTCGATGATCACCCGCATGCGCGGTGCTGGCTCGGACGCGACCGCTCTACCGGTCAGCATGGTCATGGCGGACAGGGCGCTGCATCCGACCAGAAGGCTTCGGCGCGAAATGGGATGGTTCATGGTCTCTCCGTGTCTGACCCGACATCTCGCGGAGCAGAGAGCCAAGTCAAATCCGGATTATCGATAGGTGCCTATCGGGGCGAACCTAGAGCCACTCGATCCGGCGGAACCTGAACCACAGGCCGACGCAGATCGCGCCGATCACGCTGACCACCAGCGGATAGCCATACTGCCAGCGCAGTTCGGGCATGAAATCGAAGTTCATGCCGTAGATCCCGGCGATAGCCGTCGGCACGGCGAGGATCGCAGCCCAGGCGGCCAGCTTGCGGGTCATTTCGCCTTGCCTGTGCGCTTCCAGAAGGCTGGCGGTTTCGACGATGCTCGCCAGCGTTTCCTTGAGCCCGCGCATCCGCACCAGCGTGCGCCGCATATGGTCGAGCACGTCGCGGAACCACACGTGGCTGCTTTCGTCGACGTGCGGCAGGTCGGTCACCGCGAGGCGTTCGCAGGCTTCCTCCATCGGGCCGACGATTCGTTCGAACCGGCGCAGCTGGCGGCGCAAGCGGAAGATGCGGCGGATGGTCGACTGTTCGGGGAACGAATGGATCGCCCGATCCTCCATGGTCTGGACCGATTCCTCCAGCCGGTCGATCAGCGGCTGATAACCATCGACGATGAAATCGAGGATGGCATGGGCGACGAAATCGGTCCCTTCGGTCAACCGTTCGGAATCAATCTCAAGCCGCTGGCGCAGTTCGTGGTGCGCGCGGCTGGAACCGAAACGCACGGTGATGATGAAGTCCTTGCCGACGAACAGCGCTGTCTGGCCATAGGAAATCGCCTCGCCCTCATCCATCGACGCGGTGCGCGCGACGATGAACAGGTGGTTCTTGTAAACCTCCACCTTGGGCAGTTGCTGCGGGTTGAGCGCGTCTTCCACCGCCAGCGGGTGCAGGCCGAACTGCGCGGCGAGCAATTGCATTTCTTCCGGCTCGGGTTCGGCCAGGCCGATCCAGTCGAACTGGCCCCGGCGCAGGCCCTTTCTCTGCGCGCCATCGATGGGCAGCGCGTGGATCGAGGCAATTCCACGGGTATAGCGGCGCGAGGCAATCACTGGCATGACTGGCCTTGTTGCAAGAGAAACGCGGGCTGGCAATCGTCGCTGAACCTGCTTACACTGCTGTCAACAACGGAGAGAGACTGCATGGCCGCCAGCGAAGTGTTCGACATGATCATCGTCGGCGCCGGGATTTCCGGCATCGGCATGGCCGCCAAGCTGGCCAAGGGCTGCCCGAAGAAGA
>NZ_JANPGP010000145.1:0-81642 GCF_031424035.1 Novosphingobium sp.
GTGCTGTTCTTCGTCGACAACATCTTCCGCTTCACGCAGGCGGGTTCGGAAGTGTCGGCTCTGCTCGGCCGTATTCCTTCGGCCGTGGGCTACCAGCCGACCCTGTCGACCGACATGGGCCAGCTGCAGGAACGCATCACCTCAACCAACAAGGGTTCGATCACCTCGGTCCAGGCGATCTACGTTCCGGCCGACGATCTTACCGACCCTGCACCAGCCGCATCGTTCGCCCACTTGGACGCAACGACCACGCTGAACCGCGCGATTTCGGAACTGGGCATTTACCCGGCGGTTGACCCGCTCGACTCAACCAGCCGCGTTCTGACCCCGGCCGTTGTCGGCCAGGAGCACTACGAAACCTCGCGCCGCGTCCAGGAAACGCTGCAGAAGTACAAGTCGCTTCAGGACATCATCGCCATTCTCGGCATGGACGAGCTTTCGGAAGAAGATAAGCTCACCGTCGCCCGCGCGCGCAAGATCCAGAAGTTCCTGTCGCAGCCGTTCCACGTCGCCGAAGTCTTCACCGGCATCCCCGGCAAGTTCGTGCAGATCGAAGACACGGTGAAAAGCTTCAAGGCTGTGGTTGACGGCGAATACGATCACCTTCCCGAGAACGCCTTCTACATGGTCGGCGGCATCGACGAAGCGATCGCCAAGGCCAAGAAGCTGGCTGAAGAGGCTTAAGACATGGCGCTGCACTTCGAACTCGTTACCCCGGCAAAGCTCGTCCGCTCGGAAGACGTCCACATGGTCGTCGTCCCCGGCACCGAGGGGGATTTCGGCGTGCTGGAAGGCCATGCTCCGGTGATGTCGACCGTGCGCGATGGCGCGCTGCTGGTCTACAAGACCGCCGGCGCCGCGCCGGAAGAGATCCGCGTTCAGGGTGGTTTCGCCGAAGTTGGCGATGCCGGCCTGACCGTCCTCGCCGAGCACGTCGAAGGCTGAAACGCCTTTCCTTACAGGAATTGAAACGGGGCGGAGCGATCCGCCCCGTTTTCGTTTGAGTTCGCCACACCAACCGTCGCTCCCGCGCAGGCGGGGGCAATGGCGAAAATAGTGGGAATCGCCTGCGCAAAGCTTGGTCTTGCCGGGGCTTGGTCTAAACCTGCGCTATTCATGGCTGAAACCCGCTTCGCCCTCCTCCACCGCCCCACCGCGCAGTTTGGCCTGATGCTGCTGGTTGGCCTCATCACCCGCGCGTCAGTCTTCGGCGATCTCAGCTACTTCTCGGACGAACTGTTCTACTTCCTCGCCGGCCAGCGCATGCATGACGGGATGCTGCCCTACGTGGACGTCTGGGACCGCAAAGGCCCGGCGCTGTTTCTGACCTATTACCTGATCGCAGGTGTTTCAGCCTCGGTATGGGCCTACCAGATCGCTGCCTGGGCCTTCGCCAGCACCACCGCCTTCGTCATCGCGCGCATCGCGCTGCGCTTTACAGGGGTGCAAGGCGCGCTGGCGGCGGGGGGCGTCTACCTGTTCAGCCTCGCCCTTTTCGGCGGTGCAGGCGGGCAGTCGCCTGTGTTCTACAACCTGTGGACCGCGCTCGCGGCCCTTATGGTGCTGCGTGGGCGTTGGCGCGAGATGCTGGCGGCGATGGCGCTGGCTGGCCTCGCCATCGCCTACAAGCAATCCGCCGCGCCCGAAGCGCTGTTCCTCGGTCTCGCAGCGGTGTGGCGGCTGCGGCAAGAAGGCGCGACCGGAGCGCAACTCGCTCGGCGCGGTCTGCTGCTCGCGCTTGCCGGCGCCCTGCCCTTCGCGCTGTTCGCAGCATTCTACGCTGCCGCCGGCCACTTCGATGCCTTCTGGCAGGCGATGGTCACTTCGAACCTGCGCAAGGCCTACAATCCCGTTGGCGACCACTGGGTGCGGATCGGCGCGCTGGCCAAGCTGTCCTCGCCGCTACTGCTCGGCGCGATTGCCGGGCTGGTGCTGGCCGAGCGCCGCACCCCGCGCGCGTTCATCAGCTGCTGGATCGCGGCGGCGCTGCTGGGCTTCGTCCTCGTCCCCAATTTCTACGAACACTACCTGCTGCCCGTATTGGTGCCGCTGTCCGTGGCGAGCGCGGCACTGTTCAACCGGGGCGCGGTGGGCCTTGGTGCCGCTGCTGCCGCTGCGTTGGTCTTCGCCGCCAACAGCCCGATGTTCGCCTTCGCCAAACGCGCAGAAGCCCGCGCCGCGATGGAAGGCATCGCCGCCGATATCCGCGCCCGCAACCCCCGCCCACGCCTGTTCGTCTATGAAGGCCCAGTCTGGCTCTACGCCATGCTGCACAGCTACCCGCCCAGCCCCCTGCTCAACAACTTCCACCTCTATTTCCCGCCCGAGGAAGGCGTCAGCCAATTCGATGCCGCCGCCGAAGTGCAGCGCAACCTGGCATGGCGACCCGATGTGATCGTCACGTACAACAACTGGGAGCCGTGGGAAGAAAACGCCCGCACCGCGCCGCTGGTGCGCGGTTACGTGGCGAAAACCTGCCGCCACTGGTTCACCCGCGACTATCACGAAAACTATCGCAGCTATCGCATCGACGTCTGGGGCGATTGCAATGCGCCGGCCAGAGCGCCGGGCGTCACTCCTTCGGCGGCGTCTCCAGCACCGGCGGCGCGACCGGACGGTAATTGAAGCGCACGGCCTTCGACCCGTCGATCTTCGAAATTTCCGCCATCAGCAATTGCCCCTGCCGCCAATAGCGGATGCGCTGCGGGTAATCATGGAGCGGGTTGGCGAATTCGATCGCGTCGTCGCTCTGCACGGCAACCGGGAATTCGCTGGCCGTGCGCCCGTATGGCTGGGCGAAAAAGGTGATGCGGCCATCGGCCTTGCGCTGGATGCGGGTCACTTCCCAGTTCTCCAGCTTCGGACCAAAGCCCATGCGGGCCATGCCGATCATCACGCCGCCGCGCGGAGCCATCCACACCTCGTCGCCCCAGGCCGAGCCATCTTCCATGACCCAGGACCCGGCCAGCCACGCGGGCAGGCCCTCGTTCTCGGACTTCACCTCGGGCGCGGGTCCCCCGATGGTCAGCGCGGCGGCCAGAATAATCGAATGCAGGAACGTCATCGAACCCCCTTGGTTTCAGTCGGGATATAGCACTGCCCCACCCGCGCTAAACCCCGGCTTAACGCCGCGATCCGGCGCGCCACAACCACAGTCCGGCAGCAACGATCAGCGCAGAGCCGAGCAGCGTCGGCCCGTCCGGCCAATCACCGAAGAAAATCACGCCCAACACCGTGGCAACCAGCAACTGGACATAGGTCATCGGCGCGACGGCCGCCGCTCCCGATTTCGCCGTGCCCTTGAAGATCGCCCAGTGCGCAAAGCTGGCCGAACAGGCGACCAGGGCGCAGCGCGTGATAATGGTCCAGTCCGGCATGCCAAGCGCAAGCCGGGGAATCCCACTGAAGCCGCCGATCACCGTCGCCGCCACCAGCAGCGGTGCGGCTATGCTTGCGACAAAGAATTGCGATGCCAGCGGGCTGGCCTTGCCGGCGGTGGCGCGGTTGCCAATCATCAGCAGGCTCATCCCTACGGCGCTCATCAACGGCAGCAGCGCGGCTAGGCCCAGTTCGGCAAGGTTCGGCCGCAGGACGATCAGTGTGCCGGCAAAGGCGACGATGGATGCCAGCACGGTCTCGCGCCGGGCTGGCTCGCCCAGAAACAGCGCAGAAAGCAGCGCCGTGATCATCGGGCTGGTGAAGGTGATCGATGTCGCTTCGGCCAGCGGCATGAAGGTGACAGCAGCAAAGAAACCTACTGTGGCGATGCTGACTCCGAACCCGCGCAGCAATTGCAGCGCCGGGCTGGGCATGGCAAATCCGGCACGGCCTTCGCGCAGCGCGAGCAGCACGCCCAGCCCCGCGGCACCCAGGACATAGCGCGTCGCGGCAATCGCCGTGGGTGCCCATGCCCCGTTGATCGACTTGATCACGGCATCGCCCATCGACAGGCAGGCAAAGCCCATCAGGGCCCAGGCCAAGCCAATGCGTTCGGGCGCGATGCGCTCAGAGTGATGGGCAGGATAGTGGACAGAAATCGGCGGCACTCCCAAGGGGGAGCGCGCTCCCGTCAATTGCCCGCGAATACAGGAGGCAGGCAGAAAAGTGCAACTCTTGCGCCGACATTTAGGAAGTTTTCAAAGTTTAAACCATATTACGGCATCCATGTAGCGGCCTGGTGCGTCTTCCTGTCTTGGAAGGCTGGCGCAGGCGACAAGGATGAGCGGGCCAATGAGTGCATTCGGGCGGAAAAGTGGTGTAGGCGCGATGTCGCCGGGGGCGCGCCCCCAGTTCGGCGTGGCCAAGCCTATGCGCAGCGGTGCCGGCGCGCCTCCGGAAGCGGGCATGGGGGGCGCAGCCTCTCTCCCCGGCATGGCCGCAATGCCTGGCGGCGACCAGTTCCCGCCGCTTCCCAGCTTTGATGACAGCGGCGCGAAAAGCGATGGCCCGGCAATGAAGGCCGACGCGCTGACCCGTCTGGCCGACCGTGCCAATGGCGTTGTCGAAGCGAACAATCAGCTCGAAGGCTTCGAAGCCTCGGTCCACAAGATCAAGGAACAGGTGCTGCCGCGCCTGCTTGAACGTGTCGATCCCGAAGCGGCGGCCACGCTGACCAAGGACGAGCTGTCCGAAGAATTCCGCCCGATCATCCTCGAGGTGCTCGCCGAGCTGAAGATCACGCTCAACCGCCGCGAACAGTTCGCGCTGGAAAAGGTGCTGATCGACGAACTTCTGGGCTTTGGCCCGCTGGAAGAACTGCTCAACGATCCTGATATCTCGGACATCATGGTCAACGGCCCCGACCAGACCTACGTGGAAAAGAAGGGCAAGCTGACCCTTTCGACCATCCGTTTCCGCGACGAACAGCACCTGTTCCAGATCGCCCAGCGCATCGTCAACCAGGTCGGCCGCCGCGTCGACCAGACCACGCCGCTGGCCGACGCCCGTCTCAAGGACGGCAGCCGCGTCAACGTTATCGTGCCGCCGCTGTCACTGCGCGGCACCGCGATCTCGATTCGTAAGTTTTCCGAGAAGCCGATCACCATCGACATGCTCCGCGACTTCGGATCCATGAACGACAAGATGGCCACAGCGCTGAAGATCGCCGGCGCCTGCCGCATGAACGTTGTCATCTCGGGCGGTACGGGTTCGGGTAAAACGACTATGCTCAACGCCCTGTCGAAAATGATCGACCCGGGTGAGCGCGTGCTGACGATCGAAGACGCCGCCGAACTTCGCCTGCAGCAGCCGCACTGGCTGCCACTGGAAACGCGCCCGCCGAACCTTGAAGGCCAGGGCGCGATCACCATCGGCGATCTCGTCAAAAACGCCCTGCGTATGCGTCCTGACCGCATCATCCTCGGCGAAATCCGCGGTGCGGAGTGTTTCGACCTTCTCGCCGCCATGAACACCGGCCACGACGGTTCTATGTGCACGCTTCACGCCAACAGCCCGCGCGAATGCCTTGGCCGTATGGAAAACATGATCCTGATGGGCGACATCAAGATCCCGAAGGAAGCCATTAGCCGCCAGATCGCCGAATCGGTCGACCTGATCGTGCAGGTAAAGCGCCTGCGCGACGGTTCGCGCCGCACCACCGACATCACCGAGGTGATCGGCATGGAAGGCGATGTCATCGTCACCCAGAACCTGTTCAAGTTCGAATATCTGGACGAGAGCGAGGACGGCAAGATCATCGGCGAATTCCGCGCCTCTGGCCTGCGCCCCTATACGCTGGAAAAAGCGCGCCAATTCGGCTTCGATCAGGCCTATCTGGAAGCCTGCCTCTAACTTCAGACGCTAGCCTTTAATCCACACCCGTAGCGCACCGGCAAGCAGCAGGCAGGCGAGCAGCGAGGCCCAGAAGGACAGCGTCGTCCAGTCGATCACCCCAACCGCGTCAGGATCGCTGCGGTTGCGGCGCTTGCGATCACGCCACCATCCGAACGCCGCCAGCGCCAGCGCCGCAAGTCCCGGCAGCAGGAACCAGCGCAGCGTTTCATTGTCCAGCCAGTCGGAAATCATGCCCGCGCCGTGGCCGCTGAATGCGCGAAAGGCAAGGCCCGCGCTTGCGCCGCCAGAGCGAGGCTCTTAGGCCAGAGCCCATGGCTATCGTGATGGAACGCCCGCAACGCCCACTCTATGCCCTCGCCCTGCGCGTGGCGGCCGTGGCTGCGTTCGGCACGATGTTCATGATCATCAAATACGCCGGTGAAAGCGGGGTTTCGGTGCCCGAGATCATGTTCTGGCGGCAGGCTGCCTGCCTTCCGGTGATTGTGCTGTGGATGGCGCTGACCCGCCAGCTCCACGAATTCGGCACAAAACGCATAGGCAGCCACGCGGCCCGCGCGATGGTAGGCATGACCTCGATGGCCCTGACTTTCACGGCCACCGTGCTGCTACCGCTGGCGGAATCGACCGTATTGTCGTTTGCCAGTCCTCTGTTTGCCGTGGTGCTCGCGGCGTTTTTCTTCAAGGACAAGGTCGGTCCGTGGCGCTGGTCAGCCGTGCTGCTTGGCTTCGCAGGCGTCGTCGTCGTGGCCCAGCCGGGAGGTGAGCCGGTTTCGCATCTCGGCATTGCGCTGATGCTTACGGGCGCCTTGCTGGTAGCGGTGATCAACTACCTGATCCGCGACCTTGCCAAGAGCGAAAGTTCAGTGACGATCGTCTTCTGGTTCTCGCTGTTCGGTACTTTGCTGATGGCCCCGCTGATGCCGTTCTACATGACCGGGCATACGCTGTTCGGCTGGCTGACGGTCATTGCGCTCGGCGTGACCGGAGCCATCGGACAACTGCTGATGACGGCATCGCTGCGCCACGGTTCGGTCGCCAGCGTGATCGTGGTGGACTATACCCAGCTGATCTGGGCGACCGGCTATGGCTGGCTGGTATGGGACAAATTGCCCACGCAGGCGCTGTGGTTCGGCGCGCCGCTGATCATCGCGGCAGGCGCAATCATCGCCTTTCGTGAACAGGTTCTGGCCCGCAAGCGCCGGCGGGAAGTCTCGATCCAGCAAGTCAACGACTAGGCGTTGCCGGCAGGCGACGAACCGAAGGTGCCGGTTCATCGCGGGGCGAGGTTCGCGCGTTAGGCAGGTTGAGCCCACAACAGGAGTTCACCCAATGATCCGCAAACTATTCCTCACGGCAATCGCCGGCAGTCTCGTACTCGGCCTCAGCGCCTGCAACACGGTCGCGGGTGCGGGTAAGG
The DNA here is from genome assembly GCF_031424035.1 of Novosphingobium sp. Classification (GTDB taxonomy): domain Bacteria; phylum Pseudomonadota; class Alphaproteobacteria; order Sphingomonadales; family Sphingomonadaceae; genus Novosphingobium. The sequence goes on from NZ_JANPGP010000145.1 coordinate 7,211, forward strand.
ACCTGCAATCCGCTTCGGAATCGACCAAGGAAGCAATCAACAAGTAAATATCAGGCGGCGCGCAAGGCCTTTGCGCGTCGCCACATTTCGATCCGCATGCCCACGATCATGCCGAGCGCGAAGCCCAGCAGCGCATCGGTGACGAGCGGCAAGCCCGCTGACGCCACCTGTCCGGCAGCCTGCGCTTCACGCCCGGGAATAAGCAACCGCCGCGCCAGAAACAGTGCGACGATGAACAGGAACGCCAGCGGCGACTGGCGGACCGTGACCGCGCCGGTTTCTTCGTCGAGATGGAACCGCATCAGCCGCGCACGCTGCCAGCCAACGGCGCCGCCGATCACCACACCCAGAACGAAGACTCCCCAGCCCATCGGCGCGGGCGGCATGGCATAAAGCATGGCCCCGATCAGCGCCGTCAGAATGGCCGGCATGATCCACATCCGCCCCGTCCGCAGTGCGACCGGCTTGTCGATATTGCGCCAGCGGCGAAACATGACGAACGCAATGATCGCGAACGGCAGGACCGTCTGAAGCCACCCCCCTTGCTGCATTTCAGGCTGTCTCCGCTGCTGCCTCTTTCCACGTCAGCACAGGTTTGCGCGCGGCCTGCGTTTCGTCAAGCCGGCGACGCGGTGCGTGGTGCGGTGCAGTCTTGAGCGACGGATCAGAATTGCGCGCCCGCGCGGCCAGGCTGCGCATCGAGGTGATGAAGCGGTCAAGCCCGTCCTTGCTCTCGGTCTCGGTCGGCTCGACCAGCATCGCGCCGTGGACCACCAGCGGGAAATATACCGTCATCGGGTGGAAGCCCTCGTCGATCAGGCCCTTGGCGATGTCGAGCGTGGTGAAGCCATCCGGCAGGCCATCGTCGCTGAACATCGCTTCGTGCATGCACGGACCCGCCTTGGCAAAGGGCGCGCTCAGCACGTCCTCAAGGCTACGCAGCACATAGTTGGCGTTGAGCACAGCGTCTTCGGCAACCTGACGCAGACCGTCGGCGCCGTGGCTGAGCATATAAGTCAGCGCGCGGGTGAACATGCCCATCTGGCCGTGGAACGCGGCCATGCGCCCGAACGACTGGCTGTGGCCATAGGCAACGGCGTCCTCTTCCTCGACGAGGTGGACCACCCCGTCCTTGTCCTTCGCGGTGAAGGGCAGCGGGCCAAACGGCGAGAGTGCTTCCGACAGCACCACCGGCCCCGAACCCGGACCGCCGCCGCCGTGCGGGGTGGAAAAGGTCTTGTGCAGGTTGATGTGCATGGCATCGATGCCAAGGTCGCCGGGGCGCACCTTGCCGACGACGGCGTTGAAGTTCGCGCCATCGCAATAGACATAGCCGCCGGCTGCATGGACCGCGTCGGAGATCGCCTTCATGTCGCGCTCAAACAGGCCGCAGGTGTTGGGATTGGTGATCATCACCCCTGCCACGTCCGGCCCCAGCCGAGCCAGCAGCGCATCGAGATCGACCCGGCCATCGGCGTTCGCAGGAATGTTCTCCACCCCGAAGCCCGCAAAAGCGGCGGTCGCCGGATTGGTGCCGTGGGCAGATTCAGGGACGAGGATAATCTTGCGATCCTCGCCCCGCGCCTCAATCGCGGCCTTGATGCAAAGCAGCCCGCATAGTTCGCCATGCGCGCCTGCCTTGGGCGTCATGGCAACGCCGTGCATCCCGGTCAGTTCGATCAGCCAATGGGCCAATTCGTTGATGACTTCATAGGCCCCGCGCACGGTGCGCTGCGGTGCAAGCGGGTGAACGTCGGCAAAACCGGGGAACCGCGCGACCTTTTCATTAAGGCGCGGGTTGTGCTTCATCGTGCACGATCCCAGCGGGAACGGCCCTAGGTCGATCGCGTAGTTCTGGCGGGAAAGGCGCGTATAGTGGCGCACCGTTTCGGGCTCGGAAAGGCCGGGAAGTGCCGGCGCGGCCTTGCGCAGAAACCGGGACAGACCGGGCACGACTGCGCCCGCCGGCTCGTCCATGTCCACGCCGCAAGTGCCGGGGCGGCCCAGTTCGAAGATCAACTTTTCCTCAAGCGCGAGGCCCTTGTCGCCGCTGGCGGTGGCGAGGGAAAGCTCGTGATCGCCTGCCTCGCCCATCGCGGGCCGCCAGCCGGAAGCGTTGGGAGCGTTCATGCGGGGACTCCTTCAAGGACTTCGCTCAGCGCTGAGGCGAAGGCGGCAATATCGGCATCAGTGGTCAGTTCGCTGGCGCAGACCAGCAGGCCCTTCGCGAGCGCATCATTGCCCGGATATAGCCGGCCGAGCGGCACACCGCCCAGAACGCCCCGGTCCGCCAGTTCGCGCACAACCTCGCGCGCCTCGCGCGGCAGGACGACGGTGAATTCGTTGACGTAAGCATCATTGAGCACTGAAACGCCCGGGATCGCCGCCAGAGCATCGGCCGTGCGGCGCGCTGCCTGGTGGTTGATGCGGGACAGCTTGGCCAGCCCTTCCCCGCCAAGCAGCGTCATGTGGATGGAGAACGCCAGCGCGCAGAGGCCGGAATTGGTGCAGATGTTGCTCGTCGCCTTCTCGCGCCTGATGTGCTGTTCGCGCGTCGACAGCGTCAGCACGAAACCGCGCCGCCCTTCGGCATCGACGGTCTGGCCGCAGAGGCGACCCGGCATCTGGCGCAGGTACTTCTCACGGCAGCCGAACAGGCCAAGGTAGGGCCCGCCGAAGTTGAGCCCGACGCCGATCGACTGGCCTTCGCCCACGACGATATCCGCGCCGATGTGGCCCGGCGCCTCGATCAGACCGAGCGCCACCGGCTCGGTCACCACCACGATGACCAGTGCGCCGTGTGCCTGAGCGGCGGCGGCAATTGCCTCCAGATCAGGAATGCGACCAAGCATGTCGGGGTACTGGACGATGACGCACGAAGTTTCGCCGTCGATGGCCGCGATCACCGCCGCATCGTCCGGTTCCGCCGACAATTCGGGAGCGTTCACTACCAGCTCGTCGCCGGTGAACTTCGCCATGGTCTGGCACGTCGCGACGTAATGCGCGTGGAGCCCGCCCGAGATCACCGCCTTCTTCCGCCGCGTTACGCGCCCGGCCATGACCACGGCTTCCCAGCAGCCCGTCGAGCCATCGTACATCGAGGCATTGGCGACATCGGTGCCGAGCAGCCGCGCCACCTGCGTCTGGAATTCGAACAGCACCTGCAGCGTGCCTTGCGCGATTTCCGGCTGATACGGTGTATAGGCGGTGAGAAATTCGCCGCGCTGGATCAGGTGATCGACCGAAGCGGGAATGTGATGGCGATAGGCCCCTGCGCCGAGGAAGAACGGTGCAGCTCCGGCGGCAAGGTTCTTTGCCGCGAGCGCCGACATATGGCGATCAACCGCCATTTCGCTGGCGTGCATCGGCAGGCCGGGAACCGGTCCGGGCAGCCGCGCCGCTGCGGGCACATCCTCGAACAGCGCATCGACGGTATCCACGCCGATGACGCCGAGCATGTCGGCGCGTTCGGCGGGGGTCAGGGGGAGATATCGCATCTAATCGTCGTCCCGGGCGTGACCCGGGACCGCTGGCCGCCGGGTATTGAGGTAGGTTTGATCTGGCCAGCGGTCCCGGGTCGAAGCCCGGGACGACGCGCCGATCACAGCCCCTTGATGAAGTCCTGATAGCCGTCCGCGTCCATCAGGCTGTCCAGTTCGGCAGCGTCGGACAGGGTGATGCGAAACAGCCAGCCGCCGCTTTCGGCATCGGTGTTGACCAGTTCGGGGGCATCGCCGAGCGCGGCATTGGCCTCGGTCACGGTGCCGGAAACCGGCGTGTAGACGTCGCTCGCGGCCTTGACCGAATCGACGACGCAGGCGCTGTCGCCCTTGCCGAAGCTCGCGCCTTCATCGGGCAGTTCGACAAAGGTAATGTCGCCAAGCTGGCCCTGTGCGTAGTCGGTAATGCCAACGGTGCCGGCATCGCCGTCAACGTCGATCCATTCGTGGTCCTGGGTGAAATAGCGGGGCATGATCAGGCTCCTCGGAAATAGCGGTGGGGTACAAAGGGCATTGGGGTGACAGCGGCAGTAAGGCGCTTACCGCGCACATCGATTTCAAGCGCGGTGCCGGGGGCAGCCAGATCGGCATCGACATAGGCCATGGCAATCGGGCGTTCGAGGCTGGGCGAGAAGCCACCAGAGGTGACGCGGCCAACCTGCTTGTCGCCACTGAACACCAAGGCACCCTCGCGAGCTGCCTGACGGCCATCGAGCGTCAGGCCCACGCGTTTCTGAGCCGGGCCGACGGCCAGCACCTTGAACACGTGCTCCGCACCGATGAAGCCGCCTTCAGTACGGCGGCGCTTGTTGATGCCGAAGGTCAGGTCGGCGCTGACCGGATCAATCTCGGTATCCATGTCATGCCCGTAAAGCGGCAGTCCGGCTTCAAGCCGCAGGCTGTCGCGCGCGCCCAGCGCAATCGGCTTGACCTGTGGCTGGCCGCAGATCAGTTCTGCGATCTGCGCGGCATTTTCCGCCGGGATCGAGATTTCGAAGCCGTCCTCGCCAGTATAGCCCGAGCGGCTGATCCACGCATCGACGCCGCCCAGCTTGAACGCTGCGCCCTTCATGAAGGTCAGCGCGAACAGCGGCGTTTCGCCCGTGACCAGCGGTTCGAGCGCGGCGAAGGCCTGCGGGCCCTGCAGGGCCAGCAGCGCCGTATCGTCGAGATGGTTGATCGTCACTTCGTCGGGCAGTTGTTCGCGCAAGTGGGCAATATCGTCCCACTTGGTCGCGCCATTGACGACCAGATAGAAGCCGGTGCCCCAGCGCGTGACCATCAGGTCATCGAGCACGCCGCCGTTTTCATCGAGCAGCAGCGAATAGCGCACCGACCCCAGCTTCAGCGTTGCCAGGTCGATCGGCAGTACGGCTTCCAGCGCCGCCTCCACGCCTTCTCCGCTGATGTAGAGCTGGCCCATGTGGGAAACGTCGAACAGGCCGGCGTTCTCGCGCGTCCAAAGGTGTTCGGCGATGATGCCTTCGTACTGCACCGGCATCCAGTAGCCGGCGAACTCCACCATGCGGCCGCCGCGCTGCCGATGCCAGGCATCGAGCGGCAGGGTGAGCACTTCGGGCTCAAGCTCATCGAGATTATCGTTGGATTCGCTCAAGACACAACTCCGCAACAGTCAGCACACCAGTTCAGGTGCCCCCTCTGTCACGGAAGCCTGAGAGCATTACCCCTTCGGCGGATGCGATTTGCACGCACCTCTTTCCAGAGCGTCGCTATTGGCCGGCACGGTCCATTTGCCTGAGAGTTTCCGGGGCGGTTGCTCCTTCGGCGTCCCAAAATCCGGTTCCCATCTCAGCGAAGGGACCCGAATCACGAGATCTCTCCCGCGCAGCCAGCGACTGTTCGTCGATTGGCGGCGCTGGCGGGCGGAGTCAACCGCGCCGTGCCCTATTCCACAGTACCCGGGCTCGGCGCGCCGGTGTGCACCGCGCGCCGCACACTCTGTTCGAGCGCCTGCCGTCGGATCGCGCGCAGGATCTCGTCGTGTTCATAGACGAAGCGCCCGCGCGACTTCTGATGCGCCAGTGCCAGCATGGACTGGGCCATCACTTCGGCATGGATCGAGCGGTACTGCCGGTACTTGCCGCGCAGAAAAAGGTCGATCAGCGGGCTGGCCACCTGCGCCAGCCATTCGAACGGGCGGCGCTGTTTGCGCGGGCCAATCAGCAGGCCGGGGCGCAGTACATCGATGCGGCCATAGGCGACCTTGACCAGCGCGTCCTCCACCTCGCCCTTCACTCGCAGATAAAGCTGTTTGGCGTGGCGGTTCGCGCCCACCGAGGACACGATGATCAAATGCTTCGCACCGGCTGCAAGGCCCCATTTGGCGCAATCGAGCACCAGCCGTTCGTCAACCAGCCGGAACTGCGCCTCGCTCTTGCCCGCTTGCTTCCATGTCGTGCCCAGCGCGATCACCAGCACGTCCGGCTGGGCGGCGGCGATGGCGTCTTCCCAGCCCGTCGTTGGGGCAAGCAGCACTTCCATACGCGCGCCCTTGGGCAATTCGGCTTCGTTACGCGACACGGCGACCAGTTTCACATCGCCGCGCCCGACGCAGGCCTCGATCAGCGCCGTGCCGACAAGCCCGGTCGCGCCGACCAGGCAGATGCGCACTGGCCTAGACATTGGACAGGCCCTCCGGCGCTTCACCGAAGATGCGGGCATAGGCAGAGATGGCAAAGCGGTCAGTCATCCCGGCAATATAGTCAGCGATGTGCCGGCTGCGGTCAGGCTCGGCCTCGTGCCCGCGTGTCCCCCAGTCCTTGCCCATCAGCGCCGGATGATCGCGATAAGCGGCGATGAGGCCCGCGGTCACCTGCTTGGCGCGGGCGGCGGTTTCGATCTGGTCGGGGTGATAATAGAGGCGTTCGTACATGAAGGCTTTCAGTCGCCGCTCCTGCGTTGCGACGTCGGGTGAGAAACTTGCTACCATGCGCCCTGCCTTGCGGACAGCATCGGCGGATTCAAGCCCTTTTACATTATGTTGCGTCTGCGCGATCAGATCATTGACCATCCAGCCGATCTGGCTGCGCACCAGTTCGCGCAACTGCCGATCGCGCGGGGCCAGCGGATAGCGCCGCTCCACTTCGCGCCAGTGATCGGCCACGAAGTCCAGTGTCAGCAGGTCCTCCAGATCGAGGAAACCCGCGCGCAGACCGTCGTCGATGTCATGGTTGTCATAGGCTATGTCATCAGCCAGCGCCGCAACCTGGCCCTCAAGCCCGCACCAGTCGCCCAGTCCGAGCGGATAGGCCGCATCAAGCTCGGCCAGCGCCCAGTTGGGATCGGTCACCGGACCGTTGTGCTTGGCGAGGCCTTCGAGCAGTTCCCACGTGAGGTTCAGCCCGTCGAACTCGCAGTACGGGCTTTCCAGCCGCATCAGCGTGCGCAGGCAATGCGCGTTGTGATCGAACCCGCCCTGCGCGCTGAGTGCCTCGCTCAGCGCGTCCTCGCCCGAATGACCGAACGGCGGGTGGCCGATGTCATGGGCAAGGCACAGCGCCTCGGTCAGGTCCTCGTCCACGCCCAGCATGCGCGCGATCGTCCGGCCGATCTGCGCGACTTCAAGGCTGTGCGTGAGCCGCACGCGATAGTGATCGCCGTCAGGTGCGATGAACACCTGCGTCTTGTGGCGCAGCCGGCGAAACGCGATCGAATGGATAATGCGGTCGCGGTCGCGCTGGAACGGGCCGCGAGGGCCCCGCGCCAGACCGTCGGACGATACAAATTCGCGCCCCCGGCTTTGCGCCGGATCGCTGGCATAGGGCGCGCGGAAATGTTGGGTCAGGAGCTCACTCCCCCGGTGTCGCTTCGCCCAGGATCCACTCGGCTGCAGCCTCGGCATGGATGCGGGTGCAGTCGTAGACCGGCAGGACCGAGGCATCGACATCGACGAGCATTTCCAGCTCGGTGCAGCCGAGAACCACCGCCTGCGCGCCATCCTGGCCAAGATTTGTCAGGATCGTCTTGAGCTCGCGCTCGGCTTGGCGGCTGACCTTGCCCAGCAGCAGCTCGTTATAGATGATCCGGTCGAGCGAATCGACGAAGGCCATTTCGGGCGGCAGCAGTTCGATATCGCGCTCGATCAGCTTCTGGCGGTAAAAGCTCTCCAGCATCACGTTGCGCGTGCCGATCAGCGCGACCTTGCGGCGCTTGTCCTGCGCGACGCGCTCCGCCACGCATTCGGCGATGTGGATCACCGGCACGTCGACCGCCTTCTGCACATCGGCGTGAACCTTGTGCATCGAATTGGCGCCGATGATGATCGCGGTAGCCCCGGCCTTTTCCAGCCGTTTGGCCGACTGGGCGAGCGTCTTGGCCGCTTCTTTCCATTCGTCCGCAGTCGAAAGCCGCTGCAAGTCCTGAAAGTCGAGGCTTTCGATCAGCAACGGCGCGGAATGGCGCTGTCCGACGCGCCTCTGCACCAGCCGGTTGATGTGTTCATAATAGGTGCGCGTCGAATACCACGACATGCCGCCAATAAGGCCGAGTTTGCGCAACGCCGATTCTCCTTGAGGGATGGAACAGGCCCCCGTTTGGAGCGGCCATTAGGCAATGCGGGGCGAAGCGTCCACCCGCGCAGACGGGTCGTCCACCGACCCAGCGGCCCGTCTTAACGCTTTTTCTCGCTGATCCAGCCAGTCTTGCACAGCGCCGCAGAGCTGAGCGTCACTTCGATGGCATCGGCATCGCCGTTCTTGCGCAGCGCGGCAACAAATTCGCTGATCGTCCTGCGCGGCGCGGCGTTGAGGCGCTGCAGTTCCTTGAGCTGGTGGATCGTCAGCTTGCCAGCCATGCGCTGCGCCATGCAACCGGCGAGCGATTCCGAAAGCCCGCCGTCCATCAGCGCGCTCTTGACGCGGCTGGCCTTGATGTCCTGCACGCAGCCGGAAAGCACGAAGATCGCCGCGAAGGTGGACAGGGCGGCGGCGCGCTTGACCATCAGTGCGACAAGCCCTTGTTGATGTCCTCGACCATCTTCTTGGCATCGGCGAGGAGCATCATCGTCTGGTCCATGTAGAACACGTCGTTATCGACGCCAGCATAGCCCACGCCGCCCATCGAACGCTTGATGAAGAACACCTGCTTGGCCTTGTCGACATCGAACACGGGCATGCCGTAGATCGGCGAGGACTTGTCGGTCTTCGCTGCCGGATTGACCACGTCGTTCGCGCCAATGATAAAGGCGACGTCGGCGGTGGCGAATTCGGAGTTGATGTCCTCCAGTTCGAACACTTCGTCATAGGGCACGTTGGCTTCGGCCAGCAGCACGTTCATGTGCCCGGGCATGCGGCCTGCGACCGGGTGGATCGCGTACTTCACTTCGACGCCCTTGGCCTTCAGCAGGTCACCCATTTCGCGCAGCGCGTGCTGGGCCTGCGAAACCGCCATGCCATAGCCGGGGATGATGATGACCTTCTCGGCCTCACCCAACATGTAAGCGGCGTCTTCGGCCGAGCCGCGCTTCCACGGGCGTTGCTCTTTCGCCTCGCCGCCGGCCGGGCCGGCATCGGCGCCAAAGCCGCCGGCGATGACCGAGATGAAGCTGCGGTTCATCGCCTTGCACATGATGTAGGACAGGATCGCACCCGACGAACCGACCAGCGCGCCGGTGATGATCATCGCCGTGTTGTGCAGCGTGAAGCCCATCGCGGCGGCTGCCCAGCCCGAGTACGAGTTGAGCATCGAGACCACGACCGGCATGTCCGCGCCGCCGATCGGGATGATCAGCAGGAAGCCGATGATGAAGCTGAGCGCGGTGATCGTCGCGATCACCCACAGGCCCTGATCCTGCGTAAAGTACGCCGTCAGGCCAAGGATGGCGACGATGGTGCCAAGGTTGATCACGTGCCGCCCGGGCAGCATGATCGGCGCGCCCGACATTTTGCCGGCGAGTTTGAGGAAGGCGATTACCGAACCGCTGAAGGTAATGGCACCGATGGCGATGCCGAGCCCAAGCTCGATCCGGCTCTGCAGATGGATCGCGCCGTCCGCATCGGCAATGCCGAAGGCGATCGGGTTGAGATAGGCCGCCCATCCGACCAGCACGGCGGCTAGGCCGACGAGGCTGTGGAACGCCGCGACCAGTTGCGGCATGTCCGTCATGGCGATCTTGCGCGCGGTGACCCAGCCGATGGCACCGCCGATGGCGATGGCGGCGACGATTTCAGGCAAGCTGGCAACTTCATGCGTCACCAGCGTGGTAGCGACCGCAATCGTCATGCCGATCATGCCCATACGGTTGCCGGTGCGGCTCGTCGCCGGTGACGACAGCCCGCGCAGCGCGAGGATGAACAGCACGCCCGAGATCAGGTAGGCGAGCATCGCCCACGAAGGAGTAGCGACGTGTTCCATCACTTCTTCTCCTTCTTCTTGTACATCGCGAGCATTCTGGCCGTCACGGCGAACCCGCCGAAGATGTTCACGCTCGCCAGCACCACCGCCAGCAGCCCTAGCCACTTGCTCGTCGCGCTACCTGCAGCCGCGCTGGCAATCAGCGCGCCGACGACGATCACCGAGGAGATTGCGTTGGTCACCGCCATCAGCGGCGTATGCAGCGCCGGGGTGACCGACCAGACGACGTAATAGCCCACGAAGCAGGCCATCACGAAGATCGAGAGGATTGAGATGAAGTCCATTATCTGCGGTCCTTGAGGATGTCCGGCAAGTCGATCATCCTGACGATGCTCAGGTGTGAGTAAATGATCGCCATCATTCGAAATACATTCCTGACATGAGCCGTGCCCCCATCAGTCTGGGGTCCACATCGAAACGGACCTTGACGGTCCGATTAGGCGCAAGCAATTCCACTCTTTGTTCGGCTCTGGGCTTTGTGAGATTCCAAGCGTGCACGATGAAATCTCCCGCACCGCAGGGAACTTTGAGTTCGTCAGGCAGCGCTTCCTTGGCCGGCGCGTGCCAAGGGCACAACGAACCGAAACTATGCTTATCCTCAATCCTCATGACGGAGCTGACCTGTCCCTTGTCATTGGCCACCAAGTGCCAGTCGATTTTGGGTCTCTGGCTCGCAGCCAATGGATCTCCATCGACAAAGGCAAAGTCCTTGAGCGACATTGCACGGGTTGGCATCGAATCATTCATGGCGAACCACATCTGATCGCCTGTCATGAATGAGCGGCCGCGACTGCGGAGAAAATATGCATCGAACCGGCCGTTGCCATCGCTATCGAGGACGCAGACTCGATTCGACGAACCCACAAAGCCAGCGGCGAACTGGTCTTGACTACATGCCAGCAGACGCGATCCAACCATAAGGTACAGCTGGGCGCTCTTGGGCAGCAACGCCTTACCATCGCCGCTTTTGACTGGTTCGTTCGCGACCAGCATCCGAGCTGGAACCAAGCTGAATGAGAAAGTCAGACCTCCAGGCTTTGCCTCGCCCTTACCAGGAGCGAAGGCATCTGCCGGAATAGCCCAATCGACTTGCAACTCATCCTTCTTGCCTGGCGCAGCCTCAACCGACACCGAGCAAAACCCAATGTCCAATGCGGCCACGGCGAAAATTGCCCCCCTAAAATTCACCCCAGCAGCCTCTCGTTCACAACCTTGCCATCCTTGGTCAACCGCACGGCATCGCCAATTTCCTCGTCGAGGACCGGGCGGCCCTTTTCCTTGTCCCAGAAGGCGGACAGGAAGTTGTAGAGGTTGCGCGCATAGAGCGCCGAGCTGTCAGCCGGCAACTTCGCAGGCGTGTTCGAATAGCCGACGATCTTGACGCCGTGCTTGACCACGACCTGATCGGGCACCGAACCTTCGACATTCCCGCCCTGCGCCACAGCAAGGTCGAATATGACCGAACCGGGCTTCATCGAGGCGATCTGCGCGTCTGAAATCAGGCGCGGCGCAGGCCGGCCCGGGATCAGCGCGGTGGTGATGACGATGTCCTGCTTGGCAATGTGGCTGGATACCAGATCGGCCTGCGCCTTCTGGTATTCCTCCGACATTTCGGTGGCATAGCCGCCCGCGCCTTCGCCTTCGATGCCGGCGACATTTTCCACGAAGATCGGCTTGGCGCCGAGCGACTGGATCTGTTCCTTGGTCGCCGAACGCACGTCGGTGGCGGAAACCTGCGCGCCAAGGCGGCGGGCCGTGGCGATAGCCTGAAGGCCGGCAACGCCAACCCCCATGACGAAGGCCTTGGCCGCCGAAACTGTGCCGGCAGCGGTCATCATCATCGGGAAAGCGCGGCCGTAGAGGTTCGCCGCTTCGATCACCGCCTTGTAGCCCGACAGGTTCGACTGCGAGGACAGGACGTCCATTGATTGCGCGCGGGTGATACGCGGCATGAATTCCATCGCCAGCGCCTCAAGCCCGAGGCTGGCATATTCGTCGATACGCGCACGTTCACGAAAGGGATCGAGCGTCGCGACAACCCATGCCCCGGCGCGAACGCCGGACAGCGCCTTGGGTTCGGGCCCCTGCACGCCGAGCACCACGTCCGCGCCCGTTACCGCGCCGGACTTCACCTCTGCGCCAACCGCTTCGTATTCCGCGTCGCTGATCGAAGCGCCTTCGCCGGCGCCCTTTTCAACCGCGACAACCGCACCCAGCGCGATGAATTTCTTCACCGTTTCCGGCGTGGCCGAAACGCGGGTTTCCCCGCTCGCGCGTTCTTTGAGAACCGCGATCCGAAGGGGTTCGGTCATCAGCCGGTCAGGAAATCAGAGCGATGACGACAGCTGCCACGACTGCGAGAAGCGGGACGGACCACTTCAGCACGCCAAGGAAGCTGGTGTAGGTCGAATTGTGCGCCTTCATGTCGTTACCGGATGCCATAGCCTGGTCGAGCCCCGTGCTTGCGGCCCGCAACCGATGCGGGCCAATTGAACATAGGCCAAAGCCTCTATCGCCCTAGATGCCCGCGCTCAAGCGGTAACAACCTTAATCCGCTCTTTACCCACTCGCCTTATGAACAACTGCGAAGGTTCGCGAAGCTGTTTCGCGGCCAAGCGCTTCGCACGGGGAACGCATGTCCGAAATCGAGCAGCGCCTGCTGATGCTGATCGACGACGAGCCGGCTCAATGCCGGTTGATCTCCGCGCTTGCCGCGCGTGAAGGCTGGCGCACGCTTGTCGTCCGCGACAGCGAAACCGCCATAGCGACGCTGGGCACGCGGCAGGGCATGCAACTCAATGCCATCATTCTGGATCAGTGGGTGCCGGGTGATGATGCCTGCGAACTGATCGCCGAACTGAAAAGCCGCCGCCCCGCCCTGCCGATATTGATGCTCACCACCAGCGCCTCGCCGCTGCTGGCGGTCGAGGCGATGCGCGCCGGGGCCACCGATTACCTGATCAAGCCAGTTGCCCCAGATAGGCTCATGGAGGCCCTGCGCGCCGCGACCACCCGTGAAACGCCGCAGGACGAGCTCGCCCCGCTGACCGAGAAGATGCACGCCAGTCTCGATTTCGAATCGATGATCGGTGCCGCCCCGACATTCCGATCCGCCCTGGCCATCGCAGCCAAGGCCGCGCGCGGCCATGCTCCGGTGCTGATCGAGGGCGAGACCGGCAGCGGTAAGGAAATGCTGGTCCGCGCAATGCACGCCGCCAGCCCGCGTTCAAAGATGCCGCTGCGCATGGTCAATGTCGGCAGCATTCCCGGAAATTCCGTGGAAAGCGTGCTGTTCGGCCACGAACGTGGCGCCTTCCCCGGTGCTTTCGACCGCCAGATCGGCGCGATGCAGCATTGCGACGGCGGCACGCTGGTGCTCGACGAGATCGACCGCCTGCCCGACTCGATCCAGGGCCGGCTCGCCGAAGCGATTGCCCGCGGCGATGTGCGCCCCATCGGCGCGCGCCATTCGTTCCGCGTCGACGTCCGCCTGATCGCCGCGAGCAACTTGCCACTCAAAGACCTCGTCGCCGCCGGCCATTTCCTGCCCGAACTGTACGAAGCGCTGAGCCACACGATTGTCGCCGTTCCGCCGCTGCGCCAGCGCGCGGGCGACATTCCAGCACTGGCCCGCCATTTCCTGGCGCGCATCGGCGAACAACCCGGCTTGCGCCCGCTCGGCATTACCGACAGCGCGCTGTCTTTGCTGGGCGCCTATGACTGGCCGGGCAATGTCCGCCAGTTGCAGGCCGTGCTGTTCCGTGCCGCCGTGTTTTGCGACGGTGATGCGCTGACCAGCGAGGATTTCCCGCAGCTTTCGAACCTGATCGGCAGTGATGCACGCTTGCCCTCGCAGCCCATGCAGGAAGGGGTCGGCGTGTTGCTCTACGCCCCTGACGGCAACCTGCGCCCGCTGGAAGAGATCGAGGCTGACGTCATTCGCCTCGCCATCGGCCATTACCGCGGCCGCATGACCGAAGTTGCCCGGCGGCTGGGGATCGGCCGCTCGACGCTCTATCGCAAGCTGAGCGATCTTGGAATCGACAGCGCAGCCTAACAGGCTTTCGTCAGGTCCTTCACCAAGGCCCGCGTCAACGGCTTGCGCGTTGAACCACAAACCTTGCCCTGCCCATTCGTCGCCACAACCAGCGGCACTGCGAGCGATGCACCCGCCGACGAAGTCATCAGCATCTGCCGCGCTTCGCGCCATTCGACCAAGCGGGTGGCGGGATAGGTCCCGATAACCGGCGGTGGCTCCTTGTCGATCCACGCCACGACCAAGGGCCGCGCGCCGCGCCACTGCGAAATGCGCGGCAGTTCCTTGAGCTCGGCAACGCAGGGCGCACAATAACGCGAGCCAAAAATCACCAGCGCGTTGGCGGGCAGCGGAGCGGGCGACGCAGCGCCCGCCAGTCCGATCAACAGGCCCAAAGCCATCATTGCCCTTGCTGCCATCAAGCCGCTCCCTTCCACCCTAATGCTAACCGCTTCAAAAGCGCTGGCAAGCCGTGCTAACCTGGCCGGCATGGCACGTTTCGACTTTTCTGGGCGCACGGCGCTCGTCACTGGCGCAGCATCGGGCATCGGCGCGGCCTGCGCGACATGGCTCGCGGCCAACGGCTGCGCCGAGATCATCCTCGTCGACATGGACGAGGCTGGCCTCGATGCGCTCGACCTTTCCTGCCCCTCGCGGCGCTTCATCGGCGACGTGACGGATGAAACGCTGTGGGACGAGGTTGAGCGCTCGGTCGAACGGCTAGACCATGCCGTGCTCAGCGCCGGGATCGCCAGCGGCACGCCGATCGTCAGTCAGGACTTTGCCGGATGGCGGCGTATGCAGGCGGTCAATCTCGACGGCGTGTTTCTTGGCCTGCGCTGCGCCTTGCGGCTGATGCTGAAAGGCACCGGCAACCGTTCCGCCGTGCTGCTCAGCTCCGCCGCCGGGGTGAAGCCGATGGCCATGACCAGCGCATATGGCACGACCAAGGCCGCCATCGCCCACCTCGCGCGTGTCGCCGCCGTCGAACACGTGTCCGACGGCATCCGCATCAACGCCATCGCACCTGGCCGGGTCGAAACGCCGATCTGGACCAAGTCCGGCTACTTCGAAAGCCTCGTCGAACAGCACGGCAGCAAGGAAGCGGCGATGGCGGTGATCGCCGCCGAAGTCAGCGTGATGGGCCGCACCGCGCAGGCCGAGGACATGGCCAACCAGATCGGCTTCCTGCTGTCGGACGAGGCATGGACGATCACCGGCGAAGTGCTGGGCAGCGACTGCGGCTATCGCTAACCGCCCTGCTGCGGCTCCATTTCCGGATCGTCCTGCCCCGTCAGGATCAGGTTGCGCGCCACCCGGATGTCACCCGTTTCAACCTGCAACGCGAGGCGTTTTTCGTCGAGTGTGCGGTAGTGATTGACCGCGCGGCTGATTTCCTCGCGGCTCACTGACAACTGCTCGAGCGCGCCGCGTGCCAGCTTGATCGCTGATTCCTGCATCTCGCGAACGACGACAACCGCGGGGGTTCCGGCCAGCGCCATGGCGGCGCGGCGGTCATAGGCGCGGACCAGGATCGAGGCCTTGGGGAAAGCCTCATGCACCGCGTGAACCAGCGCAGCGTCGACGCCCCCACCATCAATGCAGAAGGCGATGACTTCCGCCTCTTCGCCGCCCGCCTGCCGCAGCAGATCGATCCGCGTGCCATCGCCGAAGTGGACCGTCGCGCCAAAGCCGGTGGCGATATCGATCATCTCGATATCGGTGTCGATCGTCGAAACCTGCACCTTGGCGGCGTGAAGCACCTGCGCGACAGTCTGGCCAAAGCGGCCATAGCCAACGACGATGGCATTGGCGCCGTCTGCGCTGGGGCCGGCGCGTTCTTCCTTGGAAGAAGGCACGCCATCACGCAGCCGCTTGGTGAGCATCATCAGGAACGGCGTGGTCGCCATGGATAGCGTGACGACCGCCCCGAACAGGCTCGCTGCCTCAGCGTCGATCAACCCGCCCCGGCTCGCCTGTGCAAAGAGCACGAAACCGAATTCGCCGCCTTGGCTGAGCAATAGGCCCAGTCCCAGCGCGCCGCGCCAGGCCATGCCGAACAGGCGCGCGATGCCGAAGATCAGCAAGGCCTTCACTACGATCACCGCCAGCGCCATGGCCACCACGAAGATCGGATTTTCGGCAATCGCGCCAAGGTCGAGCATCATGCCGACCGAGACGAAGAACAGGCCCAGCAGGATCGAGCGGAACGGTTCGACATCGGCCTCGATCTCATGCCGATAGGGGCTGTCCGCCAGCATTACGCCGGCAACGAAAGCGCCCAGCGCGCTCGACAGGCCAAGCGCCTCCATGATCGCGGCGGCGGCGAGCACGGTGAACAGGCCGGCGACGACGAACATCTCCTGCTCGCCAAGGTTGGCAATCAGGCGAAACAGCGGGCGCAGCAGGAAGCGGCCGGCGAAAATCAGCCCGGCGACTGCGCCAAGCGAAAGCAACGCCTGCATCCAGCCGGAGGGGCCTCCCGCCGCCGCCGGATCATGGCCCATCGCGGCGATAATCGTGATGAGCGGGATAATCGACAGGTCCTGAAACAGCAGGATTGCAAAGGCCCGCTCGCCAAACGGCGTGCGCAGGCGGCCCGAGCTTTGCAGCATCGGCAAGACCTGCGCGGTGGAGGACAGCGCCAGCGGCAGGCCGAGCGCCAGCGCCGCGGCCCAGTGGAACCCCGCGCCCCACGCCGCCACGCCGGTCAGCGCCAGACCGCAAGTCACTACCTGCAGGCCGCCGATGGCAAATATGTCGCGCCGCATCGCCCAGAGGCGGGTAGGATTGAGACTGAGGCCGACCACGAACAGCAGCAGCGTGATGCCGAGTTCGGCAATGCCCAGCTTGCCCTCGGCATCGCCGACGAGGCCCAGCACTTGCGGCCCGGCCAGCGCCCCGGCGACCAGATAGCCCAGCGTCGCACCCAGCCCGAACCGGCGGAATATCAAGACAAAGGCAATCGCGAAACCGAGCAGGATCACCCCGTCGCGCAGTGCAGAACCACCGGCATCGTGCATCGGCTCTACCCCTTATGCCAGCTGGCTGAAATCGGTGAGCGCCGCATCGCGCATCCCGCGCCACACGTCGCGCGCCTGCACGGTTTCGGGCACGTCATGAACGCGCAGCAAGTGCACGCCCGCATCCATCGCCCGCAGCGCCAGCGCCAGACTGCCGCCCATGCGCTTGTGCGCGGGCGCTTCGTTGGACAGCGCGCCGATCATGCGCTTGCGGCTCGCCCCCACCAGCAGCGGCTGGCCGAGCGCGTGAAACAGCGGCAGCGCGTTCACCAGCGCGAGGTTTTCGGCCAGTGTCTTGCCGAAGCCGATGCCCGGATCGAGCACGATCTTCTCCCGCGCAATTCCGGCGCTGAGCGCCGCATCGCGGCGAGCGCGCAGCCAGTCGAATACGTCGAGCACAACATCGGCATAGGTGCCGCCTTCGTGCAGGTTCTCGCCCTCACCCGGCGCATGCATCAGCACCAC
Source organism: Novosphingobium sp. (assembly GCF_031424035.1). Lineage (GTDB taxonomy): Bacteria > Pseudomonadota > Alphaproteobacteria > Sphingomonadales > Sphingomonadaceae > Novosphingobium. The sequence continues at coordinate 24,607 of NZ_JANPGP010000145.1, forward strand.
GGGCGCGCCGCTGCTGGCCGCGAGCTCCATCGATCGCGGATCGTGGCGCAGGCCGGACACGTCATTGATCATATGGGCACCGGCGCCAAGCGCGGCTTCCATCACACTCGCGCGGCGGGTGTCGACGCTGATCGCCGCGCCCATTCCTGCCAGCAATTCGACCGCCGGGACAACGCGCTTGACCTCATCCCCTTCCCACACCGCCGCTGCGCCGGGGCGCGTGGATTCACCGCCCACATCGACGATCGCAGCCCCGGCCTCGACCATGCGCGCGGCATGGGCAGCGGCAACTTCGGGTTTGTCGAGAAATTCGCCGCCATCCGAAAAGCTGTCAGGTGTGACATTGAGGATGCCCATGACCTGCGGCTGGTCGAGCCGGATCATGCGCGCGCCGCACTGGATCGGGGCGTGGACGCGCTTCAGGTTTTCAAACTGCACGGCAACGTCATCGGGCAGCGCCGGCAGCGCGCCTTCAAGCTGGCGGGCGGAATAGCGCTCGCGCCGCACGACCTTCCTGTTCTCGCAGGCGATCAGCGCAAAGCGGCTCGCCCAGACCATCGATCCCCCCAGCCGGACGGTATCGCCCTCCTCGCTTTGCGGGCTTTCGGCGAGGGCGATGGGGCGGAGATATACGGAGAGGCTCATCGTGCGACCGATAACCGGAAAGATCGGCGGCGCGAACCCGCTTATGGCGGACTTATCCCGCGTTTTCCTTGGGGTGGGCAATTGGACAAGGCAAGAACAACAGCTTACGTAAAGACTTGGCGAGGATACTGGATGCGGATTCTCGTTCCGGAAGGATGCCGTCTTGATCAATGTTCCCCTGGCTGCCGCGCTGCTCGGTTCAGCCAATCCTGCCATTCCTGCCGAGCCGTCCCTACCTTTGGTCGCCGAAGCAGCGGTTCAGACCGCACCGCCGCCAAGCGAAGAGACGGCGGCCGGCCCGGACGAAATCGTCGTCTCCGCGCGTCAGGACGTGCCCGAGGATCCCGGCCAGGCAATCAATGTCGAAGCCTTCAAGGCGGTCACAGCGGTCGACAACGCCCTCGTTGCCCCGCTGGCAATGGGCTACAAAAAGGTGCTCCCCAGCCCGGCCCGAACAGGCCTGCGCAATGTCCTGCGCAACCTGACCGAGCCGGTAAATTTCCTCAACTTCATGTTGCAACTCAAGCCCGGCAAGGCCGCCGAAACGGTCGGACGGTTTGCGGTGAATTCCACGGTCGGGGTCGCCGGACTGATCGATGTGGCCAAGAGCAAGTCGATCAACCTTCCCTACCGCCCCAACGGGTTTGGCAACACGTTTGGCTATTACGGCGTCGGCGCAGGGCCTTACATGTTCCTGCCAGTGATCGGGCCAACGAGCGCGCGCGATCTTGTCGGCTGGGTGCTCGACAAATCGTTCCTGCCTTCGGTCGCCGGGGCACCCTTCAACACCTCACCCTATGCGCTGGGCACCGGCGTCGTGAAGTCGCTCGATGACCGGATCGAGCTGGATGACAAGTTCAAGGAATTCCACGCGACCGGCGATCCCTATGTCGCCGAACGCGAATGGTATCTTGCCAAGCGCCGCGACGAAATCGAGGCATTGCACGGCCGCGGCCCGCTGGCCGACGCCAAGAAAAAGCAGCCGGAAGCGAAAGCGGCTCCCGGCTCCTGATCGCGGATCAATCCTCGGTGGCGAGCAGGTAAAGCTTGCGTAGCGCGTCGATCGGCTTGATCTCGCCCTCGTGCTCGATGTGCCAGAAGGTCCAGCCATTGCAGGCCGGGGCGCCTTGCAGCTTGGCGCCAAGGCCGTGGATCGAACCGATTTCCGTGCCTGACACCAGCGAGCCATCGGCGCGCACCGTGGCGCTCAGGCGGCGCTTCTTGTCGGTGATCAAGGTACCGGCGGCGATCCAGCCGGTTTCGATCAGCGTGCCGAAAGCCACCTTGGGCGCCGATCGCGGGCTCTGCATGGTCTTGAGCGCCGATTCATCCAGCTCCAGCGCCATTTCGATCCGCTCAAGCGCCGCTTCGCGGTAATTGCTCTCGCGCTCGCAGCCGATCCATTGACGGCCCAGACGCTTGGCCACCGCGCCAGTGGTGCCGGTGCCGAAGAACGGATCGAGCACGACGTCGCCTTTGTTGGTCGTCGCCAGCATCACGCGGTAGAGCAGCGCCTCGGGCTTTTGCGTCGGGTGGACCTTGGTGCCGCCCTTCTTGAGCCGTTCCTGCCCGTTGCAGATCGGCAGGACCCAGTCCTAACGCATCTGCAATTCGTCGTTCAGCGTCTTCATCGCCGTGTAGTTGAACGTGTAGCGCGCCTTTTCGCCCATCGATGCCCAGATCAGCGTTTCATGCGCGTTGGTGAAGCGGGTGCCCTTGAAATTGGGCATCGGGTTGGCCTTGCGCCAGACGACATCGTTGAGGATCCAGAAGCCCATGTCCTGCATCATCGCGCCCAGGCGGAAGATGTTGTGGTACGAACCGATCACCCACAGCGCGCCATCAGGCTTGAGCACGCGGCGCGCCTCGGTCAGCCATTCGCGGGTGAACTTGTCGTAAACGGCGAAGCTGTCGAACTGGTCCCAGTGATCGGTCACGGCATCGACATGGCTGCCATCGGGGCGGGAAAGATCGCCGCCGAGTTGCAGGTTGTACGGCGGATCGGCGAAGACGAGATCGACCGAGGCGCTGGGCAGCGAGCGCATCGCCTCAACGCAGTCCCCTGCGATGATCTGGCCCAGCGGCAACGCATCGCGCACGTCCTTCGCCTGCTGCAGAGCGCGCGGTTTGAGCAGTGTTTGCGCCATGGAAACTCGTATCCCCCCGATTCAGAACGCACAGGGTGAGTTATCCACAGGCCGCCGTCAAGTCGCGACTCGCCGGGAATCCTTGCGATTCAGCCACTTTGAGGGGTTCTCTCAGGCGGAACGAAACGAGTCCCACACATCATGTGGAGTCTCGAGATTCCGGGAGGACTCTACATCTGGTGGTGTGGCGCGGAGGACTCTGCGGGCGAATTTATTTGCCTCGCCCCCGATAAGCGCAGGCTCAATCCGCCGGCGCAAGCCCCGGATCGACGCCGGTAAGCTCCACCGAAACGTCCCAGAGCCGCCGCGCGACGGCGAGATCGCAGGCCTGCGGGGCCCGCTGCGCCTTGCCCGATGTCCCGCGCATTTCGCGCCATTGCTGCGAGCCGTAATAGTCGCCCGACTGCGCCGCCGGATCGGTCGCCGCCTGCAGCGCCGGCCAAGCCCCCTTTGCCGCCGTGTTGAGGAACAGCCCCATCGCTGCACCGAACAGGCTGCCGAACGGAATGTGCCGCGTCAGTTCGCTTGCCGCGACGCCCGGATGGCAGGCCAGCGCCGCCACCGGCGAACCTGCCGCGCGTAGGCGCCGGTCAAGCTCGGTCATGTGCAGCAGGTTGGCGAGCTTGCTCTGCGAATAGAAATCGCCGCGCTTGTACCCCTTTGATGCGTCGAGATTGCCGAAATCGATGCGCCCCGTCTTGTGCGCGATGCTCGAGGTGATGACCACGCGCGATCCCGGCGTCTCGGCCAGCTGGGGCAGCAATAGCCCGGTCAGCGCAAAGGTGCCGAGATGATTGACGCCGAATTGCTGTTCGAACCCCTGCGCGGTGCGGGTCAACGGCGGCACCATGACGCCGGCATTGTTGATCAGCGCGTCAAGCCGCGCTTCCCTAGCCGCAAGTTCCGCAGCAGCTCGCACCGAGGCAAGATCGCCCTGATCGAGCGGCAGGAAGGCAAGGTCGGCACCGCTCGCCAGCGAGCCGATCCGCGCCATGGCCGCCTCGGCCTTGTCCTTGCTGCGGCAGGCGAGCAGCACCCTCGCGCCGCACTCGGCCAGCACGCGGGCAATCTCGAACCCGATGCCGGTGTTCGATCCGGTGATGATCATCGTGCGGCCCGACTGATCGGGAACATCAGCTTCGGTAAATCCGCTCATATCTGCAGCTCCAGTTGGGCGACCGGCGCGAAACTGCGGCGGTGAAGCGGGGTCGCGCCGTGCGTGCGAAGCGCCGCGAGGTGTTCGGGCGTGCCATAGCCGGCGTTACGCTCCCAGCCATAGTGAGGGTGCTGCTCGGCATAGGCGCGCATCATGCGGTCGCGGTGTTCCTTGGCGATGATCGAGGCAGCGGAAATGCAAGGTTCGATGGCATCGCCGCCAACGATCGCCCGCGCCGGCCAGCACCACTCCGGGCGGCGCCCCTGCGGAGTCAGATTGCCGTCGATCAGCACTTCGGCCGGATCTTCGTCCAGTTGTTCGCACAGCGCGCGCACCGCCAGCGTCATCGCCAGCATGGTTGCGCCGAAGATGTTGAGCCGGTCGATCTCGTCCACGTCAACCACGCCCACGGCCCAGAGGCAGCGGCGCTTGATGCGCTCTTCGAGCAAAGCACGGGCACTGCGCGAAAGCTTCTTGGAATCGTCAAGTCCGGCAGGGCGCGGACTGCACAGCAAAACCGCCGCAGCGACCACCGGCCCGGCGAGCGGACCGCGCCCGGCCTCGTCCACACCTATCGACAGCCTTCTCGCGGCGTTCGTCGACCCGGTCTTGGCAATCAGGAACGGTTGGCCCATCTTCACGCCCATGAAACGTCAAACCCTCAGCTTGTTGCTATCGCCCCTGCTCGTCCCCCTCGCAAGCTGCGGCGCAACCGCCGCCGGGGATAGCAGCATACAGGGATCGGCCGATTTTGCCGAAACCAACCCCTTCACCACCCGCGAAGTCGCCAAGTTCGACGAGCCATGGGCGATTGCCCTGCTGCCGGGCAATGCCGCGCTGGTGACAGAGAAGAAGGGCAAGCTCAAGATCGTCGACCTTGCCAAGGGCACGATGATCGACGTCAGCGGTACGCCGAAGGTCGATTACGGCGGCCAGGGAGGCTTCGGCGATGTCGCGCTTTCGCCCACGTTTGCGAAGGATAGCATGATCTATCTGACATGGGCCGAAGCGGGCGAAGGCGATACTCGCGGCGCGGTTCTCGGCCGGGCAAAGCTGGTGCGCGATGGCGCGGCAGCGCGGATCGATGGGCTGGAAGTGATCTGGCGGCAGAGCCCCAAGGTCACCGGACGCGGCCATTACAGCCACCGGATCAAGTTCTCACCCGATGGCAAATCCCTGTTCCTGACTTCGGGCGACCGCCAGAAATTCACCCCTGCGCAGGACCTGACCGTCAATCTCGGCAAGATGCTCCGCCTGTTGCCCGACGGCAAACCGGCCGCCGGCAATCCCTTTGCCGACAAGGGCGGCGTTTCAGCGGAAATCTGGTCCTATGGCCACCGCAACCTGCTGGGCGTCGCCTTCGATGGTGAAGGCCGGCTGTGGGACATCGAACACGGCCCGGCTGGCGGAGACGAGCTCAACCTCGTCAAGCCCGGCAGCAATTACGGCTGGCCGCTGGTGTCGAACGGCGACCACTATGACGGCAAACCCATCCCCCGCCACGCCACCCGCCCCGACCTTGCCGCCCCGGCGCTGAGCTGGAACCCGGTGATCGCTCCGGGCGCGATGATCATCTGCAAGTGCGAGAAGTTCCCCGGATGGAGGGGCAATGCCCTGATCGCCGCGCTCGGCGCACAGGGGCTGGTCCGCGTGACCATCACCGGCGACACGGCGCGCGAGGCGGAACGCTACAACATGGACTCGCGGATGCGCGGCATTGCCGAGGGCGCGGACGGAAAGCTGTGGATGATCGAGGACGCGCCGAGCGGACGATTGCTTGAGGTTGTTCCGCGCTGAATCGTTGCACGGCGGGCCCTTTCGCCCTATCGGCCCGCCCGCAATGGCCAACATCATCCCCCTCGCCGACGTTTCGCCCAACCTTGTCGAACAGGTGCTCGACATCGCGTTTGAGCCGGAACGCCGCCAGCGAACGGCCTACAAGGTACGCGAAGGGACCGAGGCCTTGCCCGGCCTGTCCTTCGCCGCGCTCGACGAGGACGACCTGCTGGCTGGCACGATCCAGTGCTGGCCGGTGGCGCTGACCGATGCCAATGGCCGCCGCCATCCGATGATCATGGTCGGCCCGGTCGCCGTGCTGCCCGAGCATCAGGGCCGCGGCTATGGCAAGGCGCTGATGACCGCGAGCCTCGCCGCAATCGACCCGCGCGCGCCGCTGCCGCAGGTGATGATCGGCGATCCGGAGTATTATGGCCGCTTCTGGGGTTTCTCCAACGAGGCGACACAAGGCTGGGACTTGCCCGGCCCGTTTGAACGGAGCCGGCTGCTAGTCCGCGCCGAAAACCCGGCCGTGCTGCCGGAAAAGGGCACGTTGGGGCCTTGGCTCGGCTAGGGCGATCTGGCATCGCTAATCGCGCATGCCCTATGATCCACCGCCTTACCTTGCCGGACTGTCGCTCGCAGAGATTGCAGCGCTGGTAGGGGCGCGCAAGTTGCCGCCGGTTGACCAGTGGCAGCCCGAGCAGCGCGGTGACAGCGAGATGCGGATCGCCGCTGATGGCAAGTGGTTCCATCAGGGCGGCGAGATCAGGCGCCCGGCCATGGTTCGCGCCTTTGCCACTCTGCTGCGCCGTGACGCGGACGGCCAGCACTGGCTGGTGACGCCGCAGGAAATGCTCTCGATCGACGTTGAGGATGCAGCCTTCATCGCAGTCGATGTGGCGGCACAGGGCGATGCCCTCGCCTTCCGGCTCAACACCGATGACACTGTGATCGCCGGCCCGGGCCACCCGATCATCGCGCGCGGCGATCCTGACGTGCCCGCGCTCTATGTCGCGGTGCGCCATGGCACCGAGGCGCGGCTCAACCGCTCGACCTATGCCCAGCTGGTCGAAATGGCGCTGGCGGGCGGAGTTCTGAACGTGGCGAGTAGGGGCGAGACATTCTCGCTGGTGCCGCAATGAGCGACCTGCACGCGCGCGTGTCGACACTCTATCAGCGCGGTTTCGATGGATCGCCCGCGCCGAAGCTGTTCGAGGACTGGAGCGCGATTGTGGTGGAAGAATTCCGCCCCGCCGCCGTGCTCATCGCCATGACCGAGCGCGAGGAACCCGGCATGATCCTGCTCCACCGCCCGTCAAACATGCGTGCGCACCCGGGGCAGATCGCCTTTCCCGGCGGCAAGATCGATCCCGGCGAAAGCCCCGAAGAAGCAGCGCTGCGCGAGGCGTGGGAGGAACTCGCCATTCCGCCCGAACAGGTCCGCGTGATTGGCACAGGCGACGTCTACCGCGCGCATTCGGGTTTCGAGATCACACCAGTGCTCGCGGTTGTGCCACCCGATCTGGAAATTATTCCCAACCCCACCGAAGTTGCCCAGTGGTTCGAACCGCCAGTCTCGCATATGTTCGATCCGGCGAACCACGCCGAGAAGTGGGTGCAATGGGAAGGCGGCATGCGGCCCTATTACGAAATCCTGTGGCGCGAGCATAATACCTGGGGTGTCACCGCCGCGATCATCGTCAACCTGTCGAAACGGCTTGGCTGGCATGGTTGAACTGCTTCCCCCCGCCGAATGGACACGCCGCGAAGACATCGCCGCGCTGGTTGCGGTGCTCGGCCCCGGCAATGCCCGCTTTGTCGGCGGCGCGGTGCGCGACACGCTGCTCGGGTTTGCGGTCAAGGATGTCGACATTGCCACGCCGCTGCGTCCGCTCAAGGTCATCGGCAAGCTGAAGGACGCGGGCATCAAGGCGATCCCCACCGGCATTGAACACGGCACGGTCACCGCGCTGATCCCCTTCGGCCCGGTCGAGATCACGACCCTGCGCCATGACGTCAGCACCGACGGCCGCCGCGCCACCGTGGCCTTTGCCGACGACTGGCAGGACGACGCCGCGCGGCGCGATTTCACCATGAACGCGCTTTATGCCGATCCGGCCACGCTTGAGATATTCGACTGGTTCGGCGGGCTGGATGACCTGAAAGCGCGCCGGGTGCGCTTCATCGGTGACGCGCGGGAACGCATCCGCGAGGATCACTTGCGGATCCTGCGCTATTTCCGGTTTCAGGCGAGGTTTGGCTCACAACCTGCTGATACACAAGCCGAAGAGGCTTGCCAAGAACTAGCCGCAACGCTCAAGGGCCTGTCGCGCGAGCGCATCGGCATGGAGATGCTTAACCTGCTTGGCTTGCCCGATCCCGCGCCGACCGTGGCGCGTATGGGCGAACTAGGGGTGCTGAGCCAGGTCCTGCCCGAAGCGGACGTGGACGCGCTGGCGGCATTGGTCACGCACGAACAACACAGCGGCATCGCCCCCGACCCGCTGCGCCGCCTCGTCGCGCTGCTTCCCGCCGATGTTTCGCAGGCCGAGCAGGCGGCGAGCCGGTTCCGCCTTTCCGGCGCGCAGAAGAAGCGATTGAAGATCGCTGCGGGACGCGCAGACCTGGGGGCGAACGCCCGCGCCCTCGCCTATCGCCTCGGTAGCGACGGCGCGCTGGACCGCCTGCTTCTCATCGGCGCGGACACATCACCGCTCCAGAACTGGACCGTGCCCCGCTTCCCGCTCAAGGGCGGCGAAGTCTTCGCGCGCGGGGTCAAGGCCGGCCCCGAAGTCGCCCGCATCCTGTGCGAGGTCGAGGACGCATGGATCGCCTCGGGCTTCGACGATGCGCGGATCCCGGCGCTCCTAGATGCCGCCACCCGCCCGGTCAGCTAAGCGAAAGCCGATGCCTGCCATGGTCCGCGCATGAACCTCGACGCGCTTATCGCCTTCCTTCGGGACCAGCCGCTGCTGACGCTGGCGCTGGCAGCCGTTTTCGTCACCATCCTCGGCGGAATGCTGCGCCCTGCCCTGCCGCGATTGGGCGGCGCGGTGCGCGGGATCGGGAACCTCGGCCTCGTTGCCGCTTTGCTGCTGACCATCGCGCAGGTTGCGCGGCTCAATCCGGGCGGCGAGTTCAGTCTGCCCGGTATCGGTCTGCCCGAGCAAAAAGTGCAAGGCAGCGAAACCCGCGTGGCCATGTCGCGCGATGGCCATTTCTGGATCCGTACAGAGGTCAACGGCGCGCCGGTGCGCTTCATGGTCGATACCGGCGCAACGCTCACCGCGATGGCCCCGCCGGTCGCAGAGCAGGCCCGCGTCGAAAAGCAGGCGATGCGCGCTCCGGTGATCCTCAAGACCGCGAACGGGCAGGCGATGGCCGAACTGGTGACGATCAGGGAACTGCGCTTCGGCAATATCATCGCGCGCGATCTCGACGCCGTGGTCGCGCCGGGTCTGGGCGAAACCAGTGTGCTCGGCATGAACTTCCTGTCGCGGCTGAAGTCCTGGCGGGTCGAGGGGCGCACCTTGGTGCTGGTGCCGAATAATCCACAGGCGGCGGTGGCGGACGAGAAGCCCGCTTAAACCTGCCGTCATCCCGGCGAAGGCCGGGACCCAGCGTATAAAATAAAGCCGTCGCGTGGCTACGTCTTTTCTGGTTTGGTCGGGGTCCCGGCCTTCGCCGGGATGACGATTATTATCAGCTCAGCGGATCAGAACTTGTTATCCCGCGGAAACCCCGTTGGCGGCAAGCGGCCAGCCGCGCCGCGGGCGACCTTCCACAGTCGCATGTCGCTTTCCGTCCGGGTGCGGCCAGACTCGCCGCCCATCTTCCAGCTCAGTCCCTCGTCCAGCTTTAGCGTCACCGCATCGGCCAGTCCGCCGTCGCGGTAGCGTTGCAGGGTTACGCCCTGCCCCTTGGCGAGCACCGGCAGTTCCTCAAGGCTGAAGATCACCAGCTTGCGGTTATCTCCAACCACGGCGATGTGATCGTGCTCGGCGGGGATTTCGCGCACCACAGCCAGCTTCACGCCGGGCTTGGTGGTCATCACGCCCCGCCCCTTGCGGGTTTCGGCGAGCAATTCGTCGGCTTCGGCAGCAAAGCCGCGTCCGGCGTTCGAAGCCAGCAGCAACTGCCCCTTGGGCCTGTAGACCAGCAGGGCGATGATCTCCGCCCCGGCATCGATATCCACCATGGTGCGGACCGGTTCGCCAAAGCCGCGCGCCGAGGGCAGCTTGTCGCAGCCCAGCGTGTAGAAACGGCCGTTATCGCAAGCGACCAGCAGCTTGTCGGTGGTCTGCGCATGGAGCGCGAAGGCCGGGCCGTCGCCTTCCTTAAACTTGAATTCCTTGTCGAGCGCCTCGTGGCCGGACGCGCCCCTGATCCAGCCCTTGGCTGACAGGATCACCGTGACGGGTGCCTTCTCGATCATCGCATCCATTGAGAATTCGACCGTGGGCGCGGCTTCGGCAATCGTCGTGCGGCGGCGGCCGAGCACGGTATCCTCGGCATAGTCCTTGCGCAGGTTGGCCATGTCGCGCTTCAGCCGCGTGCGCTGACGCGCCGGGCTTTCTAACAGCTTTTCCAGCTCGTCCTTCTCGGCGAGCAGCGCGTCGCGCTCGCGCCGCAGTTCCATTTCCTCAAGCTTGCGCAAGGAGCGGAGCCGCATGTTGAGGATCGCCTCCGTCTGGCGATCGGTCAGCTCGAATTCCAGCATCATCACCGGCTTTGGCTCATCCTCGGTGCGAATGATCTCGATGATCCGGTCGAGGTTGAGATAGGCGATGATGTAGCCGCCGAGCAGCTCGAGCCGGTCGGCGATCTTGGCCAGCCGGTGCTGGCTGCGCCGGATCAGGATATCGATCTGGCTCTTCACCCATTCCAGCAGCAGTAGGCGGAGCGAGAGCACGCCGGGGGTGCGGGTGTCGTCCAGCACGTTGAGGTTGAGGCTGAACCGGTTTTCCAAATCGGTCAGCTTGAACAGCGACTCTTTCAGCAGTTCGGGATCAACATTGCGGCTCTTCGGCACGAAAACGATGCGGATCTGCGTGTCCGATTCGTCACGCACATCCTCAAGGATCGGCAGCTTCTTGTCGGCGATCAGCTGGGCGACCTGCTCGATCAGCTTGCTCTTGCCGACCATGTAGGGGATTTCGGAAATCACGAGCTGCCACTGGCCGCCCGCCAGCTTTTCGATGCCGCTCTCCTCCCAGTTGCCTGCGCCGTCCTTGCCGGTCGAGAACCGCCCGCGCACGCGGATTGCGCCCTTGCCGGTCTCGTAAGCGCGGCTGATGATTTCCGGGCTGTCGACGATGACGCCGCCGGTCGGCAGGTCCGGCCCGTGGAAAATCTCCATCAACTGGGCGTGTTCCGCGTGTGGATTGTCGATCAGCATCAGCGTCGCATCGATGATCTCGTGGACGTTGTGGCTGGGGATGCTCGTCGCCATGCCCACGGCGATGCCCGACGAGCCGTTGGCCAGCAGGTTGGGGAACAGGCCGGGGAAGATTTCCGGCTCCTCCTCTTCGCCGTTATAGGTCGGGATGAAGGTTACCGTGCCTTCCTCCAGCCCTGCCATCAGCTGAACTGCAGTCTTGGTCAGCCGTGCTTCGGTGTAACGATAGGCGGCGGCGTTATCGCCGTCGATATTGCCGAAGTTGCCCTGCCCTTCGACCAGCGGATAGCGCAGAGAGAAATCCTGCGCGAGGCGGACCATCGCGTCATAGACCGACTGGTCGCCATGCGGGTGATATTTGCCGATCACATCACCCACCACGCGCGCCGATTTCTTGAAGGCATCGCTGGGGTTGAGCTTCAACTGCCGCATCGCCCAGAGCAGGCGGCGGTGGACCGGCTTCAGCCCGTCGCGCAGGTCAGGCAGCGACCGCGCGGTAATCGTCGACAGCGCATAGACGAGATAGCGCTCGGAAAGCGCTGAATCGAAAGGCGCGTCAACAATGGCGTCAAAGGGATCGGGTTCGGTCGTTGCAGTCACCATGGTCCGGCTGCCTTAGCCGTGAGACCGGGCGCGAGGGAACCGGGGGAACCAGTTTTTCCGCCGTTCGTTCTCACCCATCGAACACCCTGCCAGAATCGGCACAATCCCCGGAGCACACCATGACCAAGCGCGTCCTCATCATCGCCACCGATGGTTTCGAGCAATCCGAACTTATCGAACCGAAAAGAGCGCTGGAAGCCGAAGGTTTCGAGACCGTCGTCGCCAGCATGAAGCTCGGAAAAATCAAGGGCTGGAGCGACAAGGACTGGGGCGAAAGCGTGACTGTCGATGCCCTGCTTGACGATGTCGAGGCCGAGGACTTTGATGCCCTGCTGATCCCCGGCGGACAGATGAACCCGGATATCCTGCGCATGCAGCCGCGCGCGATCGAACTGGTTGAGGATTTCGACGACGCCGAAAAGCCGATCGCGGCGATCTGCCACGGGCCATGGCTGCTGGTCGAGGCCGACATCATCGACGGCCGCCGCGTAACCGGCTGGCCCTCGATCCGCACCGATCTGGAAAACGCCGGCGCGGAAGTGTTCGACGAACAGGTCGTGGTCGATGGCCACATTATTACCAGCCGTATGCCCGGCGATATTCCCGCCTTCAACGAAGCGTTGATCGCGGCGATCAATGAAGCTGGCAATGACGATGAAGATGAGAGCGAAAACGAGATCGAGGAAGAAGAGGTCTGATCTGACCTAAAGCCGCTGGATATTGCGGCTTTCGCCCGGAATGCGGATCTCGATTCCGTCGAGGTCCGCATCCAGCGTGATCTGGCATGATAGCCGGCTGGTGCGGGTAATCCCGGCGGCGAGGTCGAGCATGTCTTCCTCGTCGTCGCTGGCGCGCGGCAGCTTGTCGAACCATTCGGGCGCGACGATCACGTGGCAGGTGGAGCAGGCCATCTGGCCTTCGCAGGTGCCTTCGAGCGGCATTCCGGCGGCCTGGGCCGCTTCCAGCAGGCGGGTGCCTGGCTCGGCCTTGGCGGAAACTTCAGCTTCACCATTAATGAACTTGATGCGGACCACGACGTTCAAACTCCCTGCGCCGCAGCGGCGGCGTTCAAGATAGCGCAGGCGTCCTCTATTTCCCGCCTTGTCGTATAACGGCCAAAGCCCAGTCGTATAGAACTTTTCAGTGCCTCTGGCGGCAATCCGATGGCTGATAGCACACGGCTGGGCTCGCCCTTGCCGCTGGCGCAGGCGGAACCGGCGGAAAAGGCAATGTCGCGGCATTCGCTCATCAGACGCCCAACGTCCAGTCCGTCGCGACGAAGATTGACGTTCCCCTTCCAGCGGTGATCGGCGCTGCCGTTGAGTTGCCAGTGCGGCATCAGTGACAGGACGAGGCTGAACAACGCAGCGCAATGGGCGGCGTCTTCCTCCATGCTGTCCTTTGCCAGCGCCGCCGCCGCGCCGAAACCTGCGCACAATGCTGGCGAGAGCGTGCCCGAGCGCAGGCCACCCTCCTGTCCGCCGCCGAAGACGATCGGATCGAGATGAACGCCGTCGCGCAACCACAGTGCGCCGATGCCCTTTGGCCCGTACATCTTGTGCCCGGTGATCGCGATCATGTCGGCTTCGGCGGGGGCGGCGATCTTGCCATAGCCTTGCACCGCATCGCAGACGAAGAGCGCGCCCTTGGCATGGGCCTTGCGCGCCAGTTCCTCGGTCGGCTGGATGACGCCGATCTCGTTATTGGCCTGCATGACGCAGACAATGTCGCTGCCCGGTGCAAACGCGGTATCGGGATCGAGCAGCCCATCCGCGCCGACTTCCAGAACCTGGATCGGAGCGCCAGTTGCCCTCGCTGCGTTAATGACAGCGGAGTGTTCGATATTAGAAACAACGATTTGCTTGGGTTTTCTGCCGAGTATTGCGAGGTTCAGCGCCTCGGTCGCCCCACTGGTGAACACTACCCGCCCATCGGGCGGCAGCAGTGCGGCCAATTGCTCCCGCGCCACCTCAACCGCCGCCGCCGCCGCGCGGCCCGGCTTGTGGGGGCTGTGCGGGTTGGCGAAGCCCATGCCCTCGGGTCCCGCCAACCACGGCAGCATGGCTTCCCGCGCCTCAGGCGCCAGCGGCGTAGTTGCCTGATAATCGAGGTAGATCATGCCGCCGTCCCTGTTCCGGCGACGTGACGCCATGCCGTGATGAATGCATCAATCTTCTGTTCTGTCGTTTCTCGTCCGATACTTACACGGATAACCTCATCCGGGTTGGCAATATCCATGGCTTCGAGAACGTGGCTGGTTCGCAGCGATCCGGAGGAACAGGCGCTCCCCGCCGAAACCGCGAAGCCCATGGCATCGAAGCGGATCAGCTGAGCATTGGCGGACTTGCCGGGCATCCGGTAGGCCGCAATCGACGGAACCCGCGCCGTCTCCTCGGCAATGGACGTGCCGTCCGCCTCCAGGATCGCGTCATCCAGCCGGTGACGCAGACGCACCGCCTCATCAAGCCAGCCGCGATCCGCCTCCAAGGCCGCCGCCATCGCGAGAACCCCCGGCAGGTTTTCCGTGCCCGGCCGATAGCCGCGTTCCTGACCGCCGGTGGGGCGCAGCATGGCCCAGTCCTTCACCAGCAAGGCTCCGACGCCCACTGGCCCGCCAAATTTATGGGCCGACAAGGCAATCAGGTCTGCATCGGGCGTCAGCAACTTGCCCGCCCCTTGCGCCGCATCGCACAGCAACAGCCCGCCCGCGCCGCGCACGGCATCGGCAATGGCTTCCATCGGCTGCATGACGCCGGTTTCGTTGTTCGCCTGTTGCACGGCGACGAGGCCCGGCAGCGCGCAATCGGCGGGATTGACGAGGCCAAAGCGATCGACAGCGATCAGTCCTCCCCGCTCCGGGGAGGTGGCATCGCGCAGCGATGACGGTGGGGGCTCGCGGCCAGACGCATCGTTGCGAGCGCCGCCCGTCCCCTCCATCGGCTTTGTCGGTCCCCCTCCCCGTGCCGGGGAGGATTTGAGGTGCCGGAGAACAGCCTCATGCTCCACCGCACTCACCGCCGCCAGCGGCAGCAGACATCGCGTGATCGCCAGCGCAATCGCCTCACTCGCGCCGCTGGTGAAGACCACCTCGCCCTGCCAGCCAAGCGCCGCTTTCACCCGTTCGCGCGCCTCTTCCAGCGCGGCGCGAGCGCCTCTGCCGGCGCGGTGCGGGCTGGAAGGATTGGCCCAGATCGCAAAGCCCCGTTCCATCGCTTCGCGCGCTGCGGGCAGCAGCGGCGTGGTCGCGGCGTGGTCAAGGTAGATGGTTTCGCGCATCAGGTCCCGAAATCGTTGCTTTTTGAGCCTCCGTTTCTATATAGCGCCAGCTTCCCGATCATAGCCCCTAGCGGACCGGCCTCCCATAAATTCCGGGACGCCGCGCGAATGGCCCGCAACACAAGGTGACAAATCCATGCCTTCAGTGATCTTCCCCGGCCCCGAAGGCCGCCTCGAAGGCCGTTTCCAGCCCTCTTCGCGCCCGCGCGCTCCCGTCGCGATGATCCTCCACCCGCACCCGCAGGCTGGCGGCACGATGAACGATCGCATCACGATGGCCATGTACAAGACCTTCGTGGCGCGCGGCTTTGCCGTGCTGCGCTTCAACTTCCGCGGCGTCGGCCGCAGCCAGGGCAGCTTTGACAACGGCATCGGCGAACTGTCCGATGCGGCAGCGGCGCTCGACTGGGTGCAGTCGATCCATCCAGAGGCGAGCTCGACCTGGATCGCCGGCTATTCGTTTGGCGCGCTGATCGGCATGCAGCTGCTGATGCGCCGCCCGGAAATCCGCGGATTTATCTCGGTCTCGCCGCCGGCCAACATGTACGATTTCAGCTTCCTCGCGCCGTGCCCGGCATCGGGCATCATCGTGCAGGGCGCGGCTGACACCGTAGTTACGCCGAACGCGGTGCAGAAGCTGGTCGACAAGCTGCGCACGCAAAAGCACATCACCATCCACCACGACGAAATCCCGCGCGCCAACCATTTCTACGAAAACGAAATGGACGACATGATGCTGGCCGTGGACAAGTACCTCGACTTCCGCCTCTCGCCGGAATGCCCGATCAGGTGATGGATTGGGGGGCGAATTCGCCCCTCACTTCGTCATCCTGAACTTGGTTCAGGATCCATCAGGCCTCGCGCCCGGAGCAGGCGAGCATGACGCAACGGTTACGTTGCGCTGCGTAACATAGCTTCGGGGCGTTGGGAGAAATGGATCCTGAAACGAGTTCAGGATGACGCAAAATTGATGACGGGTGGTGCGCGCCCCTACTTCGCCTGATCGACCGGCGCGTTCCCGCTTGCATCCGGCAGAGTCCAGATGCCGATGTTGATCCCCAGCACCATGGCGAGGAACAGCATCAGCAGCGCCTGCTTGGTCGCGCCGCCGCGCCGCAAGAGGTAGATCGCGCCGAGCACGAGGGCGATGATCGTCAGCATCATGAGCGAGAGCGCGGTGTTCAGCATGGTGGCTGCATAGCGCCGCAAGTCGCTCGCAGAAAGTCCCCTTGATCCCGGCGAATTGCATTTGACAGGCGGCAAACCGCTTTCCAATCTTGGTTGCATGAGCAACCATCCCTTGACCCGCCGCCAGACGCTGGGCGGCCTGTCCGCCGCCGGTGCCGCCCTCACTCTCCCGGCAATGTCCTATGCGGCCACGGCCAGCCAGCAGGACCGCGCGGTCAAACTGCTTGAGAACATCGCCTGGGACCTGCTCAAGCTTTCACCCGAGGGCGCGACCTCGCTGGGCATCGATACCGGCACCAACGCCGCCTTGCGCTCGCGGCTGGAGGATCGCTCCGCCGCCGGACAGGCGCGCAAGGCTGCGCTGCTGCGCCGCTCGCTGGCGCAGGTTTCCGCGGTCAATCCCGCCAAGGTCGACGATGTCACCCGCACCAGCCTCGCCGTGGTCAAGAGCGCTTTTGGCACTGCGCTCGATGGGTTCAAGCTGCCCTACGGCGATGTCGCGATCGGCGGCTGGCGCAACACGCCCTATGTCGTGATCCAGAATGTCGGCGCCTATCTCGATACACCGCGCTTCCTTGATGGCGACCACCCGGTGCGCAGCGCCAGCGATGCCGAGGCCTACCTTGCGCGCCTGTCGCAGATGCAGGCACAGCTCGACGGCGAACTCGAACGATTGAGAAATGCCGGCGGTAAAAAGCTGATTGCGCCTGATTTCCTGCTCGATAAAGCGATCAGGCAGATGGAACAATCGATCGCCGATGCCAGCAGCGGGCAGAGCGGCCTTGCCCAGTCACTGATCAACCGCACCCAGACAATCCCCGGCGACTGGGGCAAGCGTGCGCAAGCCATCGTCACAGGCAATGTCGTCCCTGCCCTCCAGCGCCAGCTTGCCGAACTGAAGAGGCAGCGCGGCAAGGCGACCTCCGAAGCCGGCATGTGGTCACGCCCGCGCGGGGATGAATGGTACGCCTGGGGCCTGCGCGCCAGCACCACCACCCGGCTGGCGCCTAAGGAAATCCATGAGATCGGCAAGACCCAGCTGGCCGAACTGCAGGCGCGGATGGAGCCGATCCTGCAGAAACTCGGTTATTCCAGCGGCACGGTCGGCCAGCGGATGAAGGCGCTGGGCGAGGATCCGCGCTATCAGTTCCCCGAAAACGACGCGGGCCGGCGCGAGATCATCAAGCTGATGGAAGACAAGATCGCGTTCATGCGCTCGCAGATGCCGCGCGCTTTCCGCCGGGTCGTGCCGGCCAAGCTGGAAATCCGCCGCCTGCCACTGGCGGAGGAAGCCGGCGCACCCAATGCCTATGGCGGGGCGGGCTCGATCGATGGTTCGATCCCCGGCAAGGTCTGGGTCAACCTGTCGAGCACCAGCCGCCACAACCGCTTCTCGGTGGCCGATCTGGTGTTCCACGAAGGCATCCCCGGCCACGTCTGGCAGGGCGAATATTCGAACCGCCTGCCGCTGATCCGCTCGCTCCTCGCCTTCAACGCCTATTCAGAAGGCTGGGCGCTCTATGCGCAACAACTGGCCGACGAGCTTGGCGCATATGACGACGATCCGGTGGGCCGGCTGGGCTATCTGCAGGGCATATCGTTCCGCTGCTGCCGACTGGTCGTCGATACCGGCATCCATGCGATGGGCTGGAGCCGCGAAAAGGCGCTGCAATGGTTCCACGAGGCCAACGGATCCGGCCTTGCCGAGCTGGCCCCCGAAATCGACCGCTATTGCTCGTGGCCCGGGCAGGCCTGCGGCTACAAGATGGGTCACAGCGAGATCAACCGGCAGCGCGACCGGGCCAAGGCGGCGCTGGGCGGCACTTACGACCTGCGCGATTTCGATCAGGCGGTGGTCGATGGCGGCAATGTTCCGCTCGACGTGCTCGCACTCAACATTGATCGCTACATCGGCACTGCACAGGGGATGTAAACTCATTGCAACACTGACTGTTCAGACGCGTTAGGCGCTGTAGCATCGCGCATCGACTTTCGCGCACAAAGGACGAGTCGTCCGATGGCCGAACGCCGCTTTTGAAGGGACGCAGGACATGTCAATTTTCAGCAGGATCAAGGACAGCATTTTCGGCAAGAAGGAAGAGGCCCCGGCCCCCGCTCCCAGCCCCTCGCCCGTCGACATGGCCAATGAGGCGATCGCGGTTGCCGCTGCGGCAGCGCCTGCGCCCTTGAGCGAAGTCGATGTCGAAGCCTCGCTTGATGCCATGCCCGGTGCAGACAAGCTCAACTGGCGCAGTTCGATTGTCGACCTGATGAAGCTGGTCGGGATCGATGCCAGCTATGACAACCGCAAGGAACTGGCGCACGAACTCGGCGATGCCGACTATTCGGGTTCGGCCGAGGAAAATATCACGCTGCACAAGCAGGTGATGAAGGCCCTGTCGGATAACGGCGGCAAGGTGCCGGCTTCGATGCTCGACTGAGCAGCCCAGCTTCTGACATGAAAAAGGCCGCGGTTCCCATCGGAGCCGCGGCCTTTTCTTTGGCTAAAGCCGGATCAGGTCAGGACTTGCCGCCGAACAGGCTGCCGGCAATGCCTCCCAGATCATTGAGTGGATTGCCGTCGCCGTCCTTGTCGAGCATGCCGGTGATGCCCGAAAGTGCCGAGTTGCCCTTGATCATCTCGGCAAACTGGCCAAGCGAGCCTTCGCCGCCGATCTGCGACACGATGCTGGAGAGGATGCCGCTGTCCATGCCGGTTTCGGCGGCGGCCGTTGCAACGGTGTCGCCGGGCGCAGTGTGCGCGGCGCCCAGCGCAGCGATGGCCTTTTCGGCCATGGCAGGATCAATGCCCAGCTTCGATGCCATGTTGGCGACATCGACGTTGCTGCCGATCTGTCCGAGAATGCTGTCGAAAAGGCTCATGTCACACGACTCCTAGAGTGAGAATTCTGCGCGACCATGCGCCCGCCGCGCTGCGTCTCATAGTAAAATCGGGGAAACATCTGGCTCTACCCAGCCGCGCCGCGCGGCGACGGAAAACAGGCGCTCGGCCGAATAGAATCGCAGCGGCCAGTCGCGTGCGGCAATCGGCGAGGCGAGGAGCGCGTTGACGCGGGCCAGCAGGCCTTCCTCAGCGCAGGCCCGTGCAAACTGCCCGATGCCGATCACGTAAAGCTGGGTGATGGTTTCGTGATAGCCGGCGGTGTCGGTATTCTGGCCGCCGACGCTCTCGTTATAACCGGCGATGGCGGCAGGCAGATCCGCCGCGCAGTCGAAGTCCGGGCGCTCGTCGATCAGCCACAGGCAGGTCGCCAGATGCGCCTCGTGCGTCCATTCCTCCTTGGCAAGGCAGCGCCCCAACATGCCTTCGCCGAGGCGTCGCACATCTGCGGCCTCGGCGAAAAAGCGGATCGGATAGTCAGTCATGCGGAAATCTCCGGATCGTTTGACCGACCCGGAGCTTTCCGGGTCAGGCGGCAACCAGCGCGGCTGCCTTTACCTTGTCGTCGACGTAGGCTTCGAATTGCGCGAAGTTCGCGGCGAACAAGCGGACCAGTTCAGCCGCCGTCTTGTCGTATTCCGCAGCATCGGCCCAGGCTGCGCGCGGATCGAGCAGCTTGCTGTCAACGCCCGGAACCGCCACCGGCACTTCAAAGCCGAAGTTCGGGTCCTTCTTGAATTCGACGTTGTTCAGGCTGCTATCGAGCGCGGCGTTGAGCAGCGCGCGGGTGGCCTTGATCGGCATGCGCTTGATGCCGGGCATCGTCGCCTTGCCGCCCGACCAGCCGGTGTTGACCAGCCAGCACTGCGCGCCGCCATCGGCAATGCGCTTCTTGAGCAGGTTGCCATAAACGCTGGGGTGGCGCGGCATGAAGGCAGCGCCAAAGCAGGTCGAGAAAGTCGCTTCCGGCTCGGTCACGCCGATTTCCGTGCCAGCCACCTTGGCGGTGTAACCCGACAGGAAGTGGTACATCGCCTGTTCGGGCGTCAGACGCGCGATCGGAGGCAGGACGCCAAAGGCATCAGCGGTGAGGAAGATGATGTTCGACGGCGGCGGGCCGAGGTTTTCATCGCTGGTATTGGGGATGAATTCGATCGGATAGGCGCCGCGGGTGTTCTCGGTCTTGCTGGCATCGGTGAAGTCCAGCTCGCGCGTTTCTTCATCCATTGCCACGTTTTCGAGGATCGTGCCGAACATCTTGGTCGTGGCATAGATCTCCGGCTCGCCTTCGGCCGAGAGGTTGATCATCTTGGCGTAGCAACCGCCTTCGAAGTTGAACACGGCCGTGTCCGACCAGCCATGCTCGTCATCGCCGATCAGCGTGCGGCTGGCGTCAGCCGACAGCGTAGTCTTGCCGGTGCCCGAAAGGCCGAAGAAGATCGCGCTGGTGCCATCGGCACCGATGTTGGCGCTGCAGTGCATCGGCATCACGCCCTGCGCGGGGAGCAGGTAGTTGAGCAGGCCGAAAACGCCCTTCTTCATCTCGCCCGAATATTCGGTGTTGCCGATCAGGATCAGCTTTTCGGTGAAGTTCACCGCAATCACCGTATCGCTGTTGCTGCCGTGGCGGGCCGGATCGGCCTTGAAGCTGGGCAGGTTGAGGATGGTGTATTCGGGGGCGAAGTTCGCCAGCTCGTCTGCTTTGGGACGCACGAGCAGGGTGCGGACGAACAGGCTGTGCCATGCCATCTGGGTGATGACGCGAACGGCAACGCGGTATTCCGGCTGGCTGCCGCCGAACAGGTCGGCAACATAAAGCTCGTCCTTGTCGGCCAGTGCGGCGATGAAGTCCGCCTTCAGGTTGGCCCAGTGATCGGGCGTCATCGGCTGGTTGATCTTGCCCCAGTTGATCGAATCTTCGGTGGTGGCATCGCGGACAACGAACTTGTCCTTCACGCTGCGGCCAGTGAACTTGCCGGTATCGACCAGCAGCGCGCCATCCTTGGTCAGGCGGCCTTCTTCGCGCACGAGGGCGTGTTCAACCAGCGCGGCGGTGCCGAGGTTGGCGTGGATCGTGGCCTTTGTGGCGAAGCCCTGTTTGTCGAGCGGATAGGCAAGGGACATGGTGTTCTTCTTCTCCCAGAGCGCCGGTCTCGCCACGGTGTGACCCGTGCGTATCGCGCGCATGAAGTGTGCCGGATTCGGGCGGCGCATAGTGCAGCATGGGCCTGCCGTCAAACCGGCTACCCGCCCAAAATGGCGGAATTCCAACTGGCCTGACCGCTTGGTGGTCACAATTGTCAGTTGGCCCGCGAGCGGCTAACCCGGTGCCATGAACGAGCCCACCGCTTCTGAACCGCAGAGTTCCGCCAAGGTCATCGCCCTTGTCGATGATGACCGGAACATTCTGACAACGGTGTCAATCGCGCTACAGGCCGAGGGCTTTACCACGCGGCTTTACACCGACGGCGAAACCGCGCTGAAGGCCCTGCTCGAAAATCCGCCCGACCTGGCGATTTTCGACATCAAGATGCCGCGCATGGACGGGCTCGAACTGCTGCAACGCCTGCGCGATAGATCGGCGCTGCCGGTAATCTTCCTGACCAGCAAGGACGGTGAGCCGGATGAAGCGCTGGGCCTCGCACTTGGCGCGGACGATTACATCGCCAAACCTTTCAGTCAAAACCTGCTGACCGCCCGGATCAAGGCGATCCTGCGCCGAGCCGACCTGTCGCGCCCTGCCGGTGACGAGCCGAGTGACGAGAAACTGCCCGAACCCGTGCGGCGCGGACGACTGGAAATGGACCCGGCGCGCCACCGCGTGACCTGGGACGGAGAGGCGGTATCGCTGACCGTCACCGAATTCCTCATCCTTGAGGCGCTCGCCACCCGCCCCGGCGTGGTCAAGAGCCGCAACCAGCTGATGGACGCGGCCTACAGCGACGACATCTTTGTCGATGACCGCACGATCGACAGCCATATCAAGCGGCTGCGGCGCAAGTTCCGCGAAGTCGATTCGCAGTTCTCGGGCATCGAAACACTTTACGGCGCAGGCTACAGCTTTGGCGAAGGCTGACGTGACCGGCAAAAGCGCAGATGCGGCGGAACCGCAACCCGAACCCTTGTACTGGACGGCGCGGATGTCGCTGACCACACGCATTCTGGGGGTCAATGTCGTCGCGCTGACCCTGCTGGCAGGCAGCCTGTTTTATCTCGATTCCTATCGCAACCAGCTGCTGGGCGAACGCTCGAAGCTGGCGCGGTCCGAGGCGCTGATCATCGCCGATGCGCTGGCGGAAACGCCCCGCGCAGAGCGCCCTCCCCTGCTCTCGCGCATCGGCACAGAACAGCAACTGCGGCTGCGGCTTTATGATGCGCGCGGGCACCAGATCGTCGATTCCTTCCTGCTCGCCGATCCCAGCTTCGCTTTCGTCGACCCTACCAAGGACCCGTGGACCCAGCACGCGGCGCGGGCGATCGACCGCGGCATGGACTTTGTCGTCGGCGGGGCGACCGACGCGCCGCGCTATGTCGAAGCGGCAATCCCCACCGCCGATGCCTGGCCAGAAGTCTCCGAAGCGCAGAAGCTTGGCGAAGCTGTGGTGAAAACGCGCCGTGCGCCGGACGAAACCCCGGTGTTTACCGCCGCCGCCCCGGTTGGTGAGCGCGGCGAGACCCTGCTCACCACCCGCAATGCCACTGACATCACGCAAAAGGTGCGCGAGGCGCGGCAGACGCTGGCGATCATCATCGGTATCGCGCTGGCTTTCTCGATCCTGCTGTCGCTGTTCCTTGCCCGCACCATCGTTAAACCGCTCAAGTCGCTGGTGCGCGCCGCCGTGCGGGTGCGGCTGGGCCGTGACCGCGAGGTCGTGGTGCCCCGCCTGCCCGAGCGCGGTGACGAGATCGGGCTATTGGCGCGCGCCTTTTCCGACATGACCGCTGCTTTGCGCGAACGCATCGATGCGACCGAAAGCTTCGCCGCTGACGTCTCGCACGAGCTCAAGAACCCGCTCGCCTCGCTGCGCAGCGCCATCGAATCGCTGGGCAAGGTGGAGGACCCGGCATTGCGGAAACAGCTGACCGAAATCGCTGCGCATGACGTGCGCCGGATCGACCGGCTGGTCACCGAAATCTCCGACGCCAGCCGCATCGATGCCGAACTGTCGCGCACCGAATTCGAACCCGTCGACATGGCCGGACTGATCCGCGCCATTGCCGGCGAGCGGGCGGAGCGCGGGGCGGACGGCGGCTGCACGGTCGCCCTCAAACTTGGCAAGGGCCGCGCGCTGGTGACAGGCGATGCAGCACGGCTGGAACGGGTGCTGCTCAACCTGCTCGACAATGCGGTGTCGTTCTCGCCGCCCGGCAGCACAATCACCGTCCAATTGCACCGCTCCGAAGGCCGCGTAACCGTCGCCGTGATGGACGAAGGCCCCGGCATCCCGCCAGATGCGCGCGGCAAGGTGTTCGAGCGGTTCCATTCTGTCCGCCCCGACAGCGAGGATTTCGGCAGCCATTCCGGGCTCGGCCTCGCCATCGCACGCACCATCGCCCAGGCGCATGAAGGCAGTCTCGCCGCCATCGACCGGCCTGATGGCAAGCCCGGTGCCTGCCTGCTGCTCGACTTGCCCGAGGCAGCGAAGTGAGCGGCCTGCACCAGTTCACCGCCGTCAGCGTCAAGGGGCGCGGCCTGCTGATCGAGGGCGCGCCGGGATCGGGCAAGTCCAGCCTCGCGCTGGCGCTCATAGACCGCGGGGCCATGCTGGTCGGCGATGACGGCGTCGCGCTGGCTGTCATGAACGGGCGACTGCTCGCCGGCCCGGCCCCAGCGACTGCCGGGCTGCTCGAAGTCAGAAACGTCGGGCTGGTGCCCATGCCCCACGTCGACCGCGCGGCGATTGCGTTGTTGATCGCGCTCGATCCCGAGGCCCCGCGCTTCATCGAGGCGGCTGAGGAGCGCGAAGTGCTGGGCGTGCCCCTGCCCCTTGTTCACCTGTGGCCTGGCAGTCCGGTCCTCGCCCTGCGCGCCGAACTGGCGCTGGAGCGATACGGCCGGCACTGACGATTGTGCGCCAGATCCTTGTCCGACAGTGGACATTCCAGCGACAGCGGCGCAAAAGCAATTGCCGATGCCACCTCCCCAATCCGCCAGCGATTCCGCCGCCAAACGCCAGCGCGTCCTGCTCGTCACGGGACTACTTGGCGCGGGCAAGACGACAGCGCTGCGGGTGCTGGAAGACCTGGGGTGGGAAACCATCGACAATTTCCCGATCCGCATGCTCGGCCAGCTGATCGGCAAGCCGGGCGAAGTCACTGAAGGGCTGAAGCCGCCGCTCGCCATCGGTTTCGATTCGCGCACCCGCGGCTTCGATCCGCACGCCATCATTGAACGCGTGAAACGCCTCACCGAACGGCAGGACCTTGAGGTGACCACCCTGTTCCTCGACTGTTCGGGGCAGGAACTGGAGCGCCGCTACAACGAAACCCGGCGCCGCCACCCGCTCGCCGCCGATATGCCCGCCGCCAGCGGCATCGCTGCCGAGCGCGAGCTCATGGAGCCGCTACGGCGCTGGGCGGACATGGTCGTGGTCACCACCGACATGTCGGCGAACGACCTGCAGCAGCAAATCCGCGAACGCTTCGCGCCGCTGTCCGAACACGGCATCACCATCACCGTATCAAGCTTCGGCTTTTCGCGCGGAATGCCGCCGGTGGCCGACCTGGTGTTCGACATGCGCTTCCTCGACAATCCGCACTGGGTCGAGGAATTGCGGCCCCTCACGGGCAAGGACGCCCCTGTCGCCGAACACATCCGCCGTGACCCGGCTTTCGAGGTGGTTTTCGGCCAGATCCGTGACCTGCTGCTGACCCTGCTGCCTCGCTACGAAGCGCAGGGCAAGGCCTATGTCCACGTCGCCTTTGGCTGCACCGGCGGACGGCACCGTTCGGTATTCACGGCTGAACTGATGGCTGGAGCACTTCGGGAAGCGGGCTATTCGCCAACTGTCTTGCACCGCAACCTCGGTTCACGCGCTGCTGACTTGGTGGAAGGTATTGGGACGCGCACATGATCGCTCTTGATATTCCGTACCAACAAGCCCATTTGCGCCCGTCATTTCGGAGCAAGACCCAGCGATGATCGGTCTGATTCTGGTTACCCACGGCGCACTTGCGATCGAATTCGTCTATGCGATGGAACACGTTGTCGGCCGGCAGGATGCCGTGGCGACGATCTGTATCGCGCCCCATGACGACATGGAACGCCGCCGTAAGGACATTGCCGACGCCGTAAAAAAGGTCGATTCGGGCGGCGGGGTCATAATCCTCACCGACCTGTTCGGCGGCACCCCCTCCAACCTCGCGATCTCGCTGATGCGGGCGGGAGAGGTAGAGGTGATCGCCGGGATCAACCTGCCGATGCTGATCCGCCTGGCCGGCGCGCGCAAGACGATGGACGTCACCGGCGCCGTCGCCGCCGCTCGCGAGGCGGGACGCAATTACATCACCGTGGCTTCCGAATTTCTTGGTCAGGAGGCCTGATCGATGGCTGAACTTCGCGAAACCGTCGAAATCGTCAACCAGCGCGGGCTCCATGCTCGGGCGAGCGCCAAGTTCGTCAACTTCGTCGCCAAGCTGCCGGAAAGCATTTCGGTCGTTGTCCACAAGGACGGCAACGAAGCCAACGGAGGCTCGATCCTGGGCCTGATGATGCTTGGCGCGGCCAAGGGCGATACGATCGAGATCGTCGCCAGCGGTGACGGCGCGGAAACGGTCATGCCCAAGCTGGTCGGGCTGGTGCTGGACGGTTTCGGCGAGGACTGACGGGGTGCGCCGCCAGATTACTGGCTTTTCCAACCCGACGGTCAAGTTCCTGCGCAGCCTGCGTGAGAAAAAGCACCGCAAGGAAGCGGGCAAGTTCCTCGCCGAGGGCCTGCGCCTGCTGACCGATGCGCGCGAGAACGGGTTCATCCCCGAAGTTCTGGTCATGGCCGAAAACCGCGATCCGCATCCCCTGCTCGAGGCGCTGGAGCGTGATGTGATCGCCGGCGGCGGCGAAGTGATCGAGACCAGTGACGACATCCTCACCAAGATCACCGGCAAGGACAATCCGCAGGCCTTGGCCGGCATGTTCTCCGAATTCAACACGCGCCTGTCCACCATCGATCGGAGCGCCGCAAAAATCTGGCTGGTGGCGCAGGCGCTGCGCGATCCCGGCAATCTGGGCACCATGCTGCGGACCGGCGATGCCATCGGTGCCGGCGGGCTGATCCTGATCGATGACTGCGCCGATCCCTTTTCAGCCGAAGCGGTGCGCGCATCAATGGGTGCGGTGTTCACCCAGAAGGTGGCGCAGGCGAAATGGGACGAATTCCTGCCCTGGCTGCGTGCGGGAGAGGGACAGTTGGTCGCCGCGAGCCTGCGCGATGCCGTACCTTATCGCGGCGCGCCTTATGCAAGCCCGTGCTTCGTGTTGGTCGGCAACGAATCGCGCGGTCTGCCCGAGGACTACGAGGCGGCCTGTGACCTGCGCGTAACCATGCCGATGCGCGGGCGCGCAGACAGCCTGAACGCCGCCGTGGCGGCTGCCGTGCTCGGCTACGAAGTGCTCGCCGCGCTAGATTGACGGCCGTTCAGGCTGCAATCAGGCGGTCGGTGGCAGGCCGGGCTCATGAAGAACCTCGCCCTCCTCGCCGCCCTGCCCTTCGTCGTTGGCTGCGGCGCGCCGCCGCCGGTCTCGCTTGGCAAGCTGAGCGGCACGACCTGGCATTTCACCGCGATTGATGGGACCGCGCCGGTCGGCAAAGAAACCAGCCTGCGCTTTGACAAGGGGCGGATCGGCGCCAATGTCGGCTGCAATGGCATGGGCGCGGACATGAAGATCGTCGGCGGGCAGATCATCGCCGGGCCGGTCATAAGCACTCAGATGTTCTGCGAAGGCGTGATGGACCAGGAACGCGCAGTCGGCGCGCTCCTCGCGGCCAAGCCAAAGATCACCGTGCGCGGCACCATGATGACCCTGCGCGGCGGCGGCCACAGTGCGGAACTGCACCTGGAAGGTTAAGCCGCGTCCTCGTCATTCGCTGGATCGGCGGCTGGCAGCGCGACTGGCTCTTGCCCCTCGCCATAGCGCGGGAGGGCTTCGACAATCGAAATGTCCTCGATCTCGCGCTTGCCGATGGCAATGCCCTTGTCGCGCAGGCGGCGGCCTGAGGTCAGGACATTGCGTTCGAAGCTGCCGACGAAATCGTTGTACTTGCGCACCGCGCGCTCCAACCCCGCGCCGACACCCTTGAGGTGTTCGCCAGCCGTTGCCATGCGGTCATAGATTTCCGCGCCCAGCCGGCCGATTTCAGCCGCTTCGCGCGCCAGCTTGTCCTGCGTCCAGACCATCGCGACGGTGCGCGCAATCGCGACGAGGTTGGTCGGCGTCGCCAGCAGCACCTTGTTGTGAAAGGCGAAGTCCCACAGCTCGGGATCGTGTTCCAGCGCCGCTGAAACGAAATGCTCGCCCGGCACGAACATCACGACGTAGTCCGGCGCTTCCTCGAACTGGCTCTGATAGCCCTTGGCCCCCAGCGTCTGCACGTGGTTGCGCATGGATCGCGCGTGGAGATCCAGGTGGCGCTTGCGTTCGGCATCGTCGTTCGCCTCGAACGCCGCCTGATAGGCGTTGAGCGAGACCTTGGCGTCGATCACCAGCTTCTTCTGGCCCGGTACATGGACGATGGCATCGGGGCGCAACCGGCCTTCATCGGTGTCCATCGAGTGCTCAAGCGCGAAATCGGTGTGTTCGGACAAGCCGCACTGTTCGAGCACGTTCTGCAGCGCCCGCTCGCCCCAGCGCCCGCGCGCCTTGGGGGCATTGGTCAATGAATTGCCCAGCCGGGCCGCCTCGGCGCGAACGGCTTCCTGCCCGTCACGCATTGACTGGATCAGGCCAGTTAACTGGCCAAAGGCATCGACGCGCTGCTTTTCGAGCGTGCCGACCTGTTCCTCGTACGCTTTCAACCGCTGATCGACTGGCGCGAGCAGGGCTTTCAGCCGCTCGGCGCTCTGCTTCTCGCTCTCGGTAAAGCGCTGCTCGGCGCGTTCGATCAACTGTGCTTGAGCGGCGCCGAGAATCTTCGCGCCTGCCGCTTCAAATTCCTTCTTCAGGCTCTCTTGAGCCTCGATCAGCCCACGCTTCTGCTCGTCGAAATTCGCGGCATTGGCCTTCATCGTCGCAAGTTCAATCGAGGCATCGCCCAGATCCTTGATCGCGCGGCGGAATTCCTCATCGCGCGATTTCGCCTCGCCCTCAGCTTCGGCCAGCCGCGAACGCAGGTCTGCTGCCGGGCGGCCACCCACAAACCAGCCAATGGCGAGGCCGATGATCAACAGGACGAGAGGGATAAAAATCGATTCCATGCGCCAAGGCTACAAGGAACGGAGCAAGAACGCTAGGGGGTCTGACAATTTCCCCGCCCCTGCGCTAAAGCGTCATCCTGAACTCGTTTCAGGATCCATCACGCCGGGCGCGCAGGGCAGGCCCGAACAAGCGTAACGGTGAGGTTTCCGCCCTTTCGGATTGCTCCGAGAGTGGGGAGAAATGGTTCCTGAAACGAGTTCAGGATGACGGTGGATGGAGCTTAAAGTCCGCCCTCAAGCCATCTTGCGCAGCTTTTCCAGCTTCTTGATCGCCATCTGGCGCTTCAGGCGCGAGAGGTGGTCGATGAAGACCACGCCTTCGAGGTGGTCCATCTCGTGCTGCAGGCAGGTGGCGAGCAGGCCGTCGATCTCTTCCTCGTGAACCTTGCCGTCCATGTCCTGCCAGCGCACCTTGATGCGGCTGGGGCGTTCGACATCGGCATAGATTTCGGGAAGCGAGAGGCAACCTTCGGAATAGACGGTATGCTCTTCGGATTCTTCGATAATTTCAGGATTGATGAACACGCGCGGCTCTTTCAGCAGCGGCGTGTGCGTGTGGTGATGGCCACCGTGCGCGGTGCAGACCTCGGGTTCCGCATCCGGGTCTTCGGGCTGAAGATCGATCACCAGCAAGCGGATCGGCACGCCGACCTGGACGGCAGCCAGGCCGATGCCGGGTGCGTCGTACATCGTCTCGAACATGTCGGCGACGAGCACCTTGAGCTGGTCATCGAAGTTATCGACGGGGATCGAGACCTGCTTGAGGATCGGATCGGGGATTTCGCGGATCGGGAGAATAGCCATGGGGGGCCAGATAGGGGCGGCAAAGCAATTTCGCAAGCCGTCGTCCCGGGTCAAGCCCGGGACGACGTCACCCCACCGGCCGCCTCGCCCGCAGCGCCTGCGCCAGCGTGCCTTCGTCGAGGTAATCGAGCTCACCGCCCACCGGCAGGCCGTGCGCCAGCTGGGTGATGCGGACGGGCAAGCCCTCCAGCCGCTCCGCGATATAGTGCGCAGTGGTCTGGCCTTCGAGGGTGGCGTTCATCGCCAGCACCACTTCATCGATGCCGCCCGCCTCGACCCGTTCGAGGAGCTTGCCGATCGACAGGTCCTCGGGCCGTATGCCTTCAAGCGCCGAGAGCCGCCCGCCCAGCACGTGATAGCGCCCGGTGAACAGATTCGACCGGTCGAGCGCCCAGAGGTCTGCCACGTCTTCCACCACGCAGAGCGAACGCGCGTCGCGGCGCGGGTCGCTGCATACGCCGCAGGGGTTGGTGGTATCGACATTGCCGCAGACGTCGCATTCGATGAGGCGCGCCTGCACCTCTTCCAGCGTCTTGAGCAATTGCACCAGCGCGGTTTCGCGGCGCTTGACCAGCCACAGCACGGCACGCCGCGCGGAACGTGGGCCCAGCCCCGGAAGGCGGGCCAATGCCGCGCTTAATGCCTCGATCTCTTGCGATGCCATGCTGCGCCCTATATCCGCTCAGGCTGAGCTTGTCGAAGCCCCCTTCGACAGGCTCAGGATGAGCGGAGTTTTGCTGTTTTGCGCATAGTTTTCATGGGAACCCCGCAATTCGCCGTGCCGGTGCTCCGCGCGCTGGTGACGGCGAAGCACGAGGTCGTCGCAGCCTATAGCCAGCCGCCGCGCGCGGGTGGCCGGCGGGGCAAGGAACTGACCCCCTCGCCCGTACAGATGGCCGCGCAGAATCTGGGGATCGAAGTCCGCACGCCGGTGACGCTCCGCGATCTTGAGGCGCAGGCTGATTTCGCCGCGCTCGACGCCGACGTGGCGGTGGTCGCCGCCTATGGCCTGATCCTGCCGCAGCCGATCCTCGATGCGCCCAAGCACGGCTGCCTCAATGTCCATGGCTCGATCCTGCCGCGCTGGCGCGGGGCGGCGCCGGTGCAGCGCGCAATTCTGGCGGGGGACGTGATTACCGGCGTGGGCATTATGCAGATGGAAGCGGGCCTCGATACCGGGCCGGTGCGGCTCGAAGCCAAGACCGACGTTGACAGCAAGACCGGGCCGCAGCTTACCGCCGAACTAGCCGAACTGGGGGCCGAGGCGATGGTGCAAGTACTCGCCGATCTTGCCGGGCACCCGCCCCGCCCGCAGCCCAGCGAGAGCGTGACCTATGCCAAGAAGATCGACAAGGCGGAAACGCGGCTGAACTTCAGCCACGATGCCGAACTGGCCCAGCGACAGGTGCGCGCTTTCCATCCGATCGCCTGGTTTGAACTGGATGGCGAACGGTACCGCGTGCTTGAGGCCGAGGTTGTCGCGCGCGCCGGGGCACCGGGGACGACGATTGACGACGAGCTGACCATCGCCTGCAATTTCGGCGCACTGCGCCCGACGGTGGTCCAGCGCGCCGGGCGGCCTGCGATGCCGACGGCTGACCTGCTGCGCGGGCGACCTATTCCGGCGGGGACGCGGATCGGGTGACCCGCTTCGCGCTCACTCTTGAATTCGATGGCACCGGGTTCATGGGCCTGCAACGGCAGGCGCATGGGCCTTCGGTGCAGCAGTGCGTGGAGGAGGCGGTGCAATCTGTCACCGGCGAGCCCGCCATCATGCACGCCGCCGGGCGCACCGATGCCGGGGTTCATGCCATCGGGATGCGTGCGCATGTCGATATAGCCAAGGAATTCGCCCCCTTCCGCCTGATGGAAGCCGTCAACGCTCGCCTGCGCCCCGCGCGGATTGCGGTGATCGCTTGCGAAGTGGTGCCCGATGACTGGCACGCGCGGTTTTCCTGCATTGGCCGCTCCTACATCTACCGCATTGCCAACCGCCGCGCGCCATTGACGCTGGAGCGCGGGCACGCCTGGCACGTGCACCAGCCGCTTGATGCCGAGGCCATGCACCGCGCCGCGCAGGCCTTGGTGGGCTTGCACGATTTCACCACGTTCCGCTCGGCGCATTGCCAGTCAGCCTCACCGCTCAAGACGCTCGACCGGCTCGATGTCTCGCGGACCGGCGATCATGTGCAGATCGAGGCGGAGGCGCGATCATTCCTGCACCATCAGGTCCGCTCGATGGTTGGCTGCCTCGCGCTGGTCGGCATGGGGCGCTGGCGGGAACAACAATTGGCCGAGGCGCTTGAAGCAAAAGACCGCGGCGCGCTGGGGCTTAACGCACCGCCCGAAGGGCTCTATTTCGTAAAAGCAACATATCCGGGAGAAGCAGCATGACCACGACAGGCCAGCAGATCACCACAACCCTGCGCGAGGACGGCAAGCTGGCCGTTGCGGTGGGAACGCGCGAATTCGCAGACCCGACCGGCACCGAAGTGCTGGTCAAGATCGAGGCGGCGCCGATCAACCCGTCCGACCTCGCCCTGCTGCTGGGCATGGCCGACCTTGCCAGCGCGGAATTTTCCCCCGGCAAACTGGTGGCCGACATGCCTGCCCCCGCTGTCAAGGCGATGGCCGGGCGCATGGGCCAGACGCTCAACGTCGGTTCGGAAGGCGCCGGCACGGTCATCGCGGCGGGTGATGATCCCTATGCACAAAGCCTGATCGGCAAGCGCGTCGCCTGCCGCAGCGGCGCAATGTACGCCACGCACACCCTCACCGATTCGCGCGCCTGCATTCCCCTGCCCGAGCACATCACCGCCGAGCAGGGCGCCGGCGCCTTCGTCAATCCGCTGACCGCGCTCGGCTTTGTCGAGACGATGCGCGCAGAGGGTTACACGGGCATCGTCCATACAGCTGCCGCATCGAACCTTGGCCAGATGCTGGTCAAGCTGTGCAAGGCCGAGGGCATTCCGCTAGTCAACATCGTGCGTTCCGATGCGCAGGCAGCGATCCTGAAGGATATCGGCGCGGAATGGGTGATCGACAGCACGAAGGAAGACTTCGTTCCCCGCCTCGTCGAAGCGATCGAGGCCACCGGCGCGATGCTCGGCTTCGATGCCATCGGTGGCGGCACCATGGCGAGCACGATCATGGGCGCCATGGAGCAGGTCGGATCGAAGGGCGCGGAATACAGCCGCTATGGCTCAAACGTGCAGAAGAAGGTCTACATCTACGGCGCGCTGGATCTTGGCCCGATCATCCTGAACCGCGGCGCGCTGGGCTTTGCCTGGGACGTGTCGGGCTGGCTGCTGATCCCGTTCCTCGCCAAGCAAGGCGTCGAGGGCCAGATGCGGCTGGCGGGCAAGGTAATCCAGGGCCTGACGACCACCTTCGCCAGCCACTACAAGGCGAAGATCGGGCTGGAGGAAATGCTGACGAACGACGTGGCCATGGCCTACAACGCCAAGGCGACGGGCGAGAAGTATCTGGTGATGCCGTGAGGCAGCAAATCCTCTCCATTTTGCAAAGCCAAATGGGGAGGTGGCAGGCGCGCAGCGACTGACGGAGGGGCAAGGCGGCAGGACAGAAACCCCTCCGTCACGCCCTTCGGGCGCGCCACCTCCCCATTTGCACTTCGTGAAAATGGAGAGGATTTAGAGCTTTTGCCCCGCCAGAAACGTATCGAACCACGCCATGATCACCGCCTTGCCGCGCGAATCCGCATTGCGCCATGAGCGGGCGTCTTTGGCCGTGTTGAGCCGCTGGCCCTTGCCGGACAGCGCGAACAGCGCCGGGGTTGATCGCAAATTCCTGAGGCCCAACCCTTCGACGATCGCGAGATTGCGGCCCTTGCCGATCTTGGGTTCGCCGACATCGATGAAGGTCACGACGAACCGCTTGCCGAACCGCGCGGTGAACTCATCAGATTTGAGAACTTCGGCCAGCGTTCGGCTGTCGTGGCACCAGTCGGCGCCGAAGACGATCACCGCATAGCGCCCGCTGACGCGCGCTTCGGCTATCGCGCTTTCGAGCGCGAAGTCGGCATCCTCGGATGCCGGGTAGTAATTGGTTGTCGCGGCCGCCGGCGTTTCCACCGGAAAGGCATCCGTCGACTGCCCCGGCCCCAGCGGCGCGAGGGCCGCCAGCGCCAGTAGGAATGCCGGCAGGTTCACCCCTTGCCGACCACGCTTTCAGGCAAATCTGTGCCAAACACGCGCTGGTAGTATTCGGCCACCAGCATCCGCTCGGTCTCGTCGCACTTGTTGAGGAACGAGAGGCGGAAAGCGAAGCCGGGGTCCTTGAAGATCGCGGTGTTCTGCGCCCAGGTGATGACCGTGCGCGGGCTCATCACGGTGGAGATATCACCGTTCATGAAGCCGGCCCGCGTCAGATCGGCCACCTTGACCATGTTCGCCACAACCTGCGGCGCGGCGTCGGTGACCTTCTTGAGCACGATCTCGCTCTCCACCTGCGCCGGCAGGTAGTTGAGCGCAACGACGATGTTCCAGCGGTCCATCTGCGCCTGGTTGATCGCCTGGGTGCCGTGATACAGCCCGCTGGTATCGCCTAGGCCGACCGTATTGGCCGTGGCGAACAGGCGGAAGAACGGGTTCGGGCGGATCACGCGGTTCTGGTCAAGCAGGGTCAGCTTGCCTTCGGTTTCCAGCACGCGCTGGATCACGAACATCACGTCCGGGCGGCCGGCGTCATATTCGTCGAACACCAGAGCGACCGGGTGCTGGAGCGCCCATGGCAGCAGGCCTTCGCGAAATTCGGTGACCTGCAGGCCGTCACGCAGCACGATGGCGTCGCGGCCGATCAGGTCGATGCGGCTGATGTGGGCATCGAGGTTGATGCGCACGCAGGGCCAGTTGAGCCGCGCGGCGACCTGTTCGATGTGAGTCGACTTGCCGGTGCCGTGATAGCCCTGGACGATGACGCGGCGGTTGAAGGCAAAGCCCGCAAGGATCGCCAGCGTGGTGTCCGGATCGAAGACATAGGCATCGTCGGTATCGGGCGTGCGTTCGTCCGCCTGGCTGAAGGCGGGCACCTGCATATCGATATCGATGCCGAAGACCTCGCGCACGTCGATCATGCGATCGGGGGCTTCGAGGACGGTGGTGCCGGCAGTTCCGGCGGTGATGTTTGGCAAGTCGCTCATGACAAGGCAGCGCCTATAGACACATGCGCTGCGCCGCAATACGCTTTGCATTGCAGTCGGCAACGGACAGGCCAGTCTGCAAAGAACTGGGCCTCAAGGATTGGTAACGCCATGAAGATCTACGGCGCGCTGCTTTCGCCTTTTGTCCGCAAAGTCGTTGTGGCCTTGCTGGAAAAGGGTGTGGCCCATGAACTGGTCGCCGTATCGCCCGGAAGCAGCCGTCCCGAATTCGTCGAAGCGAGCCCGTTCGGCAAGATACCGGCCCTGCGCGACGGTGATTTCACCCTCGCCGATTCGTCCGCGATCCTGCACTATATCGAGGCGAAGCACCCTGCCCCGGCGCTGATCCCCGCCGATCCGCAGGCGCGCGGCAAGGCGATCTGGTGGGAGGAATTCGGCGATACCGTGCTGGGGGCGACCGCGCTAAAGATCCTGTTCAACCGGCTGGTCGGCCCAAAGATCCGCAAGTTGCCGTTCGACGAGAACGTGGCGCTGCAAGGCGAAGCGGAACTGCCGTCGATCCTCACCCACCTGGAAGCTTCGGTTCCCGATGATGGCTGGTTGGCCGCCGATTTCTCCATCGGTGATATCGCGGTGGCTTCGGCGCTGCGCTCGCTCACCTATGTCGGACACGGCCCCGATGCTGCTGCCCGGCCGCGAACGGCGGCATGGTACGCCCGCATCACCTCGCGCGCCGCATGGCAGGCGATGGAAGTTGACGAGGCGGTGATGGCCGAGCGTCTCGGTATCGCGTGATCTTTAACGGCTGAAGTTCAGGCGGCGTCGCGGAAGTCGGTGGCGCGGCAGGCACGGTCGCGGCCGTCGGCCTTGGCGCGGTACAGCGCGGCATCGGCCAGCCTGTAAAGCCGCTTCCAGTCCTCTTCCGAGCCGATCATGCCTTCGGAAAAACCGATCGACACGGTCACGCGGATGCCCTGCGGCATGGCGGCGGAGCGCACGGCATCAAGGATGGCATCGGGCATGCACTTGTCCGCCTGCGCCCGCGGCAGAAGCACGGCGAACTCTTCCCCGCCCAGCCGCACGGCAAGGCTGCGCGCCGGGCGGACCCTATCGATGGCGCTGGCAATCGTGGCGAGCACGCTGTCGCCTTGCTGGTGGCCCAGACGGTCGTTGACCGATTTGAAATGGTCAATGTCGATCAGCAGCAGGCGCTGCTGGACGCGGCGTCCGATCGCCTGATCCAAGAAGGCGCGGCGGTTAAGCAGGCCGGTCAACGAGTCAGTCGCCGCCAGCATTCGCGCGGCCTGCTCGCCCAGCAAGGCAACGTCGCGTTCGCTGGTGATCTGGCGCAGGCGCGAGGTAACGATGATCGAACTGAGCAGCGCCTCGATCGACAAGGCGATCAGGCTGCTGTTGTCGAGCAGGATCGAATAGCGGACCAGCCCAAAGCCATAGGCCGCGCGCAGCGATGAAATGATCATCGGTGCCGCCCATGCCAGCACGAACAGCTTGGCATAGGGCGCCTTGCGGACCACCGCGAGCACGATCAGCGGCACGCCCGATACCAGCATCAGCGACATCATCACGAAATAGGCCTTGTCGAGCAGACGCATTTCCCACGGCGACAGCATCGCGATGGCAATGGCCGTGAGGAACGTGGTCCAGCCGACCGCCTTCGTCGCCAGGATCAGGCGCTGCGAATAGATTTCGCGGCCGAAGAAGTTGCGGATGAAGCGCACCGCCGTGATGCCGGTCAACGCCAGCATGACATAATTTACGCGGAGCCGGTCGTTATTCTCCAGCCCGATGTCGAGGATCGTCAACATTCCCGACGACGACACGGTGTAGAGCGCCAAAGCGATCACCATCAGGCAATAGTCGAGCAGGAACCGGCTGCGCAGCGCGACCCACAGCGACAGGTTGTACGCCAGTAGCGCCAGCGCCAGCCCGGCGAACCCGGCGTAGATCGTCACCAGCAGCAGCTTGTTGAAATAGGACTGATGCATATCGACCAGCCGCGGCCCCAGCACGACGCCGCGCAGGTTGGTGGCGCCGCGAATTTCCAGCAGCACCGAAGTCAGCGCCGCACCGCGACTTGGCACCGGCACCTCGAAAACCGCGCCGATCGTTAGATGGTGGGCGGCGTCCTTTGAGGAAAAGCTGCCGATCGCCTCGCTGCCGTCAGCGTAAAGGAAATGGACCCGGACCTCGTCCTGCCACAGCGAGGGCAGGCGCAGCACCATCGGCGCATCGGCGGTCGGCTGGACGGCAGGGAAATCGAGCCGGGCAACGAAGTCACCGGAGCCCTGAGCCTTCTGATCGCGGCCACAGTCCATCCGCGAAGGCTGGGCGACGATCGCTTCGGCGGTCTGGCCGGCAGGGATCTTGGCAAGGCAAACGCTGGGCTCGATCGTGTGGGCAAGTGCCGGCACGCTACCAACCAGCAATCCGGCGAGCAGCAGAAGCGCAGAAACGAGCCTCCTCACGGTCATATGTACATTTGTAGGCAAAGACTCCCAACAAGTGCTTAATTGCCGTATGTTGACGGACATACCAACCGGTTGGTATGTCAACGTCGATGATCCCGAATCGCCCCTTCCGTCCCACCCCCGTCACGGCGCGCGACAAGCTGCTGGAAGCGGCGGTGAAGCTGGTGCGGACGAATGGCTATGCGGCGACCAGCGTCGATGAGCTATGCCGAGAGGCCGGGGTGACCAAGGGTGCCTTCTTCCACCATTTCCCGACCAAGGAAGCGCTGGGCGTTGCCTCGGCGGAATACTGGTCAGCCAGCACCTCGGGCTTTTTCGCTGCAGCGCCCTATCATCACCACGCCGACCCGGTGGACCGGGTGCTTGGCTACATCGATTTCCGCGTGGCGCTGATCGGCGGGCCGGTAGAGGGATTCTCCTGTGTGGCCGGCACCATGGTGCAGGAAGCCTTCCGCTCCTCCGCCGCGATCCGCGTGGCCTGCGAGGCGAGCATCATGGGCAATTGCGCCGCGCTTGAGGACGACATTGCCCTCGCCATGGCTCAGCGCGGCGTCACCGGGACCAGCGCCGCCAGTCTCGCGCGCCACGTGCAGGCAGTGATTCAGGGCAGCTTTGTGCTCGCCAAGACCCAGGAACCGGCAGAGGCCGCAGAGCTTGCCCGCGAACAACTGGGCCATCTGCGGCGTTACTTCGCCATGTTGTTCAAGGAAGATACGAAGGAGACGATCCAATGACGCAGATGATTTTCATCAACCTGCCGGTGACTGACCTGAAACGATCGATGGAATTCTACACCGCCATCGGGTTCCGCAATGAACCGCATTTCACTGATGAAACAGCGGCGGCGATGCAGCTGAGCGAGGCCATTGTCGTCATGCTCGTCACCCTGCCGCGCTGGGCAACTTTCACCGACCGCCCGCTGCCGCCCGCCGGTTCGTCCGAAGTGATGAACTGCCTGTCCTGCGACAGCCGCGAAGGTGTGGACCGCCTGACCGAAACGGCGAAGACTGCCGGCGGCGCGGCTGACGTCAATCCGTCACAGGATCATGGCTTCATGTACGGCCGCAGCTTCACCGATCCCGACGATCATGTCTGGGAAGTGGTGTGGATGGACCCGGCCGCCGTGCCGCATCCGGAACAGGACTGACAATAGAAACGGGAGAATTGCGATGCCTTATTACGACGGATTCGTCATCCCGGTGCCGCACGCGCGGCGAGCGGAATTCATCGAGCATGCCAAACTTTTCGATCAGAAGCTCATCGAGATGGGCGCTACCCGCGTCGTCGAGACGATAGGGCTCGATATCCGGCCCGGCAAGACCACCGACTTTCTGCAAGCCGTGGCTGCCGAGGACGGAGAGGACATTGCCTTTTCCTGGATCGAATGGCCCGACAAGCAGACCCGCGACGCGACCCACAAGGCCATGGAATCCGATGCCGAAATGATGGCTATGCCGATGCCGTTCGATGGCAAACGGATGATCTTCGGCGGCTTTGAGGAGCTCGTCAGGCACGGAGAGGACGGACCGTACTTTCAGGGTTTCCTCATCCCGGTGCCCGAGGGCCGCAAGGAAGACTATCGCAAGCTGGCCGAGGATGCCTGGGACATGTTCGCCCGGCACGGCGCGCACAGCGTCGTCGAAACCTGGGGTGAAGACGTACCGCACGGCAAGCAGACCGACATGTACCGCGCGGTCAAGGCCGAACTCGGCGAGCACGTCGTTTTCTCGTGGATGACCTGGCCCTCGCATGAGGCGGCGAAGGCAGCCGGAGAGGCGATGGAAGCCGAAATGACCATGCCCGAAGACATGCCGTTCGACCCGCAACGCATGATCTATGCCGGGTTCGAAGCGGTCCTTGACCTTAAAGCCTGAAAGGAAATCGCCATGGGCACATTGCAGGGAAGCTGGATCTGGTACGAACTGATGACGCCCGATGCCGCCGGCGCCAAGGCGTTCTATGAAGCCGTGGTCGGCTGGACGCTGACGCCGGGCACGCCGGAAATGGGCGGCTATGGCTTCATCGCCAACCCCGACGGCGGCATGACCGGCGGCGTCCTGACGCTGACTGGCGAGATGCTTGAGCACGGCGCGCGGCCCCGCTGGATGGGCTATATCGGTGTCGATGATGTCGATGCGGCGCTGGTCGCGGTCGAATATGCCGGCGGCAAGGTGCTGATGCCCGCGCATGACGTGCCAACGGCGGGGCGCATGGCGATGGTGGCGGACTGCTGCGGCGCGCCGTTCTATATCATGACCCCCACCCCGCCCCCGGGTGGCGGCGAGAGCACGGCCTTTGCGCGCTTCGAAACGCTTGGCCGGTGCAGCTGGAACGAACTGATGGCCGGCGACGACATCAAGGCGCTGGAATTTTATACGGGCCTGTTTGGCTGGCACACGCCCGAGCCGATGGACATGGGGTCCTTCGGCAAATACCACTTTGTTGAACATGACGGCGTGCCGATCGGCGCGATCATGAAGAAGATGCCGCAGATCCCCGACGCCGGGTGGAACCATTACTTCCGCGTGGCATCGATCGAAGCCACAAAGGCCATCGTCGAGGCGCACGGCGGGCAGGTCATCAACGGCCCGATGCAGGTGCCGGGCGATGATTGGATCATTCAAGGCATCGACCCGCAAGGCGTAATGTTCAGCCTCGTCGGCGGCAAATGAGCCCCAATTCCGCGGCCGCTTGACCGGGCGTCCTGCACAGTTCACGTTCCTTGTTTGTTCACAATTTCGGGAGTCGGATCGATGGCCGCCTATACCTTTTTCACTCATCCCATGAGCCGCGGCCAGATCGGCCGCTGGGCGCTGCACGAGGCTGGCGTCGAATATGAACAGGTGATCGTCGACTGGGCGAACAAGCCTGCTGCGCTGATGGCCGCCAACCCGATGGGCAAGGTACCGACCGTGATTCACCACTCCGAAACCGGCGACCGGGTAATCACCGAATGCGCCGCGATCTGCGCCTATCTGGCCGAAGCCAACCCCGAGGCGGAACTGCTGCCATCCGATGCGGAACTGGCCGATTACCTGCGCTGGATGTTCTTCGCCGCCGGTCCGGTCGAACAGGCGATCGTCGGCAAGTCGATGGGCTGGGACGTGCCCAAAGAGCGTGAAGGCATGGTCGGCTTCGGCAGTTTCGACCGCACGCTGGGCACCCTGCGCGACCACTTTGCAGGCCGCGATTTCGTCTGCGGCAACCGCTTCACCATGGCCGATGTCTATGTCGGCAGCCAGGTCGATTGGGGGCTGACATTTGGTTCGATCTCACCCGAGCCAGAACTTGTCGCCTATGCCGAACGGATTCAGGCCCGCCCGCACTACAAGGCCGCCAAGGGCATCGACAACGCCCTGATCGAGGAGATGCGCAAATGACCGGAAAGGTAACCCTGTGCCTGTGGTACGAAGGCGACGCGAGCGAGGCTGCGGCCTTCTATGCCGATACCTTCCCCGACAGCTCGCTCGATGCCGTGCACCGTGCCCCGGGCGACTATCCCGGCGGCAAGGCGGGCGATGAACTGACGGTCGAATTCACCGTGCTCGGCATCAAATGCATCGGCCTTAACGGCGGACCGATTTTCAAGCACAGCGAGGCGTTCTCGTTTCAGGTCGCCACTGACGATCAGGAAGAAACAGACCGCTACTGGAATGCCATCGTCGGCAATGGCGGACAGGAAAGCAATTGTGGCTGGTGCAAGGACAAGTGGGGGATTTCGTGGCAGATCACTCCGCGCGTCCTGACTGACGCGATGGCCAAGGGCGGCGAAACGGCCAGCCGCGCCTTTGCTGCAATGATGACCATGAACAAGATTGACGGGGCGGCGATCGCAGCTGCCGTGGCAGCCGCCTGATGCGCCGGATCACTGGCGGCGCCTTCATCTCGCTCGACGGGGTGATCCAGGGTCCGGGCGGACCAAACGAAGACCCGACTGGCGGCTTTGACCAAGGTGGCTGGGTGTTCCGCATGGGCGACGAGGATGTGTTCGAGACGGTCGGATCGTGGTTTGCGGGTGAATACGATCTGCTGCTGGGCCGGCGGACTTACGACATCTTCGCGTCCTATTGGCCCTTCGTCAAAGGCGAGGAAAAGCCGATGGGTGAAGCCTTCACTGCCACCGGAAAGCACGTGCTTACGCGCGGTGATCAAACGCTCGACTGGGCGAACAGTCACCGCCTGTCTGGCATCGAGGATGTCGGCCGGCTCAAGGCCACCGACGGCCCGGACCTCGTCATTCAGGGGTCCAGCACGATCTACCCCGCCCTGCTCGCCGCCGGATTGATCGACCGCCTGTCGCTGATCATTTACCCGATCACGCTGGGCAAGGGAAAGCGTCTGTTTGGCGAAGGTACTCCGGCAGGCGCGCTCAAGATGGTGGGCCACAAGGTCACTACCAAAGGAACCGTGATCGCCACTTACGAACCCGGCGGCGCGATCCCGGCAGACGGTGATTTTCCGCCGCCCAGCACCAGCGCGGCAGAGGCCGAGCGGCAGCGGCGGATGATGGAAGGAACTTGGTGATGCTGAAACTCTATGGCCACCCGTTCTCGTCCTACACGTGGAAGGCGCAGATCGCGCTCCATGCGCTGGGGCTGGATTATGAGCTCAAGGAACTGGGCGATCCGGCTACTTGCGAGAACTGGAAGGTGGTCAATTCCGCCGGGCCGCAGGGCCAGTTTCCGGTGCTGGTCGATGACGAAAACGTGATCTTCGAGGCCAGCTGCGTCGTGGAATACCTCGACCTCACTTTCCCCGGCACGCGCCGCCTGATCCCCGCTGATCCGCATGCCGCACTGGGTGTGCGGATGCTTGACCGGGTGTTCGACAACCACGTGATGAACGTAATGCAGCGCGCCGTTTCGGAACATCTGTTCAAGCCCGAGCCTGACGCCGATGTCATGGCCGATGTGCGCCGCCGCCTGCACCGCTCCTACGCCTGGCTCGAAGGCTGGCTCGCGCATTACGACCAGCCCGCCGATCACCTTACGCTGATCGAATGCGCCGCCGCACCCAGCCTGTTCTACGCAGACTGGGTCGAGCAGATCACCGACACCTACCCCCGGCTCAAGGCATGGCGCGCCCGTCTCAACGCCATGCCCGAAGTGTCGCGCTGCATCGAGGCGGCGCGGCCTTTCCGACCGAACTTCCCCCTCGGCGCGCCTGACCGCGACTGAACTGCCACAGGAACCAGCCATGACCGAATTGTCGATCACCCGCTTCATCGCCGCCCCGCCGGCAAGGGTCTGGGACGTGATGACCAATCGCATCGACGAATGGCGGTGCCCCAAGCCTTGGCGCGCTGAATTTCACGGGCTGGAAAAGCGCGCGGGTGGCGTGTCGAACTGCACGATGTACGGCCCCGATGGTGAGGTCCACCCTCACCCCGGCACGGTCCTCGCATGGGATGAAGGCAAGCGTTTCGCCTTCACCGATGCCATCGTCGACGATCTGCAACCGGCTGGCCCCTTCATGATCGGCGTCTGGACCATTGCGCCCGAAGGCAACGGCACCCGCTACACCGCCGTTGCCCGCCACTGGACCGAGGACGACGCAAAACGCCACGCCGAAATGGGTTTCGAAGACGGATGGGGCGCCTGCGCCGACCAACTGGTTGCGTTGTGCGTCGGCCAGTAACCTAGGCGAAAACGCTCGACCGCCGCAGCAACTGGTACGCCTCGACCACGCGCTGCAAACGCGCCTCGAAGCTGCGGTCACCGCCGTTGCGATCCGGGTGATACTGCCGCACAAGTTCCGAATAGCGGCTGCGGAGGTCGCGCCGGTCGGCATCGAGCGCCAGCCCCAAAGTGCCCAGCGCCTCCCGCTCTTCGCCCGTCACCGCGCGGCCATCCTTGCGCTGCGCCGGTTTGCGCGCCCGCGCCCGGCCGGTGATCGCCTCGAGCGGGTCGGCAAAGTCCGCCCAGCGCGGCGCGGAATCGATCCCGGCAGTCGGACGAAAGGCGCGGGTTTCGCGCTCCCAGCCCGCAATCGGCGACTGGGCCTTCCAGATCTCTTCGGCGCTCATTCCGGCAAAGGCGTCGTAGCGCGTATTGAATTCACGCACGTGATCGAGACAGAACCAGCGATAGTTGCCCGGTCCATCAAAGCCCGAAGGTTGCTCGCCGGGTGCGCGGAATTCGCCGCATAGGGGACAACCCGGCCAGTCGCAGGAGCGCTCGGAACCATAGATCCGGCCGTGAAAGCGATCGTGGCTCATCCCGGCTCTGGCCAGTCGAAAGCGATCCTTCCAGCCTGCCATTGCGCCTGCAAAACGGCAATGTGCGTACGAACAGCATCAAGCGCCGCGTCACTGATCTCGGGCGAAGGTACGTGCGAATTTTCGCAAGCCAGCCGCGCCACTTCGCGGAACGTCGCCGCGTCTGAGGGTCCTGCCCAGATTTCTGCCTCAAGGCATTCGACCACACGTTCCGCCTGCAGCAGTTCGACAATGGCTTCGTCCGGCACTCCGGCGCGCTTGGCGCTGGCATGGCCCCCGGCCTTGGCCATGGCCTGAACCTCCTCGGGCTCCATGCCGCTGGCGATCAAGCCCCAGAAGCCGTGCTTCAGACCGAGGCTATGTTCGAGCGCAAAATGCACGGCGTCGTGCGGGAAAGGGCCCTTGTGCGGGAAGACAAAGGTGCCTCGCGATCCGTCGCTTCGCTCATAGGCGATCCGGTTCGCGGAGCCGGAATCGGTAATTGTGATCTGCATCGGTCCCATATAGTCGGCACAGCGCTTGCCGGAACCCCCGTAGCGCCGTAGATTTCGACAAATGTCCCAAGGCCTCATCCAATCCGAAATCGAAGCGCTGCTGACCGCCGCCTTCGCCCCCAGCCACCTTGCCGTGATCAACGACAGTGCCAGCCATAGCGGCCATTCCGGCGATGACGGATCGGGCGAATCACACTTCACAGTTGAGATCGAAAGCGCCGCCTTCACCGGCGTGAACCGCGTTCAGCGCCAGCGGATGATCAACGCCGCGCTAGGCGATATTCCCGGACAGCGCGTCCATGCCATGGCGCTGAAGGCCCGCGCGCCGGGAGATGCGAGATGAGCGAGCCACTGCTGATCGCCCCCGTTACCCATGATCTTGGCGCGTTTCAGGTGCGCCGCGTGCTGCCAAGTCCCGGGCGCACGATGGTCGGACCGTTCATCTTCGTCGACCAGTTCGGCCCCTCGCAGCTCAAGCTGGGCGAGGCGATGGACGTCCGCCCGCATCCGCACATCAACCTCGCCACGGTAACCTGGCTGTTTGAAGGCGCGATCGAACACCGCGATTCGATTGGCTCTTTCGCCACGATCCGTCCCGGGCAGGTCAATCTGATGACCGCTGGACGCGGCATCGTCCATTCGGAGCGGTCGCCGGCGGAAGATCGCGCGACCGGGCCGAAGCTGTACGGTATGCAGACATGGCTCGCCCTGCCTGACGGGCAGGAGGAGATCGATCCCGCCTTT
This sequence comes from Novosphingobium sp., assembly GCF_031424035.1. Taxonomy (GTDB): domain Bacteria; phylum Pseudomonadota; class Alphaproteobacteria; order Sphingomonadales; family Sphingomonadaceae; genus Novosphingobium. Next base: position 68,982 of record NZ_JANPGP010000145.1, read on the forward strand.
GAATCGCGGCAGGACCTGCCGCTGATCGAGGACACCTGCGCAACCGCCCGCGTGATCATGGGCAGCCTCTGGGGCGCAACTGCGCCGACCACCTGCCATGCCGAGACGATCTACGCCGAGATCCTGCTCGCGCCCGGCGGCTCGATCCCGATCGACCCGCAAGCGGACGAGCGCGCGGTCATGCTGGTTGGCGGCGAAGCGCGGATCGGCGGGATGGACTTGCCGCTCTACACGCTCGCCGTGCTGGCTCCGGGCGAAGCAATGGCGCTGACCTCGGATAAGGGCGGCCGCGTGATGCTGCTGGGAGGCGAGGCCTTTGCCACCCGACGCCATGTCTGGTGGAACTTCGTCTCCTCGCGCCGCGACCGCATCGAACAGGCCAAGGCCGACTGGACCGAAGGCCGCTTTCCCAAGGTGCCGGGCGACGAAGTGGAATGGATCCCCATCCCCGAACGCCCGCTGACGAGGAGCGCCGAATGAAGCGTGTGACCCTTGCCTCGGGCATCGAACTCGATGTGATCGATACTGGCCCGGCTGACGCCCCCGCCCTGATCTTCCTCCATGGCTTCCCCGAGAGCCATCGCACCTGGCGGCACCAGATCGCGCACCTGTCTGGCCGTTATCGCTGCATTGCCCCCGACCAGCGCGGCTATCGCGGATCGTCAAAGCCGCAGGATGTGGCCAGCTACACGCCCGACAAGCTGATCCGCGACGTGTTTGACCTCGCCGATGCGCTCGGCATCGGCAAGTTCACGATCCTTGGCCACGATTGGGGCGGCGCGATTGCCTGGGGCGTGGCGATCCTTGGCCAAGGCACCCGCGTGGAACGGGCGATCATCGCCAATGCCCCGCACCCCGCGTTGTTCCAGAAACTGCAATATACCAATGCCGAACAGCGCGCCGCGAGCCAGTACATCCGCGAATTCCGCGATCCCGCCAACGATGCGCTGGTGCGCGAACATGGCCTTGCCGGCCTGCTGATGAAGGCGGTGAAATGGGAAGGCGCGCGGCCCGAGCCAGACGTACGCGACGCCCAATTCTCTGACTGGCAGGACCGCGATGCTGCCTTCGCCATGCTCAACTGGTACCGCGCATCGCCTATCGAGGTGCCGACGATGGACGAACCCTTCGCCCTGCCCGATGACTGGCGCGAACCGCCGCTGCCGCCGCTGACAATCCCGACACTGGTGATCTGGGCGATGGACGATCTGGCGCTGCCCGCCTGCAATCTGGACGGCATGGACGAGGTGGTGACGAACCTGACCCTCGCCCCGGTTCATGGCTGCGGCCATTTCGTGCCATGGGAAGACCCGGCGGCAGTCAACACCGCGATCGACGCGTTCCTCGCCTCTACTTAACGAGGACGGGCACCTTGCGCGTATCGGCAAAGAACTTGCCGAGCGCGACATGAAACAGCACGTCCTGCGCCGCGCCGCCCAGCTCGATCTTGGGCGAGGCGAGGTCTGTGGGCCGGTGGTAATCCGTCTCGAAGAACTTTTCCATGCGCGCCAGATCGCCATAGGCGCTGGTTACCATCACCGCCGGCACATCATGCTGCAGCAGCGCCCAGCCGTCCTGCCGCTTGACGTAGGTGTTCGCTGCGGTGTCCCCCAACAGCTTGCGCTTTTCTTGGCGGGCCACCTGCGCGATCAGCGGGTCAAGCTTGGTCATGCCGTGCCCGACGGTTGCCAGCGGCGTGTTGGCCGGGGCGATGGCGATGGAATCGAGGTTGAACGCAGCAACAAAGCTCTTCAGCGGGATTGGCGGATTTTCGGCAAAGGCCTGCGCGCCCAGCAAGCCCAGTTCTTCGCCGGTAGTGGCGAGGAAATAGATGTCGCGATCCTGCGGTGGGCTTTTAGCCAGTCGGGCGGCAATCTCGATCAGCGCGGCCACTCCGCTGGCATTGTCGATCGCGCCGTTGCAGATCAGCCGCTCCGCCGGCGGTTCCGCGCACTGGCCGAAGTGGTCCCAGTGGGCAAGGAACAGCACGGCGCCGGCATCGGGCTTGCGGCCGGGAATCTTGCCGATCAGGTTGTGAGTCTTGATCCGGGTTTCGCGCGTGGTCGCTTCAAGCGTGGCGGTCAGGTCCAGCACGCGCGGGACGAAGCCGGGGGCGGCAGCCTCCATCTCCAAAGCAGCTAGCGATTGACCCACGGGCGATAGCAGCGCCTCAAACGCCTCGTCAGTGATGAACCCTTCAAGGTCGCCGCCCAGCCGCTCGGTCGCCAGCGCATAGCCCGACCGTTTGCGCCGCGCCGACACCTCGGCGATCGTGCGTTCGCCATCGAGCACGGTCATCACCGCGCCAGCCCCGGCTTTCAGCAAGGCGTCCTGCCGCTTGCCATCCGCCTCCGCCCCTGAAAGCAGAATGGCGACACGTCCTGCAAGTTCAGTGCGCGAATAGTCCGCCTGTCCCTTGCCCACGAACAGCAGCGGCGCATTGGTCAGCAGCGAGCGCTGGCCCGAGGTCAACATCAGCACATCGGACTGCCGGAAGGCCAGCGCCTTGCCCTTGCGCATGAAAACACCGGTCGATCCAGCAGGTTCGCGCGCCACCAGAGTCACCGGTTTGAACCATTCGTGACCTGGATCGTTGGTGCCCGATTGCAGGCCCATTTCGAACCACTTGCGCCCGATGTAGCGCAGGGTCTTCTCCTCGCCATCGGTGCCGGGTTCACGGCCGCCATAATCATCGCTGGCCAAGGTTGTGATATGCGCCCGCAGCGCCGCTTCCAGCGACTTGTCGCGCGGGGCACCCGATGCCGCCGATCCGAGCACACAGAAAACCGCCGCGCAAATCAGCGCCAATCGGTTCATCGTGCGCAGGCGTCGTTTCATCGACGCAAGATATGCGGCTTGCGGGCCGCTTCCACAAGCGGGCCAAAGCGAAATTTCGCTTTTGTGGCAGTCAGGTAACGGTGTCCTCCGCTTGGCCTTCCTGTCATTCAGCTGTCCAGCCACCGTCCATGGAAATGTTGGCCCCATTCATGTTGTTAGCCTCGTCGCGGCAGAGGAAAACTGCCATCGCGCCGATGTCCGCCGGCTGAACGAACTTACGCGTCGGCTGGCGCACCAGCATCACATCGTTGATCACCTGTTCACGGGTCATGCCGCGCGCCTGCATGGTGTCAGGGATCTGGTTTTCGACCAGCGGCGTCCAGACGTAGCCCGGGCTGATGCAATTGGCGGTGATGTTGTGCGTGGCAAGTTCCAGCGCCAGCGTCTTGGTCAGCCCGGCAAGGCCGTGCTTGGCCGCAACATAGGCCGACTTGTAAGGCGATGCGGTGAGTGAATGGGCGCTGGCCACCTGGATGATGCGGCCCCAGCCCGCTGCCTTCATGTGCGGCACGGCCAGCCGGCTGGTATCGAAAGCGGCGGTCAGGTTGAGCGCGATGATCTTGTCCCACTTGTCGACCGGGAAATCCTCGATCAGGGCAACGTGCTGCATCCCCGCGTTGTTGACGAGGATGTCGATCTGCCCCGCCCCGGCCATCACCGCTTCCACGCCGTCGCGGCGCGAGAGATCACCCGCCACATGGACCGCGCCCAGTTCCTCGCACAGCGCGGCAATCGCGTCCGGTTCCCCCAGCCCGCACAGCACCACGTCCGCCCCTTCGGCCTTCAGCGCGCGGGCGACGGCGAGGCCGATGCCTGAGGTGGATCCGGTGATCAGTGCGCGCTTGCCTTGCAGAAACATTATCGACTCCGGGGAATTGTTGCGACAGACAGAAGCGAAGGCATTGCTGCTCAGGGTCGCTCCTGTCCAGCAAGAACAGGAGAATAGGCATGCGGCTTGACGATCTGGATCCCAATCAAGTCAACGTGGACGATCAGCGCGGACAGGGCGGCGGATTTCCGGGGCTCGGCGGCGGCGGTTTTTCGCTTGGCGGCGGCAAGATGGGCTGCGGCACGATCCTGATCCTGCTGATCGCGGCCTTCGTGTTCAAGGCCGACATCGGCCAGATGATGGGCGGCATGGGTGATGCAGGCGGGGCCTTACCGGGGCAGGAACAGCCGCGCGTGGCTGCCGGGGAAACCGCCGGCGAAAGCTGCAAGGTCGACAAGGCCAGTCTGGAAAGCTGCCAGGCGCTTCAGATGCTCAACCGCACGTGGGAACCGCTGTTCCAGCAGGCCAATATCAAGTTCGACCGTCCGGTGCTGCACTTCTATTCCCAGTCGGGCCAGTCCGGCTGCGGCGCGGCGCAGAGCGCGATGGGGCCGTTCTATTGCCCCACGGATGAGGGCATCTACATCGACACCGACTTCTACAAGCAGATGGAGACCGAACTCGGCGCCAGCGGCCAGTTTGCGCGGCTTTACGTGATCGCGCACGAATATGGCCACCACATCCAGAATGAGCTGGGCACGTCAAATCAGGTTCGCCAGTTGCAGGAACGCAATCCGCGTTCCGCCAACCAGCTTTCGGTGCGGCTTGAACTGCAGGCCGATTGCTATGCCGGGGTCTGGGCCGCAAAGAACGCCGACAAGATGGAGCCGGGCGACATGGAAAGCGGTCTGAATGCCGCTAAATCGATCGGCGATGACACCCTGATCGCCAAATCCGGCCGCCGTCCGGTGGAAGAATCCTTCACCCACGGATCAAGTGCCCAGCGGATGACATGGCTCAAGAAGGGCCTCGAGTCGGGCAATGAAGATAGTTGCGACACTTTTGCCGATCTGAAGCGTTAGGCCCGCAACAGGGTTCAACACATGGAGAAGCAGCTTGCGCATCCTTTCGACAATCGTGATCGCGGGGCTGCTCACGGCGAGCCCGGCCATGGCGCAGAAGCCAGCTGAGACTCCTGCGGCAAAGTCGGACAAGGATGCCAAGGCGCGTGAACCCGAAAAGCCGGTGACCGAAAGCGATGTCAGCGCCGCCGATGTTGCGACAACGCCGCTCTCTGACCTCAACCTGAGGAAGGGCGAAATACCGGCGCTGCTGCTGGCGGCGCAGGATCGGCCCTATGACATGGCCGGCCTCACCCGCTGTTCGCAGCTGTCAGGGGCGGTCAACAACCTCGACGCGATTCTGGGTGAGGATATCGACATCACCGACCCCGAAGGCGGCACCAGCGCAGGTAAGGTCGCGCAGTCGGCGGTCGGCGCGCTGATCCCGTTTCGCGGGCTGATCCGTGAAGTTTCAGGTGCCAATTCGCAGGACCGCAAGCTGCAACTGGCGATCCGCGCCGGCATGGCGCGGCGCGCGTTCCTCAAGGGCGTCGGCATGCAGCGCGGCTGCCCCTATCCGGCGCGGCCCGCGTCGGCACAGATCGTCGCCAGCAAACTCGCGGCGATTTCCGCTGCCGATCCGAAGGACAAGGACAAGGCGCAGGCTGCCACAGTTGCCGCGCAGGAGGCCAAGCCCAAAGCCAAGGCAATCCGCAAGAAGACGAGCCGCACGCGCCGGCGCTGATCGAACTTAGGCAATATCTGCGCGAATTTGATTGCTTGGGGGCTGTTATTTGGCCCTGAGGCACGGTAAAGCGCTATCATGCGCCTGAAGCACTGCCACAACATCGCCGATTTCCGCGAACTCGCCCGCCGCCGGTTGCCTTGGCCGGTGTTCGACTACATCGATGGCGCCGCCGACGATGAACGCACGAAGGAGCGCAACACTGCCGCGTTCGACAGCGTGGACCTTGTGCCCAATGTGCTTGCCGGTGCGAACGAGATCGACACGTCGCTTACGATCATGGGTCGCCGCAGTGAACTGCCGCTGGTCCTCTCCCCCACCGCGCTGCAGCGCATCTTCCACTGGCAGGGTGAGCGCGCCGTCGCCCGCGTGGCGCAGAAATACGGGCTGTGGTTCGGTATTTCGAGCCTCGGCACGGTCTCCATCGAAGAGATCGCGGCTCTGGTTTCCAGCCCGAAGATGTTCCAGTTCTACTACCACAAGGACCAAGGCCTGAACGCCTCGATGATCGAGCGCTGCCAGGCGGCAAAGTTCGATTGCATCGCGCTGACCGTGGACACCATCGTTTCGGGCAAGCGCGAACGCTGCCTGCGCTCGGGCTTCAAATCGCCGCCGACCTTCACGCCAAGCGCGCTCGTTTCCTATGCCACCCGCCCGCGCTGGGCGATGGACTACGTCTTCCGCGAGAAGTTCCGCCTGCCCCAGCTCGACGACCACGTCCGCCAAGGCACTGGCAAGGCCGTGTCGATCCAGGAATACTTCACCGAAATGCTCGACCCCACGATGACCTGGGACACGGCGGCCAAGCTGCGGCAGGACTGGGGCGGGACTTTCTGTCTCAAGGGCGTGATGAGCGCCGAAGATGCCCGCCGCGCGGTCGATATCGGCGCGGATGCAATCATGGTGTCGAACCACGGCGGTCGGCAATTGGACGGCAGCCGTTCGAGCTTTGACCATTTGCCCGAGATTGTCGACGCGGTCGGCGGGCAGATCGAGATTATCTGCGACGGCGGCGTGCGACGCGGCACGCATGTGCTGAAAGCGCTGGCGGCCGGAGCCACGGCAGCTTCGGGCGGGCGGCTATACCTCTATGCATTGGCGGCAGCCGGCGAGGCGGGGGTGGACCGTGCTGTCGGCCTGCTCAAGGACGAGATTGAACGCGGGATGCGGCTGATGGGTGTCTCGCGGCTGGATCAACTGACGCCGGACAAGCTGCGCTGGCGGTAATTCCGGATCCTCTCCATTTTCGCGTAGCGCAAATGGGGAGGGGGACCGTCCGCAAAGCGGATGGTGGAGGGGCAATTCGCGCGCGCAATCACCCCTCCGTCAGTCGCTGCGCGCCTGCCACCTCCCCAAATGTGCTGCGCAAATTCGGAGAGGAACTATGGCGCATCAAGCTCCGGCAACTTCCTCCACCTCACGGTGTCGCACGGCGCCCCAGTCAACGCCGCGCGTGGCGTACATCACCCCGGCAAGCGCCGCGAAGAGCAGCACCGAGCCGATCACCAGCGACCATGCCTCAAGGTTGAGCAGCACGAACAGCAGCGCATAGAGCCCCAGCAGCAGCGCGGCGATGAACCGGCCGCGTTTCCAGCTCTTCAGCACGGCGGCGCTGTAGCTAGATAGCAGGCCGATCACTGCACCACTGGCCAGCAGATAGGCCCAGGTGAAGCCGATCACTTCGGAAAAGGCGAGCAGCAGCACGAAGAACAGCACCAGCCCCGCACCGGTCAGCAGGTATTCCGCCGCCGCCACCCGCGCGCCGCCGACGATGTCGAACAGCAGGAAAGCAAGGAAAGTGAAGCCGATGAACAGGAAGCCGTACTTCACTGACCGTTCGACCTTGGAATAGAGGTTCACCGGCTCGATCAAGTTGACGTTGACCGAGAAACTCTGGCCTTCGACGACTTCAGATGCGCCGCCTGCCGAAACGTTGCCTGCGCTCGAAGCGCCATCGGCAGGAGCATAGGCCTCTGCCTTGACCATGCTCACCTGCGCCCCGACCTCGTCGGGAATGTAGGGTGCGCCGTAATCAGACATCCCCACCGGCGGCTGGCCCAGCGCCAACTTGTCGACGACATATTTCGCGGTGAAGCCCTTGCCCGAAACCTGGGGCTTTTCCGGCAGGAACGCGCCGTTGAAGTTCGGGCTGGCCCAGGCCGAATTCACGTCCCAGGTCGTCGTGCCGCCGCGCGGAACCAGGCTGATGCCCCGCGCGCCGCGCAAGCCAAACTCGTAATCGACTGCCAGCTCGCCCTCGCCCTTCCAGTCGAGGAAGGCGAAGAAGCCCTGCCCGCCCGATGCCGCTGGCCCCTTGCCCGGCTGGACATTGAGCGCGGTGCCGCCGGCGATCAGCTTACCGCCCGTGGTCAGCCCGCGCGCGTCGCTGGCGCCCATGCGCAGTTCGGCGCGGTCCCACATCAGACGGTCGCGGGTGACGCCGAAGCGCTCCAGATCGGCGGGCAGCGCAAACTTCGCCGCGCCCTTGACCTGCGCCGTGTAAAGCACCGAACGGTAGATCGACTTGCGCCGTTCCTGCGGATCGATCCGCGTCGAAACCGCGTTGGACACCGGCGAAATGTAAAACAGCTTTTCCACCTCGACGACCTTGCTGACCGAGCGGCCATCGACCGTCTCGTTCTGCGTCTGGGTGGTGCGGAAGGGGACGACGATGATCGGCCCGGAAATCACCTGATGTCCGCCCCAGCCCTCGTTGATCGAGGCCTGCGCCGTCTGCGCCTGGCTCTGCCGGTCATAGACCAGTGCATAGACCATCATCAGGGGCACGATCAGGACAAAAGCGACCAGCCCGACGAACAGGAGCTTGATAGCGGGCGACCGTTCGCGGCGTTCGGTGGCTGACATGGTGTTCCCCTTCCCGTCGATTTGCCAGCAGCTTAGCGCAAGTGGTTGGCTTGGGAAGTGGATTGTTCAAGCACCCGAGCCCCAGCGCAGGCGGGGACCTCAGGCCTCATGGCGCGGCGCCGGATAGGCGCTCAACCTCCTGAGGTCCCCGCCTTTGCGGAGAATCCGGGTTACAGCTTCGACAGCCGGGCGATCTCGCGGTCGAGTTCCTCAAGGACCTTGGCCTTGATCTCGGCCGACATCTCGCCGTTGCCGGCAATCCGGGCGCGGGCAGATTTCAGGCCGCCGAGCGCATGGACCGATGCCATCGCCGGATCGCCATCCCCGCAGACGCGCACCATGTAGATGTGCTTCTGCCCTTCCTTGCCGGATTCCGACGTGACGGAGCTGACCGGCTTGCCATCCTTGCAGGGGGCACCGACACCAGACATCGCGAAAGCACGTGCCTCGGCTCCGTCCTTGTGGATTCGCATGGTGCGGACCTGCGGGCCTTCATCGCCCGGGCCGTGAACCATATGCTCGCCGTCGCCCGACATCACGATGACCTTGCGGACCGTGCGCGGCTCGCCCGGCGCAGCGGGTGGGGCCGGGGATTCGGGCGGCATGGCGAGCATGTCAGCCTCGACACGCGCGATCTTGGCTTCGACTTCGGCCTCGGTCAGGTCCTTGTCGGTCTTGATAATGATGGTCTTGCCGTTCCGCTCGATCACGCGGGTCTTGAGACTGGCATCGCCGTGTTTTCCATCGCCGTGTTTCTCGACAATCACCACACGGTGGACCTTGCGTTCGACCTTGGGCGCATCAGGCGCACTCGGCGCTTCGGGAGCGGCAGGCGGGGCCGGCATATCAGGCGCGGCATAGCCGATGGTCGCGGTCAGCGGCAGCGCCAGCGCGGCGCCGATCAGCAGGCCGCGGCCCAGGCGGCGGCGGGTCTTGGTGGGTTCAGGCATGGACAGGCTCCTCAAACGGTGGATGATCGATTTTTCCCCAAGGATCGGGCAGGCCATCGGTGCGGCGAGCGCCAATCGGGGGCCGCCGGCAAGGCCCGCGATAAGGCGGCTATAGTCGGCGCGGACTTCGCCGCCCTGCCCCGCCAGCACGCGGGCATCGCAGGCGGCTTCCTGATCGCGGCGCATCGCGCGCCAGCCAGCCCAAGCGACCGGATTGAACCAGTGCAGCGCGATGACCGGCTGGGCGAGCATGTTGATCAGCAGGTCATGCCCGTGATGGTGGGCAAGCTCATGCGCCAGTGCCAGATCCCGCGCGCGGCGGTCATGCCAGGCCATGAAGCCCATAGGCAGCGCGATCACCTTGTCCCGCACGCCAAAGGCGACCGGCGCGCTGACCGTGGGGCATTCGACCAGCCGAACCGGCCCGGCCTCACCCACGGCGACCGCACCTTCGAGCAGGTCGCGGCGCATGCGCAAATAGGTGACCGTGCGCCATACCAGGAACAGCACCGCGCCTGCCGCCCAGACAGCAATGGCGATGGAGGCCCAGTCGATCGGGGCCTCTGCGGCGGGAATCGGCACTTCGGCGGCGTAGACGATGAGCGCTTCGGCAGGCGGGGCGCTTTCGGGCACCGGGGCCATGCTCGCAGGCAATTCGATCGGCGGCAGGAGCAGGCGCAGCAGCGGCAGCGCCCACAGCGCATAGGCCGCCTGCGGGCCGAACAGCCGCGCGACGGGCCGGCGCAGGACCAACACCAGCGCGATCAGCACGGCGGTGAAAAGCAGCGTATCAAAGAAAAAACCGGTCATTTGCGCAGCTCCTTCAAAAGGGCTTCGATCTCGGCGAGGTCTTTGTCGGTGAGGGCTTCGGATTCTGCCAGATGAGCAAATAGCGGCGCGGCGCGCCCGCCAAACAGGCGATCGACCAACCGCTTGCTTTCTCCCCCAACGTAATCGCTGCGGGCGATCATCGGCGAATAGAGGAACCGGCGGCCCTGCGGCTCGGTGGCAATCGCCTGCTTGGCGACGAGGCGTGAAAGCAGCGTCTTGACCGTGGCCAGGCTCCAGCCCCGCGCGCGGCCGACCATGTCGGAAACTTCCGTGGCGGTCAGTGGGCTTCGCAGCCAGAGCGCTTCCATCACCGCGTGTTCGGCTTCGGTAATGCGCTCACCCGTATCTGGACCATCGGTATCCGGTTCTTCGGATGACACTCGACTCTCCCTCGTGACTACACCCGTAATCGATTACGGTTGTAAACATGAAGGCCAGATGAACGGAGATGAACGGGGTACGCCGATTTGCACCGTCATCCTGAACTCGTTTCAGGATCCATCGTGCCGCAAATTCGGAGCAGGCGAGAGAAAGCGAAACCGGGAGGAACTGCTCGCAAAACAGAGCCCCGGTCGCGGGGCAAAATGGATCCTGAAACGAGTTCAGGATGACGTAGTTTGTCTCGCGAGGGCAGAAAGCCGCCCCTTGGTCCTTTAGCCCTTGATATGCGGCAGGATCTTGTCGGCAAACAGCTTCAGCTGCTCATAGACCATCTCGTAAGGCAGGCCGCCGTAGCTGAAGTTCGCCAGCATTTCATAATCGCCCACCATCTCCTTGCGCATCTGGTGGTGGGCGATGATTTCCTCGGGCGTGCCGATCATGTTGCCGCCGACATAGTCGGTATAGGCCTTGTGCGGCCCGCCCGCCGCCTCGGCTGCGCGGCCCATATAGGCGTAGGTGGAATAGCTGGGCAGCGCCTTGAAATGGTCGGACATGAATTCGTAATGGTTGGCCACGGTCTCGAACATCTTCGAGAAATAGGTGTCCGTGCGCCGGCCAACCTCGGCCTTGTCGGTGTGAGTCAGCACGAAGTCCGAGATGATGAACGGGGGCGGCTTGCGGTGGTGGATTTCCTCGAACTTGGCGCGGTAGGAATTGATTTCGGGGATGGCATTGCGCCAGTCGCCCTGGCTGAAACGCAGCGCCTGGGTGCCGAGCCGGGCCGAAACCTCGACCGAGCTGGGCGACATGGTGACCTGCACCACGCGGCCCTGCCAGCTTTTCATCGGGCGCGGGCGAACCTCCGTGCGGGGGATCTTGAACCACTTGGTATCGGCCTCGACAATGCCAGTTTCCAGCCCCTCCATGATGATCACGGCGGCCTCATCGAACATCTCGCGGCTGTCGGCGAGCTCGACACCGAACGAGCGAAACTCCCGCCGCGCCGCGCCGCGCCCCATGCCCAGGATCATGCGACCCTCGCTCAGCGCATCCAGTTGCAGCGCCTGCTCGACCACCCGCAGCGGGTTGTTCCACGGCAGGATCACCGCGCCGGTGATCAGCTGAAAACGCGATGTCTTCGCCGCGACATAGGACAGCATGCCGAACGGATCAGGGCAGGCGGCATAGTCGGTAAAGTGGTGCTCAACCGGACCGACGAAATCGAACCCCATCGCCTCGGCTTCAACCGCCAGCCTGGTTTCGCGCAGGAAGAATTCATGATCGGGGGTGCCGTCAAGGTTCTGATAGCCCAGGTGCATACCAACGCGCATTGTGCAGTCCTCTCAGCACGGCGAATCGCGTTCGCCGGTGTTTTCGTAGGCAATAATGTCACCTGATGCGTTTCAATAGCAAGGGAATATTACCGAGGCTTGCTGGAGTTACCAATATTTGGTAATTGATGACGCATGGCCAGCAAGAACACATCCATCGCCCTCGGAGCCCCCTTCACCGATTTCGCCCGCCGCAAAGTGGAAAGCGGCGAATTCGGCTCGACCAGCGAGGTTGTGCGCGAGGCGATGCGGCAGTTCATGCACGAGGATACGCGGATTGTCGCGTTGCGGACCATCATTCAGAAATCACTGGATAGCGGGCCTGCTGTAGAGTTCGATATCGACGCCTGGTTCGAGGAAAAGTTCCCAACCGAATGAAGCGGAAGCTGATCTACAGTCTCGACGCGCTGGCCGATCTGAACGAGGCCGACGCCTACACTCGGCAAACCTGGGGAGACCAACAAGCCAAGCGCTATGTTGCGACGCTGGTGGCTGACATCAAAGCACTGAGAGCCTCGGCCATGAGATATCCTGTTCACGAACAGGTCTATCCCGGCCTACGCCGCAAGCGCAGCGGGATGCACCACATTTACTACCTCGCCACCAAGGACTTCGTGGAAGTGCTGAACGTGATCCACGTCCAGCGCGATCCGGGGATGCATTTGAAGGTGGAGACTTGGCGGGATGAGGAGTGAGGGGTGCGCTTGCAGCCAATACCTAAAATTGGTATTGTCGCCGAATGGCCGCCAAGAACACCTCGATCACCCTCGGAGATCACTTCGCCGATTATGCCCGTAGCAAGGTATCTTCGGGCGAATATGGCTCGACCAGCGAGGTGATCCGTGACGCGCTACGGCTGCATGAAGAGCGCGCGGCGTTCAAATCGAAAC
>NZ_JANPGP010000146.1:0-4171 GCF_031424035.1 Novosphingobium sp.
GCATTCGGTGACGTCGTACTTGGGGTCTTCGAGTTCGTAGTGAACGAAGTCCAGTTCGCTGGTGCCGGCGAAGTCGCGGATCGGGAAGACCGACCGCAGCGTCTTTTCCAGGCCCGAGACATAGCCGGTGGCCGGGTTCGAGCGCAGGAACTGTTCATAGCTCTCGCGCTGGACCTCGATCAGGTTGGGCATCTGCACAACTTCGTGGATGTCACCGAAGATCTTGCGGATGCGCCGCTTGGACTGGCCGCGGGGTGCTGCGGACTGGGGCTTCTTCGCCATGAGGGTGTCTTGCCTCTTTGCTCTAGTGCTGCCGGAAAAGTCCGGCGAAAAAATCTGCCACACGCAGGGATGGCACCATCTTTTCCGAATTCCGGCCCGGTTTGGACCAGATCAGAGACGACAAAAGGCCGCACAGCACACGGATTCCCGAATCGGGTATCCACGGCTTGCAGCCTGTCGCGTCAGATGGAAAACCCGCCGCTTCCTTTCTGTGGAGCCTCCCTGCGCATGGAAACTCCTTGCTCGAAGCGAACGAGCGAGGGGCGCGTATAGGCGCAGGGCGCCGTCAGTGTCAACCAAGGTCGGGAGGGCGAACTGGCGGAAAACCGGCGTTTTGCGGCGTCCTTTCGCAAAACGATAAGAGACATATCGTTTTTCGATATTATTGATTGACAATAGGCCCGACTCGCCTTATTGAATATCGATATTGACCATATCGGAGAACAACAATGACCCGCTTCCAGACCTCGCAAGCCCTCTCGATCCTTGCCTCACTCGCCGTCGTCGCCGCCATGTGGCTGCCGACCATCCAGATCCCCGGTATCGCCTGACCTCAAGGCCTGAAGGGACAACCATCATGACCGAACAGACGCAAAGCGACCTGTTGCTCAAATCAGCCCGCCTGATGGTGATCCTTGGCCAGATCATCATCATGATCGCCAGTATCGGTATCGCCATCGGCATCGGCGCCCTGCTCACCGTCGGCCGCGATGAAGTCTATGAGCGGATCGCCAAAGTCGGCGCGCCCGATGTCGCCTACCCCTTGTCGATCCTCGCCTTCGCGCTGATCATCGTCATGCTGCAGATCGGCTATCGCTTCCTCAAGAACCTCGGCGGTATCATCGCCACTGTTGGCGAGGGCGATCCCTTCGCCTTGCAGAACGCCGAGCGCCTCAACCGCATGGGTTGGCTCACGGTTGCCGGCCATGTCCTCGGCATCGGCCTCGGAGCAATGGCGGCCTGGTTCATGCCTTACCTCGTCAAGCTCGACGGCGCGAAGGGCCATCATGGCTACGACTTCGGTTTCGATGTCGGCCTTGGCGGCATCCTGCTCACGCTGATCCTGTTCATCCTGGCCCGTGTGTTCCGCGAAGGCGCGAAAATGCGCGAAGAGCTGGAAGGGACCGTGTGATGGCAGACGACACCCAGACCGAAAGGACCCGCATCGTGGTCAAGCTCGACGACCTCCTCCACGCCCGCCGCATGACGCTGACCGATCTGGCGCAGCGCGTCGACATTACCCTCGCCAACCTTTCGATCCTCAAGACCGGCAAGGCCAAGGCCATCCGCTTCTCGACGCTGGAATCGATCTGCGAAGTGCTGGGCTGCCAGCCCGGCGACCTGCTCGGCTTTGAGACGGACTGAACGCAATCCCGCCTGACCGGGGCCATTGGTCCCCCGGCCCGGTCAGACGGAAAAGGGCGGTCCCCAGCGGGGCCGCCCTTTCTTGTTAGGTGCGCCCATGACATCCGTCATGGGCGCACCGCCGTTAGGCGGACAGAACAAAAGCTCTCAAAACACTCCCGGGATCAGCCGCCACTTCACCTGCTTCATGTACTCACCATAGGCCGGGTCCTGCGACAGGACGCGCTCTTCGGCCTTGATGCGCAGGATCTGGGCCCACCAGCCGATGGCATAGATCAGCAGGTTGATCGGCATGAACATCAGCAGCAGCAGCGACACATGGACGATGCCATAGCCGACGTACATCGGGTGGCGGACATATTTGTAGGGGCCAGAAATCTTCACGCCGCGGTTGGCCGGGGCAACCCCGAACGAGCGGCGCAGAACGAGCTTGGCCCACAGCTGGAACAGGTTGCCGCCGATAAACAGCAACACGCCGATGGTGACCAGCGATTCCGACAGGACATAGCCCGGCACGATCAGCAGGCCGGCGCAGGTTGCGGTCATGGCCAGCATCCAGTCGCCCAGCCGCATGGACAGACGCGTGGTTGGTCGGCGGATCAGGGTGAAAAAGGCGATGGTCGATTCCGAAACCAGCAGCAGCGGTGCCCACGGATTGTCCGAAAGGTCGACGCGCCAGGCCAGGAATGCCCAGAGAATTACGATCGCCACCTGCTCGGCGCGATCGGCAAAAGCGGGGCTCAGCCAGCTCCCGGGTTTGCTTTCTACTGCTGTGCTATCCATAGCGCCCGGATTCCTTGATTGCTGGCACAGGCGGATTTGGCATGACATGGTTAAGAATAGATTGCCGGACGCCGTATAAATACCGGGGAGGCGCGGACACATGACAACCGAAATGACCTCCAATAAGACCTCCCACAAGACCGGCGAGACGACCGGCGACACAGCGACCTGGAACAGGCAGGATCACCCCGGCAAACTGCTGCGCATCGGTGGTTCGCTGATCGATAACGGCCGCGGTGACAAGGCGCGCACCATGGCGATCGAGGCGCTGGGTGATCGGCCGGACGATCCGCTGGTCGCCGCCGTTGCCCGGCGCATCTTCCAGTACGAAATGCCCGGCTTTCACCGCGACATGCTGCTCGACCGCGCGCGTAACGCTGCTTACCGCACCGCGATCGAAGCGAATGCGCGCGGGCGCACCGTGCTCGATATCGGCACCGGATCGGGCCTGCTCGCCATCATGGCGGCCAAGGCCGGCGCCGCCCATGTCTATGCCTGCGAGGGGAATGCCATGCTCGCCGCCACGGCGCGCACCATTGTCGAGGCGAACGGCCTGTCGGACCGGATCACGGTATTCACCACGCATTCTTCGCGGCTCGATCGGAATAAGGACCTTGGCGGCGGGGTGGACATGATTGTCTCCGAAGTCTTCGCCGATGACCTGCTTGGCGAATATGTCCTGCCGACGCTCGATCACGCGCGCGCCGAACTTTGCGCGCCGGGCGCGATCATCCTGCCCGAAAGCGCCGAGATCATCGTCGCACTGGCCGACTATCCGCAAAAGCCCGCCGACTTATCGGATATCGAGGGCGTCGACCTCTCGCTGTTCACACCGCACGCGCGGCTTCACCCGACAGTGCGCAACGGCGACCCCAGCTTCATTGTGCGCAGCGATCCCGCGTCAATGTTCCATTTCGATTTCTCGAAGGGCCTGCCCAGCGAGCGCCAGTCGAATGTGACGCTGCAATCGCACGGCGGCAGCGTTGGCGGCATTGCCCAGTGGCTCCGAATCGGCTTCGGCGGCGGTGTGGCTTATGAAAACGCGCCCGGCGGTGACAGCGATGCCCATTGGGGCGTGTGCTGGACCCCGCTGGCCGAAGTGCTCGAAACACGGCCCGGCGAACGCTTCGACGTGGGCGGCTGGCATGACGATGTGGCGCTGGTCCTGTGGGACGAAGGCTGAGCCGCCAAGCGTGCCCGAAGCTCACGCTTTCGTTGACTTCGTCGCCCGTGCTGCTATTGGCGCGGCCCTGACCGGCAAGCCCAGAGCAATCCGCGCTTGCCGATCATCCGTCCGAGACAGTTGCTGAGGGTTCCCCTCTTAATTTGCAGCCTAGACGGGGAAAAGAGATTCTCCGGCCCTCCGCTCCATGGTGAGTGTGGTGCCAAATCCACGGTTTTCCGTGGCTCCTTCCCCCATCGACGGACTCGCCTGTGCCATTTCCTGGCATGGACAAACGTAGCCGGCCGTTCGGGGCCAGTCCTTGTTTGGACAGATCCCGCGCGGCCATGTGTGAAGGAGTAAGGCATGGATCGTTCGCAGAAAGCTGATTCGGTCGCTTCGCTCAACGCAACCTTCAACGAGGTCGGCGTGGTGGTCATCACCCGCAACCTCGGCATGACCGTGGCTCAGACCACGGCCCTGCGCGTGAAGATGCGTGAGTCGGGTGCATCGTTCAAGGTTTCCAAGAACTCTCTTGCCAAGCTTGCCATCGTAGACACGAACTATGCAGGGATCAGT
>NZ_JANPGP010000147.1:0-1545 GCF_031424035.1 Novosphingobium sp.
GCCGAGGGCTGCATGGCGGGGGTCGGCGATGGTGCCGGGCGGTGGTGCGCCCAGCCCGCGCGATACGGTCAGGGGTGAGGCGGCAAACTGCACATCGGCGCGCAGGCGGTACATCGACAGGCGGCGGATGGTGGCCTCGGCGATGCTGTCTTTGATATCTAGCAGCAGGCGGTCGCCTTGCGCCACCAGCAGGAAATCGGCGAGGTATTTGCCTTGTGGGGTCAGCAGTGCCGCCCAAACCGCGCCATCGCCGCGCCCTAACGGCAGCACATCATTGCTGACCATGCCTTGCAGGAAGGTCAGCCTGTCCGCTCCGGTGACGGTATAAACACGGCGGTCCGCGGCGGTTTCGCCCAACATGGCTTAGTCCTTGAATTGCAGGCGATAGAGGCCAGCGTAAAGCCCGCCCTGTGCCAGAAGCTGGTCATGCGTGCCGGTTTCCGCAACCCTGCCATGGTCCATCACCACGATTTTGTCGGCATTGCGCACGGTGGCAAGGCGGTGCGCGATCACCAAAGTGGTGCGGCCTTGGCTGCCATGGGCAAGCGCTTCGGCGACGATGGATTCCGATTGCGCATCCAGCGCCGAGGTCGCTTCATCCAGCAGCAGCACGGGGGCATCCTGCACCAAAGCCCGCGCAATCGCCACCCGTTGGCGCTGGCCGCCCGACAAAGCCGAGCCGCGCGGGCCGACCGGGGTATCAACGCCACGCGCCAGCAAGGCCAGAAAATCGGCGACATGGGCGGCGCGCAGGGCGGCTTCCAGCGCATCGGGGGCAACGCTGCGACCCAGAGCGATGTTCTCGACCAAGGTTTCATCAAACAGCGCCGAATCCTGTGTGACAGTGGCAAACAGCGCGCGTTGATCGGCCAAGGCGAGGCCAGAAGCGACCACGCCGCCGATGCGGATCACGCCACTGGCGGGCTCCATAAGCCCGGTCAGCAGGTGGAACACTGTGCTCTTGCCCGCACCAGAGGAGCCAACCAGTGCCGTGGTCTTGCCTGCCTCGGCGGTGAAGGACAGACCGCGCAGCACGGGTTGGTCGCCATGCGCGAAGCTGACATCCTCAAACCGGATTTCTGGGGCTCCGGGGGCGGGCAGGGCCAGGCTAACCTCGGGGCGGGGATAGGCGGGGCGGGCGTCAAACAGCGCGTAGATGCGTTCCAGGCTGGCGGAGGCGACTTGCCAGGTGCCCGACATCTCGCCTAAGCGGCGCAGGGGTTGGAAGGTCAGCGACATCGCGGTGAAGAACGACATGAAATCGCCGGTGGTGCGCTGGCCCGAGGAAATCTCATCGCCTGCCATCAGCAGCACCGCGAAAAAGCCGAGGCCCGTGACCAGATCAATCTTCCCCGGCATCAGCCTGCGCGCGAAGATCGAGCGCACCTCGGCGCGGCGGATCGACTTTAGCACCGTGCGGAAGCGCCCGGTCTGGTAGTCTTCCATCCGGTTCAGCTTGACCGCGTTGATGCCGTGGAAAATCTCGTCCAAGCGCGTGGCGCGTTGGCCGGCCTGATCGCGCAGCTCATTGGATTTGCGCCGCAC
>NZ_JANPGP010000148.1:0-2716 GCF_031424035.1 Novosphingobium sp.
CAGGGTGAACCTGATTTTAACCAATTGGCACCATTCTCCGGACTGTATCCGGGAAATCCCAAAGGGGGCTTGAAAAGCCATGGACAAGAAGAAACTCCTGCTGCTGCTTGGCGCACTGGTCATTGCGATCGGAACCGCGCTGGCTGCTCGTAGCCTGTTTGCCGGCGCTTCCGCGCCCAAGGCAGAAGCCGCCCAGCAGGCGGTTCCGCAAGGCCCAAAGGTGCTGGTTGCCCAGCGCGCGCTTCCGGTCGGCACGATCATCACGGCCGATTCGATAGCCTTCCAGATGTGGCCCAAGGAAATGGTGCAGGACGCCTACTTTGTAGAAGGCGAGGCCGATATGGCCAAGCTGCTCGGCACAGTGGTCCGCAATCCAATGACCGCAGGGTCTCCGTTGACTCAGGGTTCGCTTGTCAAGCCCGGCGATCGCGGTTTCCTTGCGGCGGCGCTTGGCCCCGGCATGCGCGCCATCACAATCAACGTTTCGGCCCGCACCGGCGTGGCCGGCTTCATCTTCCCGGGCGATCACATCGACCTGATGCTTACGCAAACCGTGCGCAGCACCGGTGAAGATGCCCAGGCGCTGAAAGCGACCGAGACCATCCTCAAGAACCTGCGTGTTCTTGCCACCGACCAGGCCACCGACAGTGAAGTGGTCGAAGGCAAGACGGTGGTCCGCGAATTCCGCACGGTCACGCTCGAAGTGACGCCGAAGATCGCCGAGAAGATCGCGGTTGCCGAAACCATCGGCACGCTCAGCCTGGCGCTGCGCTCGATCGCTGACAATCAGGCCGAGCTCGAACGCCTCGTCGCCAGCGGCGCGGTCAAGATCCCGACCGGTGTGTCGAAGCAGGAGGAAGAGCGCATCCTGACCATGGCGATGAACCGCCCTGATGAATCGAAGGGCTCGTTCTCGACCGGTGGCGACGTGTCGCGCTTCCAGCGCACGTCGATGCCCAGCGCCCGGTCCGCCGGTGCCCGCCCGACCAGCAACGTCATGAATGCGGCGCCTGCCGGCAGCTTCCCCATAATTCGTGTCGGCCCCGTGGTTCGCGTTACCCGCGGCAAGACCACCACGGCTGAAGAGATCGGGAAGTAAGCCATGACCACGCCAGCCCTTCACCACCCCGCCGCGATTTCGAGGGACAAGACCATGAAACGCCTGCTCACCACCCTGCTTACCGCTGCATGCGTTTCGGTGCCCTTGGCCCTGACACCGGCCGGCACTGTCCAGGCCCAGTCGGTTACCCGCGCAGTCCAGGACATTCCGTTGTCCATCGGCCGCGGCCAGCTGATCAATGTTCCCGGACGCATGGCAGACGTCTTCGTCGCTGACGATAAGGTCGCCGACGTGCAGATCAAGTCGGCCAGCCAGCTCTACCTGATGGGCAAGTCCGGCGGCACGACCACGGTCTATGCCAGCAACGCTGCGGGTCAGATCATCTGGTCAGCCAATGTCCGCGTCAACTCGGGCCTCGATAGCGTCGACCAGATGCTGCACCTCGCCATGCCTGACGCCAAGATCGGCGTGAATACCTTTGGCACGGACACGGTCCTGCTGACGGGCACGGTCGCCGCTCCTGAAGACGCCGCCGAAGCCAAGCGCCTCGTCGAAGCCTTCATGGGCAAGGCCAACGTCATCACCCGCCTGAAAACGGCCACGCCGCTGCAGGTCAACCTGCAGGTCCGCTTTGCCGAGGTCAGCCGCTCGCTGGTTCGCGCAATCGGCGGCAACCTTGTAACCAAGGACAGCACCGGCGGCTTCAAGTTCGGCGTCCAAAGCGGCCGCCAGGGCGCGCTCACGGTCACGCAAAGCGTCCCGGCGACGGCAACCTCGCCGGCAATCCCGGGATCGGTCACCTTCAACGGCGCCAACGGCAAGACCTTGCTCGGCGGCTTCGGCAAGTTCCTCGGTCTTGACCTTGGCGCGGCCTTTGACCTTGCCGAACGCGATGGCCTGATCACCACGCTCGCCAATCCCAACCTGACGGCGCTTTCGGGCGAAACAGCTGACTTCCTTGCCGGCGGTGAATATCCGATCCCGATCAGCCAGGGTCTGGGCACGACTTCCGTCGAATACAAGCGCTTCGGTGTCAGCCTTGCCTATACGCCGACGGTGCTGGCCAATGGCCGCATCTCGCTCCGCGTCCGCCCGGAAGTGTCCGAGCTTTCGTCGGAAGGCGCGGTGACGCTTAACGGCTTCCAGATCCCGGCACTGACCATCCGCCGCGCGGAAACCACCGTGGAGCTGGGCTCTGGCCAGAGCTTCATGATCGCCGGCCTGATGAGCAACAACGCCCAGTCGACCATCGACAAGGCGCCCGGCGCTGGCGACATCCCGATCCTGGGCAACCTGTTCCGCTCGAGCGAATTCCGCAAGGGACAGACCGAGCTGGTGATCGTCGTGACGCCATATCTGGTCCACCCGGTCAACGCCAACGACATCAAGCTGCCGACCGACGGCTTCCAGGCCGCCAACCTTGGCCAGCAGCTGCTCGGCAACATCCAGTCCGATGGCCAGACCGGCGGCGATCGTCCGAAGCCCAGTCAGGTGCCCGACGCCAATGTCGCACCGAAGGTGGGCGAACTGCTCGAACCCGAGCAGCCGGCCAACAAGGCCAAGAAGACGTCCAAGCCGAAGACCGCCGACGCGGGCAGCGATGCACGCCCCGGCTTCTCGCTGAATTGAGGAAGGTAGCACCATGACCAAGATCTT
>NZ_JANPGP010000149.1:0-34746 GCF_031424035.1 Novosphingobium sp.
GCGGCCGCCGTTTCGTCACAGGACGATTCAATTCCGAGGACCACCCGCATCGATATCTTTCCCTTAACCGGAATGCCGATTAGGGCAAGCCGCGATGACTGACGCTCCGGATCGCCCTATCCGCCTCGGCACCCGCCGATCGCCGCTCGCCATGGCCCAGGCCGAAGAAGCCCGCGAATGCCTGTGCCGCGTTCACGGCTGGCCGCTGGAGGCCGTGGAGATCGTTCCCGTCACCGCCAGTGGCGACAAGATTCAGGACCGCCCGCTCGCGGAAATCGGCGGCAAGGCGCTGTGGACCAAGGAACTGGACCAATGGCTGATGGCCGGCGAGATCGATTTCGCGGTCCATTCGGCCAAGGATGTCGAGACCTGGCGGCCGCTGGAACTGACCATCGCCGCCGTGCTCGAGCGCGAGGACGTGCGCGACGTGCTGGTCGGCGTGGCCAGCCTCTCCGCTCTGGCCCCCGGCGCCCGCATCGGCACCAGCGCCCCGCGCCGCGCCGCGCAGGTGCTGCATCTGCGGCCCGACTGCGAGGTCGTTTCGTTTCGCGGCAATGTCGCCACACGGCTGGGCAAGCTCGCCGCCGGAGAAGCTGACGCAACCCTGCTGGCGCTCGCCGGACTCAACCGGCTGGGGCAAGGCCATGTTGGCACGCCGCTCTCGCTGGAGGGCTGGCTGCCTGCGCCCGGACAAGGCGCCATTGCCATTGAATGCCGCGCCGATGACGCCGCCACCGCTGCGCTGCTCTCCGCGATCGATCACGCCGCCAGCCACGCCGCGCTGATGGCCGAGCGCGACCTGCTCGCGGCACTCGGCGGCAATTGCCATTCGGCGATCGGCGTTCACACCCGCGCGGACGGCGCTGACCTGCTGCAGCGCGCGGCGATCTACACGCTCGACGGCGCGGAAAAGGTCGAGCGCGACGCCCGCTTTGCCGCAGGGGACCGCCATGGGCCAAAGCGCCTTGCTGCGGACCTGCTGGCCGGGGCGAGTCCGGCGCTGTCGGCCTGTTTCGATCCGCCATGATGCCAGTGCTCGTCCTGCGCCCGGAACCGGGTTGCAGCGCCACCGTTGCGGCTGCGCAGGCCTTGGGCCTTGATGCGCGCGCCGCGCCGCTCTTCGCCGTGGAACCACGCGATTGGACGCTTCCTGATGTCGGGAGTTTCGATGCCCTCCTCGTCGGCAGCGCGAATGCCTTCCGGCATGGCGGCGCACAGCGCGATGCCTTGCGCGGGTTGCCGGTTCTTGCCGTTGGTGAGGCAACCGCTGAAGCGGCACGGACAGGCGGATTCACCGTCGCCAAGTGCGGCAGCGGCGGTCTGCAAGGGGTACTGGACGAGGTCCCAGCGGGGACCCAGCTTTTGCGACTGGCGGGTGAGGAGCGGATCGAACTCACCGCACCGGCAGGTGTGAGCATGGCAGAAGTGGTCGTCTATGCCAGTGTTCCGCGAGAGCTCGATCCCGCGATGCTGCCAGCGTTGCGAGCTGGCGCGCTGGTCCTGCTGCACTCGGCCGAGGCGGCGCGGCACTTCGCCAGCGAATGCGCGCGGCTCGGCATCGACCGGGCTGCCGTGTCGCTCGCGACCATCGGCCCGCGCGTGACGACGGCAGCGGGCGATGGCTGGCGCGATGTGCAAACCGCCGATCAACCGAGCGATGCCGCCCTGCTGGCCCTCGCCCGCCGAATGTGCCAAAGCTGACCGCGATGAACGACGAATTCCTCAATCGCACCACACAGCCAATGCCTCCGCGCCGTAGCGGCGGTGGACGCCTTGCCCTCGCGTCGGCGCTGCTCGCCTTTGTGCTTGGCGCTGGCGGTGTCGGCTATCTCGCATGGGCGGGTATGCTGCCATGGAAAGCGCAATCTCCCGATCCCACGCTGGTCCGCCCGCTGGCGCAGCCCGTCCCCGCGCCCTCGGCATCCCCCGGAACTGTGCCCGTGCAGGTTCCCGTGGCCGAAGCCGCGATGGCCGTGCGGATTGTCGCGCTCGAACAGCGGCTGGCGCAGATCGACCTGCGCGCGCAGGCCGCATCGGGCAATGCTGCGCGCGCTGAGGGACTGCTCGTGGCACTCGCTGCACGCCGTGCGCTCGATAAGGGCGTGCCGCTCGGCTACCTTGAAGACCAGCTGCGCCTGCGCTTTGGCACCCGCCACATGAGCGAGGTGAATGTCGTCGCCCAGGCCGCGAAAAACCCGGTCACGCTCGACAAGCTGCTGGCCGATCTGGAGACGCTGGCCCCCAAACTGTCCGGCGCTCCGGCGCGCGGAGATTTCTGGGCGGCGGCCCGTTCGGAGCTCGGCAGCCTGTTCGTCGTCCGGCATGACGACGCGCCCAGCCCAGCCCCGCAGAACCGCATAGAACGCGCCCGGCTGATGCTGATTTCGGGCAAGGTCAAGGAAGCCGTGGCCGAAATTCAGGCCCTGCCCGGCGCAGCCGCGGCGCGCGACTGGACGGACGCGGCCAGCCGCTTCGCCACCTCGCGCGCCGCGCTTGACCTGCTGGAAAGCGCGGCCCTGCTCGAAGCCGAAACGCCGAGCGATGCAGTCGGCAAGGCGGCGATGCAGCCCAGCCCGGTCAATAGCCTCCCGGCGAACTGAACCGGCGCCGGGTCAGCGCAGCTTCACCCGCACCCCGGCCCAGACCGTGCGCGGCGCACCAAGATCGATCGAACCTGCCTGATTGCGGGTGATGATCTCCGTGCCAGTCAGGTTTTCACCGCGCAGGACGAGCGAGAATCCCTTCGCCAGCGGCAGTTCCACCGTCGCCCCCAGCGTCGTCGCAGCGGCAAGCGAATCGACCTGCAGGTCATCCTCGAACTGCGCGCCGGTGTGGCGCAGCAGCAGCGAGAGCGTCCAGCCGTCTGCCGGTTGCCAGATCGCCGAACTGCTGGCGGAAACCTTGGCGGTTTGCGCCGGGCGCTTGCCATTGAGGGTGGCTGAAATGCCGCTGGCCTGCACTTCCGCATCGGTCAGAGCCAGCGCGCCGCGCAGCGACAAGGTGCCCAGCTGCGCCCGCGCCGAAGCCTCGATCCCGCGCGCGTGGACGGCATCGACATTGCGCCGCTCACGCAGGTTTGTGCCGATGGTGACATTGGCGATCGCGCCCTCAACCTTGTTGTCAAAGGCCGTCAGGCCGAGCGAAACGCCCTCGGCCGGTTGCCATGTCATGCCCGCCTCGAAACCCTTGAGCCGCTCATTCGCCAACGCGGCATTGGCGCGGGTCGTCACCGGGAAGACGGTGAAGGGCCGATAGAGTTCGTTAAGCGTCGGCAGGCGCAGGCCGGTGTAAGCCGCCGCGAAAAGCGTGGCATCGTCGCCCAGTTTCAGCGCGGCGCGGGTGCGCCAGCTTGCCTGCCAGCCGGAGCGGTCGGCAAAGCGGTTGTCGGTGGTGACGATGCCCGCCGCGCTGGTTTCGCGGAAGAATCCGCCAGACTGACTCCAGCGATCAGCACGCAGGCCGCCCGAAAGTGTCAGTGGCCCTTGCGTCCATTCGTCATGCAGGCTGATCCCGAGAGCGCTTTGCGCCCCGCCCGCGAGCCGCCGCGCCGTGACCAGCCCGGTCACCGCGCTATAGGCCGCCTCCTGCGTCTCGCCCACGCCGCGCCGCCATGACAGGCCCAGCTTAAGATCATGCCCGCCGCCCACCGGAGGCCGCAGTTCAAGCTTCGCCCCGGTGCCGGTCGCCGGCGTACCATACTGGTCGAGCGTCTTGCGGAAACTGGTCGAGGAAATGACCACGTTGGAGAAATTGCGCGCCTGCACCCAGGCCAGCGCGTCGACCTTCCAGCGGCCCGAGGCCAGCAACCGCACCGAGGCATCCTGCCCGCTCGACGACGAATCCGCCCCGGCAAAGCGCAAGGTGCGGTGATCGTCATAGACCAGCCCGCGCAGTTGCAGTTCCACATCGGGCGCGAGCGGCGCGGCGGCGCGCAGCGAGGCGGACCAGCTTTCATAGGCCGCGCGCACCGATGCCGGCACGCGCTGGCTGGCCGGCGTGGTCCAGAAGCCCGGCCCCCGATCCCAGCGGCCGCCGAGCGAAACGCCCCCGCCGCTGAGCTTTGCGGAGACGGTGCCGGCAACCTCGCTGTCGCCGCGATCATCGACCAGTGCGGCACCGGCAAGGCGCGGAGCCTCGCGCGGGTCCTCGCTCACCAGTTCGATGGTTCCCGCCACCGCCCCTTCGCTGAAAGCCCCCGCGCCGCCGCCGTTCCACACGGTGACGCGGCCGAGCCGGTCGGGGGTCAGAGCGCTCAGCGGGACCGAGCCGAAGAAGGGGTCGGCCATCGGCACGCCGTCGAGCAACACTGTGGTGCGGCTCGAGGCATTGCCGCCCAGCGCGCGCAAGGTGATGCCCTGCGCCGTGGGATTGGACGAGCGGCTGTCAGACCGGCGGAATTGCTGGAGCCCGGGGACGGTGACCAGCAGGTCTTCCAGCCGGCCGGAAGGGGTGAGCGCGGCCTGTCCTTCGGTGCGGACGGCCTGCGGGCGTTCCAGCGATCCGGTGACGATGATGGGAGGCTCTTCCGCGAAGGCTGGTGTAGGGGTCAACAAGGCAAGGAAGAGGGAACGGCGCATAACGGCCCTTACACATACCGCTTGGCGGTATGCCACCCCCAAGCTCATCTCGTCATGCTGAACTTGTTTCAGCATCCATCGGGCCTCCCACGCAATTCGTCGACTTGACTCACAACGGCGCAGTTGTGCTTCCCCGCTTGGCTCCGACCTCGAGGAGAAATGGATCCTGAAACGAGTTCAGGATGACGAATACACGGGTATCACGGGACGCTACCCCAGCTTCTTCGGTGCGCCCGTGCCCATGAACTTGGCGAGGTTCCAGTGCAGGCTGGGGATCGCACGTTCGCGGTAGGGGTTGGGCTTGGTGCCCTTGAACCCGCCGCTTTTCATGCCCTGCTGAACGGCGGCCATGTTGTTGAAATCCTGTTGGAGCACGGCGGGCCAATCATCCGGCTCGATATATTCCCAATCGGTTTCCGGCGCATCGCCTTCGGCAAAGAGTTCGAACACGGCGGCTTCGAAATAGCACTTGTTCGGATCGTTGCCATAGGGCCGCGCCATGTAGCAGAGCATGTTGTTGACCGCGTGGCCGATCTGGAAGTTGGGGAAGATCTGCCATGCCGTGCCTGCCTTCGCGGTGTGACTGCTGGGCACTTCGGGCCAGACGACGCCGCGCTTCGCATCGATTTCCTTCGACCGCGTGATCCAATAGCCCAGCACTTCGGCCGGTGGCGTGCCTTCGGGCAGTTCATCGACGAGGGCATTGGCGACATCGACCATGGTCTGCGTGGTGTTGGTATTCGCCGCTTTCCAGGTGTAGTTCTGCATCTGCGCGGTGGAAATGCGGGCGTCATCGCCAGTACCGACGCGCAGCTTGCCGGCGTTCTCTTCCATGTCCTTGGGCGCATCGTAGCCGATGTTGGAATGCTTGCCGTGGTTGTGACCCCAACCCGGGAAGGACCCGAATTCCATGAATTCAGGGTGAGTCACCGGCACGTGGTAAGTCTCGTTGAAGGCTTCCAGCGCGACCTTCCAGTTGCAATCGAACACCACGAACTGCCGCCAGCGATAGCGCATGTTTTGGAGTTGATAGGGATCGAGCATGGTGTTGGCTGGCGAGAGGTAGTCCGCCAGCGGCTCGGCATCCGGATCCATGTTGATCCACACCCAGCCGCCCCAGCTATCGCATTTGACCGAACCGAGGCGGATATC
This sequence comes from Novosphingobium sp., assembly GCF_031424035.1. Taxonomy (GTDB): domain Bacteria; phylum Pseudomonadota; class Alphaproteobacteria; order Sphingomonadales; family Sphingomonadaceae; genus Novosphingobium. Next base: position 5,730 of record NZ_JANPGP010000149.1, read on the forward strand.
GTCATCGTTCAGCTTGCCCTGCCAGTGCTCGCGCTCGGGCACGTGGACGCAGGTGCCCTTGCCGTCGAAAGTCCAGCCGTGGAACCCACAGACGAAGTTCTTACGATTGCCGCGCGCGTTGCGCCGGCCCTTGGGCGTATCGACCAGGCGACGGCCGCGATGGGTGCAGACGTTCCAGTGGGCGGAAATCTCGTCCGCCGAATTGCGCACGACGAGGATCGAATCGTCGAGGATGTCAAAGGTGATGAAATCACCGACATTGGGCATGTCTTCCAGCCGCCCGGCCTGCAGCCAGGTCTTGCGCCACAGCTTGTCACGTTCCTGGCGGACATAGTCTTCGGAAATGTAGGCCTCGACACCGATGGTGACGGGCTGTTCGAGTTCGTCCGCCGTCTCGACGATTCCACTGATATCCGCCACGCCGGGCCTCCTTAGATTTCAGATCGCGGGTTAACACCATTGGCGAAAGCGGCAAATCGCCGGAGCGGGGAATCGCGGCCAAGAGTGGACTTGGCGGCATGATGCGCCAAGATCGCCGCAAAATCCTGACGGGAGATGCCCATGAGCAACGAATCGAGCGCCGAAATCGCCGTAGCGCGCAAGGACTGGAAGACCGAGCACATGGAGATGTACATCTCCTCGGGCGGCACCCAGGGCCATATCATGGACATCACCCCGGTGGGCGGCCCCGTGCTGGGCACCCACTGCATGATCCGCTTCAAGGGCCGCAAGTCCGGCCGCACGCTGATCACCCCGCTGTGCTACACCATGGTCGGCGGCGAAGTGCTGATCTGCGGATCGAAGGGCGGCGCGGATAGCCATCCCAACTGGTACCTCAACCTGATTTCCGATCCGCGCATCGATTTCCAGATCGGCACGCAGGCCTGGGAAGGCAAATGGCGCGAGCCGGAGGGCGAGGAGCGCGAGTTTGCGTGGAAAGTGCTGATCAGCAACTTCCCGTTCTATGCCGATTACCAGACGTCGACCGACCGGGTCCTGCCGCTCATTCTGATGAGCGCGGTTGAGCCGATCGACGTCTTTACCGCGCCCGAACAGGACTGACACGTGGCGAAACTGACCTTCGGCTACCTCTACGATTTCCGCAATCCGCAGCAGTGGCACCGCGATTGGCACGAACTTTACGAGGAAACCGTCGCGCTCGCCGCCTGGACCGAACAGGCCGGGTTTGACGCGGCGTGGGTGCCCGAACACCATCTGGCGAGCGACAGCTATGTCACCTCGCCGATGATCCTGCTCGCCGCAATTGCCGCGCGCACCTCGCGCATCCGGCTCGGCAGCGCGATCTCGCTGGCGCCGCTATACCATCCGCTGCGCTTTGCCGAGGACTGCGTGGCGCTCGATGCACTGTCCGGTGGCCGGCTGGAGATGGCACTGGCGATCGGTTACCGGCGGCGCGAATACGAAGCGTTCGGCATCGATTTCACCAAGCGCGGCGCGATTTTCGATGAGTTTCTCGAAGTCGCCACCCAGCTCTGGGCGGGCGAGACGGTGGACTTCGCCGGCAAGCACTTCACGCTGAACGGCGCGACGCTGATGCCGCCCGCCCCGCGCGGCCGCATCCCGCTGCACATCGGCGGCTTTGCGCCCAAGGCGCTGGAGCGCGTGGCAAAATATGCCGACGGCTATTTCGGCGACGTTGGCGCGGTGGCGCCCTATGTCGAGAAACTGAAAGAGGCGGGCAAGGACCCGGACAGCGCCCGCGCGCTCGCCACCTGCCTGTTCATGGTCGTGGCCGAGGACAAGACGGCGGCGATGGACGAGCTTGCGCCCTATTATCACCACGTCAACAACACCTATGCCGCGTTCATGGCCGAGGACAAGGCGATCGGCATGGACGATGCCGCGCTGGCGGCGATGGATCTGGATACCTTCAAGGAGAGCGGCATCCTTGAGATCATGACGCCCGACGAAGCGATCGCGCGTTTCGCGGCGATGCAGGCCAAGGCCCCCGCGCTCGAACACCTGATGTTCATGCGTCCGCCGGGTCTGCCGGCGGCGCGGTTCAAGGTTTACGCGCAGGTGATCGCGGACAAGGTGATGCCGGCGTTTGTGTAAGACGTTCGCGCCTTTGCGCTCCCACACCCCTTTCGTCATCCCCGCAAAGGCGGGGATCCATCTGCCGTCGGATAGATCCCCGCCTTCGCGGAGATGACGGAACTGAACCTAAAGTCGCCTGATTAAGCCCGCAGCAACCTCGGCAAATCGCCAGACATCCCGCGCGCTTCTTCCATGAAGAACTTCTTGAGCGGCGAAATGCGCTGCACCGCGCCCATGCCCAGCCGGCGGATGGCCGAGGGCAGGCGCCCGGGCACGCCGAACAGCCGCGTCAGCGAGTCGGTCGCCGCCATGACCATCGTGGCATCGACCGAGCGCCAGCGTTCGTAACGAGCCAGCACCTGCGCATCGCCGGGTTCCAGCCCCAGCCGCATACCATCGCCGATGACTTCGACCAGCGCGCCGACATCGCGCAGGCCAAGGTTGAGGCCCTGTCCGGCAATCGGGTGCATCCCGTGCGCGGCATCGCCGATCAGTGCGAGCCGCTTGTCGACCAGATGGCGCGAATGGTGGAAGTTGAGCGGCCACGACATGCGCGGTGCGGCCAATTCGACCGTGCCGAGGATTTCCCCAACCCGCTCCTGCACTTCGGCAAGGAAAGCCCGGTCCGAAAGCCCGGTCCAGGCGGCGGCGTCCTTTTCCGCGACGGTCCAGACCAGCGCCGAGCGGTGACGGCCGTTCTGATCGAGCAGCGGCAGCAAGGCGAACGGCCCGGCGGGGTAGAAAATCTCCCACGCCACGCCTTCGTGGCTGCGCTCGTGATAAAGCGCGGTCACCATGGCGCGGTGTTTGTAATCCCACTTGGCGAGGCTGAAGCCGGCCTCGTCGCGGGTAGGCGACTGGCGGCCTTCGGCTGCGACCAGCAGGTTGCCGGAAAGCACCTGTCCGTCTTTCAGCGTCACGCTGACACCGTGCTCACCGCGGCTGCGGTCCACCACCTCAGCCGCCGTTTGCCAGTGAAGCAGCGGTTCCTGCTTGGCCGCTTCATAGAGCGCCATGCGGATGTCGCGGTTGGCGAACATGCGGCCCAGCGTGCCTTCATCGGCATTGGGGCGGAAATCGATGCGGCCGGGCTTCATCACGTCGGTCACGGCGATGCCCTGGATCGGGCAACCGAGCGGTTCGAGCCGGTCGGCCAGCCCGATATTGTCGAACAGGTTCCAGCTCGCGGTTGAAATGGCCGAGGCGCGGCCATCGATGCCCTCTGCCGTCAGTTCCGCCTCGGTCGCGCGGTCGACAACATGACTGGAAATGCCTTCCTTCGCGGCGGCGAGTGCCAGCGTCATGCCGACAAGCCCGCCACCCAGGATGACGAGATCGCGCGGGTCGTTCACTGACATGTGTTGCCCTCCGCTCCGTCGAGATCGAGGCAGCGCCCATCGAAGCTGCCATCGGGCACCTTCAGCTTGAGCAGCGCGGCGAGCGTCGGCGCAATATCCACCGTTTCAACCGGCGCGGGCTGTTCGAAACCGTTCATCCCCTTGCGCCAGAACATCAGCGGCACGCGGCGGTCATAGTCCCATGCGCTACCGTGCGTCGAGGTATAGCCCTTGCCCGGGCCGGAGATCGGCGAAACCGCGCGGTCAAGCAGGACGACGACGTCACCTGACCGCTCAGGATCGAAGCTGGCGCGGGCACGATCCCGCAAGGTCCAGTCCTGCGGGCTGCCGCTCGGCGTTGGGGTGGCGGAAAGCTCGCCAGCGGCGAAGGCTGCGGCGACTTGCGGATGCGAACGCAGCTTGGCCACCAGCGCATCGAGCGCCAAGCCCTTTTGCGCCGGGGTCAGCGCGCGGCTGAGATACATGTCACCAAAGGGTCCGTCGCCGTAAACCAGCGGATCGATCCCGATGATGCCAAGCTGTGCGCTGATCGCCTTGCCCAGCGCGCCAGGAGACAGCGCCGGATCGACCCGCACCGCGCGCGGCAGGGCCTGCTGGTCAAGCCGTTCGACCGTATCAACCCCGCCATGATCGGCGCTGAGCACCACGGCATAGTCGATCTTCGCCTTGTCGAGCTTGGCGAAGAAAGCGCCCATGCTCCGGTCGAGCTGGTCGAGCTGAATGCACATTTCGACACCTTCGTTGCCCACGGCGTGACCGACATAGTCGGTCGCCGAAAGGCTCACAGACAGAAGGTCTGGCGCATCGCCCTTGCCCAGCTTGAGCTGGTCCAGCAGCCGTCCGGCAAGATCGAAGGTTGCCGCATCGAGCCGAGGGCTGCGGGCGAAAGCAGTGATGTCCTTGGCCGGCGCAGGAAAGCGCCCTTGCCCGATCGAATCCTTGCCCACGGCCACCGCGCGATCACGCGGGCCGCACCATGCGGGTGCGGCAAAGGCCTTGCCGCCATGCGCGATCATCTTGGCGATCACGCCGTTTTCCGCCACGGCAGCAGGCGAGAGCACCGCGCCCTTGAACGAGGAGAAGCCGGTGCCTTTCCACCAGTAGCCCTCATCGATGGCATGGCCGCCCATCATCATGACAGCGCGGTCCTTGCCCGAAACGGCCACATTGCGGCTGCCTGGCCACTGGCGCTTCATCCATTCGCCGAGCGTCGGCACCTTGAGGAAGCGCGGCGAAACCACGGGCTTGTCAGCGCTCGATTCGGGATCGGTGACGTCTTCCGAGCAATAGACCCGCTTGTCCGCGCGGGTCAGCGACAGGTCGAACCAGTTGTTGGCGATTATGCCGTTGCGTGCCGGACGGACGCCAGTGAGCAGGGTCGAATGGCCCGGGCACGTTTCGGTGGCGGCGTGACCTTGAAAGGCCGAGGGAAACACCGCGCCGTTCTGCAACCGGGCGAGGCCGCCGGTGAAGTGGCGGCGGTACTGGGCGAAAAGGTCGGCGCTGAACTGGTCGACCGAAAGCGCCACGATCAGGCGGGGCGGCGGCGGGGGCGCGGCGGGCTTGTCCTGCGCAGATGCGGCGACGGCGATCAGGGCGGCAAGCGAAGCGATGGCGGTGGTAAAGGCGCGGGGGCGCATGGGTGTTCCTTGAACTGCGACGACAAACACGGCAGGAGCCTTGCATGGAACGCCCGCGCGGCCCGCGCAAGGGCTGTTGGACGAAAGACAAGTGCTGCCGATGCCCCATTACCGCCGATTGATGACGCTGCTGTGGCAAGCGATGCTGCTGCTCTGCGCGGTCGCCGTCCAGCCGGCGCTCGCCAAGGACACCAACATCCGTGCAGAGCTGGTGGCCGAGAAGGCGGTACAGGAAGGCGATACGGTGATGCTCGCTTTCGTCATGAAGCCCACCAAGGGCTGGCACGGATACTGGCAGAACCCCGGCGATGCGGGGCAAGGCATGCGGCTGAAATGGGATCTGCCCTACGGCTGGACAGCCGGAAAGCCGCAATACCCCACCCCCGAAACACTGCTGATTTCCGGCCTGATGAACCACGTTTACGAGCATGACTATGCCGTGCTGGTGCCGGTGACGATCAACCCCAGCCATGAACCTGGCGGCATTGCACCTGTCCGCGTCCACGCCGAATGGCTCGCCTGCACTGACCAGATCTGCGTGCCCGAAGAGGCCGATCTCAAGGTCAATGTCATGGTGACAATGGACGAGCGCGAGTTGGTGGCGCGCGATACCCGCTTCGACGCATGGCGCGCCTCCCTTCCCGCACCTCTGGGCGCGCAAGCGAAGTTCGAGCTGGCGGGAGACACGATCCGGCTGGGCGTGCCGATGCCGGCCAGCGTAGCGCTGGACAAACCGCACCTGTTCGCCGCCGAGGATCACGTGGTCGACTATGCTGCCCCGCAGGCCTTTGCCCGCAGTGGCGACTGGCTGCTTGTGACGCTGAAGCGCCCGAAGTTCGCGCGGATTGATCCCGCGCAGATCCTCGCTGTGCTGCGGCTCAATGGCAAGGGCGACGGGGTGGAGCTATCCGCCATCCCCGGCGCCGTCCCTACCGGGGGCACGCCGCTGAAGGGCGATGCCGCCGCCGATCTGTCGTTGCCCGCGCTGCTGCTCGCGGCACTGGCCGGCGGCCTGCTGCTCAACATCATGCCCTGCGTCTTCCCGATCCTCAGCCTGAAAGCGCTGAGCCTTGCCCGCGCGGGCGAGAGCGAGGCCGAGGCGCGGCGCGAGGGGCTGGCCTATACGGCCGGCGTCGTGCTGGCGACTTCGGCGCTCGGCGCGCTGCTGCTCGTTCTGCGCGCGGCGGGTCAGGAAGTGGGCTGGGCCTTCCAGTTGCAGGAGCCGGGCGTGGTCGTCGTGCTGTTGCTGCTGGCCGTGACGATCACCGCCAACCTTGCCGGACTGTTCGAATTTGCCATCCCCGGCTTCGCCCGCGCCGGTAGCCCGCAAGGAGCCTTCGCCACCGGAATGCTCGCGGCATTCGTAGCTACCCCGTGCACCGGCCCGTTCATGGCCGCCGCAATGGGCGCGGCGCTGCTGCTGCCGGTGGCCGAGGGCATGGCGCTGTTCGTCGCGCTGGGCTTGGGGCTGGCGCTGCCATTCCTCGCGGTCGCCTATGTCCCCGCCCTGCGCCGCCTGCTGCCAAGGCCGGGCCAATGGATGGTCTGGTTCAAGAAGCTGATGGCCGTACCGATGGCCCTCACTGCGCTGGCCTTGCTGTGGCTGTGCTGGCGGCTGGGGGGCGACTGGTTTGCTGGGCTGACGGCTTTCCTCGCGTTCGCCCTCGTCATTGCACTCGCTGCGACCGGCAAGCGGCAACGCGCGGGCAAGTCGGCCGGTTGGGTACTGGCCGCAATCATCGTGCTGATTGCGCTCGTTGGCGCGGAAAAGTTGCCCAAACTCGTCGCTCCGCCGGCGGCAGGAATTGAATCGATCCTCGATGCCAAGCCCTTCTCCGAAGACGCCCTCGCCAAGGCGCGCGCTTCGGGCAAGCCGGTGTTCCTCTACTTCACCGCCGACTGGTGCCTGACCTGCAAGGTCAACGAAAAGGCCGCCATCGAGCGCGAGGAGACCAAGGCGGCATTCGACAAGGCCGGCGTGCAGGTGCTGGTCGGCGACTGGACCCGCCGCGACCCGGCTATCACGCGGTTCCTGACGGCGCAGGGGGCAGCCGGTGTGCCGCTCTACCTGTGGTACGCGCCGGGCAAGGACGCCGAGCAATTGCCGCAGGTGCTGAGTGCGGGATTGCTGGCGGGGAAGGCTGGGGGTTAGAGAAAAGAGGGATTAGCCAAATCGTGACTGGCACATCCTCTTTTCGCCGTTCTCGCCCCTCACCCAAGCAAGGTCATATATGTCGATTTCTGCCTGCAAGGTTTCGCCTGGCCCTATGGCCTTTTTGCCCGCGTAGATGCCGGCCTTACAGATTCCCTCATTCAGCAGCGATATCAACGCTCGACGAAATATATCCGCTCCTGCGTTCTCCCGAAGCCGAACCGCAACATACTTTCGATTTGGGTAGCCGGCGACCGCTTCCGGGTTTGTCTGCAGCAATTTGCTGGACACCGAACTTTCAAGCTTGCCATCAATCTGCCACTTGCCTGAACGTTCATAGAACAGGGGCAATGCTTCTGGCGTGTCCGTCAGCAAACCAACGCCTGTGGTGTGAAGCTGATAATCCAATGCTTCTTCTGGCTCGTGGCGTGAAAACCACCAGATGTTACTCAAAGCCAAAGTTATCGCAGAGGCAGCGAGCGCTTTCCGAAGTGTCGGGGAAAATGGCTTCATGCAGATCCTTCTGCCTGCGCCTTTGCAGCAATACAATCCGTCATCCTGAACTCGTTTCAGGATCCATTTCGCCTTGGGCACGGATGGCAAAAAGGTGCGCAAATGCGCCGTTATGCCCCACTCATTGCGCCGGGCGGGAGGCCTGATGGATCCTGAAACGAGTTCAGGATGACGACGGGATGGGTTGGGAGAACCTCACAAAATCTCCCCCATCCCCTCCATGCCTTCACGCAATTTCGCCAGCGCCTGCGCCTTCAACTGGTGCACGCGGGGAATCGAAACCTCCAGCACCGCCGCGATTTCCGCGAGGTTGAGTTCTTCGACAAAGTACAGTTGCACCACCAGCTTCAGCCGCTCGGGCAGGTCGCCGATGGCACCGGCGAGGGCATCGCGCAGTTCCTCGTCGGCCAGCAGCTCATGCGCGTTGGGCGAGTCATCCGCAAAGGCCATGTTGCTGTCCGAATAGGTCTCGTCGATGGCTTCAAAGCGCAGCGGTTCGCTGCCCGCGCGCATGTCGGCAAGTTCCGCCTCGGCCATGCCCATCGCGGCGGCGAGTTCCGCGCTAGTGGGATCGCGGCCCAGTTGACCGCGCAGTTCTGTCTCCTTTTCGCGCAGGTTGCGCCGCCGCTCTGTCGCCCCGCGCGACAGCGGCACGTTGCGGCGGATCAGGTCGACCATCGCCCCGCGCACCCGCAGCTTGGCATAGGCGGCAAAGCCGTCCTCGCCCGGTCCGGCATGTTTCTGCGCGCATTCGGTGAGCGCGACGAGACCGGCCTGCATCAGGTCCTCAAGCTCGATCCCCGGACGGCCCGAGCCTTGAACATGCCAGGCGAGCCGCCGGACCATCGGCAGGAACCGGCGCACCCGGTCGGCAGTATCGCCGCGATAGGCATTGCGCGCGGCGGCGAAAGGCGTGTGATCAAGCTTCATGCGGCAATCTCCTGAGGCGGAGTGGATTGGGGTGCAGGCAGCGCGGCGGGTTCGGGCGCGGCCTGTTCGCCGCCGATCACGGCAAGGACCTCGATCGGTTGGGCGGCGGGCAGTTCGGCAATCGACAGCACCGTGCAGGCCGGTGCGCGCAGGCGCAGGAGCTGGCCAAGGGCACGGCGGGCGCGCGGCTGGACGATCAGCGCGGGCGGCACGGAACCGGGTGGCTGGTCGGCAATCAGCTGCGAGACTCGCTCGCCTATCGCGCGGGCAAGGTCGGGCTCGATCACCGGCTGGCCGGTCGTCGGATCGTGAAGCCCCTGGACGATCGCCTGTTCAAGGCTGGCATCGAGGGTCAGCACCGGCAGACGCTCGCTGGGTGAACAGATGCGCCCGACGATCAGACCGCCCAGATCGGCGCGGACGATGTCGACCAGCCGTTCGTGTTCGACCGTCACCTGCACGGCCTGCGAAAGACTGGCGAGGATCGGCAGCGGGTGGCCGATGGGGACGCCTTCTTCCAGAAGCGTGCGCAACAGGCGGGTCAGCGCGGCAAGGCTGAGCGGCGCGGGCGTGACGGTTTCGACAAGGCCGGCGGCGTGTTCCTTCACCCCGTCGATGATCGTGCGAACTTCGTCGGGCCCGAGCAGCGACTGCGGGCGTTCGCCGAGCAACTGGTTGAGGTGCGTGGCGATGACCGTGCCGGGATCGACCGTCAGGAAACCCTCGGCCACGGCCTGATCGCGTTGGCCGGGATCGATCCACAGCGCCGGGCAGCCAAACGAGGGATCGAGCGTCGGGACGCCGCCCAGCGCGTGGCCCTGGCGGGCATCGCCGGCGTCGATGGCCAGCACCTTGTCGGCCAGCACCGTCGCCCCGCCAAGCGGCACGCCGCCCAGCATCACGCGGTAATCATTGGGCGGCATGTCGAGCGCATCGCGCACCCGAAACTGCGGGACGACGAAGCCGAAACTCTGGCTCAGCTGCTTGCGCACTCCCGTGATCCGCGCGACCAGCGGCGACCCACGCTTGTCATCGACCAGATGGACGAGCCCGTAACCAAGCTCGATGGTGACCAGCGTATGGTCGGAAACGTCCTCAAGCATGATCCGGCCCGGATCGGGCGCGGGCGGCGCGGCCACCGGAACTGGACGCGCTTCGTGCTTCTTGAGCTTACGGTAGAGCGCAAAGGCGCCGCCGGCGGCGGGCAGGAAAATGCTCTGCGGCATGGCCGGGATGCAACCCATCGCGGCCAGCACGACGGCGACCGGCAGCCAGGTGTTCGGGGCGGAGAATTGTCCGCCGATCTGCCCGGCAAGGCCTCGGCTATCGGATACGCGGGTGACGATCGATGCGGCCGCAATCGATAGCAGCAGCGAGGGCACCTGCGCCACCAGCGCGTCGCCGACGGCCAGCGTGATGTATTTCTGCGCGGCTTCCCCGGCGGACAGGCCGTGGCTGATCATGCCAAGGCAGAAGCCGGCAATGATGTTGACGCCCAGGATCAGCAACGCGGCAACGGCATCGCCTTTGACGAACTTGGACGAGCCGTCCATCGCGCCGTAGAAGTCGGCCTCGGTGCCCACTTCCTTGCGCCGCGCCTTGGCTTCGTCGGCGGTGAGCAGCCCGGCGGCAAGATCGGCGTCGATCGCCATCTGCTTGCCCGGCAAGGCATCGAGGGTGAAGCGCGCCGAGACTTCCGAAACGCGGCCCGCGCCCTTGGTGACGACGACCATGTTGATAATCATCAGGATCATGAAGACGAACAGGCCGACGGCGAAATTGCCGCCGATGAGGAACTCGCCAAAGGCCTCGATCAACTTGCCGGCAGCGCCCTCGCCTTCGTGGCCGTTGACCAGCACGACGCGGGTGGAGGCGACGTTGAGCGCGAGGCGGAACAGCGTGGCGAACAGCAGAACCGAAGGGAAAGCCGAGAAATCGAGGGGCTTTTCCGCGTTCAGCGCCGCCATCAGCACGGCGACTGACAGCGCGATGTTGAGCACGAAGCAGATGTCGAGCAGCGTGGTCGGCACCGGCACGATCATCAGCAGGATCAGGCTGAGGATCGCGGCAGGCAGGGCCAATGCAGCTGGGTTGCCGAGCTTTTTCAGCATGGTTCTAAAGCCCCATTGCGACAAGCCGCGCATAGGCGGTGCGGACGTGGCCCGGGGCCGATGCGCCTGCCGATGTGTTCAGCGCAAAAGCATCTCGCAGGGTCTCCGCCATGGAAGGCCGGGCGGCGGCAGGCAGCGGCGCGGCGGCGGCCTGGGCGTGGAATTCGCGGGCGATGGGGCCAAAGCTCGCCGGCAATGCGGCAGGCGCATCGAGAGGCGCGGCGCTGGCGGCGGCCCATTCGGAGCCGAACGGATTGACATAATCGAACGGAGCAGCGTCTTCGCCCGCCATCGCGCTTTCCACCTTGCCGCGGATCACGCCCATGACTTCGCTAAGCGATCGCGGAGCGCCGCCCGGCGCGTAGAAGATCGCGCGGTTGGCAGCGGCGGCAGAAGGCATCAGCGCGGCGGCGTTCTGGCCGGGATCGGTGGCAAGGGCATTGAGAAATTTGCTCGCCCCGGCAGAGCCGAGGAAATGGGCAAGGTACAGCTCGCTAGCATCGGGCGCATGGCCCAGCGCAGAAGTCAGCGCAGCGCGGTTGTCGTTGGCGAGCTCGCCCGCCATCAGCGCCGAAACTTGCGGATCAAGCCGCAGCGCCATGGCCTGCGCGCGCATGGCCGGATCGGACGCAGCCGACGCAGCCCATGGAAGCCCATGCTTCTCGCCGTGGCGGGACAGCGTGCTCAGCCATGTGGAATTGGTGAACTGGTAAAGCCCGGTCGCCGAGGACGTCGCGGCCTTGGCCTGAGGCTTGAGATTGGATTCGATGCGCGCCTGGGCGAGGAGGAAATCGAAGTCGACTCCGGTCGCTCCGGCGGCGCGGGCAATCGCGGCGCGCACTTGCGCCTCGCCGCCCACGGCTGCGGGCGGTGCATTGGCGATGGATCCGGTCTGGCTCAAACTTCTGCCCCCTAGCAGCGGTACTTCCGCTCAGGAGTTCAGCAAGAGCTGTGCCAATTCGGTTCAGCGAGCGCCCGCATAGGCATAGGCCGGGCTTGCGCGGTACAGTGCGGCGCTGCCGGTCAGGGCGTCGAGACGGGCGGAAACATTGGCCGCGATCAGGTTGCGAACCTGCCGGTTTACCTCGTTCAGGCGGCGCGCAGCCTCAAGCAGTCCGCGGCATTCCTCGTCCACCTGCGCCGGCTCGGCGTGGGCCAGAACGTCGCACAGCGCGTTCTTGTCCTGGCCTGCGCCGACGATGCCGTCGAGGTCCAGTCCGGCAAGCGCCTGCCGCTCGTCTTCCAGAACGGCAACCATCTGCCGCAGGCGCTCGCGCAGATCCAGGCTCATGTGTGCGCTCATTTGGGGCTCCTCAGCAGCATACCGGCAGCGATGATGGCGTCCGCAACCTTGGTCGGATTGAGCGGATATTTCCCGCTTTCCACGGCCTTTCGTATTTCGACGACGCGTTCATTGTCGACCGGAACCGGACCGGCATCGCGCGCTTCGCTGGCGACGACCACGGCAGCGTCCTGACTTGCAGGCGCGCTGGGGGAGCGCTGACCGGCGCTTCGCTGGAGCAGGCGCGCATCGAGCGAGGCAACCGCTCGGGTGCCGCTGACGGGGGGTGTGGATTCAATTGGCATGGTGCCACTCCGTGTTTGTCCGAGGGGCAGAACGGCGGGCCGGCAAGAGATTTAAGCCGGGCGGAAAATTCTTGCCGCATGATCACGGCAAGCCATTGCCGATATCGACGTTGACGAGGCCGGGCCGGACCACGCGCGCGCGCATCGATCCGGCATTGCCCTGCCCATTGCCTTGGCCATTGCCCTGAGCAGAGCGCACGCGGATCCACGCCCCGACCGCTCCGGGTTCAAGCGCTTCCCCAGCCTGCGCCACCGAAAAGCCTTCGCCCGAGACGGCGATGATCACGTTCTCGCCGCGCAGAACGGCCGGGGCGGCTTGATCGGGAGTATTGCCGGCGGCAAGCGGCACGAAGATACGCCACGATCCCGGATCGGGGCAACGCACCAGCACGGTATCGCGGCGCGATCCGTACCACGACAGCGCGGCGGGCGCGGCGCAGCGGGCGAGGTGCAAACGGCGATCGACCGGTTGGGCCGCTCCGCCGGGGGCACCAATGGGCGCGCCGGTGAAGCTCTCCACCGCGCGGTCGATCTGGGCGAGGTCGGTGACCGACTGGGCCAAGGCCGGAGATGATACGGCTAACGCAAGAACTGCGGTGACGGCTTTCATGGCTTTGGACTTTCATTGGATCGGGTGCTGGCAGGGGCTGCCTCTCCGGCATCCCAGGTGATTGCGGCGGCAATTTCATCGGCATCACCGGGCTCAACGACCAGCCGCACCGGGCCCGCCATGCCCCCGGTTTCGCGCAGCAAGGCGGCGGCTCGGGCCGAGGCGGGGGCGGCGTCGGTGCCGGCATAATGGGCCACGATGGTCAGACGCTGGCGCGGATCGCGGGACTGTAAGGCGAGCCATTCGGCCAGCGCGGGCGCTCCGGGCGCGGGTCGCCACAGGCCGACGGGGTTGGCCAGTTCGGGCGCGGAAACGATCGGGCGCGGCGGCGCTGCCTTTGCAGCTTGCGGCGCTTTCGCCAGCGCGGCGGCGGAGACCATGAACAGGATCAGCGCCATGTCGGTAAAGGCATATTGCCAGCCCGATCCCGCGCGCATGTTGTAACCTGCGGCCATGATCAGGCAGCCGCCCGCTTGCGCCGTTCGGCCGGGCCGAGCGCCGGGGCGGCTTCGGACAGCTGCGATGCCAACCAGTCCACGATATCCTGCCGGGCCGTTTCCTCAGCTTCGGCAGCACGCTCGATCACACGGGCGATCGGCGCGAAAATCAGGTTGGCGGCGAGCAGGCCATAAAGCGTGGTCAGCACGGCCATGCCGATGGCCCCGGAAAAGTCACCGTTAGCCAGCCCCTGCGGCAAACGGTTGAGCGAGATCAGCGTGCCGACCATGCCGAACACCGGCGCCAGCTCTGCCGCCTGGGCGAACAGGCGGACCGCCGTATTGCTCATTGCGGAGCGGCGCGCCTTGTGCCGTTCATGCGCGGCGACCAGCGCGGCGATCGAGCGCTGGTGGAACAGAACGTCAGTCACCTCGTCGAATTCGCTGTCGCCTGTCGAGTGATGCTCGGCGCGCAGCAAGCCGTCGCGGCGGATGTCCTGCACTTGCCGCGCCAGTTCAGCCCGCGCCTCACCCGCAGCAAAGGGCTTGCCAAACAGCTGCGCGATCTCGCGCGCGGTGATCGCGCACTCGCTCACTCCGCAGCGCAGCACCGTGGCGGCAACGGTTCCGCCCAGGACGATAAGCGCGCTGGGAGCGTCGATCAGGGTGACGAGTGTCATGGCGGTGGTCATGGAGCCAAGAACGGTCACCGCGCCGGGGTTTCAGCGTGCGGCCAAACATTGCCGGCCCACGGCAAATGCTTGCCGGGTCGGTCCGACGAAAGGCGCGGAATCCCGCCGTTGCGGCAATTGGCACGGCACTTGCTGCATCTCTCGCGCACAGTCGCGAAAGGCACGATGCATCATGAGCGAAGGACTATTCGGCATTCACGGGGTGGCCCTGCAGCTGCAGTCGCAGCGCATGGGCCTGCTCACGTCGAACATCGCCAATGCCGCAACGCCGGGATACAAGGCGCGCGATATCGATTTCTCCGCCGCGCTCAAGGCGCGCACCAATGGCGCAAGCGACGAGCAGGCCGTGGCCAGCGCCACCCGCTATCGCGTGCCGACGATGCCGACGCTTGACGGCAACACCGTGGAAATGGCGACCGAACAACTTGCCTTTTCGGAGAACGCGGTCGGCTATTCGGCGACGCTGCAATTCATCTCTGGCCGGGTCAACACGGTCACCCGCGCGCTGAAGGGCGAATAACGATGCCCGTGCCCACACACCTCAGCTTGTTCGACGTCGCCGGGCGCAGCATGTCTGCCCAGCTTGTACGGATGAACGCGGCAGCATCGAATCTGGCCAATGCCGGCTCTGTCGCCGGCAGCGCCGAGGGTGCCTATCGCCCGCTGCGCCCGGTCTTCGCCACGCAGCTCGACAAGGCCAGCGGCCTCGCCACGGTGAACGTGTCCGCTGTCACTCGCTCGCAGGCCGCGCCGGTGCGGGAATACAACCCGGACCATCCGCTGGCCGATGCCGATGGCAATGTCTGGACCGCTCCGGTCGATGAGAATGCCGAGATGGTCGAGATGCTCGAAGCATCGCGCCAGTACCAGAACCTGGTCGAGGCCATGTCCACGGCCAAGCAACTGATGCTCGAAACCATGAGGATGAAGTGACCATGACGACAATCACCAACACGGCAGCGAGCGCTTCGGCGGCTGCGACAACCGACAAGAAATACGGATTCGCCGCATTGGGCGCGGCCGACTTCGTCAAGCTGATGACCGCGCAGCTTTCGCAGCAGGATCCCACCGATCCGGTCGACAACAAGGAAATGCTTGCCCAGCTGGCGCAGTTCTCCTCGCTTTCGGCGACCAACGAAAGCAGCTCCTCGCTGAAGGCCATCGCCGAGAAGCTCGACGCGGTAATCGCCGCGCAGCAGGCCGCCGCCGCCAGCCTGGCCGCGCTGGTCAATGGCTCAACCCCCAATTCCGCCACCGCCCCCACCCCCGCTGCATAAGGAGCAGATGCCATGTCCTTCTATACCTCTCTCACCGGCCTCAAGAACGCCCAGACCGACCTTGGCGTGATCAGCCACAACATCGCCAATGCCGAAACGTCGGGCTTCAAGAAGAGCCGCACCAACTTCGCCGATATCGTCGCGGTCTCGATATTGACTGACCCCAGCCTTACAACAGGCATCGGTAGCCGCGTTGCCTCGATCACTCAGGAGATGTCTCTCGGTCCCATTGAGCAGACCGGCAACGCGCTTGACGTGGCAATCAACGGGGAGGGTCTGTTCACTACCAAGGCACCGCTGTCGGGCACGACGCAATTCACCCGTGCCGGTTCTTTTAGCGTCGACGGCAACGGTTTCATCACCAATGCTTCGAGCAATCGGCTGCAGCTGTTCCCGGTCAACGCCGCCGGCGTGATAACTTCGACCACATCGACGGTCGATGCGCTGGTCCCCGCGACCAATGCCGCCGGCGCGGACTTCGCCGGGGTGTCGGTGAACGATGATGGCGCGGTGATCGCCTCCTATGCCGATGGTTCGAACACCTCGATCGGCGTGATCGCGCTGGCCGATTTCATTGCGCCCAACGGGCTCAAGCAGATCGGCAATTCCAACTGGGAGGCCACCGGCATTTCCGGCGCGCCGACCTATGGCCAGCCCAGCACCAGCCAGTACGGCACGCTGCTTTCGGGCGCGGTCGAACGATCGAACGTCGACATTTCCGAGGAACTCGTCGGCCTGATTACCGCGCAACGCTATTTCCAGGCGAATGCCAAGGCGATCGATACGGCGACGCAGATCTCGCAGACCATCATCAACCTGCGCACCTGACCTGAACCATGGACCGCCTGATCCACACCGCCTTTACCGGCCTGTCGAGCTCGATGAACCGCCAGCGGGTCATCGCCAGCAACATGGCAAATTCGCAGACCATCGGCTTTCGCGCCGACATGATCGCGATGACGCCGGTGACGCTGGACGGCCCCGGACTGGAAGTGCGCACAATGAGCGACACCGAAGTGCGCGGCGCCAACATGAAGGCGGGATCGGTCACCCAGACGGGCAGGCCGCTCGACCTGGCCATGGAGGGCGACGTCATGCTCACCGTCCAGGCCCGCGACGGGACCGAAGCCTATACCCGGCGCGGCGATCTGGCGATTGCGGCGTCGGGCCTGCTGGTCAATGGCGAAGGCGCGCCGGTTGTGGGTGAAAGCGGGCCGATCACGGTGCCATCGGGCAGCAAGGTGATAATCAGCCCCGACGGACAAGTGCTGCTGCAAGATCCGGCCATACCCGATGCGCCGCCCACCCGGCTTGACCGGCTCAAGCTGGCGAGCCCCGCCGGCACCCGCATCGAAAAGGGCCTCGACGGTCTGTTCCGCGTGTTCGGCGGCGGGGTTTTGCCGAACGACGAGGAAGGCACGGTGCTGCCTGGTGCGCTCGAACAGTCGAACGTCAATTCCTCTGAAGTGCTGACCGAAATGATCGAGGCTCAGCGCCTGTTCGATATCCGCACCAAGCTCGTCGCCACTGCCAAAGAGATCGACGAGGGCGGTGCAGCACTCATGAGGATGACGTGAAATCCTCCTCGCCCACGGGGAGGTGGCGGCGCGCAGCGCTGACGGAGGGGGCTCTCCTCCACACGCTGCGCCCGGCCGATGACCCTCTCCACCACCTTCGGTGGTCCCCCCCCCCGGGTCCGGGGAGGATTACAGGAGTATAGACAATGCCAAGTTCCGCCCTCCACATCGCACGCACCGGGCTTGAAGCCCAGGACCAGCGCATGCGCGTGATCGCCAACAACCTCGCGAACGTCGGCACTACCGGCTACAAGCGCGACCGCGCCAACTTCGCCACGTTGGCCTATCAGGACACGCGCGTCGCCGGGCAGCAGAGCTCGAACGAGACGACCTATGCCACCGGGCTCAACCTCGGTACCGGGGTGGGCATCCAGTCCACCACGCGGATCGAGACGCAGGGCGAGCTGGCGACCACCGGCAACGCGCTCGACATGGCGCTGGATGGCGATGGCTATTTCCAGGTGCAGATGCCGGGCGGCCAGCTCGGCTATACCCGCGCCGGCAATTTCACCCGCTCGGCAGAAGGCCAGCTGGTCACTTCGCAGGGCTATGCGTTGCAACCGGCGATCTCGATCCCCGAAGGCGCCACATCGATCTCGGTCGCGGCTGACGGCACCGTTTCCGCCGCGCTGCCCGGCCAGACCGAGGCCGCCACGCTGGGCCAGATCACCATCGCCGCCTTCGCCAACCCGGCCGGGCTGAAGGCCGTGGGCGACAACTTCCTCACCGAGACCGGCGCCAGCGGCGCGGCGCAGATCGGTGTCGCCGGCCAGGGCGGGCGCGGCAACTTGCGGCAGGGCATGCTCGAAAGCTCGAACGTCAATGTCGTCGAGGAGCTGGTCGACATGATCGAGGCCCAGCGCGCCTACGAAATCAATTCCAAGATGATCGCCGCCGTCGACGAGATGCTGCGCAACGCGAACCAGACGCTGTGAGGGGGGTAACAAGCGTGACCAAGACAAACAACCTTCGTCATCCCCGCGAAGGCGGGGATCCATCTCCGACGTCGCGTTTGGCGAAAGGCCGGAGATGGGTTCCCGCCTTCGCGGGAATGACGAGTGCTTTTCTTCTGCTGAGCCATCCGACAATGGCCAAATCCAAGCAGCCCAAGCTCACCGGCTTCGAGGCCACCCTGCCCGCAGCGACACCGGCCCAGCCGCGCCCGGCGGACGGGGCGATCTTCAACGCCGCGCTCGGCTATGCGCCGCTCGTATCGGGCAACCGCGCCCGGGCCGTGGGCGATCCGCTGACCATCGCGCTGATCGAAAACACCACCACATCGAAGACCGCGACATCGAAAACCGGGCGCGACGGGGGCTTCTCGCTCACGCCGCCCACCGCCGGTCCGCTCGCCTTCCTCAACCCCGATGCCCTTAAAGCCAGCGGCCAATCGTCGTTCAAGGGCGATGGCAGCGCTGCGCAGACAAGCAGCTTTTCGGGCACCGTCGCCGTCACCATCGCCGAAGTGCGCCCCAACGGGACCGCGCTGGTCAAAGGAGAAAAGCGCATGATGCTGAGCCAGGGTCACGAATGGATCCAGTTCTCTGGCATCGTGCGTCTGGCAGACATCGACGCCAACAACACCGTGCGATCGCCGCAAGTGGCCGACGCGCGCATGGAATATTCGGGCAAGGGCTCGATCCAGCGCGCTAGCCGCGAAGGCTGGCTGAGCAAGTTCTTCAACATGATCACACCGTTTTGAGGACCGCCATGCTGCGCCGTTTCTTCCTTGCCGCCATTCTTGCCCTTGGTACGACCGCCCCCGCTCACGCCGAACGCGTGCGCGATCTGGGCGCGTTTCAGGGTGTGCGTTCGAACCAGCTGACCGGCTACGGCATTGTCGTCGGGCTTGATGGCTCGGGCGATGACAACCTTGAATACCTCACCCAGGCCATGCGCGGCACGGCCGGGCGGATGGGCGTGCAATTGCCGCCGGGCGTCTCGCCGGGGCTGAAAAACGCCGCCGCCGTGATGATCACCGCGCAGCTGCCCGCCTTCGCCAAGCCCGGTCAGAAGATCGACGTCACCGTGTCCGCCATTGGCAAGGCCAAGTCCCTGCGCGGCGGGGCACTTATCATGACGCCGCTCTACGGTGCGGACGGCCAGATCTACGCGATGAGCCAGGGCAACCTTGCTGTCGGCGGACTCGGCGTATCGGGCCGCGATGGTTCGAAGCTGACCGTCAACGTGCCCACCGTGGGCCGCATTCCCGAAGGCGCCTCGGTCGAGCGCGCCGTCGCCACCGGTTTCGACCGCGATGCCGTGCTGCGCTGGAACCTCTACCAGGCCGATTTCCTCACTGCCGCGCGCGTTCGCGATGCGGTCAATGCGCGTTTCGGCCCGGTTGCCGCGGTCGAGGACGGGGTGACACTGGCGATCCAGATGCCCGCCGACGTCAATGCGCGCGCCTCGATGCTGGCAGCGATCGAGATGATCCAGATTCAGCCCGCCGAGACCCCCGCCAAGGTTATCGTCAACAGCCGCACCGGCACCGTGGTGATCAACAGCGCCGTGCGCCTGTCGCCCGCTGCGATCAGTCACGGCAAGCTCACCGTGCGGATCGACGAAAAGCCCAGCGTCAGCCAGCCGGCACCGCTGAGCAAGGGCGAAACCACCAAGGTCGAATCCAGCACGATCACCGCCGAGGATGAAGGCTCGCACCTCATTTCGATGAAAGGCGGGGCCAGCCTCGCCAAGGTTGTCGATGCGCTCAACCTGCTCGGCGTCGGGCCATCGGACCTGGTTGAAATCCTGCAGGCGCTCAAGGAAGCCGGCGCGCTCAAGGCCGAGATGGTGGTGCTGTGATGAAAATATCCGCCCTTCCCCTGACCGCGCCTGCCGCGACCGACCGCGAAAAGCTGCACAAGGCCGCGCAAGGTTTCGAGGCAATCTTCGTGCGCCAGATGCTGAGCTCGGCCCGCGCCGCCAGCTTTGGCGAAAGCCTGTTTTCCAGCAAGGGCACCGAGACTTTTCAGGCGATGCAGGACGAACGCTTTGCCGAAATTGCTTCGCAAAACGGCGCGCTGGGTTTTGCCAAGGTTATCGAAGCACAGCTGGCGAAACGGATCGGCACCGATGCCGCGCAACCGCCAAGCGAGGGCAAATAAGCCATGGCATCCGACCTCCTCTCGATCGCACTGTCCGGCGCCCGTGCAGCCCGCACCGGGCTCGACGTTACCGCGCACAACATCGCCAATGCCGGCACCGACGGCTACGTCCGCCGCTCGATCAGCTTGTCCGAAGTCTCCGGATCGGGGATTTCCGGGCGCGGGCAGGATATTTCGCTGTCAGGCGTGCGTTTGTCCTCGATCGTGCGCAATGCCGACCTGTTCCGGCAGGCCGAAGTGCGCCGCACCGGCGCCGACGCCGCGCGTGCCGGGGCCGAAGTGCGCGGCCTTGAAAACATTGCCGCCGCCGTCGAACAGAGCCGCGTCTATCCCGCGATGGTCGATTTCGAGGGCGCACTCCAGCGCCTCGCCAGCGACCCGACCGATGCCAGCCTGCGCTCCGGCGTGATCGAGGCGGCGCGCACCCTTTCGGGCACGTTCAACATTGCTGCCGAGGGCCTCGAAGGCGTGGCTGACGGCCTGCAGTTCGAAGCGACCGCCGGGGTCACTCAGGTCAATACGCTCGCCGGCGAACTCGCGCGGGTGAACCTGCGCCTTGCCCGCGCGTCCGATGCTTCGAGCGACCAGTCGACCCTGCTCGACCAGCGCGACAGCCTGCTCGAACAGGTCAGCAAGTTCGGCACGGTATCGACCAGCTTTGCCACTGATGGTCAGGTGACCGTCCGCATGGGCAGCGGCACCGGCCCGCTGCTGGTCGATGGCGGCACCTCCAATCCGCTGAGCATGGCTATTTCCGGCACGGACACGCTGAGCTTTACGCTCGCCGGCAGCCCGCTGGCACTACCGGGCGGTTCGCTGGCCGGACAGGCGCTGTCGCTAGACAAGCTCGCCACCGTGCGCAGCGACCTCAATGACCTTGCCGACAGCGTTCGCGATGCCGTCAACGGCGCGCAAGGCAGCGGCGTCGCGCTCGACGGCAGCACCGGCACGCCGCTGTTCACCGGCAGCGGTGCGGCGGGCATGACGCTAGCCTTTTCGAACGGCGCGCTGATCGCCACGGCTCCGGTCGGGGCGCCGGCGGGCAGCCGCGATCCCGGCAATCTTGATGCCTTGCGCTCGGCGTTGGCGACAAGTGATCCGGCGGGCGCGCTTGATGCGCTGATCTTCGACATTTCCTCCACCGTTTCGAGCCGCCGGGTCACCCAGGGCGCCATTGACACCATCGCCGGCAACGCCCGCGTCGCGCTTGAAGCGCAGGCCGGGGTCGATCTTGACGAAGAGGCGGTGAACCTCGTGCGGTTCCAGCAGGCGTTTCAGGCCTCAAGCAAGGCGATGCAGGCCGCGAGCACCATTTTCGACACGCTGCTGGGCCTCAGGTGATGGCCCGGCGCGTAGGCAGGAGTAAGGTCGCATGACCATCGTCAACACCAGCACCAGCGCGTTCTATGAGCGCGCCCTGATGGGGCTCAATTCGCTGCGAGGCGAGGCGGAGAACCTGCAGTCCAGCCTGGCGAGCGGACAGAAATTTGCCACTTCCGCCGATAATCCGGTGGCTTCGTCGCGCCTGCGCCAGCTGGCGCGCGGATCGACGCTATCGACGATCGACACGGCCAACGCCCAGCGTGCGGCTTCCGACCTGCAACTGGCGGACGGGGCGATGTCGTCCTTCGCCAGTTATCTGACGCGGGTGAAGGAACTGGCCGTACAGGCCTCCACTGCCACGCTCACACCGGCCCAGCGCGTGTCCATCGGATCGGAAATCGGCGCCATCCGCGAAAACGTGATCGCGCTTGCCAACAGCCGCGACATTGCCGGCCATGCCCTGTTCGGCGGCGAAGCTGGCGGCGCGGCCTATGCCGTCGATGCTGCCGGCAACGCCAGCTACATCGGCACGGCCAGCGCCGGCGAACTGCCGCTGGGTGATGGCCAGACTGTCAGCCGCGGCCTGACCGGACCGGAATTCCTGAACTTTTCCTCTGGCGGCGCATCGACTGACCTGCTCGCGGTAATGAAAGGCCTCAGCGATGCCCTTCAGGGTGGTTCAGCCGACCCGCAAGGCGCGGCGCATGGATCGCTCGACGCTCTTGATGCGGGGCTTGAAAAGCTGACCACCGCGCAGTCGGTCGTCGGCTCGCGCCTTGCCTGGATCGAGCTGACCAACGACCGCCGGGTCGACATGGGCGAATTGCGATCGGGCGAAGAAGCCGACGTCGGCGGCACCGACATCGCCTCCACCGTGGCTAAATTGCAGCAGGCCATGACCGTTCTTGAAGCCAGCCAGTCGAGTTTTGCCCGGCTTGCACAGCTCTCACTGTTTGACGTGCTGCGCTGATCTGAATTTCGGCCGAGGGGGGCCACCGGCTTTATGTATGCGATAATCGGCATCGTCATCCTGCTCGTCATGGTGTTCGGCGGCTTCGCTATCACCGGCGGCGCGCTCGGCCCGGTGATGGAAGCCATTCCGCACGAAATGCTGATCATCGGCGGCGCTGCGATCGGTGCGACGGTGACCGGCAATTCGATGCACGAGCTCAAGCTGCTCGGCGCGGGCTTTGGCAAGATCTTCAAGGGCCCAAAGCACAACAAGCAGGATCACATCGACGTGATCATCCTGACGTCAAAGCTGATGAAGCTGCTGCGATCCGAAGGGCCGGTGGCGCTGGAAAGTCATGTCACCGATCCCAAGACCAGCGCGATCTTCGCCGAATTCCCGCGCCTGCTCGCCAATCATGCGCTGGTCGATCTGATTTGCGACACGCTGACCCTGATCGTCGTGTCATCGGGCACGCTGGAGGTCCACGCGGTCGAGGAAGTCATGGACAATGCGATGAAAACGCATTTCCACGAAATGCACGAACCCCAGCACGCGCTGCAGACGCTGGCCGATGCGCTTCCCGCGCTCGGCATCGTTGCCGCCGTGCTTGGCGTGGTGAAGACCATGGGCTCGATCGACAAGCCGCCTGCGATCCTTGGCGGCATGATCGGTTCGGCGCTGGTCGGCACCTTCATGGGCGTGTTGCTCGCTTACGGCATGGTTGCGCCGATGGCCGGCCGACTGAAGCAGGTTATCGAGGCCGACGAGCAGATCTTCCACGCGGTCAAGCAGGTCGTTATCGCCTCGCTCCATGGCTATCCCCAGCCGCTGGTCGTCGAAAGCGCGCGTTCGGGCCTCAGCCATGCCTTCCGCCCGGGCCTTTCCGAGCTGCTCGACAGCCTGCGCGGCCGTTAAGCCATGGCCAAGGCTCCGCGCGGCAAGAACGAGCTGCCGCCCCCGATCATCGTCAAGAAGATCACCGTGGTCGCAGCCGGGCACCATGGCGGCGCCTGGAAGGTGGCCTATGCCGACTTCGTCACCGCCATGATGGCATTTTTCCTGCTGATGTGGCTGCTGGGCGCGACCACCGAAAAACAGCGCAAGGGCATTGCCGACTATTTCACCCCGACGCTGGTCAAGATGCGGCAGGAGAGCGCCGGGGCCAACGGCCTGCTCGGCGGATCGTCGATCGTCGACGTTGACAATTATCCCCACCGCGGCGGGCAGACCGGCACCAAGGCACTGACCATTCCGCGCGATACGACCGGCGGGCCGAAGGAAGGCGCAGGCAAGATCCAGAAGATGAACCGGATGAAGCAGACGCTCGCCGAAAAGCTTAGCAAGAGCGAAGCGCTGCGCAAGCTCGCCCGTCAGGTCAAGATGGTCGATACCACCGAAGGCATCCGCATCGATCTGGTCGACGATGCCCAGTTCGCCATGTTCCAGCTGGGCACCACCGTGCTGACCCCGCAGGCGCGCGACCTGATGAAGGCGATCACCGAAACGCTCAACCCCGAACCCGGCTCGCTGTCGATCCGCGGCCACACCGATGCCTTGCCGTGGAAGCGCGGGCAGATGGCGAACAACTGGTCGCTCTCCGCCGGGCGCGCCGAATCCACCCGGCAGGCGCTGATGCTTGGCGGTGTGGCGGAAAACCGCTTCAAGCGCATCGAAGGCGTGGCCGACCGCGAACTGCTGGTTCAGGACAACCCGCAGGACCCACGCAACCGGCGGATATCCATCACCCTGGCGCATTGATAGGAAGTCCTCGTCCTTGCGAGGAGGCGAAGCCAACGCGGCAATCCAGAGTTCTCGGCGCAACGACCCTGGATTGCCGCGGCCTGCGGCCCCGCAATGACGATGGTTGTTTTGATCCGCTTGCGTCATTCCACTCACTCAGCAATCCTCGCTTCAAACACGTAGAAAGGATGCCCATGCCGTTCACTGGCCCCATCGAAGACCGCTTGGCCATTCGCGAACTGCTTGACAGCTACACCGACGCTGCAAGCCGCATGGACCGCGCCGATTGGCTCGGCTGCTGGCATGACGATGCGACCTGGTGGACGCACTACTTCGACGTCAGCGGCAAGGAGGCCATTGCCGCGACTTACGACGGGCTGATGGGCAATGTCGAAACCACCAGCTTCATCGGCCAGCTCGGCTCCTGCGAGATCGACGGCGACCGCGCCACCTGCCGATCCTATGCGCAGGAACGGCTGGTGTTCAGGGACGGCGCCGGCAGCCATCGGCTGACCGGGCGCTATGAGGACGAATTGCGCAAGGACGGCGGCTGCTGGCGCTTTGCCGCCCGGGTATACAAGGTGATGATCGAGGAGATGGGGTAAGTCCAGCGCCCCCCAAGAGTTGTATAATAATTCAGTTTGTCACGCGCTAAATGCTGTGCAAAATTGCGTTTTCGGAGGCAATACTCATGCAGTCCATTTACCTGACTTTTTCGATTGAAGGAAAACAGCGCACCGTTGGATTGCTGATCACAGGAAAATCTTCCGGGGCCGGTCAGGTCACTGAGTTTCCTTGGCAGGCGCTCGGGGTAAGTGCATCGACGATCTTCGATTCGACCAGCCAAGGCGGATCACCTCGGCAGCCCACCGGGAAACTGTCCTTCAGTTCTGCAGTTGGTGCCGATATCAAATTTGCCGGCAAGGTTGTGGGGCGGATCAACGGGATCAGGAAGACCTTCGACAAAGGCGGCGCCGGCAACGTCTACAGCGGCAGCGGCAATATTTCCCAATGCCAGTTGGGCCAGTTGGATTTTGAATGGAGCATTGGCTAGGCGGCTGCGGTTGCCCCATCGCTCGACTTCACAACCAAACCGGATGCGTCTTCCCGTCTTCCCATCCTGAACGGATGGAATAGCGCTTCGCCGCGACGAATCGGTGTGAGACCTTCCCCTCCAGGCAATCCCTGGGGGGAGTCCGGACAATGCATACCGTGCGCAATCGGACGGCGATGTCTCGCACTGGCGGAGAGTTCCGCCATGTGTCCAAAGCCGGCATGAAGCTGCCTTCGTCACCATCGCCAGCCTTTCCCGAACAGGTCTGCATCCCGCCGCGCAAGGGCGTGGTCATCCGCGATGCGCCGCTGCCCGAGCCGCAGGCGCGGGCCGAAGCGGCATTGATCCTGCCAGCGCCCGAACTTCCTCCTCTTCCCGGTGCAACCCATGCGCCGACCATCAAGCCGCCGGGCAAACTGTCAGGTAAGGCGGTCGGCAAACGGGGTCAGACAACCCGGCGACGCAAGACCGCCAAATTCACGGCACTGCCCAAGCGCGGCAAGGCCAAGGCACCTGCGGCAAAGGCCCCGCCACAAGTCCTGCCGCAGTCCCCTGCCCTCACCATCCCGCTGTCCCAACCGGTGCCGGTGCGGGCTCCGGCCATCGCGCCCATCGCGCCCATCGCCCTGCCGCGCAGCCGATCGCTGGTTGATACGCGCAAGCCGGGGATGGTCGCGCGGGTGGTGTTTTGGCTCGATGCGCTCAGCCGTGCGCTCGTTGGCCAGCGCCTGTCCCGCACAGTCAGAAAGAAGAGCCGTATCCTTCCCCTGCCAGCCCCGCGACAGTCTATTGCCCGGACGACTGCTGGGCAGCGCGCTCCCCCGTCCCGCCAGCCCGCCCCCACAGGCGGCGGGGCGGGGGATGAACTTTCCTTCCTGCGCGCGGAAAATGCGCGCCTGAAGGCAGAGCTTGCGATGCTGGGACGGTAGGCCGCTGAGCGCGGCCCCACGCCCGCTCTCAGAGCGTGGGGGTCAACTGATCGACCTGCATATGCGGATCGCGCGGCTTCACGCCGATCCAGTTCGTCACCACGTGCATGATGACTTTGGGCGATGGCGCTGTTCCACATGGCCAAGTCTGGCCGGGCTTGGAAGCGTCAGCTGCCCTGCACAAGCGCCCTGCGGTAACTTCGACCGCAAAGGTCTTGCCCGAACAGGCCGGCTCCTTTGCGTCGGGACAGGTGATCGTCCTGTCGCCGTAATAAACCGGCAGCGTGGCCGCATCGTAAGCCCAGTAATTGATGTGAAGCTGACTGAACTGCGTCGCAGGGTCAAGGTTGCGTGTATAAGTGATCAGCATCTTCGCCGGCTTGCCCGGAGCGGGCGCTATGAACTGCGCCTTCGTCGGCTTGAAATCAGAGCCTGCTGCCACTGCACCAATGCCAGAACCGGCAGCTTCTGCGCCAACACCCTCAGCCTTGCAGCCCGCCAGCAGCGCCGGCGCGCACAGAATTGTCGCTGCGCGCAAAAAGCCTATACGTTTCATGTTGAAAGTCCCCATCGTAACAGCTCCGCGCAGGCTGTGACATTGGCCGGACGTTGTCCAACCAATTGAATCGACAAAAAAGCCCGGCGGTCGGGGGGCGACCGCCGGGCGTGAGCCTGTCCGGGGGAGGACAGGTATCAGGCACCCGAAAGGGGACAGGTGCCAGAGGTGTCGAACTTAACGCAGCAGCGACAACACGTTCTGCTGGCTCTGGTTGGCCTGCGAAAGCATCGCGGTCGAAGCCTGGCTGAGGATCTGGGCCTTCGCCATCTGCGTGGTTTCGGTCGAGTAGTCGGCATCCATGATGCGGCTGCGAGCATCCGACAGGTTGGTGGCGTTCGAGGTCAGGTTGTTGACCGCCGAGCTCAGCTGCGATTCACCGGCACCAAAGCCCGAGTTCGTGGCAGCGACTTCGGCCAGCGCCAGATCGACGTTCGCCATGGTCGTGGTGGCAAGCGCAGCCGTGGTCACATCGAGCGCCGTGGCGTCGATGTTGCCGCCGTCGATCGCTGCCGAGGTCAGAGTAACGACGTCGCTCGAGTTTGCACCGGCCTGGATGTCGAAGGTGATGTCTGTGCCAGCCGTGGTGCTGAACAGGGCGTTGCCGTTGAACTTGGTGTCGGACAGGACGCTGCCGATCTGGTTGGTCAGCGAGGTGACTTCGGCCTGCATGTTGGTGCGGTCGGCAGTCTGGTAAGTGCCCGAGGACGACTGCACAGCCAGTTCACGAACGCGCTGCAGCATGTTGGTCACTTCGTTCAGAGCGCCTTCTGCGGTCTGGGCGAGGCTGATGCCGTCGTTGGCGTTGCGCACGCCCTGGTTCATGCCGTTGATCTGCGCCGTCATCGAGGTCGAAATGGCGAGGCCGGCGGCATCGTCCTTGGCCGTGTTGATGCGCTTGCCGGTCGACAGGCGCTGCATTGCCTGGCCGAGCATGCTTGCGGCCTGGGTGGAAGAGTTGGCGGCGCGCATTGCGCCGATATTGGTGTTGATTACCGACATGGTATACTCCCGAGTGAAGTCCCGAATGGATCAGCAGGCCAGACCATCCGGCGCCGCTGCCAAGCCAAAGAGCGGCAACCGGGCGGCAAGTTTAAGCCGGCACCGGCAATCGCTTGCCGCCAGACCGGCAAAACAAGGGGCAAACCCCTAGGTGTAAATTCGAGGACTTAAATTACCGGTCTCTTTGTCGTTCACGCGCCAAAACTGTCCCGTCGAATGGTTAATGACGGGGTGGAATTTACAATGCCGGGGATGGACATTTCTTCTGCCGCACTTGGGCTTCACGCCCCGTTGCTGCACCGCGCGACTGCGGTTCTGGGCATGAGTCCGGTGACCGGCAGCGGCGAGGCGCTGTCGGTAGGCGATATCGAGGAAGCGCGCTCCGTGCCTTCGGGCCGCGCCGCGATCACGCTGGCCCGGACGTCCCATCCCTCGCTCACCCGCCGCGAAGGCAATGGCCGCCACGTGCTCGCCTATTCCGACCCGGTCAGCGAAGCCTCGCTCGCTGCCTTTCTGGCTGCGGCAACGCCGGAAGGCCAGCCGATCGCGCTCGACCCCGAGAGCCTGTCGATCCTGGCCCTGGCCGAGCGGCTGGCCGCCAGCGAGATTCCCGTCCTAATCAACGGCCCGACCGGCACCGGCAAGGAAGTCCTGAGCCGCTTCATTCACTTGCGCTCGCCGCGCGCCGATGCGCCGTTCATCGCAATCAACTGCGCCGCGATGCCTGAAACCATGCTGGAAGCCATGCTGTTCGGCCACCAGAAGGGCTCGTTTACGGGTGCGAATGCGGCGGGTGAAGGCTTCTTCCGGGCAGCCCACGGCGGCACCCTGCTGCTCGACGAAATCGCCGAAATGCCGCTCGCGCTCCAGGCCAAGCTGCTGCGTGTACTGCAGGAAGGTGAAGTGGTGCCTTTGGGGGCCACGCGCCCAGTCAAGGCCGATGTCCGCGTGATCGCCTGCGCGAACCGCGATCTTCCCGCCGAAGTCGATGAAGGCCGCTTCCGCGCCGACTTGTATTACCGGCTCAACGTCTTCCCGCTCGAACTTGCCGCCCTGTGCGAACGTCCGGCGGATGTGGCGCCGCTGGCCTTCGCCATGGTGCTGCGCCATGTGCCGGCGGGCCGGCCAGTGCCGTGGATCGGCGAAGCCGCGCTCGCGATTCTTGAAGCCCATGCCTGGCCTGGAAACGTGCGCGAACTTGAAAACGTGATGCGCCGCGCGCTCCTGCTGGCGGGCGATGCGCCTGAGATCGGCATGCAGCATATCGTGTTCGATCGTGCCGTACGCACTACCGGGGAGACCGCCGCTGCGGAACCGCCCCCCGGCATGACCACGATCCCGGGCGGCAAGCTCTCCAACATCGTCCAGCTTTCGGAAACCCGCGCCATCCTGGCCGCGCTCGACAGTTGCGG